>JBBITE010000013.1:33842-73971 GCA_037440905.1 Anaerolineae bacterium | reverse complement strand
CCCGCCTCCTCCTCGCCGACGATCACGCCGTCCTCCGCTCAGGTCTGCGCCTGCTGCTCGCCAGCCAAAACGACTATGAAGTCGTGGGCGAAGCCTCCAGCGGAACCGAAACCCTCTCCCTCGCCGAGCGCCTCCAGCCCGACCTGATCCTGCTCGACCTCTCCATGCCCGCCCTCGGCGGTTTGGAAGCGCTCCCCATGCTGCGCAAACTCGCCCCTTCTGCAAAGATACTCATCCTCACCATGCACGACGACCCGCAATACCTGCGTCAGGCGCTCAAACACGGCGCCAGCGGCTACGTCCTCAAAAAAGCGGCGGATACCGAACTGCTCTCCGCCATCAATGCTGTCCTGCGCGGCGAAGTGTACGTCCACCCCTCCATGACGCGCGTCCTGCTGGAAGACATGCTCCCCGCCTCGCGCGCCGCAGAACGGGAAAACGCCTGGGAGAGCCTCAGCGACCGCGAACAGAAAGTCCTCAAAATGGTCGCGCTCGGTCACACCAGCGCGGAGATTGCAGAGCAACTCAACCTGAGCGCCAAAACCGTCGAAACCTACCGCGCCCGCGGCATGGAAAAACTCGGTCTGCGCACCCGCGCCGCGCTGGTGAAGTTTGCCTTGCAGGAGGGGCTGATTAGCAGGGATTGAACAGATGAACGCAGCAAAATATGCTGCTTGAAATGGCTGGTGTTTTTTTTCGATACCCAAAAGCCTGCGCGGCGCGGCGTAATCCGTTGCGCGATGGGATGCCAAAAAAAAGCAGGCGGCTCGATGCCGCCCGCTTTTTTGTTATTTGAGCGTACGGATAAACGCCACCACCTGCCAGATTTGCTCCTCGGTGAGAATGCCCTTCCAAGCGACCATCGAGGTGCCGGGTTTGCCTTCGGACACGCGCCAGAACAGGTAATCATCGCCGGCTTGCGCCGCCAGTTCGGGCAGATTCTTGGGCTTGGGGTCGAGCGCCTGCGCGGCGGGACCGTCGCCATGACCCTGCGGCCCGTGGCAGGTTTCGCAGTTGACTTTGAATACTTTTGCGCCTTCGGAGGCGGCGTCTGCGCCGAGGGGGTTGGTCTTGCCGGCGTATTCGGCGGGGACGGGGTCGAGGGCTGCGGTTTGGCTCTGGGCAGATGACCCGCCGCCGCATGCGGCAAGCAGGAACGCACCGATGAGCAGCAGGCTAAAGAAAGACTTTTTCATTTAACTATCTCCTGATTTCCAAAATGTGGAGGAATTATAAGCAGATTGAAGTGCGGGTGAAGTGACTTATGTTACTCACCTTACGCAGAACACCTTGAAGATTCTCGCAAAACGGGCATGTTTTCCCTGCACGGCGACGGAAGTCGCGGCTCACCTGCGCAGGCTCTCAAGTCAGCGAAGGCTGACTTCGTGATTGCTGGATGCGGTTTGAACCGCCAGCAATCGAAAACCGCATAACATCAGTTATGTTACAGACGGGCGTAGGTTTGGGCGCAATGGCTCCCTGCCGTGATTTTCTGAAGGCGTATCGAGCATTCTTCGCCGCTTTTAGGGTGAGGAATGCACAAATAGTTTGTGCGAAGAGAGAAGGCTTATCCCTCCCCGGCTGTGAACAGCACAATCTGGTTGCGCCCGCTGTTCTTGGCTTTATACAGGGCTGCATCAACCGCCGAGAGGAGCGTATCGCTGTCCTTGCCGTGAAGAGGATAGATAGCAATCCCAATCGAGGCGGTGGTGTGAATGTTTTTTCCTTCATATTCGATACGCAGGTTTTCGATGTCGGTGCGCAGCTGCTCGGCACGCTTCAGGGCGTCTTCACGCGTGATTTCGGGCATGATGACCAGGAATTCCTCGCCGCCGAAACGGCAGGCGATGTCGCTGCGGCGGGTGTGCAGGCTGATGGTTTGGGCCACCGTCACCAGCGTATGGTCGCCCGCGGGATGTCCGTAGGTATCGTTGATTTCCTTGAAGTAATCAAGGTCAATCAGCAGGAAGGCAACGCTATAACTGGCGCGGTGGGCGCGGCTGAGTTCGCCTTCCAGCATTTCGGAGAGGTAGTGGCGATTGTACAGTCCGGTCAGGGCGTCGCGGATGGCTTGTTCGCGCACCTTCTGTTCCAGCAGGATGATCTCTGCCAGTTGGGCTTTGAGTTCGGCGTTGGCCTTCTGAAGTTGCTGCTGGGCTTCGTGCAGTTCACGTGTACGTTCTGTCACCCGTTTTTCCAGCTCGCGGTTGGCGGCGCGCATGGCGCTGATGCGTAACTGCACCCCGCCCACAACCGCCGCCATGACAGCCAGCAGCGCGCCGAGGCGAAACCACCACGTCCCCCACCAGGGCGGGCGGATTTCGATTTCGAGGGAGGCTGGCGTCTCATTCCAGGCTCCGTCGTGGTTGGCGGCGCGCACCAGGAAGGTGTACCTGCCCGGCGCGAGGTTAGTGTAGGTTGCGTGATTGGTTGTGCGCGGCGGCGACCAGTCTTTATCGAAGCCTTCCATTTTGTATTGGAAGGTGTTTTTGGAGGAAATCTGGTAACTGAGAGCGGCAAATTTGATGGTGAAAACGGACTGGTTATAGTCCAGGGTGATTTTGGCGGTTTTGTCAATTGGCTGCGGCAGGATTTCGCTGCCCACCGGCACCGACTGGTTGAAGAGTTGAAAATCGGTAAACACCGTCACGGGCGGGTAGAGGTTCGGAGTAATCTGTTCGGGGTAAAAGTAGGTTAAGCCAGCCGAACCGCCAAAAAACAATTCTCCATCCCAACCCAAATGATCGGCGGCAATTTCGAACTGATCGCCCTGTAAGCCGTCGCGGGCGTCGTAATTGGTAAATGTTTTGCTTTCGATTTGAAAGTGGCTGATGCCTTTGCCGGTGCTGACCCACAAGTCATTGTTGCGGCCCGGCAGCACGCCCATGACGGTGTTGTTTGGCAAGCCGTCTTTGACGGTGTAGTTTTGCCATTCTCCGCTGGAGAGGTTCAATCCACTCAAACCTTCCGGTGTGGCAGCCCAGAGAAAGCCGCCCGCCTCATCGAGATAAATGGCATGGACGGTATCGCTCAAAATGCTGTTGGGGTCATGCGGCTGGTGGCGGTGGTGGGTGAAAGTGTCGGTTTTGGGGTCGAGCAATTCCAGCCCGCCGCGGGCGGTGGCAATCCACACGCGGCCGTTTTTATCTACCGCCAGGTCATAGACGGTGTCTTCGCTCAGCGAATTCGGGTTCGCGGGGTCGTTGAAATATTCCTTGTCCATTTCGCCTTTTTGCGGGTTGAACAGGTTCAGCCCGAAGCCGAGCGTTCCCACCCACAGACGTCCGTTATCCGCGTCTTCAATGACGGTCAAAAAATTGCTGCCGAGGATATTGGGAGTCTCCGGCGAATAGCGGTACGCCGTGAATTGAGCGGTGAGCGGATCCATGCGGTTCAGACCACCGCCCGCAGTGGCCAGCCACAAGACGCCTTGTTTGTCGCGGTGGATGTAGTAGATTTTGTCGTTGGAAATGCTGTTAGGGTCGGCAGGGTCGTTGCGGTAGACCGTAACCTCCCCTGTCTTACGGTCAATGCGATTCAAGCCGCTGCCGAAGGTGCCAACCCACAAGATGCCATCCTTTTCCGACAGCATGGAATAGACTGCGCTGGAAGAAAGCGATTTGGGGTCGCCGGGAATGCTGCGATACAAGCCAAAGCGCTGCAGCATGGGCGAAAGGCGGTTGACGCCTCCATAGCGGCTGGTAATCCAAAGGACTCCGGAGCGATCCTCCGTCATCCAGAACAGGTCGTCATTGCTCAGGCTGAGAGGGTCGCCGGCGTTGTAGCGAAAACGGGTAAAGGTTTCGGTTTGGCGGTCGAACAGATTCAGCCCGGCGTTTTCGGTGGTCACCCACAGGTTGCCGCCGCTGTCTTCGAACACGAACCAGGTGCGGTCGCTGCTCAGGCTGGCGGGGTTGTTCAAGTCGAAGCGGTAGGCTTTGAAGGTTTCGGTTTTGCGGTTCATCAGGTTCAAGCCGCCGCCGCGGGTGGCAATCCAGAAGTTCCCGCGGCTGTCTTCGAGCATGCCCCATACGTTGTTGCTGCTAATGCTGGTTGGGTCATCGGGATTATTGGTAAATGTGTCGAAGTCATCGCTGGCAGGCACATAACGCTGCAAACCGTTGCGGGTGCCGATCCAAATTGTGCCGGCTCGATCCTGGTAGATGCGGTACACCACCGTCCCTGCCAGTGCGCGCGGGTTTTCGCTATCCACCGTGTAATTTTTGAACTTTCCTGTGGCGCGGTCCAGCACACTCAAGCCATTGCGCGTTCCCACCCAAATCCGCCCATCCTGCGCTTCCATCAGCGACCAAATACTGTCGTTGAGCAGGCTTTCGGGGTCCTGCTCGTTGTGGCGATAGGCGCTGAAGCGGCCCGTTTGCGGGTCATACACGTTCAACCCGCCCGGGTCGGTGCCGATCCAGATTAGTCCATCCTGGCTTTGGATCAGGCAAAAGATGTTGTTGTTGCTCAGGCTGTTGGCATCTTCGGTATGACGAAAAATCGTAAATTCGGAACCGTCGTAACGCGCCACTCCGTCGGCTGTGGCAAACCACATAAAGCCATCCCGATCCTGCAGCGCTGACAGAACGGTTGCATTCGGCAGACCATCCTCCACCGATAACCGCTCGAAGCGAATGCCTTTGCTGTATTGTTGTGCTGTGTTCGATGGAGCCTCCGCCCTGGCTGGCAAATGAAACGATAGAAACGTGACCCCCACGAGAATGATCCACAATATACGCAGGCGTCTTGCCATTTCTTCCTCCGCCGGTATTTTTTTTTTATGATTGTTCTGTTGCAAGGACAGCGGAAGCGGAAGAGCGCAACAGAGCAACGCTGTGTAAAATCGCATGCTGATTGTAGTCTAGTTGGCGGAGATTGAGCGCCCTCGGTCTAGCACCTATGAATCTTGTAAGTTCTACCGTACATAACGGGAAGATCAGAATGTCACCACAGATGAACGCAGGTGAAATGGATTTTGGATGATTTTTTGTCAAACATCGTACCTGCCTACCTGTCACTGCGAGCGAGCGCAGCGAGCGTGGCAGTCTCCCCGCAAATGCTGGAGATTGCGCCTCGGGTGAGCCTCGGCGCGGCCCTTCGGGCTGTGCCCTCGCAATGACACACAGCGGCAGGTTTCTTCCCCCTTTTGGCTGTCGGTAGGTAGTTACCAAACATCAGCGTTTATCCGTGTTTATTACCGCTGCGCGGCGGGCAGCGTAAAGGTGAAGCGGCTTCCTTTGCCTTCGCCTTCTGATTCGACCCATATCCTTCCGCCGTGCGCTTCGACGAGCGCGCGCGCAATCGTGAGGCCGATGCCGCTCCCGCCGCCGTTTTGCCGCGAGCGCGATTTGTCCACGCGGTAGAAGCGGTCGAAGAGGTGGGGGAGATGTTCGGCAGGGATGCCGATGCCGGTATCGCGCACGGACATTTGCACTTCGCCGCCAAGCGCTTTGGCAGAGATGGTCACTCTGCCGCCGGGCGGCGTATATTGCAGCGCGTTGGCGATGAGGTTGGTCAGGATTTGAATGGCGCGGTCTTCGTCGGCGAGAAGAGGCGGGAGGTGAGGAGGCAGTTCGAGGTCCAGCGTGATGCGTTTACTTTCGGCTTGCGGCGCGAGGCGTTTGGTCACCGTCTGCACGAGCGAGGCAACCTCCAGCGGGCGAATATCCAATGGATAGGCGCGGGCTTCCACACGGCTGAGTTCCTGCAGGTCGTCCACCAGGCGGTTGAGGCGGTCGGCTTCGGCGTGAAGTTGCTGAAAGGTCTCTTCATTCGCAGGCAGAATGCCGTCCATCAGCCCTTCCAGCGAACCTTTGATGGCGGTCAGCGGCGTGCGCAGTTCGTGGCTGACATCGCCAATCAGTTGGCGGCGCATGGCTTCGATCTGTTGAAGTTTTTCAGCCATTTGATTGAAACGTGAGGCCAGTTGCGCCAGTTCATCCTCGCCGCGCGTCTGTACACGTTCATCGTAACGCCCTTCGGCGATGCGCTGCGCCGAGCGCGACATAGCCAGCACCGGCGCAACCACGCTGCGACTAAAGAGCAGGCTAAGCGCCAGCGCCGCGAGGATTGCCGCCAGGGCGGAGTAGAGCAGCGCCTCGTTGAAACCGGCGCGAAAGTCGGCATAAAGCTGCGGCATCGTTTGCGTGCCTCTCATCATGTTCATCATGCCGCTGTCCATCATGCCTGTCATGTGACGGTCGAAGGCGGCAGGCAAAACAAACTGGCTTGCGGCAGCCAGAACCATCACGCCCAGCACGATGACAACCAGATACGAGAAGAAGATTTTTGCCCCCAAATGACGGCGGAAATAAGCAACCATACTGCCTCTCTTACAGCGGCTCGTCTTCGAAGCGATAGCCCACGCCGCGCACCGTAGCGATTAAATCTTCGCGCCCCAGTTTCTGACGAATATGCCCGAGATGCACATCCACCACGCGGATTTCGCCAAAGTAGGCGCCGCCCCACACCTTCTCGAGCAATTGCTCGCGCGTCAGCACCCGCCCGCGATTTTCCGCCAGCGCTTTGAGCAAATCGAACTCGATGGCGGTCAATTCCACTTCCCGGTCATCCACGCGGACTTTGCGCGCGCCCATGTCAATTTGGACGTGCTTGAACGACAACACGCTTCGTTCGACGCCCAAGCCTGCTCCCGCTTCGATACGCCTCAACGCCGCCTTGACTCGTGCCACCAGTTCGCGCGGGCTGAACGGCTTGGTGACGTAATCATCGGCGCCCACCGAAAGCCCCACGATTTTGTCGGTCTCTTCGGTCTTTGCTGTGAGCATGATGACGTACACATCCGACTCGCGGCGCAGACGGGAGAGCAGTTCGATTCCATCCATGCCGGGCAGCATTACATCCAGGATGATGAGATCGGGCTTGAAGGCGCGGGCGGCTTTGAGTCCCGCCGGGCCGTCTGAAGCGACAAACACTTCGTACCCTTCGGGCTTGAGATATGCGCTGACCAGTTTAGTGATGGAGGGTTCGTCGTCAATGACCAGGATTTTTGCCATACTGCGATTGTACCTGTCTTTTCAATGCGCCGTCCCGAAGGGGAAGGCAAACTCAAAACCTTCGGGACGGTGTTTGCAGCGTGAAGCAGCGGCGGGTTACTCGTACTCTGCCTCTTCGATGAATGTCCCATGCCAGGTGTGGAGGAAGACCTGCCCGTTGTAGCCGTTGACGCTCAACATGCCGATGATCTTGCCGTCCTTTTGGAAATCGAGCGTGTAGTAGCCATAGAACTGCATGGGAGGTTCGGTGGTTGCGCCCGCAAAGTTGGCATCGAGGTACTGTTGGGCATATTCAACCGCCTGTTCGGGTGAGACAGGCATCTTTGCGGAAACTTCCGCAGGGACGGTGTTGTTCCAGCCGTAGCCGCGCATCATGCCGCCCATCATGCCGTACCCGCGGCCGCCCATCATGTTTTGGTGATTCAAGCCGCTGTATTTCAGGTTCCACATCATGTTGGGACCGTGTTCCGAATAGGCAATTTGCGAAACGGGGTCCACCAGCAATTCAAAGGCGCCTATGCCGCTGCTGGCTTCGCGGACGATGACATAGCCGTTGTTGTCGAAGATCATGATTTCGGCAATTTCCAGGTCGGCGTTGTTGAGGTTTGCCAGGTAGTTCTCGGCGGCTTGTTTTGCCTGGTCAATCGTCAGCGGCGTGACGTTGGCGGGGGCGTATCCGTAGCCGCCTGCTCGCCCCCAGCCGTTCGTCATTCCGCCGTGCCAGCCTCCGTTCATCATGCCGGGACCATATCCGCTGGTATTGTTCCAGCCGAACATCATCGCCGGCCCGAAGGTGTTGATGCGGGCATACATGCTCCCCGCAAAGAAGATAACCGCTGCCAGCGCAAGGGCGGCAAGGACGGTCAGGGTGGTAGTTAACGTTTTGTTCATTTCTGTGGTCTCCTGTTCGTATCACATTGTCATGTGTTGTTTTATGACCACAGTGTACTTTTGCGAGTTGAAGCGGGCGTAAAGCGATTTTAAAGATTCGGTAAAGGTTACACAAACTCACAAACAGAAGTACAATCGCCTCACTGTAAATTCCATTGTGTGAGGCAAACATGTACACAACCGAAGGAAAAAAGATCGTTTCCACCGAAAAAGCGCCGAAAGCCATCGGACCCTATTCTCAAGCCATCCGCACCGAAAACCTTGTCTTCACCGCCGGGCAAATTGGGCTGGACCCCGCCACCATGGAACTCGTCGAGGGGGGCATCGAAGCGCAAACCCGCCAGGCGCTCACCAACCTCAAACACGTCCTCGAAGCCGCCGACTCAGGCTTGAATTTCGTCGTCAAGACGACCGTCTTTTTGCAAAGCATGGATGATTTCGCCAAAATGAACGCGGTCTACGCCGGCTTCTTCGCGGAGAATCCCCCGGCGCGCTCCACCGTGGCTGTGGCGGCGCTGCCCAAAGGCGCGCTGGTCGAAATCGAATGCGTGGCGCTCATTTCTCCCGCCCACGGCGACTGACCCTTCCGCCTCAGGCAAGCCTGCCACACTCCCTTCCAGCCCGAAGAACCCAAAATCTCCGAGCGCGCGCAGTGGTAAAATTGGCGTCCGCAGCCGGGCGGGATGTGAAATAACCTGCACTACTGCTTGCCTGCCGGCCCACTACCATGCCCACAGTTTCCATCATCGTTCCCTGTTATAACGAACAAGCCACCATTCGTCTGCTGCTGGATGCCATCCGCCAGCAGACATTTCCCCTTAACGAAATGGAAGTCATCATCGCCGATGGCATGTCCACCGACGGGACGCGGGAGGCGATAGCCGCCTTTCGGGAGCAATTTCCCGCTTTGCTCATCCGCCTGGTGGACAACCCGCTTCGCACCATCCCCTCGGGCTTGAATCGTGCCATTGAAGCGGCGCGCGGCTCGATCCTGATCCGCCTCGATGCCCACTCCAAACCCTATCCCGATTACGTGGAGCGCTGTGTCAAAGCCCTGCAGGAAGCGCGCGGCGACAACGTGGGCGGCGTATGGGAGATTCGCCCCAGCGCCGGTACATGGGTCGCTAAATCCATCGCGGCGGCGGCGGCGCATCCGCTGGCGGTGGGCGATGCCCTCTACCGCCATGCCCGTCACGCCGCCTATGTAGATACCGTCCCTTTTGGCGCTTTCAAACGCGATCTGCTTGGGCGCATCGGTGTTTTCGATGAAACCCTGCTCACAAACGAAGATTACGAGTTCAACGCGCGCATCCGTAAGGCGGGTGGTAGAATTTGGCTCGACCCATCCATACGTTCGGTGTATTTCGCCCGTTCCACCCTCAAGGAACTTGCGCGTCAATACTGGCGTTATGGATATTGGAAGTGGCGCATGCTGCGACGATACCCCCAAACCTTACGATGGAGGCAGGCTCTGCCTCCGTTGTTTGTCTTGAGCCTGCTTGCTCTGGCGGGGCTTTCGCTTTTCCTCCCCTGGGCGCGCATCCTGCTGGCGGCGCTGCTGCTGGCGTATTTCTCGGTGATGTTTGCGGCAGGCGCGCATGCCGCTGTGCGGCGAAAGACTCCCTCTTTGCTCATCGGCTTGCCAATGACCATTCCTGTCATGCATCTCTCATGGGGCGGTGGTTTCTTGTGGAGTATCCTCAAAACAGGTTTCAAACGCAATGGCTGAAAATATCCGCACTACCCCTCTGCGCCTGCGCCCCAACGAACACCGCATCATCCTGTTCCTCGGCGACCTGATCATGGGCGCTGTTTCGGTGCTTGCCGCCATCGAAACCTGGAAAAGATACAACATCGCCGTCGAAATTGCCCGCCTTGCCGAGCGGGGAATCGGGCTTACACGCGCTCAGCAGATTGTCGAAGAATTTTTCGTCATCAAGATTCCATTCTGGTTTTATCTCCTGCCCATTGCCTGGACGATTCTCCTCGTCGAGTTATACGAACCGCACGTTGCCGGCAGCGTCCGCAAAACCCTGCGCGGTATTGCCGTCGCCGCCTTCCTCGGGCTGATTGCTTTTTCCCTGCTCTTTGTCACGCGGCAGGATACCAACCTCCCGCGCGTCGGCGTCGGTTCTTTCCTGTTCTTCGCCTCTGTGCTCACCCTCGCCTGGCGCATGCTCTTCATCCGCATCTACAAACGCACCGGGCAAATGCGGCGCATCCTCATCGTCGGCGCAGGGAAAGCCGGGCAAACCCTTGCCGAAGTGTACAACTCCCTCGAGCCGCGTTCCTTCAACATTGTCGGCTTTGTAGATGATGACACCAGCAAAGTGGGCGAAATCTTTCACGATATTCCCGTATTAGGCACCAGCGAGCAGCTGCTCGAACTCATCGAAGACAACCGCATCTCCGATCTTGTCGTAGCCATCAACGGCGAAATTCGCGGCAAGACCTTTCAAACCATCCTCGATGCACAGGAAAGAGGCGTGGATGTAACCCGCATGCCCATCCTCTACGAAGAAATGACCGGGCGCGTGCCGATCCATCACCTCGAATCGGATTGGATCATCCGCTCATTCGTAGATGGGCTGCCCACCAGCGGCTTTTACGAACTCTTCAAACGCCTGATGGATATTGCCGGCGCGCTGGTGGGGCTTGTCCTGCTGGCAGCCGCATTTCCCTTCATTGCGCTTGCCATCTACCTCGACTCAGGTCTGCCCATCTTCTACTCCCAGCCACGCCTCGGGCGCGGACGGAAAGTCTTCACCATCTACAAATTCCGCAGCATGCGCCGCAAGAACGACACCACCAGCGACCTGCGCACCACCGCCGAAAACGACCCGCGCGTCACCCGCGTGGGAAAACTCCTGCGCAAAACCCGCCTCGATGAACTTCCCCAATTCTGGAACGTCCTGCGCGGCGATATGAGTCTGGTCGGTCCGCGTGCCGAAATTCCGCGCCTTGTGGAAGAATACCAGAAACAGGTTCCCTTTTACCGCGCCCGCCTGCTCGTCAAACCCGGTCTCACCGGTTGGGCGCAAATCAACTACGGTTACGTCGCCACCATCGAAGAAACCTCCATCAAACTCGAATACGACCTGTATTACATCAAACACCGCACCCTCGCCATGGACTTCCAGATCATCCTGCGCACCATCGGCACCGTCTTCCGCCGCACAGGCAGATGACCCTGTTTCGCTTCGCACATGACCCGTTCCCCTTTTCACGTCCGCAACCGCTTCGTCCTCGTTGGCGACATCGCCCTCATCATCATTTCTGTGCTCGGCAGTTTTGCCCTGCGGCTGGATGTAGGACAACTGCCCTTTTACTTTCCCGCCGCGCTGCTGATGTGCGCCGTTGCGCTGGCGGTCAAAATCCCCACCTATTTCTTCTTCGGCTTATACCGCCGCCTGTGGATGTATGCCAGCACCGGCGAACTGCGCCTCATCGCCGCCGCCGTTACCACCGCTTCTGTCCTGACCTCCGGCGTAATGCTCCTGCTCATCGGCGCGGGTCTGGTCCTCCCCGGCATGCCCCGCTCCGCGCTGGGCATTGACTGGCTGCTCTCCCTCATCCTCATCGGCGGCTCGCGCTTTGCTTTGCGCATCCTTGCCGAACAATCTCCGCTCATCCGCGCCGGCGGAAAATCCAAACGCGCCCTTATCGTTGGCGCCGGCGACGCCGGTGCGCTGGTCGTGCGCGAACTGCAAAAGACCTCCCAACTGAACCTCGTCCCCGTCGGCTTCCTCGATGACGACCCCGCCAAACAGTGGCACGTCATCCACGGCGTCACCGTCATTGGCACAGTCCACGACCTGCCCGCCGCCATCGAACAGCACGCCATAGACGAAGTCATCATCGCCATCCCCTCCGCACCCGGGCAGTTGGTACGCATGGTTAACGATGTCTGCCGCCTCAAAGGAATTCCTTCCCGCACCATGCCCGGCATCTACGAACTCATCGGCGGCAGAGTGAGCGTTTCCCGCCTGCGCGAAGTGGACATCACCGACCTGCTGCGCCGCGAACCCGTGCGCGTCAATGACGAAGCCATCGGCGCCGCCCTCGCAAACAAACGCATCCTCGTCACCGGCGCCGGCGGCTCCATCGGGCGAGAACTCTGCCGCCAAATTGCCCGCCGCAGCCCGGCCGAACTCGTCCTGCTTGGGCATGGCGAAAACAGCATCTTCGAAACCCTGCTCGAACTGCAGAACGATTACCCCAGCCTCAACCTGCATCCCGTCATCGCCGATGTGCGCAATGCCGAACGCCTTCATCAAGTCTTCCAGCAGCACCAGCCTCAAATCGTCTTCCATGCCGCTGCCCACAAACACGTCCCCCTCATGGAAATCAACGTCACCGAAGCCGTCACCAACAACGTCCTCGGCACCCACATCACCGTACAGGCGGCGCTGGCGCACGGCGTGGAACGCTTCGTCCTCATCTCCACCGACAAAGCCGTGCGTCCCTCCTCCATCTACGGCGCCACCAAACGCCTTGCCGAAATGCTCGTGCTGGATGCCGCTCAAACCACCCGCCGCGCCTTCACTGTCGTCCGCTTTGGCAATGTCCTCGGCTCGCGCGGCTCCATCATCCCCATCTTCAAACAACAAATCGCCAGCGGCGGTCCCGTCACCATCACCCATCCCGACATGTACCGCTACTTCATGACCATCCCCGAAGCGGTGTATCTCGTCCTGCAAGCCGCCTCCATGGAAAGCGGCGGCGAAACCTTCGTCCTCAACATGGGCGAACCCGTCCGCATCCTTGACCTTGCCGAAGACCTCATCCGCCTCTCCGGTCTCGAACCTCACCGCGACATCGAAATCGCCTACACCGGCATCCGCCCCGGCGAAAAACTGACCGAAGAACTTTGGGAAGAAGGGACGCCCCTCACGCCCACCTTCCACCCCGACATCTTCCGCCTCGAAAACGACGCTTCTTCTCTCCGCCTCAACCTGCCCCACACCATGGAACGGCTCTCCCGCCTCAGCCGCTCCAACGACACTGAAGCGCTCATCAAACTGCTGGACGAACTCGTCCCCGGCTCTTCCATCCGCGAAGCGCCCAAAGCCGACATGACCTCCATCCTTTGAGTCGAGCCTCACCATCATCCCCGACCTTCGACCTTCAACCTGTGACTTTCGACCTTCGACCTTCGACCTTCAACCTTCGACCTGTGACTTCCGACCTTTGACCTTCGACCATCATGATTATTCCCCTCCCCGATTGGAATCATTTCCTTGCCCAACAACACCCCAATGCTCACCTGCTCCAAACCGGAGAATGGGGAGAATTAAAGAGGGGCTTTGGGTGGAAACCCGTGAGGATTGTGAACGGGGATGCGGGCGTACAAATCCTGTTTCGCAAATTGCCGCTTGGTTTTACCATTGGTTACATTCCCAAAGCCAACGTGGACTCGTCCCTTTGGACCGAAATTGATTCCACCTGCAAACAAAACCGAGCCATCTTCCTCAAACTCGAACCGGATCAGTGGGAAGATACTTTCATCCTTCATGATTCATCCTTGATCCTTTCCAAACATAACATTCAGCCTCCCCGCACCCTCATCGTTGACCTGCGCGGCAGCGAAGAGGAAATTCTCGCACGGATGAAACAAAAGACCCGCTACAACATCCGCCTCGCCGAAAAAAAAGGTGTGATCGTGCGTACGTGGGATGACCTCGACTCATTTCATAAGATGATGCTCATCACCGGCGGGCGCGATGGGTTTGGAATCCATTCGCGGGAATATTATCGCCGTGCCTACGAGTTATTTCATCCAAAAGGGATGTGTGAAATCCTCCTCGCTGAATACGCAAGCAAACCCCTCGCCGCATTGTTCGTTGCTCGAAACGGAAACCGTGCCTACTACCTCTACGGCGCCTCCACTGATGAAGAACGCAACCGCATGCCTACCTACCTGCTGCAATGGGAAGCCATGAAGTGGGCGAAGGCGCGCGGCTGCGAAGAATATGACCTGTGGGGTGTACCGGATGAAGACGAAGCAACCCTCGAAGCCAATTTCGAAACACGGCGCGACGGCTTGTGGGGCGTGTACCGCTTCAAGCGCGGCTTTGGCGGTCAACTCAAGCGCGCGGCGCAGGCGATGGACAGAGTGTACAATCCCATGTTGTATTGGTTGTATCTGCGGTTTATCGGAAGCAGGGAATAGAAAGTGGAAAGTGGAAAATGGAAAATGGAAAATGGAAAATGGAAAGTAGAACGTGGAATTCACTGATCTCTCGACTTCCCAATCCGCACTTCCTCCAAACCTATGAATGGGGGCAGGTGAAGGCGAGGTATGGCTGGCAGCCGTTGTATGCGGTGTGGGATGCGGATGGAAAGTGGAAAGTGGAAAGTGATCCAAATCTACTTTCTACTTTCTACTCGCCTTTCCACTCGTCAGTTGCCGCTGCTCTGATTTTGAAAAGACAGGTTATTCAAAACGGCTTCGCCGCGCGCCTCTCGATCCTCTATTCCCCCAAGGGACCGCTGCTCGATTGGACGAATGAACCTTTGCGAAACCGCGTGCTGGATGATTTACAGTCCTTGGCCAGGAAACAGGGCGCTATCTTCCTGAAGATTGACCCGGATGTTGTGCTGGGAACGGGAGTTCCTAAAAGCGGGGAAGAGGTCTCAGAAAAGGGCGGAGAGGTCGTGAGGTCCGAATTGAAGCGCCGGGGGTGGAATTATTCGGCGGACCAGATTCAGTTTCGGAATACGGTCCTGATTGACCTGAATCCATCCGAGGAAGAACTCCTGGCACGGATGAAACAGAAGACGCGCTACAACATCCGCCTGGCTGAAAAGAAAGGTGTTTCTTTGCGCGTAGGCACCCTCGAGGATTTGGGAATGCTGTACAAGATGTACGCCGAGACATCGGTGCGCGATGGGTTTGTGATTCGTGAGGAGGGATATTACAAAACCGTGTGGGAAACCTTTATGCGTTCGAACGCTGGCACGTTGGAACGTTCGCAGGTTGAAACCTTCCAACCTTCCAGCCTTCCAGCCTGCGAACCTTTGATTGCCGAAGTGAACGGTGAACCCGTTGCTGCGATTTTTGTTTTTTATTTTGCAGGGCGCGCTTATTATGTCTATGGCATGTCGCGCGAGGTACACCGCGAGAAGATGCCCAACTATCTTTTGCAGTGGGAAGCCATCAAGCGCGCAAAAGCAAGGGGCTGCGCGGTCTATGACCTGTGGGGCGCGCCGGAGGTCTTCGACGAGAGCGACTCGATGTGGGGCGTCTATCGCTTCAAGGAAGGGCTTGGCGGGAAGGTCGTGCGCACGCTCGGCGCGTGGGATTTTGCGCCCAGCCCGCTTTGGTACAAGATGTATTCGGAGATTATTCCGCGCGTGCTGGATGTGATGAGGTCGAGGGGTAAGGCTAGGATTCGACAGGCTTTGGATTAGAATCCACGAAGAGCACGAAGGTTGAGGAGGAGAGATGGTTGGGTTGATTTACAAAGAGGAAGTGTTCGCCATCGTAGGCGCGGCGATGGAAGTGCATATGCATACGGTCCTTGGTTCTGGATTCTTAGAGCCTGTATACCAGGAAGCGTTGGAGATCGAATCGCGCTCACACCAACTCCCCTTTGTATCGCAAAAGGTTTTACAAATTCGCTACAAGGAACACCTCCTCAAAAAAGAATACGTCGCGGATTTGATCTATTTCGATAAGATCGTTGTCGAATTGAAAGCATTGGATCGTTTAAGTGGTAAAGAGGAGGCGCAACTTCTCAACTACCTCAAAGCCACCGCAACGAAAGTGGGAGTGTTGATCAATTTTGGCAGTCATCCCAAACTGGAGTGGAAACGTTTGGTCTTTTGAATCTTTGCGTGATTCGTGTCCTTCGTGGACGAAAGGAATTGTATGATCCCTCGCCTGCATTTTGCCCATCTCCCAACCCCCATCGAAGAACTCCCGCGTCTTTCGGACCTTTTGGCTGGTCCGCGGATTCTCGTCAAGCGCGACGACCAGACCGGCCTCGCCTTTGGCGGCAACAAGACCCGCAAACTGGAATTTCTCGTTGCCGAGGCGCAGGGACAAGGCGCCCGGATGCTCATCTCCGGCGGCGCGATGCAATCCAATCACTGCCGGCAGACGGCAGCGGCTGCAGCGCGTTATGGCTTTGAATGCACGCTTGTGTTGACGGGCGACCTTCCTGAAAAACCATCTGCCAATCTATTGCTCGATGAACTGTTTGGCGCGCGCATCGTCCACGTGCCAGACCGCAAAGACCGCGACCGTGTCCTGCAGGAGACATTTGGCAGCGCTGTTGCAGAGGGGAAGAAGCCCTACCTCGTCCCGTATGGGGGGTCGAGTCCCACCGGCGCGCTCGGCTATGCGTTTGCGATGGAGGAGTTTATGCAGCAAAACATCCATGCGGATTGGATTGTCTTCGGCACCTCCTCCGGCGGGACACATGCCGGTTTGGTGCTGGGTCAGCGCGTGTTTGGTTTCAAAGGCAGGGTGCTGGGAATTAGTATTGATGAGTCAGAAGAATGGCTGAAGAACCATGTTTCCAAACTTGCTTCGGATGCGAGCGAAAGGCTGGGGGAGCGGATCGAGTTCACTCCGGCGGAGGTGTTGGCAAATGCCGCTTACTGCAAAGCAGGCTACGGCGTCCTGACCGATGCGGAGCGCGAAGCGATCCAGTTGTTCGCAAAGTACGAAGGTCTATTGCTCGATCCCGTCTATACGGGACGCGCGGCGGCAGGGATGATTGACCTGATTCGCAGGGGGTTTTTCAAGAAAGATGAGACCGTGCTGTTCTGGCACACGGGCGGGCAGCCCGCATTGTTTGCGGATAAGTACGCGAATAAGATTTAGAAGAACGTCCCGAAGGCTGCACACCTTCGGGACGCTTTTTATCCTACCGAAACACCGATCAACTTGCCGATGCCATACGTCAATGCCGCAGCAGCCATGCCTACCAGCACCTGCCGCGTTCCAGAGAACCAGATGCTCTTGCCGGTCATCAACGTGATTGCCGCACCGATGATGAACAATCCCACCGCGCTGACGGCGAGGCTGAGGATGATGGCGAGCGTGCCGCTCCAGAAGAGATAGGGGAGCATGGGGAACAGCGCGCCAAAGGCGAAGAGGAAGAACGACGTCCACGCTGCTTCATAGGCGGACCCCCCCAATTCTTCGGGGTCAATGCCCAGTTCCTCGCGGGCAAGCGTATCCAGGATACTGCCCTTGTCTGCCATCATGTGCGCGGCGAGTTCCTTCGCGCGGTCTTCGGGCAGACCTTTGGACTGGTAGATGAGCGCGAGTTCCTCCTGCTCCTCTTCGGGATTTTCAGCGATCTCTTCCGCTTCGATCTTGATCTGATGCTCATAGAGTTCGCGCGAACTCTGCACGGAGAGCCATTCACCCAGCGCCATCGAGCCTGCGCCGGCAAGGACGCCTGCCAGACCTGCGATCAAAATATCGGGGCGGGAGTTGGTCGCGCCGGCCACGCCCATTGTGAGACTCAAAATCGAGACCAGTCCGTCATTCGCGCCGAGCACCGCCGCGCGCAGCGCATTCCCGCCGCCTGCTTTGTGACGCCCCTCGAGTTGAGCGACGGTCCCGCCGGGCAGCCCGCCCGTGGAATGGGATGCCACTGCCAGCAGGCGCGCGTGAGATTTCTCTTCGAGCGAGAACTCCTTCGCTTCCTCATCAGACTGACCATCGTATGCCTGGCTGTCTGCCTTTTCATTGCTGGTAATGGTCGGCAGGACGAATTGCGGACCGAAGCGCTTCGCCAGCCAGATCAAGGTCGCGGTGCGCCAGGTCGGTTTGCGGGGCGGGAGCGCGACCTTGAGGTCGGTGAGTTTCTTCTCCCAGGTTGCGGCGTGTTTCTCTTCGCTTGCCGCCAGCTTGAGATAGACTTCCTTCATTTGCGGCTGCTTTTCCGTCTCTGCCAGCACGCGGTACAACGCCGCCCCGTCAATTTCCTTTTGCCGATTGGCAAGATAACGTTCGATGTCGCTTTGATTGGACATGTGTCCTTCCCATTAATATGTCATTGCGAGGAGCGGAGCGACGAAGCAATCTCATGTAACCTGAAAGTACGAGATTGCTTCGGGCTGCCGCCCTCGCAACGACATCAGGATTACTTCAACGCCGCCCAGCCTGCATACTTCGCTGTATTCCCCAATTCCGCTTCGATGCGCAACAGTTGATTGTATTTCGCCACACGGTCGGAGCGGGCGGGGGCGCCGGTCTTGATCTGACCGGTATTGAGCGCCACGGCAATATCGGCGATGGTGGCGTCTTCGGTCTCGCCGGAGCGGTGACTGGTCACAGCCCGCCAGCCGGCGCGGTGACAGGTTTCCACCGCCTCAATCGTCTCAGTGAGCGAGCCGATCTGGTTCACTTTCACCAGCAGGGCATTCGCGGCATTTTCCTGGATCGCCTTACGGACGCGCTCAGGGTTGGTCACCAGCAGGTCGTCGCCGACGATTTGGATTTTGTTGCCTAATTCCTTTGTCATCAATTGCCACGAAGCCCAATCATCCTGCGCGAGACCGTCTTCGATGGAGACGATGGGATAATCCTGCACCCATTTCTTCCAAAATTCAACCATCTGTTCGCCGGTCAGTTTCTTGCCTTCCTTGCGCAGGTTGTACAGTTTGGTATCTTCCTCGAACAGTTCCGAAGCGGCAGGGTCGAGCGCAATGGCCACGTCCGCGCCGCGCCCGGCTTTGAAGCCAGCCTTTTCGATGGCGGCGAGGATGACTTCGATGGCTTCGTTGTTGGCTTTCAATGCGGGCGCATATCCGCCCTCGTCGCCCACGAGAGTTGCGTAGCCCTTTTCCTTCAACACGGATTTCAGCGCGTGGTAGATCTCCGCCCCCCAGCGCAGACCTTCGGCAAAGGTCGGCGCGCCGAACGGCATGACCATGAATTCCTGCATGTCGGTGGATTGCCAGGCGGTATGTGCGCCGCCATTCAGGATGTTCATCATTGGCACAGGGAGGACGTGCGCGTACACGCCGCCGAGGTAGCGGTAGAGCGGCAAGCCAAGCGAGTTGGCTGCGGCTTTGGCAACCGCCAGACTCACGCCGAGGATGGCGTTTGCGCCGAGTTTGGATTTGTTCGGCGTGCCATCAAGCGCCAGCAGTTCGGCGTCAATCGCTTTTTGTTCCGCCGCGTCCCAGCCGAAGAGCGCATCGGCAATCACGCCGTTGACGTTTGCCACAGCCTGTGAAACGCCCTTGCCGAGATAGCGCTTCTTATCGCCGTCGCGTAATTCAAGCGCCTCATGCACGCCTGTGGAGGCGCCCGAAGGCACGGCTGCGCGTCCCCACGAACCGTCTGCCAGTGTTACTTCCACCTCGACCGTCGGGTTGCCGCGCGAGTCGAGGATTTCAATGGCTGAAATACTTTCAATGATCGTATCCATGTTGTTACTCCGGGGTAATGTTGAGAGGTTTAGCGCACTGCAAGGATGCGCCGGTTTGTCTATGACGCCGGCAAGTATAACCCACTTTGCCTTCAGCCCTCGGCGCCGAGGGGGGAAGGGGAGCGGCTAAACCTTTTTTACCAGGGAGAGTCCATAGAGAAAAGTAAGAAACCTGAGTTCGGGATAGATCGTTGAACCCGTCCCGAAGGTTTTGCGGAATGTGGTTTTGTTTGCGACACCAAACCTTCGGGACGCTTCGTATCTATTCGAAAATTTATTTGCCTGCCGGCTATGCCTTGCACTTTTCCAAATTATTCTAGCAATCCAAATCTGGCGTTTTGTGGCACAGCATAAAGGTTGCTGGTTATAGGTGGGGCACAAGATAATGAAACTTGGAAAAATAATTCGGTATTTTTCCATTTTCGGCGGGGGGATCAATCCCCCGCCTCAGTCCATGCAAGTCGGCTGGAAGCCGACTCCGAATCCGCTTTGCGCAGCACCCTTTAGGGTGAGCGGATTTCCATGCCCTGAGCAGGGGCTTGAGCCCCAGCGGATGGGTGGCGCAGGCAGCCCGGGTTTGGCTTTTCCTTCGCTGCCTGGAGACGAGCCACTCCGGACGAGATCACCGAAATAATTTGTTAAGCCTCATAATCTTGTGCTACCGACAGGTTTGGGCTTGTGAATCTCTCCCTGCTTGTGTTTATGGCGCCGGCAGGTTTTCGCACAGCAGGCGGTACTCTTCTCCGCCGAACAGGTTGTTCCACTGCGCCTGAGAGAGGTTCGTTGTCAGCCGTGCGCAGGCTGTGACAACCAAATCCTGCGTGTCAATCTCCGGCAGGGAGTCAACCTCCCAAAACTGAACGGCGCGCTGCGAAGCGGTTGCCATTTGACTTCCATCCGGCGAGAAAGAAAGACCCTGCACATCGCCTGCCAGAAGCACGCGCGCTTTTTCCTTCAGGGTAAGTGGGTCGAGCAGGAACACATTCCCGCGCGCGCCGATTGCCAGCGTATTGGAGGCTGGTTGAAATACCAGCGAATTGACAAACTCCTTGCGCAATTCGCCTATCTCCCGAAAGGTTTGTCCCTCCACCTGCCAGACCTTCATCAAGCCCGCGGAATTGCTCGCGGCAAACAGAGCGCCATCGGCGCTAAAGGCAAGCAGCGATTGTTCGCCCGGCGCCTCGATTTCGGTGATGAGAGTCCCGTCCTTATCCATGATTTGAATCTTGTCGGTCATCCCCAGCGCAAGGTATGCCGGCCCCGCTGTCACAGCAACCGTGCCAGAGCCTTCTGCTGCCAGGTCTGCCGTCTTGCGGAAGGAGGCCAGGCTCCACAACTCCACCGCGCCGCTGGGAGTGGAGACAATCAGATGAGTGCTGTCGAGCGTGAAGGCAATGTGATGTTCCAGCGCGGTTTGGAACAACGTCCTCGGCTGGCGTGTTTGCAGGTTGTACACCACCACATGTCCGTTGGCGGCGGAAACGCCCAGCCAGACCGAGTCGGGGCTGAACACCGCCTGCGTAATATCCCCGTTGAGAGTCAGCAAAGACTGGGCGGGAGAAACCGTCAGCGTGGGAAGACGCGAGAGTTCCAGCAGCCAGAGCCGGCGTCCGCTGGAAGCGGCAAGCCATTCACCGGAGGGGCTGAAGTCCACATCCCAGGTCAGGTCGGTAAATTGCAGGTAATTGGCGGGAGCAGGCATGGCGGAGGTATCCCACAGATTGATTTCTCCGCCGGCATCCCCCGCCATGAGACGCGTGCCATCGGCATTGAAACTGAGGGCGGTCCCTGTCTCTTTGAGCGGAATGTCAAAAACCTCCGTGCCGGTGGAAGCATTCCAAACCCGCACGGTGTGATCGGCGCCGGTGGTGGCAAGCCATTGACCGCTGGCGCTGACCTCCACAGCGTTGATTTGTCCGTCCTGCGCCATGCGCAGGCGTTCTGTCCCGTCGGAGGTAGTCCACAGGCGGATACGCTGATCGGCGGAGACAGTGGCAAACCAGGAACCATCCTTCGGGTTGAACGCAATATCGGTGACGCGGTCTTCGTGCAGGCGGCGGTAGAGCTCCTCACCGCCTGGCAGGCGGGCAGCGATGATGTAGCCATCTGCCCCGCCACTGACCAGATAACGGTTATCGGGGCTGAAAGCCAGCGCCAGCACTTCTCCTTTGTGCCGCCCGCTCGAAATGGGGTCGCCGCCATTGATCAAATCCCACAACGTCACCGTGCCGGTGACAGAGCCGGCGGCAATGAAATTTCCGTCTGGGCTGAAAGATGCCACTTTCAACCGCGAGACCGCCTGCAGGTCATATTTGCGTGTGCCGTCCCGCATATCCACCAGCGTGATCCGCCCGTCGTCGAGCGTGACCGCCGCTTGATCGCCGGTGCTGCGAATATCCAGGTCGCGCACGATGCCTCCCGCCTGATAGGTGTAGAGCACTTCCCCATCTTCTACGCGGATGAATTGAACCAGCCCCGACTCATCGCCCGTGACGAGCATTTGGCCATCGGGACTAAACACCGCATCATTCACCGACTTGGGGCTGGGGCGGCAAAAAAGCAGTTCTCCAGCCGAAGCCTTCCACACACAGGCGTTGCCGTCTGCTCCGGCGGTGACGAACAAATCGCCGCGCGCGTTGAACGAGAGCGCGTTGATGCTGCCGCTGCGCTGTTCCTGACGGAGCGGAATGGGCAGCAGGCTGATGTTGTGGCGCAGAATCTCCTCCGCTTCTTCAGAAGGCGCGGTCTTCCACGAAGCGATTGCCAGCAGGGTGCTGGTGTACAGTTCGCCCGGCTGCGACTGGTAAATTTGCGCCCGCGCCGCGCTCTGCTGCGCCAGAGCAAAGCGGGCGCGCTCTTCGGCGCGTTCGCGTTCCGTCTCGGCAATGGAGCGTTGTCTTTCGGCTTCTTCCTTTGCCGCCAGCGCCTCCTCCGCGTTTTTGATTGCCAGCGCTTCGTTTTCCTCGGCTTTGAGTCTCTGCTCGGTGGCGAGTTGGGCATTCAGTTTTGCCTGCGCCTCATTGACCACGGCAAGATTCCGTTGATAGAGGGCGAAAGAGGTCAGCGCTATCAGCACCACGATTACCGCTGAAACCGCCGTCCAGAAGATGCGGCGGCGTTTTTCGTTCTTGATGCTATACTCCAGAAACATTTTCTGGATGACGGTCAGTTGTGGTTCTTTCTCTTTGGCTACTTCCACTTCCTTGAGCACCCGCTGCAGTTCGCCGCCGCGCAGCAGCAGGCTGGCTTCCTTGCCATGATGCCATTCCAGCGCTTTCGCCAGCAGACGGTTATGACGGGAGACCCACTCGAAATCGAGTTCCATCGCATTGCGGAAGTTTTCCAGCCCGGTTTCCAGGTCGTCCTGCTCGCGCAGGTGAATCCAGTTGAGGCGGCGAATGACTGGGTTTACCTCCCCGGCGGGCGTATCCCGCAGGACGATGGGGATGATGCGCTTGTTGTATTTGGCAGCGTGGTTGACTTCGATATTGCAGACTTCGGAAGCAGCCGAATCGGGACTGAGGAAGAAGACAAACGTATCTGCTCCTTCGATGCCGCGTTTGATCTGATCGAGCCAGTCGGTGGCGGGGGGGATGTCTTCCCAATCCACCCACACGTTATACTCCATCTTCTCAAAATAGGAAGTGAGGAAGCGGACGCGCTCCTTGTCTTTACGAGAATAGGACACGAAAATTTTTGCTTTCATGGCTGCCTCTTCCTGCTGTTTTAGGTCATTAGCCGTCGCTTCTAAAACAAGACCTGATGGGCAGGTCTCATCTTGTTCATGGCTGCAGCGCAACAGCGTAAAAACACCAATCTCGCCTGATTTGTCTAATTTTTTTGTTATTCTACTGCAACTACCCTTGTGAAAGGGGATGGTTTTTATGGTAAAACATTGCACATGCAAAACAAATTTACACCGGTTGTAAAAGTCAAATGGAATGCCCTTGCAAACAGTACAGGCGGTACATTGGGCGGCTTTTCTCGCCCCTGCTGCGAGAGCAGTTTGTGCTGCTTGACGTTCCGGCAGTCAAAAAGTCTCGTTTGTGGTGCGGTAGGACGAAGGCAGCATTTATGGGTACTGGGGAGAATTGGCTTCATGCTGGCGGGGGGCGGTTGAAATGAGGGCTTTCCTATCGCGCTGGTTCAACCGTTATCAACTTTCCGACTCGGCTTTGTTGGGGATGGTTGCTGTGGGGCTGGGGCTTGCCTCGGGGATGGGCATTTGGCTGTTCAAGCGGATGATTGCGCTGGGGCATGAAGTATTTCTTGTTTCGCTGGGTGGTTTTCTCGGCAGGTATGGCGCATGGAGCATTGCCCTCGTTCCCATGCTGGGTGGTTTGATTGTGGGGTTGATTCAGTACTACTTCATCGGCATTGAACGCTATCACGGCGTGGCAGGGATCATCGAATCGGTGGCGCTTTCGGGCGGGCGCCTGCGCTGGTGGCGGGTTCCAGCCAAGGCTGTGGCTTCGGCGGTTTCGATTGGCGCCGGCGCTTCGGTGGGACCTGAAGACCCTTCGGTGCAAATCGGGTCGAATCTGGGTTCGATGCTGGGAAGTTTGCTCAAGATGTCGGAGGAACGAGTCCGCACGCTGGTGGCTGCCGGGGCCGCAGCCGGGGTTGCCTCGGCGTTCAATGCGCCCATTGCAGGCGTCTTCTTCGCGGTGGAAATCATCCTGGGTGAAATTGGGACGAACGCGCTGGGCATCGTGGTGTTATCGGCGGTGATTGCTTCTGTGTTCACGCAGGCGGTTTCGGGCGTGCAGCCGGCCTTCAATGTGCCGGCGTATGCGTTCAATTCGCCGTGGGAGTTGCTTTTGTATTTCCTGCTGGGGCTGCTGGCGGGCCCGCTCTCAGCCCTGTATGTGAAGCTTTTATACGGGTTTCAGGATTTCTTCCACAAGTTGCAGGCGCCGCGCTGGGGAAAGCCTGCTCTGGCTGGGCTGCTGGTGGGTGTGACGGGCATCTTCCTGCCGCACATTTTCGGCGAAGGGTATCACGTCATCGGGGATGTCTTGAACGGACGCGTGACCATTCTCTGGCTGTTATTTGCGTTGATGATTGCCAAACTGGTGATGACTCCGCTCAGCATCGGCGGCGGATTTGCCGGCGGCGTGTTTGCCCCGGCGCTCTTCATCGGTTCGATGCTGGGCGGGGCGGTGGGGCTGGCAGCCCACAGCCTTTTCCCATCCCTGAACATTGTGCCGGGCGCGTTTGCCATGGTGGGGATGGCGGCGGTGCTGGCAGGGGCGGTGCATGCTCCGCTGACGGCAATCCTGCTGCTCTTCGAAATGACGCGGGATTACCGCATCATCCTGCCGCTGATGTTTGCCGTGGTCATCAGTTTTTTGATTTCGCGCTATATCGAACGAGACTCGGTGTATATGCTGGGGCTGGCGCGCAAAGGCATTCGCATCGAACGCGGACGGGATGTGGAAGTGCTGGAGCGAATCACAGTGGAAGAGGTGATGACCAAAGCGCCGCCGTTCCTGCGCGCCGATATGACGGTGCGCCAGGCAATGGAGTATATGCTGCGCGAGCGCATTCACGGCGTGCCGGTCCTTAACCAACGGGGAGAACTGTATGGCATTGTCACCCTGCACGACCTCCGTGACGCGGAGATTGACCAGGACGAAAGAATCGGGAATATCTGTTCACGCGACCTGATGGTGACGTACCCCGATGAGACGATTGGCGCGGCGCTGCGGCGTATGGCAGTGCGCGATATTGGGCGGATGCCGGTGGTGGCGCGCGAGAACCCGAAACTGCTCGTCGGTTTGCTGCGCCGTTCGGATGCTATCCGCGCCTATGACATTGCCCTGAAGCGCCATACGCTGCTGCGTCACCGCGCACAGCAGGCGCGGCTGGGAACTTTCAGCGGGGTGGAAGTGCAGGAGGTGGTCATTCAGCCGCAAGCCGAATGCGATGGCAAAGCGGTGCGCGAGGTGTCCTGGCCGCGCGACTGTGTCATTGCCAGCGTACGGCGCGGCAGCCGAGTGTTCATTCCGCGCGGCGAGACGGTGCTGAAAGCCGGCGATGCGCTGGTGTTCGTGGCAGAAGGAACGGCGCGCAGCCTGGTGGAGAGATTGTGCCAAAATGAAAAGGTCACGCCGCCGGCGTGACCTTTTTGTGCGATGCCGACCCCGCTCTATTTGCGATAGACCACGTGGAGTTGATAGCGGGCTGCCTTGAAATATTGTGCCGCAAACTCGGCGGCGTCCTGCGGGTCGTAGGGCGCGCAACTGAACACATCGAGATAGATGGCGCGGCTGGCATCTGCAAAATGGGCAGAGACAAGGGAGGTTTCGATGAGCTGCGTCATGCTGTACCCTTGCACGCGCGGATCGTCGCCGAAGAATATGACCTGCGTTTCTCCGTAACGCCGCATCTTGATGCGGTCGCACAGGAGGGCGGTGAACTCGCGGATGGCATCTGCATTCTGCATCAGAGCGAGGTCGCACTCGTACAAGTCAATGGCGGAGGAAACGCCCCAGTATTCGGTTTCGTCCTTTCTTTCTTCCATGGTTTGAGAGGGTGCGGGAATCATTCGTATAACTCTTTTCTGAAGAACTCCGGCAGCGCAAACGCCGCCTTGTGGATTTGAGGGTTTAGGTATTTATTCTCGCCGGGCGGGTAGGGGGTGGTCAGTCCCTTTTCCCAGGGGACATCTGAGACGTACATGAAGCCAATGCCGCCGCCGGGATAGGTGGGAATGTGGGCGTAGTAATACGCCGGGTTCTTGACCAGTCCCTTTGCCGCTTGGTAAATTTGCCGAATCAGGTCGGTATCGAAGAAGGGTTGTTCGCACTGTGTGGCTGCCGCGCCGCCGGGCGCCAGCGCGCGCACCATCAACTTGTAGAACTCATCCGAAAACAACCGCTCTGCCATGCCGATGGGATCGGTGGTATCGGAGATGATCACGTCGAATTGACCGGGGTTTTCTTCGAGGTAGCCAAAGGCGTCCCGAATGAGCAGTTTGGCGCGGGGATCAGCCCACGGGTCCCCGAATGCAGCGGTGAAGTGTTCGCGTGAAAGGTCCACCACGCGCTGGTCCAGTTCGCAAACCACCGCCTCTTCCACAGAGGGGTATCGCAGCACTTGTTGCAGCGACCCGCCATCTCCCCCGCCGACGATGAGCACACGCCGCGGGTTACCCGCCGCCAGCATCGGCACATGGACGATCATCTCGTGATAGCCCATGTTGTCGCGCTCGGTGAGTTGGATGATGCCGTCGAGAACCATCGCCTTGCCGAAGAACTCTGTTTCGATGAGTTGCAAATGCTGATATTGCGTTTGTTCGTCGGCAAGTACGCGCTTGACGCGCAGGCTCTTGCGGTAATAGGGGTGCAGTTCTTCGGTGAACCAGATGCTCATACCGCCTACACTGCCACAGCCAGGGTGGTTTCGATTTCGGCATCTCGGTCAATCTTGCGCAGCGAGAATTTATCTGCGCCGAAGGTCTCTTTGAGGCGCATGATGAGCGGCATCATGTCCTTGCCAAGTTCGCAGGTAAAGAGATCAATGGCGCAATAGCCGTATTCGGGCCAGGCATGCAGGCTGGCATGCGACTCTGCGAGGAGCAAGAAACAAGTAAAGCCATGCGGGCTGAACTTGTACAAGCCCTCATCCACAACCGTCAAGCCGCTTTCACGCACGGCTTGCGCAAACAGCGAGTACGCTCGCTCGCTATCCAGGAGAATCTCCTGGTTGCAGTTGGAGAGATCGAAAATGTAGTGCTCTCCCAGTTTCAAAGTCGCGTTCACTCACACCTCCGGTGTTAAAAAGATAAAGAACCCATCCGAAGGCACCAACTTTTTACTTCAAAACGATCCATAGGATGTTTGCCCTATGTAACGCATGAAGCGCCTTCGAACAGACTCTGTGCGCCGCATTTATACTACGTCCGGCTGTGTTGTCAATCTTTTGAATGTCACAATTTGGTCATGCGCCGGCGCCCGCCAAACTGTCTTCTGCGCCGGCTATAATCAGGATTCACGAACGCGCATATGATGCAGCGTGTTTGGCTCTCTGTTAATCGCCGCGACGCTCGGCTGGATTGACAAATCCAGCCGCCAGAAATTTGGCACAAACCAGTCTGCTTCCTGTATTTTCGGGATTTGGCAATCCCTCGTCAGCCTTGAGGCAGTCATTCCCCATGAACGGCCTTTTCGTGATCTACTGATAATCGAACCGATGGCATATTCTCTCTATCTTCACATTCCCTTTTGCACTCATCGCTGCGCCTACTGTGACTTCAACACCTACGCCGGGCAGGAAGCGATGATTCCTGCCTACGTGGACGCATTGACTCAAGAGATCAACTTCGTCGGGGAACAACTCAGAGACTACGAGAGGCGGCTGGAAGACCATTCGACTATCGGGACGATTTTTTTCGGCGGAGGGACGCCCTCACTTCTTTCCCCGCCGCAATTTGGCTCTCTCCTCACCAGCCTTCGTTCCGCCTTTTGCCTGACCTCCAATCCCGAAATCACCATCGAAGCCAACCCCGGCACGATCTCTTACGCGGCGTTGGCGCGGCTGCGCGAGATAGGCATCAACCGCATTTCCTTTGGCGTGCAATCTGCCAACGCGGAGGAACTGCGGATGCTCGAACGCACACACAACTTCTTTGACGTGATTGCTGCCGTGACCTCCGCCCGCAAAGCCGGCTTCGACAACCTTAACCTCGACCTGATCTACGGCTTGCCGGAACAAACCCTCCCAACCTGGCAAACTACCGTGCGCCGCATTCTCGATTTGCGTCCGGAACACATCTCCGCCTATGCCCTGACTCTGGAACACGGCACTCCCTTTGGGCGCTGGGCGGCGAAGGGACTGCTGCCGCTGCCGGACCCTGACCTTGCCGCAGCCATGTACGAATGGCTCGAAGAAACGCTGCAAGCCAGCGGCTATGTTCACTACGAAATCTCCAATTGGGCGCTGGATGACGGCCAATTGCCCGTTGACCGTCGTCCGCCGTCCAATGCCTGCCGCCACAACCTTCAATACTGGCGCTCGCTGCCCTATCTTGGTCTCGGCGCCGGCGCGCATGGATATGCAGGCGGCTATCGTTACTCGAATGTTCTGCGCATCAAAACCTACCTCGAACGGCTCGACCGCGCCCGCCCGCCGGCGCACGCTGAATTTCCGTTCTCTCCGGCGGTTGTCAATCATCACCGACAAACCCTCGCAGAGGAGATGTCCGACTACATGTTGAACAACCTCAGGTTGGTACAGGCGGGGGTGGCAGATGAAGATTTCAGGTCCAGGTTTGGACGCGGGCTTTTGGATGTATACCGCCAGGAACTGGGGGAACTCGTGCGGCTTGGTCTTCTCGAACATCAAGAGGGGATGTATCGCCTCACTCCGCGCGGACGCCTGCTCGGCAACCAGGTCTTTCTGCGCTTTGTGTAAAGCGGCGGGTGGCAAGTCCTAATCCTGGCTTTATCCTCCTCCAATAAAAATTTAACAGTGGCGGCATATATATTTTTGCTGGATGTTCGATCAGCAGGTTCTGACTGATCAAAACCACAACGCACAATTTCACAATTCAGGAGGTTTGCATCTATGATGCGCATTCGATTCGCTTTGCTCGTCACTTTGCTGTTGGGGCTTTTGTTCAATGCGGCAATGCCCGTGCATGCCCAGGAGGGAAGCGGTTTGACCATCAGCACTGCTTACCCGGGCATGGTGGTTGGAATCGGCGAAACCGTCACCCTGAGCATGGACCTGCGCGCCTCTGCCTCCCAGCGGGTGGATCTGTCGTTGACAAACCTGCCCGCCGAGTGGACGGCTGAATTTCGCGGCGGAGGGCGCATTGTCAATTCGGTCTATGTGACTGAAGGCAACACATCCAAGGTGGAACTGCGCGTCACCACGCCTCAAACCGTGGAGCCGGGTAGTTATCGCTTCACTGTGGTTGCCCAGGGGCAAAGTGAACGTGCGGAATTTCCGCTTGAATTTACCGTCAAGGAAAAGGCTCCCGCCCGCCTGTCGTTCGAAACCGACTTTCCTACGATTCGAGGCGGCTCGGAGGCTGCCTTCAACTTCAGCGTGACGCTCAAAAACGAGGGCGATGACGACCTCACGGTCAGCCTGATTGCGGATGCACCCCGCGAACTTGCCGTCACCTTCAAATCGGGCGGTAAAGACATTACCAACCTGCCCACCGACATCAAAGCCGGCGCTTCTCAACGGATTGATGTTACCGCTACACCATTAACCTCGCTGGCGGTCGGAACGTATCCATTTACCCTCACCGCTCAAAGCGACAGCGTCACTTCCAGCATCACCCTGAACGCCGAGGTGGTGGGGCAGCCGCAGTTGAGTATCACCACGCCCGATGGACGACTTTCGGGCAAAGCATACATCAACCGTGAGAACCAAATCAAACTGGTGCTGCGCAACAGCGGCAATTCCCCGGCGGCGGGCGTTAAACTGACCGCCTCCGCTCCCAGCGGCTGGACGGTGACCCTCGACCCCGAAACGGTGGTGGAAGTGCCAGCCAACGGCGAAGTGGAAGTGACCGCAACTATCAAACCCTCCGAGAATGCCATCTCCGGCGATTACGTCATCACCTTCCGCGCCCAGCCCAACCAGAGCGCCAGCAAATCGGCTGAATTCCGCATCACCGTACAGACCTCCACGCTGTGGGGAGCGGTAGGCATCGCTCTGATTGCGGTGGCTGTGGCAATTGTGGGCATGGCTGTTTCACGGTTCGGACGCCGCTAACCCCTCAACCCAGCGAAAGGAGACAGGGATGAATGACCTTGTGCTCGAAACCAAAGGGTTGACAAAACGCTACGGCGACTTCACCGCCGTAGATCACCTTGACCTCAGCGTCCGCCGCGGCGAAGTGTTTGGTTTGCTGGGACCCAACGGCGCCGGCAAAACCACCACCATCCTCATGCTGCTGGGGTTGACCGAACCGACGGAAGGAGAGGTGCGCGTGCTGGGCTTCGACCCGGCGCGCCAGCCGCTCAGCGTCAAACAGCGCGTCGGCTACATGCCCGATCAGGTCGGCTTTTACGACGACCTGACTGCCCGCGAAAACCTGATTTACATTGCCAAACTCAACGGCATCCCGCGCGACCAAATCAAGCGCCGGGTGGAGGAAGCCATCGAACGCGTCCGCCTGACCGATGTGATTGACAAGCGCACCGGCACCTTCTCGCGGGGGATGCGTCAGCGGCTGGGGCTGGCGGATGTGCTGATTAAGAAGCCTCAGTTGATCATCATGGACGAACCGACTCAGGGCTTGGACCCCGAACTGGCGCACGAATTCCTGGGCCTGATTCACAGCCTGAAAGAGGAAGGCACCACCATTCTGCTCTCTTCTCACCTTCTGCATCAGGTACAAGCCATCTGCGACCGCGTCGGTCTGTTCAGTCGTGGGCGTATGGTGCTGCAGGGAACCGTCTCTGAACTGGCGCGCAAAGTGCTGGGCGGCGCCTACCGCATTCAACTCGAAACCGAAGGCTCAGCCGCCAAACTGCGCAAGGCGCTCGAAGCCTTGCCGGAGGTCAATGCCGTCTCGGTGAAGAACGGCAGGATGATCCTCGAAGCCCAAAAGGACGTGCGCGCCGAGGCGGCAGAGGCGGTCATCAAAGCCGGCGGCAGGCTCAAAGGTCTGAGCGTTGAAGCGCAAAGCCTGGACGATATTTACACCCGCTACTTCGAGGAGGTCAAACATGAGACAGTCCACTAAATCCATCAAGACGCGCGACGAACGCGAAGGCTCTCCGTGGACCGGCCTGGGCGCTGTGCTGACCAAAGAAATGGCAGATCATCTGACCGGCGTGCGCATGCTCATTTTGGAATTGCTCGTGCTGCTGACTGCCATCGGCACGATCTACACCGCGCTGCAAAACATTCACCCGGGCGCCAATAACGAATTTCTCTACCTGCGCCTGTTTACCACCGCGCAAGACCCGCTGCCTGCTTTTGTTTTCTTCCTGGCGATTCTGGTGCCGCTGATTGCGATTGCCCTGAGTTTCGACTCCATCAACGGTGAATTCAACCGCCGCACCCTCTCGCGCATCCTGGCGCAGCCGGTCTACCGCGACGCGCTTCTGATGGGGAAGTTCCTCGGCGGTTTGCTCACGCTGACGATGGTCTTCTCTGCCATCTGGCTGTTGATCGTTGGCATTGGCATCTTGCGGCTGGGCGTTCCGCCCACGGCAGAAGAGACCGGGCGCGCGTTGTGGTTCCTGCTGGGAACAATTTTCTACGGCGGCATTTGGATGGCGCTGGCAATGCTCTTTTCGACGGTCTTCCGTTCTTCCGCCACTGCTGCGCTGGCTGCGATTGCCGTATGGGCGTTCTTCATCTTCTTTTGGAATATCGTGGTGGGCATCCTCGCCCCGCTGCTGGGACCCAAACAAATTACCACCCTCGAGCAGCTGGTGGCGGCGGGACAACTTCAAATGTTCCTGACTCGCCTTTCCCCCATCACGCTCTACGCTGACATTGCCACTATCCTGTTGCAGCCCACCGAGCGCTTCCTGGGCTTTGTGCTGCCTGTGCAATTAGACCGCGCCATTCAATCGCCCCTGCCTCTGGGGCAAAGTCTGCTGGTTATTTGGCCCCAACTCACAGGTTTGATTGCTGCCACCATTCTGCTTTTTGCTTTGAGTTACGTGTTGTTCCAGCGGCAGGAGATACGGGCGTAACATTCCACAGCCTCCGGGGTATCAATTCCCCGGAGGCTTTTTTATAGGGTCCTTTGTGAGTAAACGGGGTGAACCTCAATGTACACGGAGAACACACAAAGGTCACCAGGGGGCGCCTGGAATACGGAGAGGGGTGAACGTGGATGGCAGGGGAAATACTTGCAATGAATTTAAGAGCAACCAACGTCTTTTTTGGGGTTTTGAAAATTAGAAAATATTCATAGGCATTGCTTAAGGCTTTTATAAAATAATCCCTCTTGCTCTGCCTTATAACATCTAAAAGGGACACTTGTCGGTATCCATTTTTTTAAATTTGGAGGTGCCCCATGAAACGCTTGAAAATCCTGGTCTCTTTATTGTTGTTGGTGTCCTTCGGGTGTAATATGAGTGCTCCACCACCCTCTCCAACGCTCCCGCCCACTGCTATCCCGACCATTACCCCATCTCCCGTTCCTACTCCAACTTCCTCCCCCACCCCTATTCCGACTGTTTCTGTGAGTGTCAGCAATGCCCGATATGATTTCGAACAGCTGCAACTGAGTGGAGAACTATCGGGTATTCCAAGAGATGCAGTTTTACAAGCCAATCTGACGTTGCTTGTATTCAATTCTTACAATGTTCAGTTGATGGAGCAAATGTTTCCATGCGCCGAGCCTTCGCAGAGTCCAAACGCCATCTGCGCTTTCAATATTACCATCGCTGATCCTCTGCCAGATATCTTCCGCTATCGAGTTGTGGCAGAAGTGAGTTCATCTCTTGGGCAGCTCAAGGCAGAAAAAGAGGGGATTTTTGATAGACCATTAGAGGCAGGTTCGAACACATCCTCACCCAGGCGCTTCTCTATAGGTATCCAGATGCCTGATCCGGCAAGGGGTGTCAAAGGGAATCTTGCCATAGATGTAAACGTTACAGATTCTTCGAGGGGAACAACAGAAAGTTCATCTCTAAAATATGAGATGTGCATTTACGTTGTAGAATACCGCCACTACGAATCCGACGAGAGAAAAGGCATGTGGCTTACCAGGGAATGCAAAGCACTGCAGTTCCGTGCTGTAGGCGAGAATTCTGCCACAGCCAGTACTTCTTTTCTGTTCAACCCCTCAGGATATGGCTTTGTGTGGAACGATAGCGAAGAAGGAAGATATAAGATCTCGGACATCAAAGCAACAGCTGTGTTGAAACTCAATGATGTGGCGCTGACATCCTCCTCGGCGTCTTATCTTCCTGTGCCGCTGCGGGTACTTGATGCGGGTCTGCCCAATAGTGGTCCAGCCCAAGCCCGTCTCGAGATACTCGCTGGAGAAGGCGAGGTATATGATGTGACTCTGAGGGTATATCAAGTTGAAGTAGACCCTGATGAAGTGGGTTGGAGTAGCCTTCTCATCTTCATTCCTTGCCTGCTCCCGGGAATCTGTGATGACCGCACCGAGATAGGAAGAGCCACTCAACCGATAACATTGCAGAAAGGTGAATTTTTTACCATCACAGCCGACTACGCACCTGCACCGGTGTCGGAGGAAGGCAATTTCGTGACAGGGTACGCCATTGAATTGTTTTTCGAGGACATTCTCCTGGTGTCGAAGTAAAAGACGCCCTCACGATTTTCTGAGTCATCCGCCCGCATGGAAGCGCAAATCAATAACTCACCTTACGCACCATCACTCTCTCTTTTTCAGCGGGAGAGGGTGATGGGGTGAGGGAAGATGCACTGCGTAAAATCAGTCCATAAGAGCCCATCTTCCATGTAAACAGTAAGGCGTAGAAACGCGCTACACAAATTCTCGAAACCCCCGATTTCTCAAGAGGCACCCGCGAACCGTCAGTCGCAGGTGCCTTTCAATTCTGGCACTCTCCCAAGTGACAACAGCATTTGCGTAACTGTATGATGACCAAAATTGAACAACTCCCACACCACTACATCCACATTCCGCCACTACAACCGCTCTTATCTAAATCCTGTGTTGAAGGTTTAGACGGTAACAGGTATTCTTATTTTTCTCCCCCCGCCTCCTCCCTCACAGCGCGCCAGATGGCCGGCGCAATATGAGTCAGGTCCGTCATGCCGCGCGTAAACGCCTCGCGTGCGGTTTTGCTGCCGATGACTAGCAGCGGGACATGCGCCTCCGTGTGCTTGCGCGTCGAAACATCCTCCATGTTTCCATGATCGGAGGTTACCAACACAAGCAATTCATCCTTCGACCTTCGACTTTCAACCTTTGACCTTCGCCCTTCAACCTTCGCCCTTCGACCTTCGCCCTCCAATTCCTCCATCAATCCCCCCATCACCCCATCGAACGCTTCCATCAATCTCACCGCCGTTTCCATCTGCTGTTTGTGACCGGCGTAATCGCTCGCCCAATACTCGAACAGCGAAAAATCATATTCCCTCGCCAGCGAAGCCAGTTTCCGCCCCGCCTCCTGCGGCGACATCAGCGGCGCATCGGCAAAGCCCAGCATCGTGCGCCAGCCTTCGCCCGTAAAATCTGCCGAAAGCGCGCGCCCTTCGTACAAATCCCTTTCAGTGAAGAGCGGCAAGCCCGCATTCGTCACCGCCAGCGGTATAGAAGAATACAGCCTCCTGCCCGAATCAATCCCCTGAAAATAACGCGGCGGATAGGCATTCAACAGCGCGGCCTTCTTTCCGGCTGCCACACAGCGGGAAAACAACGTCTCGCCGTTCAAATACGCCGCCACCTCAGGGTTGGGCTTGGGACCGTAGTGATACCCCAGTTCGAGAGGGATGTTTTTCCCCGTCAACAAAACCGCCTGCCCGGTTGCCGATTGCGGCAAACCATCCACACCCACTCCCGCATCAATGGCCAGCAGCGTGGCAAATTCTCCCACAAACGGCGCCGAGTCTTTCACCAGCGCCCGTCCCTCCAGCAGCCTTTTCACATGGGGCATGTTGGCGCGCGCCAGCGGGTTGACTTCGGCATCGTCCTTCCCCAAACCGATCCCGTCGAGGAAGATAAAAAGAACCTGCATGACGCAGGATTATAATGCACGCATGCCCCGCCTCCATTTGAAGAAACTGAATACGCATCGCAGCCAGACCTTCAACCTGCCTCCCGCCAAGCCTCTTGCCTCTCCCTCCCAGGCTTTACGCTTCGTCAACGGACGCGGTTTTATCTTCTTCTGGCCCATCAGCGGCATAGACCTGCCCTCCCTGTGGACCGCCGTCGCCGGCGACCGCCCCGTCGCCGATGCACACGATGACCCGGCCCACATCACCTGGAGATGGAAAGATGACGCGCTCGGCAAAAGAATTTGGTATTACGCCAAAATCCTGCGCCGAAAAGCCACCCTGCTCTCGCTCGAGGTCGCGCCGTATTTTTACGCACTTTCGGAAAACTATGGCGCGCCCGAAGAAGATTACCTTGCAGCCTACGAAGAGGGACGCCTGCCCCAGGCGGCAAAACAAATCTACGAAGCGCTGCTGAAAGAAGGCGCGCTCAATACCCTTGACCTGCGCCGCGCTGCAAAACTGACGAACGCAAAGGACTCCGAATTCAACAAGTCACTCGAACTCCTGCAAGCCGATTTCAAAATCCTGCCGGTGGGAGTGGCTGAAGCCGGCGCATGGAAATACTCCTTCATCTACGAAATCGTCCCGCGGCATTACCCCCGCCTGCCCGAACAAGCGCGCCGAATCAGCGAACGCCAGGCGCGCGAAAAACTGCTCGAACTATACTTCCAATCGGTGGGCGCGGCGCGGGCGGGAGATGCAGTCAAATTGTTCGGGTGGGGAAAAGAATTGATGGGCAGGGCAGTTCGCGGCTTGATCGAGAAGCGGCTGGTCATCGAATGCGAACATCCTACCCTGCGCGAAACCTGGCTGGCATTGCCGCAGTTGGTCGAATAACTCACTTGCGCGTCCTCATTCCCCAACGAGATTCGCGGCAGGGGATGGAAGAGAGAAAACGAAACCTCTCTCCTTATTTTCCGTATAATGATATTGGTATTACAGCGCAAAGCCCGGCGCTAAAGCCCGCCTTCCCGCGTTGTGATGGGACGATGTGCGGCTTTGACAACCCGCAAGAGAAAAAAGCGCTGGCTTGGATACCGCTGGCTTGGATTGCCAAATCCAAGCCCCGTTCCGGCGGAATGATTGAAAACCTGCATCCCCCTTGCGCTGTAAGGTTAGATACTCACGTGTTCAAAAAGGAGAATCCCCACATGAAACAAAATCGCACCAACCTTGCTCTCGGTCTCATTTTGCTCATCCTCGGCGGCTGGCTGCTGGTAACGCGGCAGGTGCCGCAACTGCAAGCATGGATGGAAAACAACTTCACCTGGCCCATGTGGACCATCGCCGCCGGAGCGCTGATCCTGTTGATTGGCTTGATCACCGGCGCGCCCGGCATGGCTGTGCCTGCCTCCATTGTCGCCGGCATCGGCGGCATTCTCTATTATCAGGAGCAAACCAATAACTTCGCCTCCTGGTCCTACATGTGGACGCTCATCCCCGGCTTTGTGGGCGTTGGCTCCATTCTGGCGGGCTTGCTCGGCGAAAACACCCGCCGCAGCATCGCGCACGGATTACGGCTCATTGTCACCAGCGCCGTTCTGTTTTTGATCTTCGCTGCCTTCTTGGGCGGCTTATCCATCCTCGGCGATTACGGCTTGCCCATCCTGCTCATCCTGCTTGGGTTGTATGTGCTTGCCCGCGGTTTTGCGCGCAGCGGAAAGGGTGCCTCTCATGAAGCGTGACAATATCTTCTGGGGCAGCGCCCTCATCCTGTTGGGGCTGCTCTTCCTCCTGCAGCGGTTGGGCATCATTCCCAACCTCCTGCCATACCTCTGGCCCCTTGCCCTCATCTTCTTCGGCGGCTGGCTCATCCTGAGCGTGTACTGGCATGCGGATGCTGCCGCAGAAGAACGTTTCTCCATTGCGCTGGATAGCGCCCAAAGCGTCAATTACCGCTTCTCTCACGGCGCCGGGCAAATCGTCATCAGCGGCGGCGCGCCGCCTCATCTGGCGCTGGTGGGGTCCTCTGCGGCGGGGGTGGAGAAACACTCTCGTTTGGACGGAGACAGACTCGAGGTCCGAATTGAAGCGGGGGCATCGTTCATCCCCTTCATCGGTCCGTCTGATGGCACGTGGAGATTTCAACTCACCCAGCAAGTCCCCGTCAATCTGGAAGTGGAAAGCGGCGCCAGTCAGTTGCAAATGGACTTGCGCGAAGTCGCCGCCCGTCACATCACGCTGAAGACGGGCGCCAGTGGCAGCGAAATCATCCTGCCTGCCCGCGGCGCTTCTCTGCTGGACCTGGAAGCCGGTGCTGCTTCGATTGACCTGATCATCCCCGAGGGCGTGGCGGGGCGCATCCGCATCAAAGAAGGCTTGACCTCCCTCAACATAGATACGAACCGCTTTCCCGAACTGGATGCGAGGCTGTACCAATCGCCCAATTTCGATACCGCCGCCGACCGCGTGGAAATCAACGTCGAAGCCGGCCTGGGTTCGATCAACATCCGCTAGGAGGCAACATGCGAAAATATGACCTGCGCTTGATCATTGGCAGTTTGTTGATATTTGGCGGTGTGCTTTCTTTGCTGGAGGTGATGGGCGTCATCCGCAATGCCGGCGGAATCTTCTGGGGCATCATTTGGGGAGCGGTGGCGCTGTACTTCCTCTACCTGCTCTCCGTGGATAAAGCCCGTAACTGGTGGGCGGCGTTTCCAGGCTTTACGCTGGCCGGCATGGCTGCCGCTTCCTTTTTGCCGCCCTCTCTCGAACCCTTCGAAGGGCTGGCATTCTTTGCCGGGATCAGCCTTGCCTTCCTGTGGGTCTTTTTCACCAACACTCACCGCTGGTGGGCGATCATCCCCGGCGGCGTGCTGCTGACGCTGGGAGTGGTCTCGGTGCTGGATGAACTCTCCAATATGGATACCAGCGGAGTCTTCCTTGTGGGGCTGGGGTTCACCTTTGCGCTGGTGGCTGTGCTGCCGGGAGGCAGTCAGCGCACGTGGGCGTTCTTCCCTGCGGTGGCGTTGATTATTCTGGGAACGTTCCTTGCCTCCTCGCTGGCGTTAACCTCTTACATCGGACCGGCCGTGCTTATCCTGTTGGGAGTCTATTTCATCTTCCGCTTCTTCAAACCGCAGGAATAATTATTTAACGCGCCGTAACTACCTACCGACAGCCAAAAGGGGGAAGAAACCTGCCGCTGTGTGTCATTGTGAGGGCTGTTGGTCGAGTAGAGCAAAGCCCGTATCGAGACCCAGCCCGAAGGACCACGCCGAGGCTCACCCGAGGCGCAATCTCCAACATTTGCAGGGCGACTGCCACGCTCGCTGCGCTCGCTCGCAGTGACAGGTAGGCAGTTACGTAACGCGCCGACGAATAGCCTCTTATGCAAACCGGGAGCTTTGCAGCGCTCCCGGTTTGTCTTTTTTATCCGCTCATCCCATTCTTGAGTGCGGCGCGAATCTGCGCATGGGCATCCTTCCAGCGGTTCGAAACGGCGTCTGCCAGCCGGTCCAAAATGGCTTTGCCGGCTTCGGGGTGTTCTGCGCACAAGCGGCGCAGGTCGCTGCCGCGGATGCGAACCGCATTGACATCTTCCACTGCCACTACCGAAGAAGTATATTGCGGGTTTCCCACCACTGCCGACCACCCAAACAACCCGCCCGCCTCTACATGCGAAAGGGTGATACGCTCGCCATCGTAGGGCTTATAACAAATCGCAACCTTCCCCCGTTCCACCAGGTACAAAAACTTGGCGGCTGCGCCCTGCTCTATCACCGTTGTGCCGGCGGCAAATGTCACCCGCTCGAACAGAGACCGCATCAGCGCAAGGTGCTCTTCTTCCAAGCCGCGAAAGAGGGGCAGCAACTCCAAATCGGGAACCATTTGAACGCATGATAGCCCGGGCGCAAAGCCGCATCCTAGTGGCAAACATCATCTTTTCAATGACGTTCATCCTAACTTAAGCATGACCTGGCGGCAGCAGGGTATACTTTTGTCCGACATTCGCATCAACAAAAAGCAGGGCTTATGCGTCACTGATGCGCTCTACACAAAATTGGATGTAAGCCCAAAAAGGTGAAGATTTGAGAAAAACCATCCCTCTTTTCCTCCTTGGGCTGGGACTGGCGCTGATAGCCGCCTCCGGTTACCTTATTCTGCGGAACTCTCCGCCTCCTGCTGACCTCGGGGTGGTTCCCGTCCAAACCGCCTTTCCCTCCCCCGAACTGACTCTCACCGACCTGCAAGGGGTCTCTCATTCCCTGGCAGAGTATCGCGGGCAGGTGGTGTTGGTCAACTTGTGGGCAACGTGGTGTCCGCCCTGCAAAGCGGAAATGCCCACTCTGCAAGCCTATTACAATAAATACGCCGAGCAGGGTTTCACCATTATCGCCATCAACGACGGCGATCCGACCGAAGATGTCGTTCAATTCGTCAACGAATATCAACTCACCTTCCCCGTCTGGCTCGACCCGACCTACATCGCCACAGAGCAAGCCTTCAAAACGATGAACCTGCCCACCTCCTTTGTCATTGACCGCAGCGGAACCGTCCGCCTGTTTTGGGTGGGCGAGATTAGCGCCAAGATGCTCGAAAAATATGTCACCCCTATCATCAAGGAGTCTTCATGAAAGCTACCGTAACCTGGAAGGAAAACCTGGCATTTGCCGGCGAGACGAACTCCGGCTTCCACATTCCACTCGATGCCGACTCTGAAGCCGGCGGTACAAACAGCGGTCCGCGCCCGATGGAATTGATTGCCCTTGGGCTGGCGGGCTGCACGGCAATGGATGTCATCTCGATTTTGCGCAAGAAGCGTCAGGATGTGACCCGCTTCGAGGTCCGTGTGGATGCGGCGCGCGCCGAGGAGCATCCCAAAGTGTTCACGAATGCGGTCATCACCTATGTCGTTGCAGGCAGAGGGGTGGAGGAGGCGGCCGTGCTGCGCGCCATCGAACTTTCTGCCACCCGCTATTGCCCGGCGCAAGCCATGCTGGGGGCTGTCGTGCCGATGGACTTGCGGTATGAAATTTATGAAGAGGAAGGGGATGGGAAGGAACGCCTGACCACCCAAGGCGCCTGGCAGGAAGCGGCGGGATAATCGCGCGCGGGAGATTGGTCGGGAGCAAGCTCCGCTATGGAATCAGCCAGTTTACTGGCGTATTTCAGGAGCAA
>JBBITE010000013.1:0-33742 GCA_037440905.1 Anaerolineae bacterium | reverse complement strand
AGCAAGCTCCCTGCAGTCGGGAGCAAGCTCCCTGCAGTCGGGAGCAAGCTCCCTGACTCCAAACAGGAAGATAACCCCAGGCGCGCGGGAGATTGGGCGGGAGCAAGCTCCGCTATGGAATCAGCCAGTTTACTGGCGTATTTCAGGAGCAAGCTCCCTGCAGTCGGGAGCAAGCTCCCTGCAGTCGGGAGCAAGCTCCCTGCAGTCGGGAGCAAGCTCCCTGACTCCAAACAGGAAGATAACCCCAGGCGCGTGCGGGGGATTAGGGCAGGTCAGATTGAATTTGGCTGGCTTCGTCGGCACACTCGCAGGCGGTGATTGTAAGCGGACCGCGGGTGAGTGTGCCTTTGTATGCCTCAACGCCGTTATGCGCCACCCAGCCTTCGAAGTTGAACGCCAGCGGACCATCGGCGAGAATCCATTCGCCGTTGTATTTGCGCGCCACGTGGACATGGGTGCCGGTGGATGAGCCGCCCTCGCAGGAAGGGTAGCCGAGGGGATCGCCGGCTTTGACCTCCTGCCCCACGCTCGGGCGTCCTTCCATGGCAAGGTGCAGGTAGAAGAGCGTCCAGCCGGTGCGTTCATCGCCGTCTTTGTCGAGGTCGAGGATGAGTCCATCCACGTCGGAGCGAACGACCATGCCGTCTGCCATGGCAACGGCAAACAGGTCGCGCGGGACGATGTAACAGCCGGAAGTGTCGGAAGCGGGGGCAAAGTCCACGGCGGCGAGAGGTTCGCCGCTGCCCCAGCCGGTATGAGGTCCGCCGGTGTATGCCCAGGAAGTCCCGGCGCGGAAGGGAAGCCGCAGCGGAGGTTGTTGAAGGCTGCCGGGGATGGCGAAGTTGGCGGCATCCTGCCAGGGGTTGCCGAAGAGGGTCTGGTAGGTGCGTGCCAGGCCGTCAGGTCCGATGGAAGCGTAGTATTTTTCCCCGGAATAGATGCGTGAGAAGTAGTATTGAAGCGCAACGGAGGCAGCGTTCTGCCAGGGGTCGGGGCGGGTGAGGGAACGGTCGGGGAGTTCGAATTCTGTCAGTGTCCCTCGGCGCCAGCCGTAGTAGCCGTTGTTGAGGGTGTTGGCGGCGACGACGAGTTGGAGGTAGGGCGTATCGTAGTTGACGCGGCGGAAGCCGAGCAGGAATTTTTCTGCCGGCGGTTCGGGCTGGGTGAGGGCGCCTGCCTGGTATTCGAGGAGCGCCAGCAGCAGGCGCGGACTGATGCTGTAGGTGACGGCGACGTAATCCACCATTTCGGCGCCGCTGCGGTTTTTGCCGCCGGCGTAGGTGCGGTAGGTTTTGAGCCAGCCGGAGGAGGCGGCAACAAAAGCGGATGTGTTGAAGCCCACCTGCGCCGGTCCGTTTACGAAGGCGCTGTCGGGCAGGCTTTGGAAGTCGGTGCCCCACAACGGAAGGTAGTAGATGGGAATTTGCATCGGGAGACCGGGCGGCATGGTGGTGGCGTCTTGCGGGATGATGGGGTTGGCTTGAAGGATTTCGGCGACGGTGGTGTTGAAGCGCGCGGCGAGGGCGGGAAGGGTATCGCCGCTTTGGGCGGTGTAGGCGACGAGTTCGCCGGGGTTGTAATGCGGGCGCCCGGAGGTGGGCGCGGGGGCGAGAGTGGGCGCCAGCGGGGTGATGATGTTTTGTAGGACGGTGGTGGAAGCGGGCGGCGCACACGAGGCGAGCAAGAGGGTTAGGAGAAGAAAGGCGGCTGCCGCCTTGTATCTCATTTTAGTTGTCATTCTCTTCACGTGTAATGAGTGACCAGGATTGACCGTACACATCGGCGGTGACGGTTTTGTTGCCATTGACCAGTTTCCCCAGGTAGGGGCGGTCGCCGGCGATAACCGTCCACCCGCTCAGGACGAAGGGCAGAGGGCCTTCTGCCACCATCCATTCGCCGTTGTATTTGCGGGCAATGTGTACGTGTGTGCCGGTGGCGATTCCGCCCTCGCAGGAGGGATGCCCAATCAAGCCGTCCTGTTCCACCCATTGACCGAGCGCCACACGGTCGCGGTTGGCGATGTGCAGGTAGAGGATGTTCCAGCCGGTTTGTTCCGAGCCGTCGCCGTCCATATCCACGACGACGACGCCGTTTTCGGAGCGGACCACCAAGCCCGGTGAGATTGCCAGCACCCACTGGTCGGTGACAAAGCAGCCGGGCTTTTCGTTTTGAGGGGCAAAATCTATGGCTGCCAGCGGACCGTGTTCATTGGTGCCCCAGGCGCTGTGCGGTCCGCCGGTGAAAGCCCAGGTGCTGCCCGGCGCAAAGGGCAGGGAAAGGGGCGGCTGCTGCAGCGCAGGAGGGAAGAAGTTCACTAGAGCATCGGCGCGCGCCCAGGGGTCGCCAAACATGTCGCGGTAGAAAGCGGGGAAGCCGCTGGTGTCGTCCATGATGCGCAGCCATTCGTTCAGTGTGTGATGGCGCGAAAAGAGAGTCATCACCGCCACCGTGCCGGCGTTGAGGGTGGGGTCGAGGCGTAGCGAAAGGCCGTCTTTGAAGGTGAGGTGGTTGATTTCGCCTGTGCGCCAGCGGTAGTAGCCGTCGTATAACTGGCTCACTCCCCACGAGAGTTGGGCAAACAAGCCTTTGTTGCGGTAGTTTTCCTGTCCCAGCGGGTAGTCAATGCGGAATTGATTCTCCGGCGTGCCGCGCACCCAGCGCGCTTCGTAATCAAGCACAGCCAGCAGCAGCCGCGGGTTGACGGAGTTTTCGTATGCCAGCCGTTCGATTTCCTTCGAGCCGCTGGTCCAGGCGGTGGTGCCCAGCCATTCGCGGTACGAAGCGAGGTAGCCGCCGGCGCTTTTGATGTAGGCTTCGATATCGAAGCCAGCTGCAGCCGCAGAAAAGACCACCTCGCTATCGGGCATGAAGCGCACGGCAGGCGTGTATTGGATGGTTTTATCGAGGCGGTCGGGGATGATGAGCAGGGTGCCGGCATCCACAAATCCCTGCGCGGAGAGCGGGCGCGGCGACTTGATTTCCTCCACGCCGACCTCAAACCTGCGCGCCACTGCCGGGAGCCAGTCGCCGCTTTGGGCGTAATACAGGATCGTATCGCTGGCGGCGGTGGGTGCGGTGTTCAGGGCAGGCTGAGTGGGAACTTCACGGGTGATGAAGTTTACCAGCGGCGTGGGGGTGGAGGTGGGGAAGGGCGTGACGGTAAAGAAGGGCGGATCGGAAGCGGCGCCGCCGGCGAAATACACCTCCGGCGCCGCTGTGTTGGTCACCCCGCCGGGCGGTGTGGGCGTGAGATATTGCCCCCACAGCGACACGTTCCCCACGCAGGACGATAAAAAGAAGGATAAAGTCAGTAGAAGTGCGGCAGTTCTTTTCACGCAGTGATCCGCAGGGATTATACCTGTATTGAGAATGCGGGGGTAAAGGCTGCATGCGGCGCAGCGGCTTTTATTCCCGCATGATGAGATTGACACCCTCAAAGACCCCCTCCTCCGAATGCAGAACGATCGGGCCGCGCGTCAGGTAACCATCGTAGTAAATGCCTTCGCCGCTGGAGACCCAGCCATCCATGACGAAGGGCAGGCTGCCATCGGCGGGAATCCATTCGCCGTTGTAGCGGCGGGCAATGTGCAAATGGGTGGCGTTCGAGATGCCGCCCTCGCAGGAGGGATGCCCGATGCGCTCGCCGGCATACACATAGGCGCCCGCCTCGATGTGTTCGTTCGAGTCAATGTGCATGTAGAGAACCGTCCAGCCGGTTTGTTCGTAGCCGTCGTTGTCGAGGTCCTGAATCACGGCGCCGTTGCCCGCACGGACGATATAACCGTCGGCGACGGCTGTCACCCACAGGTCGCTGGGAGCGCAGCCGAGTCCCTCAAGAGGCGGGGCAAAGTCCAGCGCTGCCCAGGCGGAACCATCGTCCCAGCCGCCGTGCGGGCCGCCGGTAAACGCCCAGGTGACGCCTTCTTCGAAAGGTAACTGCATGGGCGGTTGAATCAGGTTCGGGGGAAGAAGCGAAGCGATGTCGTACTCGAAGGGGTAACCGAAGAGGCTGTTGTAGGTTTGGAAGAGTCCCTGCGGGCTGACGTCGAAATCCCAGGTTGTGCGGTCGTTGAAGAGCGAGAGAAAGTATTGCACGCCCACCGTGCCGGCGTTGATAGTGGGGGAGAGCGGCACGTAGGTGCCGTCACTGAGCGGCAGGGTGGCGAGAGCGTTGACGCGCCACAGATAGTAGCCGCGGTTCAGGTTATCTGCCGCCCATGCCAGTTGACGGTAAAGCCCGGCGTAGTAGGCGGTGTAATTGCCGAGCGGAAAGTCAATGTTGGAGGGGTAGGGGTTGGTCACCCAGCCGCTGCGGTATTCGAGCAGCGCCAGCAGCAGGCGCGGGTTGACAGAGTAATTTTCCGCGATGCGCTGAACGATTTGCGCCCCGCTCAGCATTTCGCCGTTTATCTCTTGCAGGTAAGCCGCCAGGTAGCCGCCCTGTGATTGGATGAAGTTCGCCGTATCGAACCCCACACTGGAGGGGCTGTACACCAGTTCCGAGTTGGGGATGATTTTGAACGAGGAGCCGGGGGCGACATCGGTGCTGACAGGGGGGATGTTGAGGACCATGCCGACCGGCAGGATGCTTGCTTCGTTCAAACCGTTTTCTTGCAGCAACGCTTCCAAACTGACCCCGTACCGTTGGGCAATATCCCCGAGTGTATCCCCCGCCTGAACCGTGTACTGGTCCACGTAGGTGCGGGGAGGCGGCAGCAGATGAGGAGAATCTGGCGTGGGGGTGGTGAGGGCGAGGCTGGGGTTGCGCGGCGGCAGGGTCACAGAAAGAGGGGCGCGGGTGGGCGCCGTGCCGCTGCTGGTGTGAGTATTCCCTCCGCCGGGCGCGGCGGCGGTGGGGGCTCCCAGCGGCGCGAAGGGATCGTAAGCAGGCAGCGGGGTCGAGGGGGTGGAGGAACAGGAGGCAGCCAGCAGTGCGAATAGAGAAAAAACAAAAAAGGCGCGGAGCGGCATGAGCGACATTCTACCAAAGGATGCCGCCGCTCCGATGCGCCTTAAGGAGCAACAAAATTGAAGGAGGTTAACTCGAGAAGCCGGAAGCAAGGATGTAGTTTTCGAGTCCTTTGATTTCGCTCTCGCGGTTTTCCAGTACAGCAGTCATCACATCCCGAATGGAAACGATGCCCACCAATTGATCATTTTCCACCACCGGCAGATGGCGGATGTGATGCGCTTCCATCAATGCCATGCATTGCTCGACGGAGGTATCGGGGGTGACGGTGTACATGCCGGGCGTCATCACCTCGCGGAGGAGGGTGGTCTCGGCGCGGCGTCCTTGCACTTCGCCTTTTTGCACGTAATCGCGCTCAGTGTAGATGCCCACGATTTTTTCGCCCTCGGTCACCAGCACTGCGCCAATGCGTTTTTGTGCCATCAGTTTGAGGGCGGTCAGCACCGTGTCGCTGGCAGAGACCGAGTAGTTGCCGCTATCACCCTTTGATTCGAGAATTGCCTGAACTGTGTACATGGAAGCCTCCTTTTGATCTGGCGGATACTCTCATTATAGTGAAGTTGAAGCGCGGCGGAGTAAGTTTCTTTTTTCACCTTTCCAGAGGATGTTCGTCATAGATTTTGCCGCAGGCGCAAGGCCAACATTCAGGCAGGCAGCCCCACCCGCTGAGGGTGCGAATACACGTTGAAGCGGTGACGGCGGGCGTAGCCAATCAATGTAATGCCGTAACGCTCTGCCATTTCAATCGAAAGCGAACTGGGCGAGGTGCGCGAGATGAGAATCGGCGCGTTCATGCGTGCGGCTTTTTGCAGCATTTCGGAACTGATACGCCCGGTGGTGATGAGAATGCGGACCTGAGGCGCAAGTCCCTGCCGCAGGCACAGCCCGGCGATTTTATCCAGCGTGTTATGGCGGCCAATATCCTCCGCCGCCGCCACAATTTTTTCGCCGTCGCTCAGGGCAGAGGTGTGGACTCCGCCGGTTTCGCGGTAGAGGGACTGCGCTTCGAAGAGCATCTCCACCAGGTTGACAATCGCTTCCGGCTCGACCGTGAGCCTGTCTCTGCCAAAATAGACATTGGGCTTCGCTAACAGGTCTACCGCCGTCACGCCGCCGGTGCAGCCGGAGGTACGCCGCCACGATTGAGGCTGCTCGGCGCTGTGATTCAGCCACACGTCCACGTTATCGCCGTGTTCGCACAGGCGCACGTCTGCCACTTCATCCAGGCTTTCGATGATCCCTTCGTTGTAGAGAAAGCCCAGCGCCAATTCTTCGAGGTGAATTGGGGTGCACATGAAGGTAATCCAGACTTTGCCGTTCACGGTCAACGAGACGGGTGTCTCGACGATGGTCTCTGCGTGATGAGACTCCCATTTTTTGAATTCGTAGCGTTGATACAGAATCGCTTTTTGAGGGGAAATCATTTTATCTCCAACCGATAAAGTGCGCTGTTTATGCGCGTTGTTTTGGGTTTTGGGGGTGTTTGCGGTGAGCAAGGTAGAACTCCTGCGGCGCAGCGAGAAACGCGCCAAGACAAGACTCGGTGCAAAAGAAGATGGTTTGCCCGCGATAGGAGGCGCGGGGAAAGTAGGCGGGGTCGGTGTGGCGGAAGAGGCGTCCGCACAGGGTGACGAAGGGAGCGTGGTTGTTTTCCTGGGAGGGGGTGGGCATGAGAGGCGGTGTGTTTGTCAGCGCGCTTCGGCGATGAAGACTTCGAATGCGCCCAGGCGCAGAAGCGCCGGGGAGAAGTCGGTTTGCGAGTGGAGGGCGCTGGAAAAGAGCAGGTGCAGGGTTTTTCCTTTGAGTTCCGCCGCACGGGAGAAGTTCAGGTCGAGTTTGTTTGGGGAAACGTTGAGGATGACCAGCACGGTTTGTTCGGCGGTGCGGCGCAGGAAGGCGAAATAGTCCTTTGCGCGGGGATGCAGGGGTGTGTATTCGCCCGCGAGCAGGGCAGGGGTGTTTTTGCGCACCCGCAGCAGACGCTTGTAGTAGTTCAGCAGCGAGTTGGGGTTGTGCAGTTGATCGCGGACGTTGATGCCTTCTTTGTAGTTGGGGTTGACGGGCAGCCAGGTTTGCACGCCGGGCGGAGAGAAGCCGGCGTTGGGGTTGTTGGACCATTGCATGGGGGTGCGGTTTTTGTCGCGGCTCATTTGGGCGGCGCGCAGGGCGGCTTCGGCGGCGTCCACCTGAAGCTCGTGGATGAGGCTGTGGTAATACCAGGTTGCCATGGTATCGCGCAGTTTGGATGGGTCGGTGATGAGCAGGTCGGTCATGCCGATTTCTTCGCCGTTGTAGAGGAAGGGCGTGCCTTTGAGGGTGAGGATGAGAGCGGCATGCAGGCGGGCGAGGTCGGAATCGTGGCGGCGGTCGCCGTAGCGGGTGTAGAGGCGGGAAGTATCGTGGTTGCCGAGGGTGTTGCAGGGCCAGCCTTTGAGCGGGAGCGCTTCCAGCCGGGTCAAACGCTCTTTTTGGTTGCGGCGGATGTGGTCGGGGGTGATGCGTTCGGTGCGCATGAGGGGGAAGTTGAAGACGAGGTGCAGTTCGTCGCTGCCGTTCCCCAGGTAGGCGATGTCGTCATCTTCACCCACGAGCATGCGGTCGCCTTCGTATTCGTCGAGGATGGAGCGGAGTTCTTTCATCAGGTCGTGGAGGCCGGGTCCGCCCCATTGATGTTTGAACATGTCGTACCAGTATTGTTCGATTTGTTTCTTTTCGGCAGGGGTGTGCGCCAGTTCGGAGGCGCGGCGCAGTTGGGCGAGGTTCATGGGGACGTTGTGCGGGGTGAGGCGCGGGTCTTCGTAGATGGTGCCGATGGCGTCGAGGCGGAAGCCGTCTACACCGAGGTCGAGCCAGAAGCGGACGACGTTCCACATGGCTTGTTTGACTTCGGGGTTGCGCCAGTTGAGGTCGGGCTGTTGTTTCATGAAGTAGTGGTAGTAGTATTGGTCGCGCTCGGGGACGTAGGTCCAGGCGTCGCCGTCGAAGCAGGATTGCCAGTTGTTGGGAGGTGTATCGGCCCAAACGTACCAGTCGGCTTTGGGGTTGTTGCGGCTGGATTTGGATTCGAGGAACCAGGGATGCTCGTCGGAGGTGTGGTTGAGGACGAGGTCGAGAATGACGCGGAGGTTGCGCTTGTGCGCTTCGGCGAGGAAGGTTTTGAATTCGTCCAGTGTGCCGTATTCGGGAGCGACGTTACAGTAGTCGGAGATGTCGTAGCCGCAGTCCCAGTTGGGGGATGGAAAGTGGGGCGAAAGCCAGAGGGCATCCACGCCGAGGTCTTTGAGGTAATCGAGTTTTTCGATGATGCCTTTGAAGTCGCCAATGCCGTCTCCATTTCCGTCGGCAAAGGAGCGGGGGTAGATTTGATAGAAGACGGCGGTTTGCCACCATTTGAGGGATGTCATGGGATGAGAGTCCTGTGGGTGAGGGGGTAGTGGAAAGTGGAAAGTGGGGAGGATGGGTCACGCATTTGCGAGTTGACCAACGATCTTGACGCATGGGCGCTGGAAAACTTCTTCGGCGTGCGGGGCTTCGGGGAGTTCGGAGGTAAGGTCCTGCCCCGGGAAGTGCAGGTTTTCGTGCAGGTTCTGTCGCCATTTTGGGCAGTCGGTTACATCATAGACGATGCCGTTGTGGGCAATGTACTTACGGGCGCCGCGTTCTCCGTTGTTGCGGCGGAGTTCGAGTTGGGTGACGATACGGCTGGGAAGCATGGGGAAATTATAAAGGGGATTGATGAAAAATAAAAAAGACAGCCTGGGGGGAGGCTGTCTTTTTTGATTGTTGACGAAAGGGAAGCGGCTGGCTTGGGGGGAAGGGATGTTATTTGATTTTGATGAGTTGCCCAACGTAGATCAGGTTGGGGTTTTTGATGTCCGGGTTGAGTTTGAGCAGGGCATCCACGGTGGTGCCAAAGCGGGCAGCGATTTTGCGCAGCGTGTCGCCTTTGACGACGGTTACGCTGGTTCCGCAGCTGCCTGCCGCAAGCGCAGATGAGGGGACGAAAAGGGCTGAGGTGAAGATGGCGGTAAGCAGGACAAACATTAAGATTCTTTTTGCGTTCATTTGAAACTCCATTTCTTTGTGACGCATAGAGGATGCTCTTTGGGCGTAGAAAGTTCCCGCGGTTGGCTCGTGGGTAGAATGCGCGCCCGGCGCAAGAACATTTCCTATGCAGAACACGGTTCACAGAGTTTTTTTGTAACTACCTACCGACAGCCCAAAGGGGGAAGAAACCTGCCGCTGTGTGTCATTGCGAGGGCTGTTGGTCGAGGAGGGCAAAGCCCGTATCGAGACCCAGCTCGAAGGGCCACGCCGAGGCTCGCCCGCGGCGCAATCTGCAGCATTTGCGAGGAGACTGCCACGCTCGCTGGCAGTGACAGGTGGGCAGTTACGATTTTTTGCACAGCAGAGAAAAGAAAAAAGCCGGCTGAATGAGCCGGCTGGAGAAAAATCTTTTAGCGCTTTTTGTTCCTGCTTTTGCCCGAACTGCGGACGCCGCGCGGTACGACGGTTGAGTCTGTGTTGACTGCCACATACGCCGCCCGTAAGGCGACGGGTTTTTCTGCCCGTGCCCGCAGGCGCAGGTTGAGCATCTCGACAAAGACCGAGAAACCCATAGCGAAGTAAATGTAGCCCTTGGGGATGTGCTGGTGCAGACCCTCAACGATCAGCGTGAAACCAATCAGCAGCAAAAACGAAAGCGCCAACATCTTGATGGTGGGATGTTCCTCTACGAATTTTGCAACGGGACCAGAAGCGAAAATCATCACGGCGGCGGCAAGAATGACTGCAATAATCATTATCATCAATTCATTTGCCATACCCACCGCCGTGATGACCGAATCGAGCGAGAAGACGATATCCAGCAGCATGATTTGAATGATGACGCTCCAGAAGGCGGCGTGTACTTTCGCCGAGGCATGTCCCTCCACGCCTTCGAGTTTGTCGTGAATCTCATGCACGCTCTTCCAGAGCAAAAATAGACCGCCCGCAATCAGGATCAGGTCGTGGCCGGAGATAGCCAGGTCCCCGGTGAACCAGGGCAGGGTAAAGAGCGGCTCCTCGAGGCTGATGATCCACGAGAGGGAAAGCAGCAGCAGAATGCGGGTGATGACCGCGAGCGAAATCCCTGTCATGCGGGCGCGGTCGCGCTGTTCTACGGGCAGTTTGCCAGCCAGGATCGAGATGAAAATGATGTTGTCCACGCCGAGTACCAGTTCGAGCACTACCAGCGTGACCAGCGCAATCCATGCTTCAGGTTGTGAGACCCAGTCAAAATGAAGCCATTGCATAGTCATCTCCTTCAAACAAAATCTGTTCCACCATCGCCTGCCTGGTAAAGAAGTATCTTTACGGGCAGGCTGGCAGATGAGCAGGGCAGATTGTACATCAAGGAGCAGGATTTGTAACCAAAGAAACCTGATTTCGTCCTATTTATGGCAACGTCCAATGCCGCACTTTAATCTGCTCTGGCGGCTGGGGACTTATAATGGATATGACCTCTTATGAAAACTTTCCGGACAAAACTTTCGCGCTCTTCCCAGCATTTGGCTGAATGGTTGGAAAAATGGCGCTGGCTGATTCTGGCGTTGATTGCCATTTCCCTGCTGTGGGTGGAAGTGCAGGAGTTCCTCGTCCTTCAGATTTTGAATCAGGCCTTTCATTATCTTGAGGTGTTTCAATATGCCGTCTTGCTGATTTCAACCGGCGTGTTGATTGAATTATTTGCCCGCTCCAACCGCGCCTATAAACAGGCTGCCAGAATTCTCGAATTCAAACACCGCCTCAGCCTGGCGTTGACCTCCAATGAGGATTGGGAAGCCCTCATCGCAAAGGTTACAGAACTCCCTCATAGCATCACAGCGAAGGTGGAGGAGGCGTATCTGCTGATCAAAAATCCCCTCACGGAACAATGCGAGAAGGCGGGTCACTGGGCTGCCAAAGGAACGCCCGCCGCAACCTTTATCTGGGATCCGCTCATCTCCTGCAAAAAATGTCTCGAAAAGCAAGGCGGCAAACGTTTCGTCTTTCACCTGTGCCGCGACGAGGAGAGCGACCCCGCTTCTCCCTCTGTGTACAGCCTGGCGCTGCTCAACGGCGATGTTCCCGCCGCCGCGCTGAAGTTCCGCCTCGCCGCCTGCGCCACGCTCTCGAAAGACGAAGAAGATGTATTCCGCAACATCGGCGATGAGATTGTCGCTGTTCTCCAATCAAGCCAGGACCGTAAGAGGCTTGTCGAAATGCAATCTGCCCAGGCGGCAATGGCAGAAAGACGCCTCGTTTCCTCCTTCGTCCACGACCAACTGGGGCAGAACCTGGGGTACATTCACCTCAAACTCGATCAACTCAACTCCAACGGCAGTCTCAAATCCCTCAAACATATTCGCGCCGAACTGGAGCGCCTGCGGGATGTGGCGAATGAATCGTATGAGATTGTGCGGGATATTCTCAAAAAGATTCAACCCGAAACTATCCCACACCTGACCAACCTGCTGCGCGAACACGCCAAAACGGTATCCCACCGCGCAAAATTTGACCTGGAATTTAAGTCGCTGGGAAAGCCATCCTACCTGCCGACCCACACGCAGCAGATGGTCTTCTTTGCCTTCCGCGAAGTGCTTAGCAACATCGAGAAACACGCCGATGCCACAAAGGTTCAAATTCTAGTGACCTGGAACGAGCATTTTCTCGATATTTCAATTGCCGATAACGGACAAGGCTTCGAACCTGGTGGCGTGGATACCAGCGAACACTTTGGCTTGGAAATCATGCGCGAGCGCATTGCCAGTATCAACGGTCAACTGGCGGTTGATTCCGCTGCACAGTCGGGAACGGTGGTCTCCATTTCCGTTCCCTTGGAAACGAAAATGAAAGCGTTGGCATGAGCGAGCAAAAAACAAAACCCCAAAGCATCCTGGTTGTTGACGATCATGTCCTGTTTCGAGACGGGCTGATCAGTTTGTTCCAATCCACCCCCGATTTTTACGTGGTGGATCAGGCAGGCAGTGTCAGCGAAGGCGTCGAAAAAGCCTTCCATCACCGCCCCGATATCGTCCTGATGGATTTTTCCCTGCCCGATGGCACCGGGCTGGATGCGACCGAAGTCATTTTGAACGAAATGCCCGAGTGCAATATCGTCTTTCTCACCGTCTTCGAGACGGACGAGAACCTGCTCAAAGCCATTCGCTTGGGTGCCAAGGGATACATGCTCAAGAACATTTCCAGTTCATCCCTGCTTGCCAGCCTGCGGGCGCTCTCCAAGGGCGAGATCGCCATGTCGCGCAAGATGATGAGCCGCGTCGTCGAATATTCACGCGCCATGCCCGTTCAAGACGGCGATGACCGGCTGGCAAAGTTGAGCCCGCGCGAAGTGGAAATCCTTTCCGCTTTGCAGGAGGGGGCATCCAACACGGAAATCGCCCGTCAGTTGTATCTTTCCGAAAACACGGTCAAACATCACGTTCACAGCATTCTTGAAAAATTGGGCGTGGAAAACCGCCGTCAGGCGGGCACTGTGGCAAAACGCCTGGGGGTGAAAAAAGCCAAAAGCGCGCCGGCAGGCAAATAGTCGGGCTGCGAAGCGAAAAAAGGGTTAACCCCGCAGGTTAACTCTCTGTCGAAAAAAGGACCGCCAAAATGGTCCTTTTTTGATTCCCAAATCCATTAACAGACCATCGCTTTCCCCGTCAGATAAATGTATCCTAAAAGGAGAATAAATCCCCGATTAGGTGCATTGCAGTGAACAAACGTTGTCTTCTCGTCGGACGAAAGGATTCTTTATTCATACAACTCGTCGCAAGCCTGCTGGTGGACATGATGGACAATTTCGAGCTGGATGAAAGCCGCACCATCGAGTTTGATGCGTTGTTGAACGAGATTGAAGCCCTCCACCCTCACCTGATTTTGCTGGAGGAAGCCTCCCCCTTTTCATCCGCTTCGCTCATGACCCGTCTGCTGGTTGCCCTGCCCGAACTGCCCCTCATCGTCATCAGCGAAGACTCCAATTTGATGCACGTGATTCGCTGTCAGACACGGCTGCTCAGTTCCTCGCAAGATTTGATCGAAACCATTACCGCTACGCTCGAGCCTTATTCCAACCCAATCAAGGAGAATGCAATTGATGAAACACACCGCTCTGATTCCTGATCTGTTTTTCGGCAAGTACGAATCGTTCAACCCCAAAGGAGGTCAAGGATGACACAAATATCCCAAACAAATTCAGCCGCTACCGGCAGAAACGTCTGGCGGCGGGGCGGTTCCCTGCTCATTATCCTGATTGTATTGATGGGAACCTTCGCGCCCTTCACCACCGTTTCACCGGCGCTTGCGGAGCCCGAGGCGGCCCCCTCCACCAATCACCTCACTCTCACTGTAGTGGACGCATCCAATTCATCCGCAATTTCCGAGTTCAAATACCTCATCAATGTGGATAACACCGGCAATCCCTTCCAGCCCAGGGACGCCGGTTGTTCGCCCGAAGACCCCGGTTATCCTGATTCGTGCGACTGGCCCTCCATTCGCGCCGTTCCTGCCGCTGCTCCCATCTATACCCAGGGCAATCAGGACGATTTCAACGGCGTTCTGCTCACCGGCTTGGACCTGCCCGATGGAAAGTACCTCGTCAGTGTGATGGCAAACGGTTACAAGATGGGCGGCGCTCATTTCACCGTTCCGTTACAGGGAAGCGGCGAAGTGACGGTGGCGCTGCAGCCCAATCCTCTGCCTCCCGCCACCATGCGCATCAAGGTCTTCGAGGATAACGCTTCCGTCAACGGGCAGTTCGACACCGACGAACACGGCCTCGAGGGCTTCCGTGTCATTATCAACGACATTGCCGGGCAGCTCTCCACCGACGTTTTCGGCAACCCCCTCTGCACCCTCTATGACGCCAACGGCGACCCCGCCGGCATCAACGAATACGGCTGCACCATCAGCGACGCCAACGGCGATATGGCAATTCCCAACCTCGGTCCCAACCGCTACGATGTGGTGGTTGTCCCTCCTCCCGGCACCGACTGGACCGAAACCACCACCCTCGAAGGCTCGCCCAGTTGGGATACCTGGCTGCAGGAAGGTGCCACCGGCCTGGACAATGAATTTGTCGTCGCGGCGGAACCCTTCCCGTGGACGATGTTTGGGTTTGTCCGGCCGATGAACAACCTTCCCTCCAGCGCCACAGGCGGAATCTCAGGCACGCTCGTGGCTGCTTCGGTGTATCAGCCTCCGCAAAATGCTCTACCTTACTTTGGCGACATCTGGAGCGGCTTCACCGGCACCAAAGTCACCGGTCCCATCACTGATGGCTGGGTGGCGCTTTCGGATCTGCAGAATGGCGACCAGGCGGTTTACGTTGGACGGGCAAACCCCGATGGAACCTTTGCCATTACCAACGTGCCCGATGGCAACTACCTCTTCACCTGGTGGGATAACGACCTGCACTACATCCTCGACTGGATTCAAGTCACCGTCTCCGACGGGCAAATGACCGATATCGGCACCCCCATGCTGACCGGCTGGTTCACCAAAGTCGAAGGCTACGTCTTCAACGACATCAACAGCAACGGCAAACGTGACCCCGGCGAGCCGGGCATTTCCGATTACCTGGTGGTGCTGAAAGACCGCGACAACAGCGAGATTGACCGCATGTCCATCTCAGCGATCACCGATGCCAACGGCTACTATGTCTTCGAAAAAGCCTACCCGATGGGCTCGTGGATGGTGCTCGAAGCCTACTCTGACCGCTACTACACCACCGGCGTCACCTACCAGGTGGAAAACCAACCGCAACCAACGACTGTTCTGGGGAACGGCGTGGACGTGGGTTTTCTGCCCATCCTCGGTCAATCGGGACGGTTGGACTGGGGCGTGCGTCCCTACGCGCGCGGCACGAACGGCGGTATCGTCGGCACGGTCTTCTACGATGTCACCCGCAACGAACTAGATGCGCGCTATCAGGCAGTGGAAGCCTGGGCGCCGGGCATCCCCGGTTTGCTCGTCACGCTCTCCAGGCCGGTGTATTGCGGCACGAATGAAGGCGTTCCCTGTGACCCGACCGAAACCTTCGAACTCGCGCCCGACGGCTCTATTGCCAAAGATATGACCGCCGGCGGCGTTGCCTGCGGCACCAACCCCGGCGAACCATGCGACCCCAGCGGCACATGGGAATTGGACAGCAGCGGCAATTACAAAGTTGGTCCCATCATCAGCACAGCCATCACCGAAACCTGGGAACAGCCCACTGACTGTATCGCCCGTGACGCACACGGCACCCCCCTCGTGTACCCCACTGATCAGGCGGTTCTGCCGCCCGACCCGACCGGTAAACGCTGCCTTGAGGGACCTCTCATGGGTACCCAGTTCCAAAACGGCTTTGCCACGCTGGATGGCAACTACGGCTTCGACACCATCTACTCCGGCTTCGGCTCGACCGATGAACCGGCCGGCACCGACATCCCCGCCGGCGATTACCTCGTCGAAGTCGTTGTCCCCACCGACAGCCTCGGCAGACCGATGTACCAGGTGGTGCGCGAAGAGGACATCAACATTTTCGGCGGCGATGAATTCATTCCTGCCGTGCCGCCTCCGGCTTGTGCCGGCCCGATGCACGTGGTGGACGTGGCAGGCGTCGGCGCAGATGGACCCAACGCGGTGGACAATCCCTCCTTTGCCGATGCCGGCGGCAGCGTCTTCGAAGGCATGGAAATGCCCTTGTGCAATGTCAAACTCGTCACGCTCAACAACGGCAAATCGGTTGCGCCTGCCTTCACCTTCTTTACCGAAGTGCCAATCCCCGGCAAATGGAAAGGTTACATCATTGACGACCTGACCATTTCGACCAACCCGCAGGATTTGATGTTCGGCGAAAAAGCGGGCGCGCCGCTCATGCCCATCGGCATCTACGATTTCACCAACCGCCTCGTTGCCACCATGACCTCCGACCCCAACGGCGTGTTTGAGATTTTGCTCCCCTCCACGCACACGGTCAACTGCCCGTCACCTTCCGGCGTCTGTCCGAATGTGTATTACATGTTGGGCAATGACCCGAGCCTGCCGGGCTATAACCCGCAGTATCGCACCATTGGCGCAAGTTTTGAAATCTACTCCGGCTTGATCATTCCTTCGGACCTCGCGCCGACTCAAATTGTGACGGGCGTTTTAGCAGGCGGTTCGCTGTTCAGCAGCCCGCCGCAATGTCAGTTGGATGGCGCGACGCCGCAACTATTCCGTGTTTCCAAGCCTTACGGTGCGCGCGGCTCCACCTTCACCATCACCGGCCTTGGCTTTGGCGCGGCGCCGGGGCGCGTCACCTTCGATGGCATTCCGCTCAACCTGCTCTCCTGGAGCGATACCAGCATCACCGCCTCCATTCCGAGCAGCATGCCGTTTGGTCCGCATCAAATGACCATCACTGCCAGCAACGGCAAGTCCACAGTGAATGGGCTCAAGTACCATGTCACCGGCACGAGTTACAAGCCGCTCGTTTATGAAGTGGGGCCGGGCAAGCCCTATGCCACCATCCAATCGGCAGTGGATGCGGCTTCCGCCTCCACCAGCGGACGACCGAAACTGGTCGTGGTCTATCCCTCCGCCTCGGGCATCTACCTTGAGAACGTGGTGATGTATGCCAAGATCAGCCTGCAGGGCGTGGGCCCCGGCGGCACGTATGCCGACAACACCAAAGTCGCCGGCTCGGTCATTGACGGACGCGGCGTGACCGGCGATACCCCCTACGCCAATGTCTGGAGCGCCCTCATCACCAGCCTGAACTGGAGCGGCAATCAGTCCATCTCCGAAGGACCTGTCATCTACGTGGTGGCGCAGGATGGCGCTTTCACCAGCACCAACCCCGCCAGCATTGACGGCTTCACCATTCAGGGCGGCGACCAGCAGGGCTTCCCCAACCAGGTGGTGGCGGCTGCCAACCCCCAGGTCAAGGAAGTGACCGGCGTACAAGGCGGCGGCATCTACGTCAACGGCTACGCCCGCTATCTGCAGATCACCAACAACATCCTGCAGAGCAACGGCGGTTCCTATGGCGGCGCCATCCGCCTCGGCACGCCGCACCTGCCCGGCGCCTACAACGACAACCAGAACGACTTCGTCCGCATTGCCAATAACCGCATCCTTGCCAACGGCGGTACGAACCTGGCGGGCGCGGTCGCCATTTACTCCGGCGCCGAGGGCTACGAAGTGGCCAACAACGATATTTGCGGCAACTACTCCGCCGAATATGGCGGCGGCATCAGCCACTACGGCTTCAGCCCGAACGGAAAAATCCATCACAACCGTATCTACTTCAACCGCTCCTACGATGAAGGCGGCGGCATCATGATCGCCGGCGAACTGCCCGCCGACCCCGATCTGCTCACCCCCGGCGCGGGCCCTGTGGATGTGTACGCCAACCTGATTCAAAACAACCTGGCGAATGACGACGGCGGCGGCTTGCGCTTCCTCATGGCGGGCAACTTCCCCTACAACGTGTACAACAACATCATCGTCAACAACATTTCCACTCATGAGGGCGGCGGTGTCTCCTTGAACGATGCGCCGAACGTGCGCTTCTTCAACAACACCGTAATGAAGAACATCACCACCGCCACCGCCATGACCAGCAACGGGCAGCCTGCTCCCGCAGGGCTGGCAACATCGCGCAACAGCAATCTGCTGCAAGCCACATTGCCCAGCGGCTCGCCCATCTTCAGTGAACCGCTGCTCTTCAACAACCTCTTCTGGGATAACCGCGCAGGGACCTTTGTCGGCAGCACAGTGGCGGGCATCGGCCTGACCGGCGACCCCCACCCCATCAATCAATGGGACCTCGGAGTCTCGGATGGCATAGGGCTGCTCTCGCCCACCAACTCCATCCTGCAAGTCACCACCGGCACAATTCCCGATGCCTCCAACATCGTCGGCGTGGACCCGAACGTGGTCTCCCTCTATGATACGACCGTGCGCACCCTGCCCTGGCGCGGCAACCCTCGCTTCGTGGACATCCTGATGATCACCACCGATGCCACCCCCAACCTGCTGGGCGATTATCACCTCGCTGCCGGCTCACCTGCCCTCAACGCGGGCGCGGCCTCCAAGAACGGCGTCAATGCTCCGGCCTTCGATTTCGACGGCGGGCTGCGCCCCTCCGACGGCGGCTTTGAAATCGGCGCCGATGAAACCCCGGTCATCGCAGACCTCTCCATCACCAAGACCGATACCCTCACCACCGTCTCGCCCGGCGACCCCGTGCGCTACACCATCACCGTCACCAACGCCGGTCCCTCGGCGGTCAGCGGCGCGGTCATTCAGGATTTCTTCCCCACCTCCTCTCCGCTCAGCGGTCCCATCACCTGGACGTGCACCGTCAGCGGCGGAGCCACCTGCCGCGGCGCGAGCAGCGGCAGCGGCAACATCAACCGCACGGTCAACCTGCCGGTTGGCAGCACCGTCACATTCACCACCACCAGCGGCACGGTTGCCTCCAGCGCCTCCGGTCAACTGACGAACACCGCCTACGTCACCGCCCCGGCCGGTGTCACCGACCCCGACCTCGCCAACAACACCGCTACCGATACCGACACCATTGTCACCATCTCCGACCTGTCCGTCACCAAGACCGATAACTTCTACGCGGCGCTGCCCGGCGGAACCGTCCTCTACACCATCGTCGTCACAAACAACGGTCCTCATGCTGTGACCGGCGCCACCGTGACGGATACCTTCTCCGCCGATTTCAGCAGCGCCAGTTGGACATGCTCCGCCACCAGCGGTTCCACCTGCGCGGCGGTCATCAACAGCGGCAACGCCCTGAGCGCCTCGCTCAACCTGCTGAACGGCGGCAAGGCGACCCTTACCGCAACCGCCGTCGTCTCGACGGGCGCCTCTGGCAGCATCTCCAATACCGCCTCGGTGACGGTGCCTCTCAACGTCATTGACCCGAACCCAGCCAACGACTCTGCCACCGACACCGACATCATCCCCGGCCCCTTCCCGTCGCTTGGCATCCTCGATAACTTCAACCGCGCCAACGGCGCCCTCGGCGCCAACTGGGCAGGCTGCACCGGCACCAACGTGTACCGTATTGACGGCAACAACGTGCAAGTGCGCACGAACGGCTTTGTGTACTGGAACGCCGCCACCTTTGGCGCCAACCAGGAAGCCTACCTCACCTTCTCCAAAGTCGTTCCCTCCGCCTCCGAACACGACCTCCTGCTCAAGGTGCGCAACTTCCCGACGAACTGCACCAACCCTGGCGGCACCGCCAGCGCCATCGAAATCCTCTACGATCCCAACCCCAACCCCGCCAACAGCCGCGTGCGAGTCTGGACGTTGACCCCCTCCACCTTTGCCAGCCCCGGCTGGAGACTGCGCGCCACCTTCAACGGAGTCAACTTCGCCAACGGCGATGTGATGGGCGCTCGCGCCTACTCCGACGGCACCGTCATCGTGTACAAGAACGGCGTCCCCATCGGCATGGTCAACGTCACCCTGCCCAGGGGCTCGGTCGCCGGGTGGCCCGCCTCGCTGGCGGCAAATGGCGGTCAGATCGGCGTCTGGTTCTTGCGCAACACCGGCTTTGCCGTTCCCAACGACGCCCGCTTCGACGACTTCGGCGGCGGTACCCTGCCCTAACCCCTCTCGTTCTCCTGGAGGAGGCGCCCCGCGTCTCCTCCAGGACGACCCACAGGAGCAACCTATGAACTCAAAGACCTATTCCCCTCGCCTCAGCCGCCGCGACTTTCTCAAACTGGCTGGCAGCGGTCTGCTTGCCGCCGGCGGCATGGGGCTGCTACGCAAATACCTCGCGCCCGAGCTGGTGGCGTTTGCTCAAATGGAAGCGCCGGACAAAGTCTTTGCCGCCACCGACGGCTGGATTTACCTCCCGCCTCTTCCCACGCCCTCGCCCTACCACCCCGATGACCTTTCTCCCGACCCCAGCCTGTTCACCACCTACGTGTTCGGCTTTCGGGATGTGACTGGCATGAGCGAGACTCAAATCCTCAACCAGAAGATGAAAGCGCAGCATTCGGCCCCCATGTTCTGGCTCGACCAGGATCAGCAGTTCCGTCTTGAAATTCGCAACCTGGGGCTGCAAATGCGCCCCGACCTGGTGGACGCCCACACGCTGCACTTTCACGGCTTCAAAAACGCCATTCCGTTCTTCGATGGCGAACCCTCCTCCTCGATATCGGTGCCAATCAACCGCTCCTTTACCTACGTGTACCGCCCGCACGACCCCGGCACCTACATGTTCCACTGCCATGTGGAAGATACCGAACACGTCCACATGGGCATGACCGGCCTGGTCTTCATCCGCCCGGCGCAAAACGGCAACACCTCCCTCTACCCCAGCGGCAAATTCGTCTTCAACGACGGCGACGGCTCCACCGGCTACGACCGCGAGTTTGGCATGCTGCTGAGCGAAATGTGGGTGGACTCGCACTGGGCGGATTCTCACATCCAACTGCCCGAATGGAGCGACTACAAACCCGACTTTTCCATGATCAACGGACGTGTGTACCCCGATACCCTCGCCCCCAACGGTCAGGGCTTCGACGCCAACGGAGATTTGATCGCCCCCGACGGCTTCCCCTACCTCCAATATCAGCCGATCAGTTCCCTCGTCCAATGCAACGCAGGTGAGCGGGTGCTCCTGCGCTTGGCCAACCTCGGCTTTATGCAGGCATCCATGACCCTCGAAGGCATTCCCTTGCGCGTCGTTGGCAAAGACGCCACCTACCTGAACAACGGCGGCGTGGACCTGAGTTACCTCACCAACACCATCACCATCAGCCCGGGCGAAAGTTTCGACGCCATCTTCACTGCGCCGCCTCATTCCGGCGGCAGCGGACCCGATGTGTACCTGCTCTACAACCGCAACTTCACCATGTCCCATTCCATTGGCGGTTTTGGCGTTGGCAAGCAGATGACCGAAGTCCGCGTGTACCCTGCCGGAACCCTGCCGCCCCAGGCGCAGCCGAACACCTAGCCGCTTTGGGCAAAAGGAGTTAACCATGCACAAGCAGTTTTTCCTCAAACCGCAAAAAGTTCTGGCAGCCCTGGTTTCGCTGATGTTGATGGTTTCCCTGCTCCCGTGGGGGAGCGCAACCGCCAACGCCCAGGGACCGCAAAACGACGGCATTGTCTGCACTTACGGACCTACCTTCACCCTCACCACCAACACCGGCTACATCGGCACGCCCGACGGCAACGTGGTGTACATGTGGGGCTTGTCGTCCGGCTCCGAGCCATTCCAATACCCCGGCCCTGTCTTATGCGTCAATGAAGGCGATATGGTGACGATTGTGCTGCACAACACGCTCAACCGCAAAACCTCCCTCATCTTCCCGGGGCAGGAAAATGTCCTGGCAGATGGTCAGCCCGACGGTCCCGAATTTAGCGGCTCCACGCTCATCTCCCTCGCCAAGACGGCCGCCGCAAACGGCGGGTCCGTCACCTATAGTTTTGTGGCGCAGCGTCCCGGCACCTACATCTATCAAAGCGGCACCGAAACCGACATCCAGGTTCCGATGGGACTCTTTGGGGCGCTGGTCGTCCGTCCTGCCGGTCACCCCGACTGGTTATACAACGACCCCAGCACCGCCTTCAACCCCGCGCATGAATACATCTCCCTCTTCTCGGAGGTGGACCCTGCGCTCAGCAGCGCCATGGAACTCAACCGCACTTTCAACACGCGCAATTACCACCCGCGCTACTGGTTCATCAACGGACGCGGCCTGCCCGACACGCTGGCGCCCAACTTTGCCTCCTGGCTGCCCGGTCAGCCGTATGGCGCGCTGGTTCGCATCACCCCTTACCATCCTGTGCTGAACCCTCTGCCGGCGGCAGTGCGCTACCTGAGCGTAGGCAGTGTGGATTATCCTTTCCACCCGCACGGCAACAATGTGCGCGTTGTTGGGCGCGATGGCAACCTGCTGCAAAGTTCCACCTTTGAAGATATTGCCTACGATAAGTTCTCCATTCCTGTGGGACCCGGCCAAACCTGGGATACGCTCTTTACCTGGCAAGATGCCGAAGCCTACAGCGAAAGCAACCCGGTGCCGGTCACCATTCCCAACATCTTCGATATGGTCTTCGGCACATTCTTCAGCGGAAGCCCCTACCTGGGTTCGCAGGGGCAAATCCCCGTCGGCACCACCGTCCAAAATCAATGCGGAGAGTACTACCATATTGCCCACAACCATGCCCTCTATCAACTGACCTCCTGGGGCGCGGTGATGACCGGCATGGGCACCTACACCCGCATTGACCCGCCTGCTGGTTGTCCGTAAGGGGCAGGAAAGGAACGAGGAAAATCCTATGAAAACATTCACTTTCCGTAACTTGCGCGCAGGGCTGCTGCTCTTCAGCCTGCTGCTCGCCATGCTCGCTTCTGTCGTCCCCATCCCTGCCCAAGCCGCTGTGCTGCCAGCCTCCACCTGCACCGAAGCGGGCGGCGTGCGCACCTGTGACCTGTGGGCAACCACCGGCACCCTCACCCTGCCCGGCAGCGTCAGCGTCACCATCTGGGGCTACGCGGCAGATGGTTCCAGCCCGGCGGGGCTTCCCGGTCCCCTGCTGATTGCCAATGCCGGCGAGACGCTGGTGATTAACCTGCACAACAACCTGAGCGAAAGCACCTCGCTTTCCATCCCCGGCTTGCCCGGCAAATCGGATACCCTTGGCGCCGCAAGCGGCAGCGTGAAGACCTACACCTACCCTGCCCTTCAGCCTGGGACCTATCTGTATCAGGCGGGACCCACCGCCAACGGAGAACGCCAGGTGGCGCTGGGCATGTATGGCGCGTTGATTGTCCGCCCGGCGGGTGCGCCGCAGCAAGCCTACGGTCCCGCTTCCTCCTTCGACGACGAAGCGGTGCTGGTCATGAGCGAGATTGACCCGCTGCTGCACTCCAGCCCCACCTCCTACGACATCCGCAACTTCACGCCGCGCTACTTCCTGTTCAACGGCAAGGCATACCCCAACACCGACCCGATAGACACCGCCGCCGGCAATACCCTGCTCCTGCGCCTGGTCAACGCCGGCATTCACAGCCGTTCTTTGGGCGTGCTGGGACTGCGTTACTCCGTCATTTCGATGGACAGCAGGGAATTTTCCAAACCGCATTTTGCCGTTGCCGAAACCCTGGGCGCCGGTCAAACCGCGGATGTGCTGATTTCCATCCCTGTTGCTGCGCCGGCGAACCAGAAGTATGCCGTCTATGACTCCAGCCTGCGCCTCATCAACAACAGCGCGCGCTTTGGCGGCATGCTCACCTTCATTCAAGTGAGCGGCACGCCCGGCTCCGGCGATACGACCGGTCCGTCGGTCAGCGGGCTGGCGCTGGCGCCCAACCCCTCCAACGGTTCCAGCCTCGTCACCTTCACCGCCACCGTCAGCGACCTTTCCAGCGGCGGCAGCGATGTGACTCAGGCGGAGTACTTCATAGATGCGACCGGCGCCAGCGGCAGCGGCACAGCGCTTGCCGCCTCCGACAGCGCCTTCGACTCGGTTACCGAAGTGGTGACAGCCACCATTGACCCGGCGCCTCTCTCCTCCGGCAGTCACACCGTTTACATTCACGGGCGCGATTCAGCCGGCAACTGGGGTGCTTTCACTTCGATTGTCCTTATTTTGGATAAGGCGGGTCCCTCCACCACCGGTCTGACCGCCACCCCCAACCCCACCTTCGGCACCTCCAACGTTGCCTTGAGTGCCACCGCCAACGATAGCGCCTCCGGCAACAACAACGTGACCGACGCCGAATACTTCATTGACACCCTGGGTCCGGACGGTTCTGGTACCGCCCTCACCCTTAACCAGAACGCTCCCATCACCGCCCTGACGGGGACCATTCCCGCTGCCGTGATGAGCAGCCTGTCTGAAGGTTCGCACTGGGTCTATGTCCACAGCCGCGATGCCTACGGCAACTGGGGCGCCTTTGCCTCCTTGCAGTTGAAGTTGGATAAGACTGGTCCCGCCACCGCCTCTTTGCAATTGCGGCCGAACCCCAACAACGGCGCGCTGCCTTACTCGCCCTCCTTCCAATCCGTCCGCCTCGACGCTTCCTTCAGCGAACCCGGCGGCGGTCCCACCACCTCCAACGTCGTCAACGCCGAATTCTTCATTGATACCGTCGGCGCGAACGGCACAGGAATCCTCATCACCCCCAGCGACGGCTCGTTCAACTCGCCCTCCGAAAACGGCTACTCTTACATCCCGCTGATTACCGTCAACACCCTCTCCGAAGGTCCGCATGTCATCAGCGTCCACGCCAAAGACTCGGTGGGCAACTGGGGTCCGTTCAGCACCATCACCCTGATGATTGATAAGACTGCACCCTCTATCAGCGGGCTGACGCTCACGCCCTCCACCGTCAGTAACACGGCGGTTTCCATCAGCGCCACAGCCGACGACACCGCTGCCGGCGGAAGCAATATCACAGCCGCAGAATACTTCATTGACACTGCCGGTGCGGCTGGCAGCGGCGCCGCCATGACAGTTGGCTCGGCTGCTCCAAGCGCCTCCATCACCGCTTCCATCCCTGCCGCCACCATCTCCACGCTGACGCCCGGCAGCCACACCGTCTATGTCCGCGCGAAGGATGCGGCGGGCAACTGGAGCGCCCTCTCCAGCGCCACCTTCACCGTTCAGGGCGACCAGCTGTACTTCTCCACCCTGGGCAACACCAACCCGCCTGGTGTGGGCGGCACCGCCGATAATGCTGACATCTACTTCTGGAACAGCGTTTCCTTCAGCCGCGTCTTCGACGCCACCACTGCCGGCATCCCCGCCACCGCCAACGTGGACGGGATGGAAATTGTGGATGCCACACACTTCTATCTCTCCTTTGTGACGGATACCACCATCACCGGCTTTGGCACGGTGCAGGATGAAGACATTGTGTACTACAACAACGGCGTCTGGTCGGTGTACTTCGACGGCACAGCCTATGGATTGACCGCCGGCGGCCACGATATTGACGCCTTCAGCATCAACGGCGGCACCCTGTACTTCTCCACTGTGGGCAACACCAACCCGCCGGGCGCGGGCGGCACCGCCGATGATGCCGACATTTACGCCTGGAACGGCACCTCCTTCAGCCGCGTCTTCGACGCCACCACCGCAGGCATCCCCACCGGCGCCAACGTGGACGGAATAGAAGTGGTGGACTCCACGCACTTCTACCTCTCCTTCGTGGCAGATGTCACCGTTACCGGCCTGGGCGCAGTGCAGGACGAAGACGTGATTTACTACAACGCAGGCACCTGGTCGGTGTACTTCGACGGCACAGCGCGTGGTCTGACCGCCGGCAACCTGGACGTTGACGCATTCGACCTGCCGTAGAACCCTCCTCTTTGGCTGGAGGCTCCAAAAGTACGCTGGAGCCTCCAGCACCCTCTCCTGTAAGAAACCTCACGCGGAGCCCCGCCATGAAAAAACAACTGCTTCACTGGCTTGCCATCCTCCTCATCCTTGCCACCGGCATCCTGCACTACATCACTGCGGCAGAAGAATACAGCGAAGCCCGGTATATGGGCGTCTTGTTCATTGCCAACTTTATCGGTTCGCTCATTGCCGCCGTTGGTATTGCCCGCCAAAGAATGGGGTGGGGCTGGGGGTTGGGCAGCATCATCGCGGCAGGCTCCATTATCGGCTACATCCAGAGCCGAACGGTGGGAATGCCGGGGATGGAAATTGAACCCTGGTACGACCCCATCGGGATTCCCGCCCTCCTCATCGAGTCTCTCTTCCTTTACATCTTCGTTCTTGCCCGCCCCTGGTCTGCTCCTGCCAACCGGCCGTCCGCGTCGTCCTGGATTAATCCTGCCGCGCCGCCCGTCTTTTGGAGTGCCATGGGGCTGCTGACAAGCGCCGGCGTGTTCAGCCTGGTGAAAGCAGTGCAAATCTACCAGGTGGGCAAAGATGTGTGCGGCATTGCCCTGGCACATCCCGCCACGTTGTTGCAATCGCAGGCGGGCACACAGGTAACGCTGGTCAGCGGCTTGTTCTTGATCGTTTTTCTGTTATCCGTTTTTGCCGCCTATGGCATCTGGCGGAGACAATTCTGGGCGGGGTGGGCGAACGGCGTTTTTATGCCGTTGATTGCATTTTTCGCAACCTACCAAAGCCGCATTGCCGAAGTGCCGCAAATTGCCCCCGCCAACTGGCTTGACCCGGCCGGCATCGCCATCCTTTTGGGAGGCTGCTACCTGTTTATTTTCCTGCTCTCCAAACCCTGGCAGGAACTTCTAAAACGGAATTCCGCTGCTGCCGCCGGAAGCCGTCAGCCTGTGCTGCTTGCCTCTCTGGCGGTGCTGGTCGTTACGGTTGGCATGGTCTCCTACCAACTGGGCGCGCGCAGCGCCCCGGCTCATCCGCTGCCGCAGACCGTCATCTCCAACGACATGCTGGAGCAGGAATACGGCATCCGCCTGACCCTGGTGGGTGTGACCGCCGCCGGCGGGATGGTGGATGTGCGCTATCGTGTCGTTGATCCGGTCAAAGCCGCCAAACTGATAGACCCCCAAGAAGGCGGCATCATGCCCATGCTCTACGTCGGCAACGGCGACGTGATGCTCATGCCCGATATGCACATGCGCGAACAAAAACTGGTTGCCGGGCGGGTATATTTCACCCTCATCCCCAACGTCCAAAACGCCGTCAAACGCGGCACCGTGGTGACCGTGGTCTTCGGCGATGTGGCTGTCGAACCGACCCTGGCACAATGACCTGTGAAATGACCTTCTATGAATAAACGTTTGCTATCTCTGCTGATCTTGAGTCTTTTTTTCAGTTTGCTGGTCTTGCCGGCGTTCAGCCTGCCTCCCAGCGCGGATGAGAGTGTATGGCGCGTGGCAGAGGCGCCGGCGGTCAAAGTTGCGCCTGCAGTTCAGGCGCAACTCGCCTCCCTTCAACAGGATGAAACCATCACCGTCATCGTGCAGCTGCGCCAGCAGGCAAAACTCCCGCCGGGGAAAAACATCGGGCGGGCCGAGCAGGCTTCGGCTGTGGTTGATGCGTTGAAAGTGACGGCGGAAAAAACCCAGGGCGCGGTACGAAATCTACTTGAGGCGAAAAAGTCCGAAGGCAGCGTCCAATCTTATCTCCCCTTTTGGGTTTTCAACGGCTTTTCGGTGACGGCTACGGCGGATGTCATTCAAGCGCTGGCGCAGCACCCCGATGTGCTTTCCATTACGCCCGACGCTGTGGATGTTGTGCCGGCTTCTCTGCCCGGCGCTCTCAGCAACCCCGAAGCCAACATCAGCCTCATTAACGCGCCTGCCTTGTGGAGCAGGGGCTTCACCGGGCAGGGCGTGGTGGTGGCTTCGATGGACAGCGGCGTGAGCCTGGCTCATACCGCGCTTGCCAGCCGCTGGCGCGGCGGTTCGAACAGCTGGTATGACCCCTATGGTCAGCACCCCTCCGCCCCGGCCGATGTCAGCGGTCATGGCACGTGGACGATGGGGGTGATGGTCGGCGGCGATGAAGACGGTTCCTCGATTGGCGTTGCGCCCGGCGCGCAGTGGATTGCCGTCAAAATGTTCAACGACGCCGGCGCTTCCACCGCCACCGCCATTCATCAGGGTTATCAATGGCTGCTCGACCCCGACGGCAACCCCGCCACCGACGACGCGCCACAGGTCGTCAACAACTCTTGGACTTTTGCAACCCCCGGCTGCAACCTCGATTTCGAGCCAGACCTGCAAGCGTTGCGCGCCGCCGGCATTCTTCCCGTCTTTGCGGCGGGCAACGGCGGGCCGGGCAGCGGCAGCAGTTACAGTCCCGCCAACAACCCGTCTGCTTTTGCCGTGGGCGCCATCAACAACAGCAGCGTGATTTACGGCTTGAGCAGCCGCGGACCGACCACCTGCGGCGGTTCGAGCGGCGTCTTCCCCGAACTGGTTGCGCCAGGCGTGAACATTTACACGACCGATCTGGCGGGTTTCTACACCACCGCTTCGGGGACCTCTCTTGCCGCTCCGCACGTGACGGGAGGCCTGGCTCTGCTTCTTTCGGCTTTTCCCACGCTGACAGTGTCACAGCAGGAGAGCGCCCTGCTCTCCTCCGCCTTCGACCTCGGTGCAGCAGGGCCGGACGATGTGTACGGCTATGGCCGCCTCGACCTGCTCGCCGCCTACAACCTGCTTGCTCCGGCGCCGCCCCCCACCCTCACCCCTCTCACGCCCGCCGGCGCGCTTAATGATTGGAATTACACCTTTACCTGGAGCGGTCTTCCGGATGCCACCTGGTATCTGCTGGAGGTGCAAACCTCCACCGGGGTACAGGTCTATAGAAGGTGGTTTACCGCCGCGCAAACATCTTGTTCTGCCGCTACTGCTTGTTCCGTCACGCTCACTGATCTCAGCCTTCCTAATGGGAATTACCAATGGCGCCTGCTGGATTATGGCGCGTATGGGTATGGCTCTCACTCTCCTTTTCTCGATTTCACGCTCAACCTGGCGTGTTATACATTGACGGTCAATATCACTCCGCCAAGCAGCGGTACAGTCAACGTCCCATCGCAAACTTGCACGGGCGGGTACACAGCGGGTTCCACCATCTCGCTGACGGCGATTGCGAATGCGGGGTATCTCTTCCAGGAATGGGGCGGAGATGTGAGCGGCACCTCCAATCCGCTGACCGTGCTGATGAACGGAAACAAATCCGTGAATCTCGCTTTTAAACCCATCCCGCTCCCCCTCTCCCCCGCTGGCACGCTCACCTCCTGGGAAGGCGCCTTTGCCTGGCGCGGCTTGAATGATGCCACGTGGTATCTGCTGGAAGTGCAAACTTCCGCCGGGGCGCAGGTGTATCGCAAATGGTTCACAGCCGCACAAGCAGGGTGCAGCGGCGGCGACAACTGTTCCATCACCCCGAATGATCTCAGCCTTACGAATGGCGATTACAAGTGGCGCATCCTGGATTATGGTGCATACGGGTATGGTATCAATTCTGCCTTCCAGTCGTTCACAGTGAATCTGCCAATTGTCTGTCATACCCTGACCATAAACCTTACTCCTCTTGAAGGCGGCATGGTCACTACCGATGCTCAAAACTGTCCCGGCGGGTACACAAGCGGTACCGTTGTACAACTGACAGCCGTTGCAAATACGGGATACATCTTCACAAATTGGAGCGGAGATGGTTCGGGCACTGCTGCCTCCCTCTCGGTTGTGATGAGAGCGGATCAAACCATCAATGCCAACTTCAAAGCGGTTGTTGTGACTGGCTCTCCCACCGGAACGTTGACTGTCTGGAACAACACGTTTACCTGGAGCGGCTTGAGCAATGCCACTTGGTATTTGCTGGAAATCTATACTTTGGATGGAACTCAGGTGTTTCGCAAGTGGTACACCTCTACACAGGCGAATTGTTCGGGCGGTATGGCGTGTTTCGTTATTCCTCCCGAAACGGCTAACCTTTCCAATGGAAATTACAAGTGGCGCATTCTTGATTACGGTCCCTATGGTTACGGTACCTGGACGCCTTACGCCGCCTTCACCTTGAATCGATAACCTTTATGAAAAAAACTCTTCCATTCCTGCTCATCCTGGCGCTGGCGGTTGGCAGTTTTCAGGTCTCTGCTGCAGCCATCATCACGGTCAACACCCTGATAGACAACATTGCCGAAGACGGACAATGTTCTCTGCGCGAAGCGGTGATTGCGGCAAATACCGATACCGCCGTGGGAGGCTGTCCCGCTGGCAGTGGAGCCGATACCATCGTCTTCGACCCCTCTCTGCCGCTTCCGTCAACGTTCACTCTCACCCTGAGCGGCGCGAATGAAGACGCAGCCGCCTCCGGTGACCTCGACGTGAGCGGCATCCTCACCATTCAGGGCGCAGATGCCAGCCAGATTATCCTCGACGGTAACGGCGCAGACCGCATCTTCGACATCCGTCCCGGCGCAACCATCACCATTAGCGGAGTCACCATCCAGCATGGAAACCCCGGCAGCGGCATGGGCGGTGGTGGGATCATCATCAGCGGCGGCGCTCCCCGTGCCAAACTGACCCTGCTCAACAGCATCGTCACTGCCAACACCGCGCAACTTGGAGGAGGGATTTACAATGCCGGTAATGGCGCTACTGCCGTCATCCAGGATTCGCTCATTCTTTCCAACACCGCTCAAACCTCCGGCGGCGGCATTGCCAACAGCGGCGATCTGACCCTGCTCAACAGCACCGTTGCCCAAAATCAAGCCAGAAGCGGCGGCGGCGTAGAGCATTTTGGTTTTTCTATGAAACTTACCAACAGCACCGTCAGCGGCAACAGCGCGGCAGATAACGGCGGCGGCCTCACCAATCGCGGCGACGCTCTCATCCTGAACGCAACCTTTAGCAATAACACTGCCAGCGGTGTGGAGAACGGCGGCAATATTTTTCAGGATACCGCCTCTTTGAGCATCAAAAACTCTATCGTCGCCAATGCCGGCTCGTCCGGCAACTGTTTTGTCAACGAAGGATTTATCAACTCTCAGGGAAACAACCTCGAAAGCGGCAACACCTGCGGCTTCAACCAACCCGCGGACCGCGTCAACACCGACCCGCTGCTTGCTCCTCTGCAAAAGAACGGCGGCTTCACCCTTACTCATGCCCTGCTCGATGGCAGCCCCGCCATAGATGCAGGCAATAACAACGGCTGCCCTGCCGCCGATCAACGCGGGCTTCCCCGCCCGGTGGACGGCAACCTCGATGGAACGGCTGTGTGCGACATCGGCGCCTATGAGAGACAAACCGTTTCATCTACTGTCACTGCCACCTCCACCGTGCCGTCCCCCACAGAGACGTTCACCCCTGTGCCGCAAAACCCCACTGCTACGTCCACTTCTGCTCCTGCGGTTACTTCCACTCCCGCGTCTCCCACACCAACGCCGCCTCCTGCAACGCCTTGCATCACCAGCGGAGCCTTACTGGCGCTGCTGGCTTTGCTGTTTCGCCGGTTTGCCTTCCGTGTTTTGTAGTAACGACCTACCTGTCACTGCGAGCGAGCGTGGCAGTCTCCCCGCAAATGCTGGAGATTGCGCCTCGGGCGAGCCTCGGCGTGGCCCTTCGGGCTGGGTCTCGATACGGGCTTTGCCCTACTCGACCAACAGCCCTCGCAATGACACACAGCGGCAGGTTTCTTTTCCCTTTTGGCTTACGGTAGGTAGTTACGTTTTGTAAAAGAAGGGGTTCTAAAAATTTGAGCATCCCCCAGGGATGAACATATCTTTTGCTGGCACAAATTGACAAAGCCGCAGTCCGTTTTTACTGGAGGGGGGAGTCTTATAGTAGAAACGCGCTTTCGCTTGTGTTCAGCGCAGCAACAAGGGCGGTACTTCTTAGGGAGCGTTTTGAAACTCCCCCTGTTTTGCGCGTAAGGGACGTTCTTTAACGTCACTGGATACCGTGACACCTGCCATCCCCCTCCGCTTCGCTTCGGAGACGATGTGGTGGGCGGCGCCAGGGGAAAGCGCATCCTACACAGTTTGGGAGAAGAAAAAAGGGTTTTTTAGAACACTCTCTTACAAAAAATGAAACCAGTATGCGCCAACTGCAATACAGAGGATGGCACCCAGCACACGGCGAACGTTGGCGCTTGAAAATCTCACCGCGCCCAATCTGCTGCCGAGCAGCGCACCGAGCAATCCCACGATGAGCAGCGGAATGCCAAACTCGCCCAGCGAGAATGTGCTGTTGGTGAAACGTCCGACCAATCCGCTGATGGAGTTGACGGCGATGAAAGCCCCAGCGGAGGCAGCGGCTTGTTTGGACGTGCCCCAGCCCAAAAGGATGATGAGAGGCGAGAGGAAGATTCCGCCGCCGATGCCAATCATGCCAGAGAGCAGCCCAATGAGCGCGCCGCTGACCAGCGCCGCCCATAAGGGAATCGGGCGCGGCGTCCAGCCCGCTTTTTCGCTGAGGACGGGGAAGAGCGTCATGCGGAACGCAAGGTAGGTGAGAACGATGTAAAGCAGGGTGGTGTATGTTTGCTCGGAGAGTTTGAAGGTCCCGCCGAGAAACGCCGCAGGGATGGAGGTAATCAAAAATGGAACGAGCAGTTTGGGGCGGAAGTGTCCCGCGCGGAAGTAGTTTGCGAAGGAGATGGAGGAGACGAAAATATTCAAGACCAGCGCGGTGGTGGACATGACGTTGGCGGGAATATCGAAGAAACTCATCGAGAGCAGATAACCCGATGCGCCGCCAAAGCCCGCGCTGGAATAGACGACGGCAATCAAAAAGACGAGGAGGTAGAGGAGAGGCATGGGATCGGTGTTCAGTGCTCAGTGTTCAGTATTCAGTATTCAGTATTCAGTGATCAGTCATCAGTGAGCAGTGAGCAGTGAGCAGTCGGCACCATCCTCCGCTGACGGGAGGGAAGCCGTACCGCAAACTTATGAAGTTTTACAAATTAATTCCGTAACCGCGCACAGTCGGCGTTCTCTTACGCCGACGGGCGCGTAAGAGAACGCGCCCTACGCAAACATTACGGAAATATTTTCTTAAAGATCATCAGTTTGCGGTTTGCGCTGGCAAGATAAATCGCGCGGCATCGATCATGTCGGACAAAATGGAATTTTGTTCTACGCAATATCCGCCGTGCGCGCAGGGACGGCAAAGGGTGAGGCCGTTTTGTTTGACTTCGCGCTCGTTCATGATCTCTTCGCCGCACACATCGCAGTTGACGCGCACGCCTGGCCGCGAGACGATGGCTTCGATGGGCGTCATCAGGGTCACTTCGGTGACGGTGAACATCTCGTCATCGGGCATGATTTGATAGGCTTGCATTTGGGCGAAGTAGTGACGCGGCTCGTTGGGCGCGTAGGCGCAGGCATTCTGGCGGATGTCCAGCGCGGGCGCAACGCGGACGGCGCGGCCAGTTTGTGTATCTACGAAGGTCGCGGCGGTCTTGCCGTAGTCTTCCACGCGCAGGGTGCGGTGACCTACGGTGCAGTCGGTGGCGGCGGTGACTCCATCGGCGAAGCAGCCATCGGTTTCTATGATGACCAGCAGTCGCTTTTTAGGAGGCGGCGCATCGAAGCTGAGGGCTTTCATGCCGCATAGTCCCAGCCGCACACCGAGTATCTGGCGCGGGCAGAGGTGGGAGTGATGGCGGGAGGATTTTTCGAGGTAGTCGGTTAGTTTCATAGTCTTATCGTCTCATAGTCGGAGGATTGCGGCGGGAAAGCAAAAGCGCCGTTTCCATAGAAAGGAGACGGCGCAAAGGTGCGGGGGTGAATCGGTCTCCTTTCCAAGTCTCATCCCCCTCTCCCCTCGGTAGAGGGGGTGGGGTGAGGGCGGGGGGCAAAAGCGTTTCCACTTTTACCTGGCAGGGCAAGTCTTAGACTTGCGCTACGGTCCTGCCGCCATGCGTTTCCGTTTAGGCGGTCAGGCTTCGGAGTTATGACAAGTGTAGCAGATGCGCGTTTTAAATCAAAGAGCCGAATGTCATCTTGTTTGTCACAAGCGTTGTCGGGCTTTTCCCGACAGGTCAGGGGGCGGATGTGAGGAAAAGGAGCAGGGAACGAATCTCGCTCTGCGACAGGCGGAAGTCCGGCATGGCGGTGTTGGCGCGCATGGCGCGGGGATTGGCGAGCCAACTGTAGAGGGTCTCTTCGCTTTCGCGCTTCATGGCCTCGTCCAGGTTGGGGGCTTTGAGCGCGCCGCGCCCGCCGATGACGTGACACGAGCGGCAGTCGTATTGCTCCACCAGCGCCGCGCCCGTCTCGGCGGAGACATCCGCCGAGAAATTCATTTCCCAGCAGGGCGCGCGGCAGGGCCAGCGTGAGCGGGT
>JBBITE010000012.1:65332-76242 GCA_037440905.1 Anaerolineae bacterium | reverse complement strand
CGAAGGTAACTACCTGCCGACAGCCCAAAGGGGGAAGAAACCTGTCGCCGTGTGTCATTGCGAGGGCTGTTGGTCGAGTAGGGCAAAGCCCGTATCGAGACCCAGCCCGAAGGGCCACACCGAGGCTCGCCCGAGGCACAATCTCCAGCATTTGCGGGGAGACTGCCACGCTCGCTTGCAGTGACGGGTAGGCAGTTACCCATGAAGACAAAAAAGAAATTTGTGTTTCTTCGTGAACTTCGTGGACGAAGAAGTTAATACGGATAAAGTCTACTACTTCAAATCAGGAGAAACACATTCAATGTGCGGAATTTTCGGGTACGTTACCAATAAAGAAGTTGAGATTGGTCCCATCCTCATCGAAGCGGCAAAGCGGCTGACGTATCGCGGTTACGACTCGGTCGGCGCGGCGGCGCTGAACGGAAACAAGATTGATTTGCGCAAAGACGTGGGCAAGGTGGAGGAAGTGGCGGAAAAATATCGCTTCGCCGAACTGCGCGGTTCGCGCGGCATCGTACAATTGCGCTGGGCGACCTTCGGCGCACCCTCGCAGGTCAACGCACAACCACACGTTGATTCGGACGGCGACCTGGTCGGCGCGCATAATGGCAACGTGGTGAACAACGTCGAGTTACGCGAGCAATTCATCACCGAGGGCATGACCGTCCGCTCGCAAAACGACGGCGAGACCTGCGTCCACGCGGTGGAGCGCTACCTCAACCGCGGCTATGAATTCATTGACGCCATCCGCCTGGCATACGGCGACCTGGAAGGCGATTACGCCTTCGTCATCGGGCGCGCGGACGACGATAAACTGTACGCGTTCAAAAAAGGTTCGGGCATGGTGGTCGGAATCGGCGAGGGCTTCACCTGTGTTTCGTCGGACCTGCCTTCGATTTTGCCGCTCACGCGCGAGGTCATCCGCCCGCAGGATGGGGAGATCGTCACGTTGTGGGCGGATAAGGTCGAGGTGCGGTCGGTCAAGGATGGGAAAAAGATTGATCGAAAGCCGGAAACAGTCACGGAGTCGATGGATGCGGTGCAAAAGGGCGGGTATCCGCATTTTATGTTGAAGGAAATCCACGAGCAGAGTCAGGTGGCGCGCGAGTTGTTCCACATGTTGAACGGCAACCGCGAGGTGGATGCGCTCGTCGCCAAAATGAAGAACGCGCGCAATTTGTATTTCATCGGTTGCGGCACAAGTTATCACGCCGCGCTGTTGGGAGCGGTGTATTTTGCGCAACTGGCAGGACGAGCGGTCATCCCCATCCTTGCACCGCAATTCATCGCGCAGTATGCGCCAACGGTGAATCACGAGGACGTGGGACTCTTCGTCAGCCAATCGGGCGAGACGAAGGATGTGTTGAATGCGCTGGAAGCGGCAGAAGCGCGCGGCATGGAGTGTTTCGGATTAGCAAACGTGGTCGGCTCCACGCTGACCAAAGCCGCTTCGTTCTGTCTCCCCTTGTGCTGCGGCTACGAAATCAGCGTCCCCGCCACGAAGACCTTTACCAATCAGGTCGTGACGTTTTTGTATCTGGCTTATAAGATGGCAGGACGTGGTCTCGATACGTCCCGCGGAACGCGGGACTACTCGACCACCATAGTTGAACGCATCCCCGAACTGATGGACAAGACCCTTGAGATGGTCGCGTCGCAGGTCGAAGCGATTGCGACAGACCTCAACGAATGGAACGATCTGTACTGCCTGGGGTACGGCGCAACCTATCCCATTGCGCTGGAAGGCGCGTTGAAACTGAAAGAGGTCACCTACGCTCACTGTGAAGGGATGCTCTCGACTGAGTTCAAACACGGGCCGCTTTCCGCGGTGAGCAAGGGTTTCCCCATCATCTTCGTTGCAGGTCCGAACGATGTTCCGCTCATCATCAGCGGACTGAATGAGGTGAAAGTGCGCGGCGCACGCACCATCGTCATCGCCGAGGAGGATGCCCGCCTGCGCGCCAATACAGACGATATGATCGTGCTGCCCCAATCGGACCCGCAGATTGCGGCGCTGCTGGGAGTGCTGCCGCTGCAACTGCTCTCCTATCACATGAGCGTCATGCGCGGCTTCGACCCCGACTTCCCGAGGAATTTGTCCAAGACGTTGACAGTGGATTGAAGCGTCCCCGTTTACTGGGCTTTGATCAACTTCATGCGAACAGCAGCCAATACCGCCTGGGCGCGGTTAGGCTGCTTCATTTTTTCGAGGATGCTCTTCGCGTGGCTGCGCACGGTCTCTTCGCTGACCCCCAATTCCCTTGCAATCTGCCGATAGGTGTTCGGCGTCGCCATCCATTCCAATACTTCCAGTTCGCGCGGTGTCAACGAACAAGCGGGAGGCTGAATATACTGCCCCATGTGGTTCACCACCTTCCTCATCACGTCTGGGTGCAGGTATGCCTCCCCGCTGACCACTGACCGAATGGCGCGTATCAGTTCCGCCGGTTCGATGTTCTTCAAAACGTACCCTTCAACTCCAGCAGCCAGCAAATCAAAGACGTGTTCGTCCACTTCCGTGCCGGTCAACATCAATATTTTAATTTCAGGATGGGACTTACGTAAGGCAAGCGCCATTTCCTGCCCGTCCATTTCGGGCATGACGAGGTCAACAAGGGCGACATCTGGACGGAGACTCTGCGCCGCATCCAACCCGGCACGTCCGTTTTCCGCTTCGCCCACGACCTCGAGGCCTGGTTCCAGACGAAGAACCATCGCCAGTCCCTTGCGGACTACGGCATGATCGTCCACGATGAGGATGCGGATGGATTCCGTCATAGGCTTCTGTACCGTGAGATGCTGCACAGCGCCGCCTTCACTTTTCACCCGCCATTTTCAAGACATACTCGACCAAATCTTCATGCAGATAAAGACCAACTTCGCGTAATGCTCTTAATAGAGGGGAAACAGCGGGAATAATTCTTTCCTCTTTCGCCAGCAATAACACGCCGAGCGTACCACTTAAAGGCAGTTTCAATCGTTCGGCGTAACGTCTTGCCTTGCGCTCGTCAACCAGAACAAGAGCCGCGTTTTGCTCCTCCGCTAAAACAAGCACCTGTGCTTCCCCTTCGTCCAATCCTGCATATGCCGCCGTGCGAATTGGATGTTCGAGGGGAACAACTCGTATCCATGAAGATTCGCGCAAAACTTGGCGACGCGCTTCTTTTTCAGAAGACAAAAACTCCTCCCGAACGGCGGGAGGAATGATAATTTCCCCAAAGAGAGCCTGTAGAATATCCAGCCGTCCGATGGACCAGAAAGCCACAAGGGGAGTACTATTGACGACGATGGGCTTGGCGGGCACGCTTCAAATCCTTTGCAACATCTTTGGTGGTTTCTCCAAATGGAGAAAGCCCATACTGCCCCAACAGGAAGAGAAATGTGGCGCGCGGCACATCTGCAATTCTGGCAGCAAGACCGGTGGTGAGTTTGCCGCTTTCATATAACTTCACCGCCAGCAAAATACGCGCCTCACGTTCAAACTCCTTCGGCTCTTGTTGTAATGCCCATAAGACCTCGGGAGGGTATTTGATGCTCAATGTATTCATGTCTTGCCTCGCGCTCAATTATACACTCTTGCGCCGAGAGACAATATCAGATTTACGATTACACATGATGGTGTCCATGGATTGGCAGGTTGATCACAATGCGCGTCCCTGCTCCGGGCTGGCTGATGATTTCGCAGTCACCGCCGAGCGCGCGGGCACGTTCCTGAATTCCGTGCAGACCAAAATGTTCACGGTTCTGGCTGCGTGAGAGAGCAATGGAAGGATCAAAGCCCCTGCCCTGATCGGAAACATCGAGAAAAACCTGCTCATCTGCAACCATCAAGCACAGGCGGGCAGAATCGGCTCCGGAGTGACGGGCCGCATTCGCCAGCGCTTCCTGCGCCATACGGTAGAGCGTGCGGCGCAAGCCGGAAGGCAGGGTATCGAAATCGCCGTGATGATCGAAGATGATGCTGAAAGCCCGCGAACGGCAACAACTGCTGACATAATTGGTAAGATCAGCCATGAAAACGTTGATGGTGAGCGCCGAGGGCCACAGGTCAAAGATGGAGCGGCGCACTTCTTCATGGGCGTTGCTGGCAAGAGCGCGAAGTTCGACAAGTTCCCTGCGCACCTCATCCGCTTTCTGCGGCAGCATGGTGACACAAGCATCGAGGGAATACACAATGCCGAAGAGGGATTGCGCCACCGTATCGTGGATATCGCGCGCGATGCGGTTGCGTTCGGTTTCGACGGCGAGGCGGCGGGCGCGGTCAATGCACAGGATGGTGGTACCAAGCGCGAGGGCGGCCTGATTCGCAACCATCGTCACGGCTTCTTTGCGCTGGGAAGACAGTTGTTCCCCATTCCTCTCCAATTCCACCAGCAACGTCCCTACCGCATGTTCACGCAAGAAAAGCGGATAAACATACCACTGACAGGTCTTCAACCATGAATTCAATGCAGGATGATTGACTAGAATTTCGCCGTCAGTGCCTGTAATGCGGGGAGTGCGTTCGATGAGCGCTCTGAAGATTTCGCCGTTCGATTCCGTAAGAGGCAGCGCCTCGACAGTCGGGAAGGATGAATTATGCGGATACAACATCCAGCCGCCCATCTCTCCGCGCGCCGGGTCCACCACAGCGACAACGGCGCGGCGAAAACCCAAGCCTGTCGTCACCGCGCCCAGCACGCGCTGCTGGACAGAAATCAGATCGGGTGCGGCTTGAAGCAAAACGGTCAAGTCATGAATGACGCGCAGTTGACGATGGGCGGAGGTAAGGTTTTCGTGTTTTTGGGCAAGTTCGTCGCGCGCGTGCGAAAGTTCATCACGGGCGCGGTTAATTTCCTTGATCAATATCGAGGGGTAAGCCAACAAGATGGGAATCAACCAGATGCCGGCCAGTTGCGTAATCAGCGTGACGCTTTCAACAGGTTGAAAGCCGCTCAGGCGGCGAACGATAAAATCACTTGCTAAATACAGGACGGTGAACGAGGCGGCGGTTCCCAGTGCACCGCGCATTTGTAGGAAAAAAGCGCCCGCCAGCAAAGGACTGAGCGCATAAAGGTAATAGGGGCTGCGAGAGCCGCCGCCGACGGTGATGATGAAAGCGCAAAAGAGCAAGTCCACGCCTATGAAGAGCGGACGTTCCATGACAAGACGGTTAAGCGGACGGTTGAACAGGGAGATGACGACGTTGACGAGCAGGGCTATCGAAAAAGTCCAAAGCGGAGGGATGAGCGGGGAAAGTCCCATTTGTCCGCCCTGGGAAAGAAGCAGCAGCGCAGGAACGAGCGACGCCCAGCGAAATGCAACGAGAAAGGGGAAGATGCGATCCGAGCGGAAAAGCATCTCGATCTTTGAGAGCATGGTGCGGGAATTATATTCTCAATCAAGATTTCACGAAAGCGCGCCGCGCCTCCCCCGCGCGGGGGAGGAAAAATCCCCTGTGGGGGGAATAGCGGAGAGCACGGCTATTCGGTAAGATTCAAGCCGTTATCAATCTGCGGCAGCGCTGCCGCAGGCATGCCGCAAAGGAGGCGTATGATGGATGTGATTAAGGAAGATCAGGTTCTCGATTGCTCCGGAATGTTGTGTCCTATGCCGGTTGTGAAAACGACAAAGGCAATGAAGGACTTGCAGTCAGGTCAGATCTTGAAAATGATTGCCACGGATCCCGGCGCACCGCCCGATATGGAAGCGTGGAGTCGCCAAACCGGCAACGAGTTGCTGCGCTCCACCACCGAAGATGGAAAGTTCGTTTTCTACTTGAAGAAAAAATAACCGTCATGCCGCCCGATGAGTGGGTTTTATCGTCCCCGCTCTGAAAGGCGGCTTGTTGATTTTCAGGAGAGTGAACCATGTCCAAATCTGATCCGAATGCGCCCAAGCGCCTTGCGCTGATTGCCAGCAAAGGCACGCTCGACTGGGCATATCCTCCGTTCATCCTTGCCAGCGCCGCCGGCGCCATGGGCTGGGAAGTGGGCATCTTCTTTACCTTTTACGGTCTGACACTGCTCAAGCCGAAGTTGACGGCGGCGGTCACTCCGCTTGGCAATCCTGCGATGCCGATGAAGATGCCGTTTGGGCCGGAGGGCTTTCAGAACATCAACTGGCCCATTCCTCAATTGCTGATGGCAAATGTGCCGGGTTTCAATGCGCTGGCAACAACCTTGATGAAACAAACCTTCGAAAACAAGGGCGTTGCCACCATTGAAGAATTGCGCCAAATGTGCATTGATTTGGATGTGCGCATGATTGGCTGTCAGATGACGATGGATGTCTTCGGCTTCAAGCGCGAGGACTTTATCAAGGAATGCGAGATCGGCGGCGCGGCGACCTTCCTTGAATACGCGGCGGATGCCGACGTGCAGTTGTTTATATAGTGGAAATACACAGGTACACAGGTAGACGGGTAGACAGATAACAAGGAATCTTGTTTACCTGTATATGTGTATACGTGTATACGTGTATACCCGTGTACCTGTCCACGCATGCACATTTCCCCCGGAGAAGCGCAATGAGTGTTTGGAAAACCAACGACCCTGATGTAAAGAAGATTCTCTACATTCAAACGCACGGAGAAAAAGACCCCGAACGTACCGCGACACCGTTCTTTCTCGCCACTGCCGCCGCGGCAATGGATAACGAGGTCGCCATCTATTTCACGATGAACGGTCCGCAGTGCGTGGCGAAGGGCAACGGCGAGAAGATTGTCATTCCGCGCAAGGGCGGTGGCGGCAGGGAATTGAAGTTCTTCATCGAACAGGCGCAGGAAATTGGCGTGCGCTTTCTCGTCTGCCAGCCTTCGCTCGACCTGCACGGCTACACCATGGACGACATGATCGAAGGCGTGGAAATGATCGGCGGCGCGGCGTTCAACGACATGGCGTGCGATGCGGATGCGGTGATTGGATTCTAGAGAATCGGTGGTCGAGTAGGCGGCGAGTCTCGGTCTGTCCTTCGGACTACTCGACCATCGCCGCCGTATCGAGACCACCAGTTTTCAAGAAATCTTTTACTGTAGTTTCGCCTTTTTATGTCTTATACGAAATATGGTGGTTTTAATCCTTCACGAGAGAGCGTATTTGGCGTTCTCTAACGCCGAATTTGCGCAAGAGAGCGCAAATTATGCAGGGTTTTCGTGATTCACGAAAATTGGCGAAAGTACAGTCTTTTATTTACTTGTAACTCGTTGGTCTCGGTACGTGGCGCGACAATCACGCGCCACTACTCGACCAACGGTGCATAGGAGGCTTATGCCTACTACACAAGAAAATTGGAACCCTGGCAAGGCGAACAACCGCCACCCTGAAGTTTCATACGAAGAAAAAGAACGCCTCTTTTTTGAGGTGAAGAATGACCCGCGCTACGAAGACTTCCTCTATGGCTGTTACGAGTGCGGCATCTGCGTTTCGACCTGTCCCTCAGCACGCTTCTACGAGTACAGCCCCCGCGTGATCGCGCAGGCGATGGCGCGGGAGGATGTGGAGCGCGTGTACGACATCATCGCGGAGGATATTTGGAATTGCGCGCAGTGTTTCTCGTGTCTGCGCTGTCCGCGCGGGAATAACCCCGGCGGGCTTGTAACTTTGCTTCGTGAAGTTGCGGTCAAGAACGGACTGCAGGAAACGAAAGACGTTCTGCAAGGCTACAGCCGCGTGATCTACAAGGTCATGCTTAAAGGGAATCAAGTCTCGCCCGATATGCTCCAGCCCGATTTCTTCCCCGATTGGGGTCCGTGGGTGGGAGAGTTCTCCAAGAATATGCCCGTGTGGAGAAAAGCCATCCCCGTGGACACCCTGCGCGGCGTCACCGATGCGGCGTGGAAAACCAACCGCAAGACGTTGTTGGAGTTATACACGATTTGGTTCGAGACAGGCAACATGGACATCATCAAGGAAATTGACGAAGGTTTGTACGATTTATTGGCAGATGTGATGCAAGAGGAATTGGAGGAGGGGTAATTGGAGATTGGTAATTGTGTTTTTATCGGTTTCACCTTGCGTAGAAGACGCTCTCTAGCGTCGGCATTAGAGAATGCCTCCTGCCCAAAGAATGATTGGAGAACCCATGACCACAACCGTTGAAGAAATTTTGGAGCGTAAATCGCACGCCATCACCCGTGACCCTGAGACTGCGCCAACGCATGACGTGCGCGAAGCGTTGTACGAACTGGAAGCCAAAGGCGAGATTGTGCTGCACAAGATGCCCGAAAACCACGTGGAAGTGAAAACCAAATTCGGGCGGACGAAAAAGATTCCCATTGACCATACCTGGCACCACAAATCCTGCGGTCAATGCGGACATATCCCCGGCTACACTTCGTCCATCTTCTGGCTGCACCGCCAATTCAATTTGGATTATCTCGACCCGACCGACCAGACCTCCTGCACAGGCTGGAATTATTACGCTTCGGCGACATCCAACGCCGCCGCACAAGCCGCGGTGATGGTTCGCAACTTCGCCGCCGCGTATGAGACGGGTTACTTCCCGATGATTCACTGCGGCACATCCTACGGACATTACAAGGAAATCCGCGAGCAACTTGTCCACCACAAAAGCCTGCGCGACGAAGTCCGCCGCATTTTGGACAAACTCGGCAAGCCGCTCGTGCTGCCCGAAGAAATCGTCCACTACAGCGAATGGGTGCACGTCATGCGGCAGAAATTTGCTGAGCGGCAAACAGTGGACATGAGCAAAATCACCGCCACCGTTCACCCCGCCTGCCACTACTACAAAATCGTCGCCGAAGACGCGATTTACGATCCCGACATCTACGGCGGACAGCGCACGGCGACGGTGACTGCCACACTCGAAGCGCTGGGAATCAACGTTGCCGACTACTCAACCTGGTTCGACTGCTGCGGCTTCGGCTTCCGTCACGTGCTGGTGCAGCGCGACTTCACCCGCTCGTTCTCCGTCCTGCGCAAAATCGAGACGATGAAGAACGAAGTCAACCCCGACCTGACGGTGACTCACGACACGGGCTGTGTGACCACGCTCGATAAGAGTCAGTTTTCCGCCAAGGCGCATGACCGCAAAGTGGGCATTCCCGTCCTCTCCGACGCGCAGGTTGCCGCGCTGGCAATGGGCGCGCATCCCTTCCGCGTGGTGCAGTTCCACTGGCATTCCACCGACTGGCGTCCGTTTTTGGAGAAACTTGGAATTGACTGGCAGAAGTATTGGGATGAATTCCAGGGCGACCTTGAAGCGATTCGCGCGGGGACGAAATCGGGAATCACCTGGGAAGACGCGGATAAGCCTGTTGTTTATTGAGAACCCCGCTGGTTGAGTAGCCCTGAGCGTTCTTTGCGAAGGGCGTATCGAAACCAGCAGTAACATGTAAACAAAAAATTTCTTGGAAACGTGGTGGTCTCGATACGTGGCGCGAAGATCACGCGCCACTACTCGACCACCGAGTAACTTCGGAGGAGTACACATGTCAAACAAAGTGTTGGTCATCGGCGGCGGACCGGCGGGGTTGGAAGCGGCTCGGTCTGCGGCTGAACTCGGCGGGGAAGTCATTCTGCTCGAAAAACGTGAACGTCTCGGCGGCACGCCTGACCGCGAGAACTACGCCAAGTTGACTCATCACTGGCGCGACGCGTCTGAAGCGATGGCGGAACTCGCCGCGTCCGTCACGAGTCACCCAAACGTGCAGGTGAAGTATCAAGCCGAAGTGAAGGGAATGTCTGGGAGCGCTGGCAACTTCGAGGTCCAGATTGAAGCGGGCGGCGTAGCCGAATCCCTCAACGTGGGCGCAATCATCATCGCCACGGGCTTCCAGCATTTCGACCCGGGTCGCGCTACGCAATACTACAACTACTACTCGTTCCCCGATGTCATCACTCTCACCGATTTGGAAAAGATGTTGAAGGAGCATAACGTCGTGCGCCCCTCGAACGGACAGCCGCCGAAGAAGATTGCGTTCATTCAATGCGTGGGTTCGCGCGACCGCCAGATTGGAAACGAATATTGCTCGAAAGTCTGCTGCGGCATTGCCAGCAAGCAGGCGATTGAATTGCGCGAGCAACTGCCCGACAGCAAGGTGATGATTTTTTACATTGACATGCGCATGTATGGCTATTGGGAAAATGAAATTTATTGGAAGGCGCAGGAGCAGCACAAGGTCAATTACGTCAAAGGCGTCATCAGCGAAGTGCTGAAGAAGGGCGACCAACTTTTGATTCGCGGTGAAGACACTACGATGTCTCGCCCGATGGAAGTGACGATGGATATGGTTGTCTTGTCCGTTGGCATGGAGCCGAGCGCAGGCACACGCGCCATCGCGCAGCTCTTTGGCGTGAAGCAAAACAAATACGGCTTCATCGAAGCGGGCGGCGAAAGCGGCCTCGATACCGTCGCAACATCCGTGCCTGGCATTTTCGTCGCGGGCGCGGCGGCGGGTCCTGCAGATTTGAACGATTCGATTTCGTCAGCAGGTCTTGCGGCGGCGCGAGCAATGGCGTTGGCGCATAAAGTGATGGCGTAGGTCTCGATACGGCGGTGGTCGAGTAGTGGCGCGTGATCTTCGCGCCACGTATCGAGACCACGCCGCCTACTCGACTTACGAAGTTGATATGAATCAACCTCAGCGACAGAGTCACATCATCAAACAGAAGACAGGTCCCGACGACCCCGAACTGCAAGCCAATTTGCAGGAGGCGTTGGGACAGGTCGCGCCTGAGGATGTGATTGCGATTGCAGACGAATTGGCGGAACGTCACGCCCGCATCTTTTCTAGACTTCAATCTGATTCTGCTTCGTTGGCTTCATCCTTCGCTGACATCGCTTCCGCTGTCGCGCATACCAAAGCGAACGCGCGCACGATTATCAATTACTTCAATTTGGAGTCAGCCAGCATGCTGGCGAATTCGCAGGAGCAAGCTCCTGCACTCCAAAGTTTGGAGTCAGCCAGC
>JBBITE010000012.1:61777-65232 GCA_037440905.1 Anaerolineae bacterium | reverse complement strand
CTGGCGAATTCGCAGGAGCAAGCTCCTGCACTCCAAAGTTTGGAGTCAGCCAGCATGCTGGCAAATTCGCAGGAGCAAGCACTCCAGATTTTTGACCAATTACTTCACGGCGAAGCGCCCGCCTCTGTGCGAGTGGCAGCCTTCGTTGAAAAGGTCAACGCGCTCGATACCAGACTCGCACTCGAACTCGCCACTGGACTTTTACACAACACCTTCCCCTCCCAACACTGGCTGTGGACTCGCTGGCTGTGGGACCCAACGGTCGGCACGGGGATTCTGCCGCTGCTGGCGGGCAGCGCTCACAACCTGATTGCCGAAAACCTGGCGGATGGATACGTCCGTGTCGGCGCGGTGACGGCGATGAGCGTCAAGTTTGGCGAAGGGACGGGGTTGTTCACGCCCGAGTTGACCGAAGACCCGAAGCGCGCTCCGTTTGCAAACAGCGCTTTTCTGGCTTGCGCTTACAGTGTGTATCTGTACGGCACAACCAGTTGGCGTTTGAGCCGCGAGTTCAATGGTTTATTGCCCACGCTGCCGAATATGGCGAGACGGTTGTTAGGATTGAAGAAAAGTGGAAGCGCGTAAACAGGTAAACAAGTAAACACGTGATCCGTAATTCGTAAAACGTAAAGGAGAGCCATCCGCAAGTTACGCATTACGAATCACGAATTACGGAACACAAAACAGGAGACCATCCTTCATGGCACCTAAATACGAAAAAGCAGTAGCAGTTGAAAAAGAACACGTCGTTGTGGACGGCGTGGACGTTTCGGGTCACTGGAACCGCATGTTCGAGCAGCGGGTGATCTTCGAGTACACGCCCGAACTCATCGAGAAGGTGGCGAACATCCCCAACGCGGAATCATTTGCGAATTGTTATCAATGCGCCAAGTGCGTCGCCGTCTGCCCTGTGGATGTGGTTGGGAATTACGGTCCGCGCAAGTTGTATCGCTATGCCCAAACAGGCATGGACTTGACCGAAGCGCCCGAACTGTGGCTTTGCACCACCTGCGCCAACTGCCTGCGGGTGTGCCCCAAAGAAGTGAACATGGTCAAAATCATGCCCGCTGTGCGCGAGCAGGCGATTCTGGATGGCAAGTTCGTGCCGAACGAATTACAGCAGGCATTCGAGAATACCGCCAAGAGCGGCAACCCGCTCGGTCAGCCGCAACGCAAACGCGATGCATGGATTCAAAACGCGGGCGTGCCTGTGCCGATCATCAAAGATTTGGGTCGCCCTGTGGATGTGCTGTGGTATGTCGGGTCGTATCCTTCGTACCATCCGCGCGGCATAGATGCGGCGTGCGCAGCGGCGCGCATCTTCACCGCCCTCGGCATTGACTTTGCGATTCTAGGAAAAGAAGAAAAAGACGATGCCGACTCGCAGCGCCTGGCTGGCGAGAAAGGTCTGTTCGAGATGATGACCGAGTACAACATCGAAACCTTCAACAAGTATGAGTGGAAGGAAATGGTTGTTACGGGTCCGCATGAGTTGAACGCCTTCAAGAATGTGTATCCGAAGTATGGCTTTGAACGCCCTGTCGTTCACTACACCACCTTCCTAGCGCGTCATCTCGATCAACTCAAGCCTCTGCTCAAACATCCCGTCAATAAGAAGATTACCTATCACGACCCATGCTATCTTGGGCGTCACAACGGCGAATACGAAGCGCCGCGCAAACTGCTGCAAGCCATCCCTGGCGTGGAGTTGGTTGAAATGCAGCGCAACCGCGAGAACGGCTACTGCTGCGGCGGTGGCGGCGGCGGCATGTGGATGGACTCATTCACCGCCAAACACACCACCATGCGCCTCTCTGAAAAACGCGCAATGGAAGCCGCATCCACAGGCGCGGAGGTGCTGGCAGTGGCTTGCCCATTCGAAGTCTCGCGCTTTGAGGATGCGGTCAAGTCCACGGGCAATGAGCATGTGGGTGTGTTGGATATTTTGGAGTTGTTGGATAGGTCTATGCGCGGTGAATAACCCGATGGTCGAGTAGGTTCGGCGGTCGAGTAGCGCTTTTTGCGTACCGAGACCCCGAACTGTATCGAGACCATCAGTTCACGGGAGAAATCTTGTAGCAAGGGTTGTTTTCGTTAATGGTGGTCTCGGTACGCCCTTCGCAAAGAACGCTCAGGGCTACTCGACCACCGAGTATGGATGTAACAAGAGTTTTATGGCTTGGATGTATATTCTTAAATGCGCTGATGGCTCGTATTACGTTGGCTCAACGAAAAATTTGGAACTTCGTCTTTCTCAACATCAGTCAGGCAGAGGATCAAGATATACATCGGGAAGATTACCTGTTGAACTTGTTTATGGTGAAGAATATGACAGAGTAGCCGATGCTTATTATCGAGAAAAACAGGTTCAAAATTGGAGCAGGGCAAAACGTGAAGCGTTGATTAACGGAAAACCAGAATTGCTCCCTGCGCTGGCAAAGAAGAAGTTTTACAAGAAACCGCCTCAGTTGAGCGAAAATAATGGCGAACAGCAATCGTGAAATTAGATAAGCAATTTGTTGGTCGAGTAGGCGGCGGGAACTACTCCGTCTTGGCAAGTCAACATTGCTCCGCCGCCGTACCGAGACCAACAGTGAGTGAAATACTTTTTGTAACAAGCGTTGCTCTGTAACATGGTGGTCTCGATACGCCCCTCTAAGAACACTCAGGGCTACTCGACCACCGAGTAAATTTGAAACAGGAGCCTTCATGAATATCGTAGTCGCAATCAAACATATCCCCAGCATTGCCGATGACCTGCCCGTCAAAGGCAATAACGTGGATTTCGACTCGGTGGATTTTGTCCTCAACGAATGGGACGAGCATTCCATCGAGCAAGCCGTGTTGATTAAGGAAGCCGTTGGTGGGACGGTGACCGTGGTCGGCGTGGACTTGATCGGGGAGTTGGATAACGCGCTTCATCTCGCGCTGGCAAAGGGCGCGGACAAAGTGGTCAAGATCACCGCTGACGACCCCGCCGCAGATTCACACATGCAAGCCAAGTGGCTGGCGGAAGCGATCAAGGGCATGGGCGCTGACATGGTCTTCGCGGGAGTACAGGCGTCGAACGACCTTGATGGACAGATTGGTCCGATGATTGCCGCATATTTGGATATGCCCTACATCGGCGGAACGAGCGCGATTGAAATCGCTGGCGGGGAAGCGCTGGTCTCGAAGGAATTCCCTGGCGGGGTGGGGATGAAATACAAAGTGACGCTGCCGTTCGTGGCGGGTGTACAGTCCGCGCCGAAGCCGCCGCGTTATGCGCCCGTGAGCAAAGTCCGCCAGATGGCGCAGACGGCGACGGTGGAGAAGGTCGCCCCGTCGGGTGAGGCGAGCGCGGGGTTGTCATTCAAGAAGATGGCTCCGCCTGTGGTGATGGGTCATGCCGAGATGATCGAAGGGTCGCCGAAGGAAGTGGCGGCGAAAATCGTGGAGTTGTTGAAGAGCAAGGG
>JBBITE010000012.1:58545-61677 GCA_037440905.1 Anaerolineae bacterium | reverse complement strand
GAGCACATGGATGGCAAGTTCTCTGATGTGTCGTTTGAAATGGTAGGAAAAGCCAAAGAGTTGGCGTCCGCTTTGGGAGGGCAGGCAGTTGCGGTCGTAGTCGGAAGCGGCGTAGATGCAAATGTCTTCGCGTCCGATTCCACGATCCAAATTGATGATGCAGCATTGAGTCAGTTCAATCCCGAAGCGTATGGCAAAGTGATTGAAGCGCTGGTCAAAGAGAAGTCGCCAAAGGTTGTGATGTTCGGCTGGACGGTGACGGGCATGGATGTGGCGGCGTGGCTTTCTGCGCGGATGGGCGCTCCGTTGGCGGCGTATGCGAAGGATGTGCGAGTAGAGGGCGGCTCGCTGGTGGTAAGTTGTCAGGCGTATGGCGGCAAGTTGACGGCGGAAGTTGCGCCCGAAGGCGAGATGGCAATCGTGGCGTGCCTGGCGGGTTCGTTCCCTGCAGAGGCAGGACAAGGCTCGACAGCGGCGACAAAGATCGCTTCACCCGTTGACCTGAGCGCTTTGAAGATGACGTTCGTGGAAGCGCTCAAGCCTGCAGCGGGCGATGTGGACATCACCGCGCAGACCAAACTGGTTTCGGTGGGACGCGGCATCGGCGGCAAGGAGAACATCGAACTCGCCGAAGAGTTGGCGGCAAAACTGGGGGCGGTGGTTTCCGCTTCGCGTCCAGTGGTGGATGCGGGCTGGCTGCCGCGCACAAGGCAGGTGGGCAAGTCGGGGTTGAAGGTCAAGCCGAAGTTGTATCTCATGCTGGGTATCTCTGGCGCGCCTGAACATCTCGAGGGCATGAAGGGCGCCGAGTTGATTATTGCCATCAACACCGATAAGAAGGCGCCGATCTTCAACGTGGCGCATTACGGCGCAACGGCGGATCTGTTTGAAGTGGCTGAGGCGATGTTGGAGTTGCTGTAAATATCGGTGGTCGAGTAGTCCCGCGTGATTTTCGCGGGACGTATCGAGACCACAAGTAACCAGCAAACAAAATTTTCTTAAAACGTGCTGGTCTCGATACGCTCGCAACAAACGCTCGCTACTCGACCAGCGGATACCTTTCTGGAGGGCACGTTGCTCACATCAGTCGAAAAAATCATCTTCCTTGCGCTGGCGCTGATTTCGGCGGGGTTTACGATTCACGGATTCAAAACCATCATCGACTCGATTCGCAAGGGACGCCCCGCGCCTGAGTTGAAGAACATCCCTGCGAGTTTGGTCAAAGCGGCGAAAACGGTTCTGTTTCAGCAGACCATTTTCAAAGCGCGCAAAGCCCTGAGCGCGATTCACATGGGGTTGTTCTTCGGTCTTATCACCTATGCGGCGGTCAACCTTGTGGATGTGTTGGAGGGACTCATCTCAGGTTTTGATTTGGTCTACGGCGGCAAACATTTGCCCAACGCGCCCACGGGACTCATCAACGCCTACAACCTCATCTCCGACGTGATGAGCGGTTTTCTGCTCATCGCCATCACGGTCTTTCTTGTGCGCCGCTTCATCGTCAAAGACAAGGCGCTCACCTTCCGCGAAAACGTGCTGCTGCATCCCAAAGTCAAGGCGGGCGGGCAGGCGCGCGATTCGCTCATCGTCGGCGTGTTCGTCATCATGCACGTCAGCGCGCACTTGATGAGTCAAGCCTACCGCCTCACCGAAGACGCCGACCCGTTCATGCCCATCGCTAGTTTTCTCAATTCCATCTTCGGCGCGTCGCAAACGGGCGTACATGTGTCTTGGTGGATCAGTCTCGGCTGGGTGATGTTCATCATCCCGTATCTCTCGCGCAGCAAGCACACGCACTTTTTCATGGCGCCCATCAATCTGGGTCTCGCCAAACAAAATCCGCGCGGTCAACTCGATCCTGCCATTCCGCTCAAGGTTATCGAAGGGCAAAAGTTCGACCCTGGCGCGAAGGTCATCACCGATCTCGCCTGGACGCGCATCATGGACGCCTACGCCTGCGTGCAATGCAACCGCTGTCAGGATGTCTGCCCTGCAAATTTCTATGGACGTCCGCTCTCCCCTTCGGCATTGGAGGTGAACAAGCGTTATCTCCTCAAGGAAGCGACCTTCGGTTCTCACCCCGACCGATTGCTGGTTCCGCTTACGGAGAGCGTTATCTCCCCTGAGGCGGTTTGGTCTTGCACAACGTGTTACGCCTGTGTCCGCGTGTGTCCTGTCGGCAACGAACCGATGGCGGATATCGTGGACATCCGCCGCCGCATGTTGATTGACGGTTACGAAATTGACAGCGGCGTACAGAACGCGCTGCAATCGCTCGCCACCAACGGCAACTGGATGAGCAAAGGCAAACGTCTGCGCGGACGCTGGGCAAAGGAGATGGAGTTCCCCGTCAAGAACGCGACCGAAGAGCCTGTGGAATATCTGTGGTTCGTTGGCGATACCGCTTCGTTCGATGAGCGCGTCATCCCAAATACGAAGATGGTCGCGCGCCTCTTCCATCAGGCAGGCTTGGACTTCGGCATCCTCTACCAGAACGAATCCAATGCAGGCAACGACGTGCGCCGCGTGGGGGAAGAAGGTCTGTTCGAGCAACTCGTCGAGCAGAACATGGCGGCGTTTGGCAAAGCGCAATTCAAGCAAATCGTCACCACCGACCCGCATTCGTTCAACACCCTCAAAAACGAGTATCCGCAATTTGGCGGGAAGTTTGAAGTCAAGCATTACACCGTGACATTGCTCAAGTTGATCGAAGAAGGCAAACTCACCATCAAGAACAAACTCTCGCATTACAAAGTCACCTTCCACGACCCGTGCTATCTCGGACGCTACAACGGCGGCTTCACCGCTCCGCGCAAATTGCTCGAACTGCTCGGCGTGGAATTCCACGAAATGCCGCGCAACTGCGAAAACTCGTTCTGCTGCGGCGCAGGCGGCGGTCAGATTTGGATGGGCAAGGTTGCGCCTGGCGAACGTCCTGCCGAGAACCGCATCAAAGAAGCGTTGACCACCTTCGAGAGACATCCAAACGAGAAGAAGCAACTCTTCATCGTCACCTGCCCCAAAGACATGATCATGTATTCCGACGCGGTCAAGACCACAGGCAACGAAGGCAAGATCGAAGTCCGCGACATCATTCAGTTGGTGGCGGAAGCCGTCGGCGTGGAAGAGCCC
>JBBITE010000012.1:50911-58445 GCA_037440905.1 Anaerolineae bacterium | reverse complement strand
CGAAGTCCGCGACATCATTCAGTTGGTGGCGGAAGCCGTCGGCGTGGAAGAGCCCAAAGCGGCAGAACCCGTTGCGGCTTAAGAGAGAAGCGATATTCGATAGTCGAACATCGAATACTCGAATAACGAATATCGACCATGTTCAAATGTCCCTATTGCGACTTTAGCGGTAAGCGTTCCGAGGTCCACAGCCATCTGGCGGAGAATCATGGTGATACGCTGGGTGTGCGCGTGGATGAATTTACGAAGCACACGTTTTATGTGATCACCTGTCCTGTCTGCGGCGCGAGTTATGAACAGGTCACGAAGAAAGCGCGCCGCGACCCGAATTTTGTGTCAGAATATGAACATGAGATTCGGCTGGTTGTTTTCGATCTGCTTCTGTATCACCTGCAAGGTGAACATGGTTTAGGCTCGGTGGTCGAGTAGACCTGAGCGTTCGTTGCGAAGGTCGTATCGAGACCACCAGTTTCAAGAAACATTTCGTTTCCATGTAAGCGTTGGTCTCGATACAGGACGAAAGAACACCGTCCCTACTCGACCAACGATGAAATCAAAGGAGAATAAAATGGCAACAGTTCGCGGATGTAACATTCCTGAAAATCTCTACTACTGGGTGGAGAAACACGCCTGGGCATTGCCCATGGACGATGGCACGGTGAAAATCGGAATCACCGATGTGGCGCAGAATCTGGCGAAGGGCATCGTCAACGTCACGCCGAAGGAGGCGGGGCGCACGGTGCAAAAGGGCAAGTCCGCAGGGACGCTCGAAAGCGGCAAATGGGTGGGACCCGTCACATCGCCCATCACGGGTGAAATTGTGGAGGTCAACGAAGCGGTCAAGGCGAAACCCTCCACCATCAACGAAGACCCGTATGGGGAAGGCTGGTTCGTCAAATTGAAGCCTACGGATTGGGCGGGCGAATCCGCTTCCCTCGTCACGGGCGAAGCGGCAGTAGAGGCGTATCGGAAGTTTATGGAAGAGCAGAATCTCAATTTTGAATGACGGAAACTGGTAAATCAGGACTTACGCAAAATGAGCGCAAAATCACCAAATATGGTGTTTGAGTAAGTCTGAAAATAGCATATCTGGGTAGTTTTGCGTAAGTCCTATAAATATCAATCTTAATCACTTCAAAAGGAGAGTAAAAATGGCAAAAATTCTCATCATCGGAGCAGGTTTCGCGGGGCACACCGCCGCGTTATACCTGGGCAGCAAGATCGGCAGGAAACATGAAGTGACGGTTGTCAGCAACCGTGATGTGTTCAGTTACCTGCCGTCATGGGTGTGGGTAGGCGTTGGTCACATGAAGCCTGAAAAGACCATTTTCAAGCTCAAACCCGTCTATGATCGCAAGAACATACGTTTTGTTCATGCAGCGGTAAGGGAGATTCACCCCGACGCAGGCGATCAATATGTGCTGGCAGATGATGTCGCAACAGGGCAGCAGGTGAGACTCGATTATGACTATCTAGTGGTGGCACCAGGTCCTTTGTTGAATTTTGCAGGCACGCCAGGACTCGGACCTGAAAATGGCTTCACCCATTCGATTTGCTCCTATCCTCATGCCATCAAGACGCGCGATGCGTACCTTGCGTTGTGCGAACGGATGAAGAAGGGCGAGAGGGTGAAAATTGTCATCGGTACGGGGCACCCCATGGCAACTTGCCAGGGCGCGGCGTTTGAATACATCGTCAATGTTCACAAAGACCTGGTCAAACGCGGGCTGCGCGACAAAGCCGACATCCTCTGGCTGTCCAACGAACCTGCGCTGGGCGATTTCGGCGTCAACGGCGTCCAGATCAAGCGCAACGGTCACATCCTGCGCAGTGAGGAGTTCATCAAATCCGTTTTCAACGACCATGGCATTCGCTATCAAATTCAAACAGGCGTGACCAAAGTGGAAGACGGCAAAATCCACTGGCAAAACTATGAGGGTGAAGAAGGCGTGACCGAATTTGATTTTGCCATGCTCATTCCGCAATTCAAAGGACAGCCTTTCAAGTACATCGGCAAAGACGGCGAAGACATCACAAGCAAAGTTTGCAACCCAGCAGGGTTTGTGCTCGTGGATGGCAAATACGGTTTGCCCTACTCCGAACTTGCCAACACCCCTGAAGCCTGGCCTGCCAAATACAACAACCCGCTTTATCCAAACCTTTATGCAGCAGGTATCGCCTTTGCGCCTCCAGGACCAATCTCCAAGCCCTTTACCAATAAAAACAATCTTGTCATCGCGCCTGCGCCGCCACGCACGGGGATGGTCAGCGGCATGATCGGACGGGTGGTTGCCTCCAATGTGATAGATGCCGTCAATGGGCGCGAGCCTTCTCACAGCGAACGCATGACCGAAATGGTCGCCGCCTGCGTTGCCAGCATGGGCGATTCACTCTGGGATGGCAGCGCCGTCACCATCGTCATGCGTCCCGTCGTGCCCGATCGCAAAAAATTCCAAAACGAATACGGGCGCGACCTGTTCATCTCGCACCTCGAAATGGGTCTCAGCGGCGCATGGATGAAATTTATGCTTCACCATACCTTCATGTGGAAGTTCAAAGCCCGCCCAGGCTGGACGCTGATTCCTGAATAACCTAAGAGAGTGTTTTAAAAGTCCTTTTTGTTCTTTCTATGGCGCGTAGGGCGCGCTCTCTAGCGCGCCTGGCGGCGTTAGAGAACGTCCGCCTACGCTGAAGCGTAAAAGACACTCTCTAGCGTCGGACTTTGCGCTGTAATACTAACAACGGAAGAAAATGTATTTCGTCAAACAAGGAGACTGACATGCAACAGGAATTTTCCAAAGCCGAAAAGTTCTGGATGAACTTCAAACTTTACCAACTGTGGCGTTTCATAATCTTGAACGCCAAAATCTATACTGTAGCGGTGCAAAGTAAACGAAAGTAATACAAAGATTCGAGATTCGAGATTGGAGATTGGTAATTGGGTAAGTGGTAATTACCAATCTCCAATTACCACTTACCCATGATTTACTACGCCTGCGACATCCCCGAAGATTTATATTACGACGTCGAGCGCGATGTATGGATTCGCTTCGATGGCAAGATCGCCACGCTCGGCATGACCGACGTTGCCCAAACCCGCTGCGGGAAGATTGCCGCGCTCAGTTTTCGGGAAGTCGGCAAGAAGGTGGCGCAAGGCAAGGCGCTGGTGACAATTGAGTCCGCTAAGTGGGTCGGACCGTTCCCCGCGCCGTTCTCGTGTGAAATCGTGGAAACGAATGAGAAAGGCTTCGCCGAAAACATCCTGCTCGCCAACAAAGACCCCTACGGCGCGGGTTGGCTCGTCAGGGTGAGACCAACGAATCTCGAAGCGGAATCCAGCCATCTCGTCACGGGCGAAGCGGCGGCGGAGAAGTACAAGGAAAGAATCAAGGAATTGAAAGTCAATTGTTTGAGATGTATTGATTAGACCGAACCCGTCATTGCGAGGGCGGTGATCTTCCGCCCGAAGCAATCTCCTAGCATATTTGGAGATTGCTTCGCCGCGAAGAACAAGAGCGCGGCTCGCAATGACGAAAACCAACTTAGAGGAGACTCCCCAATGTCCAAAAAAATCCGCTTGCTCTACATGGAAGGCGTGTCCCCCCTCCGTTCGCAGACCGTTTATCACGCGGTTGGATATGCGATGAAACAGGATACGCCGAACACCATCATTCTGGTCTCGCCGAATGCGCCGTATGTGAGCATTGGCTACCATCAAGATTTGCAAAAGGAAGTTGACCTGGAGTATTGCGCCGCGCACGGACTCCCCGTCTATCGCCGTGAGGTCGGCGGCGGCGCGGTGTATTTGGATAATGGTCAACTCTTCACGCAATGGATTTTCCACAAAGAGGATTTGCCTGCCTCGCTTGAAGAACGTTTCGCACTTTACATTGACCCCATCGTGCAAACCTACAAGGAACTGGGCATCAACGCCAACTACCGCCCCATCAACGACATCCACGTCAACGGAAAGAAAATCGGCGGCACAGGCGCGGCGCAGATGGGCATTGCGGAAATTCTCGTCGGCAGCCTGATGTACACCTTCGATAAGAAGACCATGTCGCAGGTATTGAAAGTCCCCTCCGAGAAAATGCGCGACAAGATTTTTGAATCGCTCGAAGCCTACATGACCACCATGACCGAACAACTCGGCTCCACGCCCGACCGCGCGATGGTCAAAGACCTGTACCTGAAGAAAGTCTCCGAAGCGCTCGGCGCGGAAATTTACGAAGGCGAATGGACCGCCGAAGAAGAAGCCATGGCGCAGGAGATTGACGCGCGCTTCGTCTCCGATGAGTGGCTGTATCAGAAGGGTCAACTCAAACAGCAGGGCGTGAAAATTCATCAGGACGTTCACCTCGTCGAAGCGGCATTCAAGGCTCAGGGCGGTTTGATTCGAGTCATCGCCCGCCTGCGCGAAGGTCGCATTGACGATGTCACCATCTCTGGCGATTTCACCCTGCTGCCCGTCTTTGCCGTCGGCGCGCTCGAACAATCCCTGCGCGGAGTCGCCGCCACGCCCGAAACGCTCAAATCGAAAATCGAAGAAGCATATTACCGTCTCAACATCCAATCGCCTGGCGTTACGCCTTCCGATTTCACAACCGCCATCATGAACGCGGTCACCCCTCCGCAAGCCGCATAACGGTGGTCTCGATACGGCGGCGATGGTCGAGTAGCGCGAAGCGCGTATCGAGACCCGCCGCCTACTCGACCACCAAAAGGTTTTTCACTTAATGACAAAAAACTACGGCTTTCTTATTGACCAATCCAAGTGCATCGGCTGTCACGCCTGCTCGACCGCGTGCAAGTCTGAGAACCAAGTGCCGCTGGGCGTGTATCGCACGTGGGTCAAGTACGTTGAAACGGGTTCGTTTCCCGATGTGCGCCGCCGCTTTCAGGTCACGCGCTGCAACCACTGCGCCAACCCGCCTTGCGTGCGCATCTGCCCCGTGACGGCGATGTATCAGCGCGATGACGGCATCGTCGAGTTCGACCCAAGCGTTTGCATCGGCTGCAAATCCTGTATGCAAGCCTGCCCCTACGATTCGATTTATCTTGACCCCGAAACCAACACCGCGGCGAAATGTCATTTTTGCGCGCATCGTTTGGATGTGGGACTCGAACCCGCCTGTGTGGTGGTCTGCCCCGAACATGCCATCATCGCTGGGGATTTGAACGACCCCGCTTCGGAAATAAGCCGAAAGTTGTCCACTGCGCAAGTGACCGTTCGCAAGCCTGAGCAGGGGACGGGTCCTAAACTGTTCTACATCAACGGCAATGACTGGTCGCTGCATCCCTCCGCCGCGCCCGCGCATGACTCGTACCTGTGGGCGGATAAAGTCACCGAGCAAAATGTTTCTGCGTATGCGCTGCCTGTTCTCCAGCCGACGTTAGAGAACGTCGGCTACGCAGGGGATGGCGTGCGTAATCGTCGTTCTCTAACGACGACGCCGAGCGGCACGCCCATCCGCACCCCGCGCGAGCAGGGACGCCCGCTCAACGGTCCCATTCAATTTGGCGGACGTGTCGCCGAACACATGGTGCAGACCGCCTACACCGCGCAGCACAAAATCAACTGGCATTGGGAATTGCCTGCATATCTTGTCACGAAAAGCATTGCAGGTGGAATTTTCATGTTGCTGAGTCTTGGCTCGATGTTCAACATGTTTGCATTCGACTCCGCAACCTTCCTCGCCGCAGGCTTCACCGCGATGGTCTTCATGCTCATCACAACCGTCCTGCTCATCAAGGATCTGTCGCAGCCCAAACGCTTCTTGAACATTCTCCTCCGCCCGCAGTGGAAATCCTGGGTGGCGCGCGGCGCGTACATCATGGTCACATTCACCGCTGTGGCTGGGCTTTGGTGGCTGTTCGAAGGCGCAGCATATCTCGGCTGGTTACCCGCTGAATTCATCGCAAGTATTCGACCTGTTGCTGCTTGGGTCACTTTCCCATTCGCATTGGGTGTCGTCATCTACACCGCCTTCCTGCTGGGTCAAGCCGAAGGGCGGGACATGTGGCAGAGCAACCTGCTCCCGTTCCAATTGCTTTCGCAATCTGCAATGGTGGCAAGCGGCGTGTTCTTTGTGCTGAATCTTTTCGTGAATTTCCCCGCCGACCTGACCGCTTTACTCACAATTCTGTTCCCTGCCAGCATCGCCATCAACTTGCTCCTCACCTTCGCGGGCAAACTCAACTCCTTCCCAACAGACACTGCCATGCTCGCTTCACGCGAGATGACCCACGGCAAATTCCGCAACCATTACTGGTGGGGCGGCATCGCACTTGGGCACGTCATTCCGCTCGCGCTGATGCTCGCCTTCGCGCCCGCATTGCCTGTGGCTGTGATTGCTGTTCTGGTCGGCTTGTTCTTCTATGAATACGCCTTCATCATGGCGCCGCAGTATATTCCGAATTCGTGAACGAGCGGGGCTAAAGTCACCTGCTCAGTTCGTGGAAGCCCTTCGGGCTACTGGCGCGACGAGTCGGTTTCAACCGACTTTCATGTACTGAGGTGGGGATTCATCCCCTGCCGAATCCCGTTGCGCCGCGAACGCCGATGGAACGGAAATTCTTACGCCATCGAATTGCCGCTCGACATCGAATAATCGAAAGGAAAATAGCATGACATACTGGCGACTTCATTATCACCTCATCTGGGCAACTTTCCAACGCGAGCCAACCCTAACTGGAGAGCGTGAGAAGATGTTTTACGGTGTGTTGTACAACAAAGCCAAAGAGTTGGGTGTGAAAATCCACGCGGCAGGCAACGTGGAAGATCATGCTCATGTGGTCGCATCCATTCCGCCGAAACTCGCCGTTGCCGACTGTGTTCGTCATCTCAAAGGCGCGAGTTCTTTCTCGATCAACCACATGCCAGGCAGTGATGGGCAATTCAAATGGCAGGAGGGTTACGGTGCGTTGAGCATCGGCGAGCGTTCGTTGGAGACAGTCAAGGAATATGCGGCAAGACAAAAGGAACACCATAGAAACGGAAAAGTGATTGATATCTACGAAAGGATTGATGAAGATGAAAATGAAGAAGGCGGCGCGTGATGGTCAGAATTGAGCGGGATTGAAATCCCTGCTCAGTTTATGGAAGCCCTGCGGGCTGGCGCGCGCCGAGTCGGTTTCAATCGACTTCCATGTACTGAGGAGGGGATTCATCCCCGCCGAATCCCAGCAGGTGAATGAGCGATTACGAAAGAGGAGTTGTATGGAATTAGGAAACGCATTCTTCGGCATCTCGCGCGGAGAATTTCCCATCGAGCGCGAAGAAGGATTTGAAGAAGAGTTGTTCCGCCTCTTCGATGTCATCGCGCCTGATGATAGCGATTCCTGGCGCGTGTACGGCATGGATTTCAAGAATGACGTTTTCTCGGTCTTCCCATATTACTGGGGAGACTGCACCTGTGGATTCGATAAGAAGGATTCGCAATGGCAGGAAGAAAACGACCACGAAGAAAACTGTCCCATCGTCAAACCGAACTTCCACTACAAACCGACTGGCTTTTCGCTCAAATGGTACAAG
>JBBITE010000012.1:0-50811 GCA_037440905.1 Anaerolineae bacterium | reverse complement strand
CGTCAAACCGAACTTCCACTACAAACCGACTGGCTTTTCGCTCAAATGGTACAAGTACCCCCTGCGCGATAGTTACATGAACCAAAACATCACGCTCGATGAGTTCAAGAAAATCATCTCAAAGTGCATCGAGTCTTGTTCAAAATAAACCTAATCCATTCATCGTTGCGGTTTCACCATCATCAACCAATTACCAATCACCAATTACCAATTACGAAACGCGCAACACGAAACACGAGAACCCTATGACCCTCACCCCTCCCAAAACCTCCGCAGGCACCGCCGTCCCGCAATTCGCCACCTCCGACCGCAAGCCCGTCAAACTGACCGAAGTCGTCCACCCCGATGGGCGCATCAGCCAGTATCCGCCTCCCGAAGTCTGGGACGACTGGGTCGAATGGGACGGCAAGGAGTGGCCCCGCAAAGTCGCGCGGAGATATACGCTCGTGCCGACTGTCTGCTTCAACTGCGAATCCGCGTGCGGACTGCTCGCCTACGTGGACAAAGACACCTACGAGATTCGCAAGTTCGAAGGCAACCCCGTCCACCCTGGCTCGCGCGGACGAAACTGCGCCAAGGGACCCGCGACTCACAATCAGGTCTATGACCCCGAAAGAATCTTGTATCCGCTCAAGCGCGTTGGCAAGCGCGGCGAAGGCAAATGGGAGCGCATCTCCTGGGAGCAGGCGTTGACCGAGATCGCGGAGAAAATGCGCGAGAGCAAGAAACGCCATCCGAATGGAATCGTCTATCACGTTGGTCGTCCTGGTGAAGACGGATACACCAACCGCGTCGTGCAGACCTGGGGCATGGACGGTCACAACAGCCACACCAACATCTGTTCCTCGTCCTCCCGTGCGGGTTACAACTTCTGGATTGGACAAGACCGCCCCAGCCCCGACTACGCCAACGCGCGGGTCATCCTGCTGATTTCCAGTCACCTCGAAACGGGACATTACTTCAACCCGCACGCCCAGCGCATCATCGAAGCGAAAACCGACGGCGCAAAACTTATCACCTTCGACCCGCGCCTCTCGAACACCGCGTCCATGAGCGATGTTTGGCTGCCCACCTACCCTGGCAGTGAAAATACAATTCTTCTTGCGATTGCGAATCACCTGATTCAAAATAATTTGTACAACAAAGACTTCATGCGCAAATGGGTCAATTGGAAGGAGACTCTCAAAGCCGTCGCTGATGGGAAACTATCAGTAAACAGCGACCAGTTAGCGGCGGAGATTCGAAGCGCCGCATCCGACCTTCGACTTTTGACTTTTGACCTCTTTGATCGTCTCCTCAAAGACCTCTACGCCGAATACACCTTCGAGCGCGCCGCACAGGAATCCGAAGCGCCCATCGAGCGCATTCAAGAAACCGCGCGACTGGTTGCAAACTGCGAAGGCAAACTCGCCACGCACGTCTGGCGCAGCGCTAGTGTGGGCAACCTCGGCGGATGGCAGGTCTCGCGCTGTCTGTTCTTCCTCAATGTGCTCACGGGCAGCGTTGGCAACAAGGGCGGTACCTCCATGACCAACTGGAACAAGTTTGTTCCCAAACCGTTCAAAGGTGCGCCCGCGCCCGAAACATGGAACGAACTGCACTACCCCATCGAGTATCCGCTCGCGCATTACGAGATGTCCATCCTTTTGCCGCACATGCTCGAAGAAGGTCGCGGCGAAATTGACGTGTATTTCACGCGCGTTTACAACCCGATGTGGGTCAACCCCGACGGCTTCATGTGGCTCAAAGCCCTCAAAGACGAAAACTCCAAAATCAAATGTTACGTCGCCCTCACGCCCACCTGGAACGAAACCGCGTGGTTTGCCGATTACGTCCTGCCGATGGGTCACGGACCCGAGCGTCACGACCTGATGAGTCAGGAGACGCACGCCGGGCAGTGGATTGCCTTCCGCCAGCCCGTGCGCCGCGTTGCAATGGAACGCGCGGGCATGAAAGTTGACTTCACCTATCAAGCCAACCCTGGCGAAGTGTGGGAAGAGAACGAGTTCTGGATTCAACTCTCCGCGAAGATGGATCCCGATGGTTCGCTTGGGGTTCGTCAGTGGTTCGAGTCGCCCTATCGCCCTGGCGAGATCATCACAGTGGACGAATACTATCAATGGATTTTCGAGAACTCCGTGCCTGGTCTGCCCGAAGCCGCCGCAAAAGAAGGACTAACTCCGCTGGAATACATGCGCAAATACGGAGTCTTTGAAGTGAAGAAGGAAAATTATTCTCCCTTCGACAAAACGCTTCAATCTGGACCTCAGGCTGGATTCGCCTCCGATGAGCATGACCACGCCTTAGACTCTTCTGGCGCAATCGTCGGTCTCATGGTGGACGGGCAGCCGAAGGCAGGCTTCGACACTCCAAGCAAAAAACTCGAATTCTTCAGCCAGACTCTCCACGATTGGGGCTGGCGCGAAAAAGAGTACGTCATCCCCTGGGCAGTGAAGAGTCACGTCCACCCCGAAAACATTGACCGCGCCAAAGGCGAGATGATTCTGCTGCCCAACTTCCGCCTGCCGACTCTGATTCACACCCGCAGCGCAAACGCCAAATGGCTGTATGAAATCTCGCACAAGAATCCCATCTGGATGAACCCCGAAGACGCGCGCCGCCTCGGTCTCGAAACAGGTGACCTCGCCAAAGTGGAAACGGAAATCGGCTATTTCGTGGACAGCGTGTGGGTCACCGAAGGAATCAAGCCTGGCATCATCGCCATCAGCCACCACCTGGGACGCTGGCGCTTGAACGAAGATAAAGGCGTGAGTAAAGGTTCGTCCAACCTCGTGGAACTGCACGACAACGGCAAAGGCGGCTTCCTCATGCGCGTCATTCACGGCGCGCAGGCATGGCAATCCTCCGACCCCGATACCAGCCGCATCTGGTGGAGCAACGTGGGCGTAAACCAAAACCTCGCCCACGCCGTCCACCCCGACCCGATTAGCGGAGTCCACTGCTGGCTGCAAAAGGTGTACAAAGTCAGCAAAGCGGAGCCAGGCGAAAAAGCAGGCGACCTGTTCGTAGACACCAACAAATCCATGCAGGTGTATCGTCAATGGCTGGCGATGACCCGCCCCGCCGACAAATTCAGCCCCGACGGCACACGCCGTCCATACTGGCTCAGCCGCCCTCTCAAACCGACGAAAGAGGCGTATAAGTTGCCGAAGTGAGTCCCCTCTCCCTTTGGGAGAGGGCTAGGGTGAGGGCGAGTCCGCTTATGATCTTTAAGAAAATATTTCCGTAATGTTTGCGTAGGGCGCGTTCTCTTACGCGCCCGTCGGCGTAAGAGAACGCCGACTGTGCGCGGTTACGGAATTAATTTGTAAAACTTCATTAGCGGGCTTCGCACGGATAGCGCGGGGGGTCATCCCCGCGCGGTGTTGAAGTGCAGACAATGATGATCGAAACAGAGTCAGCCTCGGGTGAGTCCCGAAGCGCCGTCTGGAGTATGTCAAAGAACAGGTTTTCATCCAAACTGTACTTTCGCCAATTTTCGTGAATCACGAAAACCCTGCATACTTTGCGCTCTCTTGCGCAAATTCGGCGTTAGAGAACGCCAAATACGCTCTCTCGTGAAGGATTAAAAGCACCATATTTCGTATAAGACATAAAAAGGCGAAACTACAGATCCAAATAAGGAAAAGCGAAATCATTTGCTAATGTCACAATTGAGTCTTACACTGTTGTTCCTCGGCGTTGCCGCGTTGTTGCTCCTCGGGAACGTTCTACGGGCGGATATTGTTGCGTTGATGTTGATGCTGGCGCTGGGGTTAAGCGGAATTTTGACGCCGCAGGAAGCCTTTTCCGGATTTAGCCGTTCGGCAGTGATAATTATGATGGCGGCATTTGTGCTGGCGGAGGGCCTGCGCCGCTCCGGGCTGACCGAGCGGATTGGAGTGTCCATCATCAGGCTGTTCGGCGCAGGAGAGCGGCGCTTGATCTTTGGCGTGATGGCGGCGGCAGGGACGTTATCGTTGGTCATGAATAATATCGCTGCAGCGTCATTGCTCTTTCCGTCCATTTCGGGGTTGGCGCGGCGCTCGCGGGTCTCTTCTTCAAGATTGTTGATGCCGCTGGCATTCGGGACGATCCTCGGCGGAATGGCAACACTGCTGACAACAACCAATATCGTGGTCAGCGGCTTGCTGCGCGATGCGAACCTGCCAGGATTTGGGCTCACCGAGTTTGCGCCCATTGGCATCCCGTTGACGCTTGCAGGCATGTTGTACATGGTGTTTTGGGGGCGAAAGTTATTGCCGGCACAATCTCCTGCCGAACGGCACGAAAACAGCCCCGAATCGGCTGATTTGTTGCACACATATCAATTGTCGGAGCGGTTGACGCGGGCAATGGTATGCCGCGGCGGCGCTTTGGATGGCGTCACACTGGCAAAGAGCGGGCTGCGCGAAAAACATCATCTCAATGTCATCGCCGTCCAGCGCGGACGCGCCACCCTGCCCATCGAAGCACAGACCGTGCTGAAGGGCGGAGATGTGCTGTTGATTGTGGCACGCCCCGAAGACAGCCTGCCCGAAGCGCTAAAGGATTTGCTGACGATTCTGCCGAAGGGTGAATGGGAACAGGATTATCTTTCCATGCCTGATGTGCGGTTGATCGAAGCCGCCGTTTCGCCGCGTTCTCACCTGGCTTCGCAAACGCTGCGTGAAATCCGCTTTGAGCAGAAATTCGGCGCGAAGGTGCTGGCCATCTGGCGGCGCGGACGTTCCATCCGCACCCGTTTGGCAGATTTGCCGCTGGAGTTTGGCGACGGGCTTCTCTTGCAGGGAACGGAAAACAGCCTCAAGTTATTGCAGACGGAACCAGGGCTGATTTTGCTGGCTGAATCCGCCTCTTCGGGACGTATGACCTTGCGCGGGTGGGCTACAGCCTCGGTCATGCTTTTGACGCTGGCGCTGGCGGTGGTCTTCCCGGATTTGATCGCGGAAATTATGCTGAGCGGCGCAGTGGTGATGGTGCTGATGGGCGCCATGAGCATGGATCAGGCATACCGTGCCATTGACTGGCGCAGTTTGTTTCTCGTGGCAGGCATGCTGCCGGTGGGTGTAGCATTAAATAAGACGGGGGCGGCGGTCATGTTTGCGGAGAGTATTGTCAGGATGTTCGAGCATTCGGGGCATTGGGCGCTGCTGGCAGGGTTTGTGCTGCTCACCGTTGCGCTGACGCAAATTGTCAACGGCGCGGCGGCAGCGACGGTGATTGCCCCAATTGCAATTGCCACCGCCCAACAGGTCGGTATGGAACCGCGCAGCGTTGCGCTGGCAGTAGCGGTCGCATCTTCGATGGCGTTCATGTCGCCGCTGGGTCATTCTGTGAATGTCATGGTGATGGGCGCGGGCGGTTACACCTTCCGCGATTATGCCCGCGTGGGTGTTCCGCTGACGATCCTGCTTGTCATGGTGCTGATGATCATTTTGCCGCTCATCAAACCGATAGGATAAACCCAAGAATGACTACAGAAAAAAAATCTTCCCCCAAACGTCCTGCATCTGCCAAGCCGCAACCCGAAGAACCAGTCTGGACGTATCGCGGATACCAACTCAAAGCCAGTGAATTCGTCACCGCGATGGTACATTTCTTCCGCGCCGAAATCCAACGCGCCAATGTCTGGCGTCAGCGGCTGGATACCACCACCAACTGGGCGGTGGTTTCCACAGGGGCAGCGCTGTCCATTGCCTTCAGCCAGCCCACGGTTCATCATGGCGTTATCATCCTTAATACCCTGTTGATCACCTGGTTTCTCTTTATGGAGGCAAGGCGATACCGCTATTATGAACTATGGAGTTACCGCGTGCGCCTGATGGAAACGGATTTCTATGCAGCAATGCTTGTGCCGCCCTTCCATCCCTCGCCAGAATGGGCGGAAAGCCTGGCGGAAAACCTGCTGATGCCCAAATTTCCCATCTCCATGTGGGAGGCATTTGGCAGGCGTTTGCGGCGCAACTACTTGTGGATTTACGGTATTCTGGGGGCTTCCTGGCTGGCAAAAAGTTACCTTTTCCCCCAGCCGGCCGCCAGCCTTGCAGAATTCATTGAGCGCGGCAGCGTAGGTCCCATTCCTGGTCACCTGATGCTCACGCTTGGCGCCATCTACTATGGCTTTCTCATGCTGGTTGCCGTTGGCACGATTGGCATGACCAAAGCCACCGGCGAAGTGCTGCCGCGCTTTGGAGAGGAAACTGTTTCCATCCCTGTGGCTGGCGCCGAAAAGCCCAAAGGCTGGCGCGCCCGGCTGGCGCCGCGCCACCACCGCAAACAACTGCTGGCGCTCATTATCACCAACAAAGCCGAAACTGTTTCCCAGCGCATCCTCACGAACCTGGGGCGCGGCGTCACCGCCATTTCGGGCAAAGGCATGTACACCGGCGCCGAGCGCTCCATTTTGATGTGTGCATTGACGATTACCGAAGTGCACAATCTCAAGGCGGCAGTGGCGAAAGAAGACCCGCAGGCATTCGTCATCGTTTCGCCTGCTCAGGAAGTGCTGGGACGCGGTTTCAACCCCCTCTCGGAGGAAAGTTAATTCGCTTGCTTGATAAGATATGTCGTCAGACTGCCTTCACGGGGCGGCATTTCATACACAAAAATCAGATTCTGCTCGTCGAACAGCGACGGTTCCCACGCCGGGACATCTGCTGCAATCGTCACCAGCCTTGCCCCCGCCCGCATCGTTTTCTGCAAATGCGGCGCCAGTTTCATCAACTCCTGCAGGGTGGCATAGATGAAGACCACATCGGCGCGGCTCAGATTGGCATGATAGAAATTGCCCCAGCGGATGGCCGCCTGTGCGCTCAAGCCGCCCAGCCGAATCCTCAACCACACCAGGGCTGCCTGTACGGGTCCAATCTCCAGCCCAACGGCTTGCGCATCAAATTCTCTGGCGGCGATGAGGAGGACGCGCCCGTCGCCCGCGCCCAGGTCATACAGCGTCTCGCCTGGCTTCAAGCCAACCAGCCGCAGCGCCTTGCGGATACGCTCCGGTGCGGTTGGCTTGGAGGGCAGCCCGTACAACGCAGGCACAAGCACCCACAATAACGCTAGCCCAAAAAGAACCAACATTGCCCCATAGAGCGCCAAAATGAGCGTGTTCATGCCCGCCTTTCTTCCATGCGGCGAAACCACGCCAGCAGGCGCGGCAGCAACGTCAGGCGCTGGGTCAATTCGCCGAGCGCCAACAATGCAAACCCGTTGAACAAAACGGCCAGCAGCGTCACCGGCAAAAACCCAAAGCGCTCATACACAAACGCCGCCAGCAGAGCGCCAATCATACGCCCCAGTGAGTGACCGGTCAGGTTGAAGGAGAGCAGGGTAGCGCGCGCCTGCGGCATGACTTCGGTCATCAACGGAATGTGGCTCACCATCACATATTCGAACGTGATGTAGAACAGGAACAGCCCAATCAATGCGCCAAACTGTGTCTGCCCAACGAAAGGCAATAACAGCGAAGCCAGCGCATTGCCGCTCAGCCCCAGCATGAGCGCGCGCGGCTTGCCGAGGCGGTCGGTGGTGAATGCCACCAATCCCTCGCCGCTCAGTTCGGAGAGTCCGATCACGGCGGAGGCGCCCGCCAGCGCGGCAATCTTCAACCCGAACGAATCTTCCAGCCACACGCCAAAGATCAGGTTGACAAGTTCATTGGCAGCGCTGGCCCATAGCGCAATGGAAACCCCTGCCAGGGCGGGGATATTCGTCAGCACGGCGCGGAAATTTTTTGCCGCATCAGGCTTGGGCGGAGTCTGATGCGGGTCTGTGTGATGGGATGCCTCCTCTCGCGGCATCATCCGCCAGATGACGGCGAACATGAGCACGCCCAATCCTGCCAGCCAGCGGAACGGTTCATCCCACCCGTAGCCTGCAATCAGAAACCCCATCAGCGGCACTCCCGCGATGAACCCCATAGACCAGGCTGCCTCCGTCACTGCCAGCGCCGTGCCGCGCCGTTCGTAGGGGATGCGGTCGCCGAAGTAGGCTTGCATGGAGGTATCGAAGAGGTATTTGCCGAGAATGGCAAGCAGGACGGCGAGGCTGAAAGTGAAGAGACTGGGGCGCAGCGCAACAGCGCCCATGCCGAGAGTAAAGGACAGAATGCCGAGTAGAATCCCAAATTTGCGTCCGCGGTGATCGGCAATGGAGCCAAAGACAGGCGCAAACATGCCAAAGAACGAGCGGGCGGTGACGATGTAGGAAAGCGTCGTGATTTCGACGCCCAAACCGCGCGCGAAAACCGCAAGGAAGGGATACACCATCCTGTGCATGGTGTTCAGCACGGTTCGCAGCAGCATGAAAACGAGGAGTTGAAAGCGCAGACGCATAAGAGGTTTACCGTGCTGGGCGGAGCATACCGGTTATTCTTTGACCTTCAAAAACGCCCGCGTCAGAAAATACGCTGCCAGCAAAGAAAGCAAAATCAGCACGAGGAAGAAGCCGATGATGGCAAAATTCCCCGAGTTGAAGATCGGCGACGGAGGCGGGTGCATGACGTTCTCGGCGCCAGCAAAAACGAGGCGCAGGATAACGATGAAAATCACGTTTGCCAGCGAGGTGACCCAGTCTATGTTGATGAGCCAGAGACCGATCTGCAACAGTATGCCGGTCACGGCGAAGATCAGGGCCAGGCGGAAGCGCGGCTCGGCAAGGAAAAGCCCGTTCCAATTGGTTTGCATTGCCCAGAGCGAAAGCGGAAGGTAGGTCACCCAGAAGAAGATGCCTGTGCGCCCAAGTGCGGCAGACCACTTGTGAAGCGGCTCTTGTTTTGTGAACAGCGCCAGCAAACCGGCAAGCCCTGCCGCGAGGAAAGCCAGTTCCGCCGCCAGCACCCACGCGCCATGCAGGTACACCACCCGCACGTTGGCGCCCAGCGTTTGCTCTTCGGGGCCAAACAGCGCCAGCAGACCGATTAGAATTACAGAAAGCAGGAACAAGGAGAGAGGTGATTTGAGTTTGAACATGGCGCTGATTTTACTCTACAACCTTTACCACAGAGTCATAGAGAGCACAGAGAAAACCATTTGTTTATCCCTGCGCTTTGCGAGGAATGTAAATGGATAAACCTCCCGCCAGCATCGCTTTAGACCAATTGGGGATTCCTCACCGCGTCTTTCGGCACGCACAGCCTGTCACCAGTTTCGAGCAGGCGGCGCGCGAACGGGGACAACGCCCAACGCAAATCGTGCGCAGTATCCTCTTTCAGGTGCGGGCTGGCGAGTTCGTCATGGTATTGATGGCAGGGATGGCGCAAGTGGATTGGAAGAAACTACGTCAACTGGTGAAGCGTTCGCGGGTGCGGATGGCAACCGAAGAAGAAGTGCTGGAGGTGACCGGCTACCGCATCGGGACGGTGAGTCCGTTTGGGGTGAGGAATCGGGTGCGGGTCCTGATGGATGCGTCTGTGTTGAGGGAGGAGGAAATCTCCATCGGATCGGGAGTCCGCAATGTGGCAATCATCATGAGAAGCGAGGATGTCCGCCGGGCGCTGGGGGAGGTGGAGGTGGTGGAGTTGGAGGAAGGGAATGAGAGAGGATAACAAGAAGGTTCCCGCAGCCGTTATAATGGAGAGCAGGAGAACCATCTCTCAATGAAAATCCTGCGCCGAACGTTTGGCTTCCTGCTCGTCCTTTTCGCTTCACTGGCTTTGACCTTTCACCCCGCCGCTGCCCAGGGGGATAGACCCCTTGCGCTGGTGCTGACCGCCGAGGGACCCGTCATGCCGCCCATGCTGGAATACATCAAACGCGGTATTCAAGCCGCAGAACAGCGCAATGCGGAGGTGATGATCATCGAACTCAACACGCCGGGCGGCAGTCTCGACACCATGCTTGAAATCATCGCCGAAATGCGCGCCAGCGAGGTGCCGGTCGTCGTATACGTCTATCCGCGCAATGCGATTGCCGGCAGCGCCGGCGCGATGATCACCATGGCGGGTCATGCCTCGGCGATGGCGCCTGAGACTTCCATCGGCGCTTCGAGCCCGATTGAGAGCAGCGGCGAAAACCTTACCTCCACCGCCGAAGCGAAAGCCAAGGAACTCACCAAAGCCGCCATACGCGACGTTGTGCGGCCGCGCGGCGAAGAGGCGCTTGCCCTTGCCGAAGCAATGGTGGACAAAGCCAAAGCCGTCACCGCCGCCGAAGCGCTGGAAGTCCATCTGATTGACTTTGTGGTGGACAATGTGGACGATCTGCTCGAAGCGCTGGATGGCTTCACCGTCCAAATGGAGAGCGGTCCGCGCACGCTGGCTACCGCCCATGCTGTGGTTGAAACCTTCCCGATGAGCCTCATCGAGCAAATCCTGCTCTTCCTCACCGACCCCAACATCGTCTTCACCTTGCTTTCGGTTGGCATCACCGCCATTCTGATTGAAATTTCCAGCCCCGGCGGATGGGTGGCTGGTTTTATCGGCGTCACCGCCATTCTGATTTCGCTTTACGGCATCGGGCTGCTTTCGGTCAACTGGTTTGGCATTCTGTTCCTCATCACTGCCTTTGTGTTGTTCATCCTCGATATCAAAGCGCCTACACACGGCGCGCTCACAGCCGCCGGCGTGGCGTCGTTCATCGTCGGCGCGCTGGTGCTGTTCAACTCGCCCGGTGCGCCGGCCTTCCAGCGTGTCTCGGTGCCGCTGGTGGTTGGTACGGGCGTCACCATTGGCTTGCTGTTCCTCACAGTTCTCATGTTTGCGCTGCGCGCCCTGCGCCGGCCGGTCAGCGCCGGGGCGGAGGCGTATGTCGGGAAAACAGGAACCGTTGTCGGCTGGCAGGAAGCGGCGGGTCAGGTTCAATTGCAGTCGGAGTTGTGGAGCGCGGAAAAGGCGGAGGCGTCGGATAAAATCCGTAAGGGAGATAGAGTGGAAGTCGTCGAGGTGAAAGGTTTACGATTGAAAGTCCGCAAGATAAAATGAAAGGAAATTGTCCCCGGTAAACGACTTACCGGGACGCATCAAACTTAACCTATGCCTGCTACACCAACAAGAGACCGAATCATCCCCGAAACCGATGCGCGCCCCCTGCGCCGCCCGGAATGGATCAAAGTGCGCGCCCCTTCCGGCGAGACGTATGAATGGCTTCACAGCCTGATGCGCAAGAAGGAACTGCACACCGTGTGCGAAGAAGCCATGTGCCCCAACCTGGGCGAATGCTGGGGCAGCGGCACGGCGACCTTCCTGATGCTCGGCGACGTTTGCACGCGTACATGCGCCTTCTGCGATGTGAAACACGGCAAACCTGCCCTGCTCGATTGGGGCGAAGCCGAACGGGTGGCGCAAGCCGTGAAAGCGATGAATTTGAAGCACGCGGTCATCACCTCGGTAAACCGCGATGAGCGGCGTGACGGCGGTGCGCCGATTTTTGCCATGGTCATCCGCCGCATCCGCGAATTGCTGCCGGGCTGTTCCATCGAAGTGCTGATCCCCGATTTCAAAGGCTCGCTGGAGGCGCTGAAGATTGTGATGGACGCCCGCCCGGAAATTTTGAATCACAACGTGGAGACCGTGCCGCGGCTGTTCAAAACCGTCCAGCCGCAGGATAACTACGAGTGGGCGGCGGCAACTCTCTCGAACGCCAAAAAACTCGACCCCGAGGTGTTGACCAAATCGGGCATCATGGTCGGCTTGGGTGAGACGATGGACGAGGTCAAAGCCGTGATGCGTGACCAGCGCTCGTGGGGCGTGGATATCCTGACCATCGGTCAGTATTTGCAGCCGAGCAAGAAGCACATGCCCATCGCGCGCTATTACACGATGGAAGAGTTTGCCGAACTGCGCGAGTATGGCTATTCGATTGGGTTCAAATGGGTGGAGTCGAATCCGCTGGTGCGGTCGTCGTACCATGCGGCAGAGCAGGTGCGGGCGCTCAGCGTGGTGCACCGCAAATTATACGGCCACGAAGCAGACGCTTCTCAAGCCTGACAAGGTCACTTTTTCACCGCCGGCGGAAAGGCCGGCTTTTTTGTCGCCAGGGGTTACTTTTTGGTTGATTTCACGTCTTGCGGAAGTAAATCTTAGAAAGTGTCTGACGCCATTTCAAGCAAGGTTGGAGGATGTCGCTGCCACCGCAAAGACATCCTGCCAACCTGCACAAGTGCCAGGAGAGTGATACATGGAGCGGCAGACCATATCTCCACCTGCCCATTCGGCAGCGAGTCCCCCCCCTGCGTTGAGGCGGGGGAGGGACGTTCAGGGAATGGCTTGTCCTGAGGCGGCAGCACAGCCCCAAATTGCAGCAAAACCCGCCCGCAAAGCCTGGCTCGATTACCTGCGGGTGTTTGCGGTTCTGGCGGTGATCACAGGGCACGTCATCGTGGATTTTTACGACCAGGGGAATGTAAAAACAGCCGAATGGTGGCTTTCGAACGTTTTAGGGATTCTGGCGAGGTCGGCAGTGCCGTTGTTTGTGATGGTTTCCGGCGCCGTCATGCTGGGGCGCCCCTACCCGCTGGCAGAGTTTTACAAAAAACGGGCGGGGCGTTTAATCCCGCCGTTCTTTTTTTGGAATCTGGTGTACCTGGGGGTGTATATCCTCGACGGCATGGATACCCGAACCGTGTTATGGACTTTGAAAGCGCTGTTTGTAGTAGATGGATACATTGCCCCGCATCTCTGGTATCTCTCCATGTTTATCTGCCTGATGGTGTTTGCTCCGTTTCTCAACATGTTCATTCTCGGTGAAAAACCAACGAGGAATGAACTGGCGTTGCTGCTTGGGTTGACGTTTCCGTTCTTTGCGCTGAACCTGGTGGCCAGCGTGGCGCGCGAAATCTACCATCTCAACATGGAATGGTTTACGCTGTTTCCGTGGTTCATGGTGTACGTCATCGGCGGCTATTACATTGACCAATATGCCTCCAGCATTCGGCTCGGCAGCGGTTGGATTGCAGCCGCCATCGCCGCGCTGACGGCGCTCGGCGCGGGCATGAACTATTATGCCGTCCACTCGCTGGGGATCCTCAAAAACTATTTCTTCAACTCGGACCGGACGCCGCTGCATTTTCTGCTTTCGGTGCTGATCTTTTTGCTGGCAAAGAAAGTTTCGGCGCGGCTCACGGCGAATAAGGTCGTTCTGGCGCTCGCCGAGGCAAGTTTCGGCATGTATCTGATCCACGAGATCTTCAACGGCGTCTTTGTGAATATATTGCCCGATTATTATTCGCACGGACTGGTCTATATTTTCGTTATACCCATACTGACCGCAGTCCTGTCATTCGTCTCCATTTATCTGCTTCGCAAGATCCGCTTCATGAGGGCGGTTTGTTGAGCGAACGAAAAACGCTTTGAACAAGACCCCCGTTTGACCTAAAAGAGTGGTATTATCACCCCATTTCGTAACCAGGGGGCAGCATAAACGCGCTTTTTGAATACAACAACTTCATTTTGTTCTTGCCGGAAAGTGGTTCCTGCAGCGTTGATAGCATTTCATTTTTTGCATATGTAAATGGAGGCTTTCGTGAAAAAATTCTCTTATTTCATCGCGATATTTGTCCTGTTCCTTACAACGGCATGCAGACTACCGGGACTGTTGCTCGGAGGCAGCAGCGTTCCGCCCGAGTTGCAGTATGTGTTTGACATTCCAAACGACCCGATCAGCGTCAAACCGACACTTGACAACGGGACTCAAGCGGAGGGTATCTTCTCCACCGCCGGCGGGACATTGACCGCCACCGCTTCAGACGGGACCGTATACCGGCTCGACATCCCGGCGGACGCTCTTCTCACCGACACCTTGATCCGCATGACGCCCGTGCGTCAGATTGAGGGGATGCCGTTTGGCAGCGACCAGTTTGCAGTCCAGTTTGAACCGGATGGATTGCAGTTGTACGCCAACGCCACGCTGACGATCATCCCGTCACAGGAAATCCCGATTGATCAACAAATCTTTTTTGGCTATCAAGGGCCGGGTGAAAACTTTGTGCTCCTCCCGCCAGTGGTGGATTCACCTGAGATCAAGATTGTCATCATGCACTTCAGCGGTGCAGGTGTGTCGAAGGGCCTCCTTGCAGATATCGAGCCTGTGCGGGGGCGCATTGGCGGCGATGCAGAGCGCCGCATCCAGAGCGCGCTGGCAGAAAGGCTGCAAAAAGCACGCCAGGAACAATTGCTGGGAAAAACAGATGACCCTTCGCAGGAATTGAACCTGGATGGTTTTTTCAAAGAGTATGAGGAACAGGTTGTCAAGCCGCGCGTGACAGCGGCGGGTGAAAGTTGTGCGGCGGGACGGTTGGCATTGCAGACCGTTTTGGGCTTCGAACGTCAGAAACAATTGCTCGGCATCGCAGATGAAAATGCGGGTTCCATTGATATGGGGCTGATGGATACGGTTTCAGATGTTTGCATGAAAGAGGAATACGAACTGTGCCGTGACGATCACATCATCCATCGGATCCTGCCGGCGTGGCTTGGCTTGGAACGTCAATATCAATTGCTTGGTTCAGAGGGAGGACCTGCCCAGGAAAAAGCAAAAGAGTATGTACGCAAATGCCTGACCTTTGAATTGAGGTTTGAATCGCAGGGGACGTTCAATGATAGTGAGGGAGGCGGATATGATTCTTCCGTTGAGTCTAAAGTCAAACTCCAGTTCAACCCGAATGACTTTAGTTTTAAAGGCGAAGCGCCTTTGGTCAACACGGTTTTCGAGTTCAGGGCGGAGGGCTGCCAAGTGAACAGCGTTCGCGGCGGCGGCACATTCACAGTCAACAGTTTGGCGATCATCTCCGACACAAAATCCCCCAGTGATGAACTTGGTTATACGCGTGATTTCAAGTTGATCTATTATCCTGGCAATACCACGGAGAGTTTCACTGTTGCATGTGAAGATTCACCTCCATATACTTCCCCGCCCACGCCATTGTGGACTGGCATTTTCCTGCCATCACACGAAAGCGAATTGAGCAAAGCGGATGGCGGTTTCATAGCCGAAAATTGGGAAATCTTTGGCGATGAATACTTTGCCAAAATCGAATGGATCAAGGAGACATCCGAAGGCACTGTGGAAGCAGGCACATTTAAGCTGTATCACAAACCTGAATAAGTCACCTTAAGCGGAACGTCCCGAAGGTTCTCGTCTTTCGTGCTTGTTCTGCACACCAAACCTTCGGGGTGGTGCGTAACGTCAGTGAATAAGTCACTTTGAAACCACAGTGAGACTGGCAACAGCCGGTCTCTTTATTTTAGAGTATGATTGCCCGACAACGAAAGGATTTCATGTCACGCAACCGAATCATACTCGTCACCATCGGCATCATGCTCAGCCTCTTCCTCGCCTCGATGGAGGCGACCGTCGTTGCCACCGCCATGCCCACCATCGTCGGTCAACTGGGCGGATTGGAACACTATTCGTGGGTCTTCTCCGCTTACATGCTCACTTCCACTACCACCGTCCCGCTCTATGGCAAACTCTCCGACCTGTACGGGCGCCGCAAACTGTACGTCCTGGCGATGGTGCTCTTCATGAGCGGCTCCACCCTATGCGGACAGGCAAACACCATGACCCAACTTATCTTTGCCCGCGCCCTGCAAGGCCTCGGCGCAGGCGGCATCATGCCGCTGGCGTTCATCCTCATCGGCGAAATGTTCTCCCTCGCACAGCGCGCCAAAATGCAGGGATTCTTCTCCGGCGTGTGGGGCGTCTCATCCATCATCGGTCCGCTGCTGGGCGGGTTCATCGTGGACAAACTCTCCTGGCATTGGGTGTTCTACATCAACCTGCCGCCCGGACTGCTGGCGGCGGCGCTGGTCGCTTTTGCATGGCGGGACCAGGCTCAAGGTCACGCCAGACCCGCCGTGGATTATGCCGGAGCAGCGTTGTTGACGGCAAGCATCGTCGCCCTGCTGCTCGGTCTGACATTCGGCTCTTCCGCAAGCGGGATGCTGATTATTGCATCCATCATCCTGTTTACCATCCTGCTCTGGGTGGAAAGCCGCGCCGCCGATCCCATCCTGCCCATCCCCCTTTTCCGTGAGCGCCTGTTTGCCACCGCCACAGCGCACGGCGTTCTCTCAGGTTGGGCGATGTTCGGAAGCGTATCCTTCATCCCTCTCTTCGTGCAATCGGCGCTCGGCACAACTGCCACACAGGCTGGCATCACCATCACGCCGATGCTGTTGGGATGGGTCACGGCAAGCATCATCGGCACACGCCTGTTATTGAAAGTCGGGTATCGCCGCCTGGCAATCATCGGCACAACCCTGCTCACGCTCGGCGCATTCCTCATGTTGCACGTGACCGCGGAGACCAGCCGTGCGCTGATCATGACCTTCGTTGCCTTCATGGGCATTGGCATGGGATTTTCCATCCCTTCCTTCCTGATTGCCGTGCAGACGTCGGTAGAACGCCGCCAGCTCGGCGCCGCCACTTCGACGATTCAATTCAGCCGCTCGATCGGCGGGACTCTCGGCGTAAGCGTGATGGGCGCCGCCCTGAGCGCCCGCCTCGCCTCCAACCTGAGCGCTTCAAGCCTGGACCCGAACCTGGTCTCGCAATGGCTCGAGCCTTTGCCCGGCACCGAGACTGTCATTCACGCAGGCGCACGAACCGCGGTGGCAGATGCTATCAGCCTGGTTTTCCTCATCGCCTTTGCCGCCGCCGCCCTTGCGCTGACAGCCACCCTCTTCACCCCGCGCAGGGAATTGACCGACCGAAAAGCCGAAGGCGAAGCGATTCCCGCCAGCATGGATTAGCCCCGAAGATATCGCCGTGGTTAAATTTTCCCAGCCACGTAATCCAACACGTCTATCTTCGTCAAAATTCCTATAGGCTTGCTGTTTTCCACCACAATCAGGGCAAGCCCCGATTTGAGCGAAGGCATGGCTTCTTCCAGCGAGGTTTCCGCAGGGAAGACCGCACGGGCATTCTGAACCAGCCGATTAATCGGTTCGTCCTGACTGTGATCGTGCTTTTCGAGCAGGTGATTGAGCAAATCCACCTCCTCGATCAAGCCGACCAGCCCCCCATCTGCACCGACAACCGGCATTTGCGAAACGCCGCGCTCGTGCATCACCGAAACGACCTTGCGCATCGAGTCGCCCAGCGTGGCGGTGTGCAGTGTCTTATCGGGCTTGGCAATCAGCAGGTCGCCGAGAGAGGTTTCGCCGAACTCCATCGAAAGGAAGCCGAATTCGCGCATCCATTTATCATCGTAGAATTTCGAGAGGTAGCGCGAACCCGAATCCGGCAGGATGACCACCGCCAGACGGTCCGGAGAGAGGCGGCGGCAATATTTGAGCGCGCCGGCAATCGCCGAGCCAGAGGAGCCCCCGGCAAAAATTCCCTCTTGCCGCACCAGTTGACGCGCCCACAAAAACGATTCTTTATCCCCCGCCCGTTCGATCCAATCCACCACCGAAAGATCGGTTGCCGAGGGCAGAAAGTCCTCGCCGATGCCTTCGACTTTGTAAGTCTTTGGGTATGCGCCTTCGGGAATCTTGCCCTTGTTTTGCCAGATTTCGGTCAGGATCGAACCTTCGATATCCACACCCACAATTTTGATATTCGGATTTTTGGATTTGAGATACCGCCCCACGCCAGAGATCGTGCCGCCGGTTCCCATGCCGATGATGACATCGGTTACGCGCCCGTCGGTCTGTTCCCAAATTTCGGGACCCGTGCTCAACTCGTGGGTTTTCGGGTTGTCGGGGTTGTGATACTGATTTGCCAGAATAGCATTCGGGGTTTCACGGGCAAACTTCTTTGCTACTTCGTAATACGAGCGCGGGTCGTCAGGTTCGACCGCCGTGGGCGTGATAACCACCTTAGCGCCATAGGCGCGCAGGAGCAGGATTTTCTCGTTGCTCATCTTATCGGGCATGACAAAAATGGTTTTGTAGCCCTTGAGCGCCGCCGCAATCGCAAGACCCACCCCCGTGTTGCCGCTGGTCGCCTCCACGATGGTCCCGCCGGGCTTGAGTTCGCCGCGCTTTTCCGCCTGCTCGATGATGAACGCCCCCACCCGGTCTTTGACCGAGCCGCCCGGATTCATCAACTCCAGTTTTGCATACAACGGACAGGGCAGGTCGCGCCCAATCCGTTTCAGCCGCACCAGGGGCGTATTCCCAATTGCCCCCAACACACTATCGAAGACACGTTTTTCGTAAGATACAGGCAAACCCATTCTCGCTCCTTTGGTGAAAGTAGTGGTATTTTACCCCACGAAAAAAAGCCCCCGCATCCAAACAGAGCGGGGACATGCAAACAGTTCATAACCGACCTTACGCACCGTCCCGAAGGGTTAGAGCGAAAGCAACCCCGCTTCACGAGAACCCTCGGGACGTGCCGTGTAAGATGAGTTAGTAAATCGGGAGGGTGGTATCCACGTCCCGCGCCCAGGCGTTGATGCCGCCTTTCAGGTTTTTGACCTTCTTGAAGCCGGCGCTGGCAAGCAATTCTAGCGCCCGCGCCGAGCGCGTTCCGCCTTTGCAAAAGACGACCATCTCCTCGGCAGAATCAAGCTCCGAAAGGCGCGCCGCCAATTGACCGAGCGGAATATTGACCGCCCCCGGCAAAGCGGAAATCTCCAATTCATGCGGCTCGCGGACATCCAGCAGTTTAAGATGGTTGGTCTTCAGGCGTTCGGCAAGTTCGGCGGCAGTGATGTCTAAACCTTCACCGGCGGAACCTTCCTCGCCATGATCATGCCCCGGCACGCCGCAAAACTCCTCGTAATCAATCAACTCCTTGATGTCGGCAGTCGGTCCGCACACACGGCAGTTGGGGTTCTTCTTGAGCGTGACGAAGTCAAAGGACATATCCAGCGCGTTGTAGAGCAGTAATTTACCGATGAGCGGTGTGCCAATGCCGAGCAGCACTTTGAGCGCCTCCGTCGCCTGGAGTGTGCCAATGGTGCCGGGCAGCACCCCCAGCACGCCACCCTCGGCGCACGAAGGGACCAGCCCCGGCGGAGGTGGTTCGGGGAAGAGACAGCGGTAACAGGGTCCCTCTTTGGCATAAAAGACGCTCACCTGCCCATCGAAACGGTAGATCGAAGCGTACACATTCGGCTTGCCGAGGAAGACCGCCACATCGTTAGTGAGATAACGAGTCGGGAAGTTGTCGGTTCCGTCGAGAATCAGGTCATAGTCGCGGGCGATGCGCAGCGCGTTCTCGGAGGTGTAAGGCTCGTTGTAGGTATCCACCTGAATGGAGGGATTCAAATCCAGCAATTTACTGCGCGCGCTGTCCACTTTTAACTTTCCAACCGTGCTTGTGCCGTGAATGACCTGCCGCTGGAGATTGGACGAATCCACGACATCGTAATCCACCAGACCGATTCGCCCAACGCCCGCCGCCGCCAGATACAACGCCACCGGCGACCCCAGCCCCCCTGTGCCGATCACAAGCACGGAGGAAGCCTTGAGTTTTCGCTGCCCTTCCAGCCCCACCTCGGGAATGAGCAGGTGACGGGAATAACGCAGAATTTCGTCGTGAGAAAGTTCAGGGAGCGGCATATCAGCCTCCTGCAATCGAGGGAATCAGGATGAGTTTGTCTTCTTCCTTGATGGGCGTTTCCACACCCTGCAAGTCTTTGATGTTGTTCTCGCTGATGAACAGATTGACAAACGGACGCAACTGTCCGCCTTCATTGAACAAGTGCGGTTTGAGGGTGGGGTATTGAGTCGTCAGATCGGCAAGCGCCTCGGCGACGTTTGCGCCGCTGACGTTTACTTCGCTCTTGCCGCCGGTGTAGGCGCGCAAGGGAGTTGGGATTCGCAGTACAGGCATTCGTAGTTTCTCCTTGAGATTTTGATTTCTGTGCAACACGGATGCGCCGCCGGCGGGCGGATGATGATGCAATCAACCTCTTCCGCTCACACGCAGCAGGGCAAGTTACAAACTCTTGATCTGCTCCAGCAATTTTTCCAGACGCGCAACGCCATTGTTGACATAACGCGGCTCACCCTGGGCATTCAGCAGGAACGTCGTCGGAACGCTCATCACGCCCCATTGCCTGGCGAGATCGGGTCGTTGTGTGGCGTCAATCTCGATCAGCCGAATACGGTCTCCCATCAGGCTCAAGAGTTGATGCAGGGCGGGCCGCTGAACGGTTTTACAGGGAGCGCAATCGGGAGTGGTGAAATAGACGATAACGGGTTTTTGCGGCGGCGCATCCAACAGGGCGGGAACATTCTCCTGCGCCCGCGCCAGCAGCCGCTGACCGAGCAGCCAGTAAGCGAACACGCCCACTGCAATCATACCGAGCGCAAACCCAAAACGCAACAACAGATCGCCGTTCATGCTGAACCTTTCGGCTTCATGCCGGGGATGATTCCTCCAGGCGGCTGTTTGGTGAAGCCGGGCAGCCGCAGGCGCGCCAGCCAGTAGTAGATGGCGCACCCCACACAAAACCCGCCAAAGGCGTTCAGCGCGGCAAGCGCAGCCACCACCCACACCAGCGCCCAGCCCAGGATATTTGCCCCCCCAAAGAGCGCCAGCGACCCGCCAGCCATAAACAGAAAACCCAGAAACTGAGCAAAACGGTGCGGCTCGGGGTTATCGGGCAGCACATCGGGTTTCATCCAGCCGCGGGGTTTGAGGAGGAGGCTGTACACAAAGCCAAAGCCCGGCGCCTTCAACGCAGAACCGACCCCCATCACCAGCGCAACAAACGCGGCAAGAAGAGGCTGATTCAAAATGAACGCCACGATGTTCAACAGAATAATCGTCAGTTGATTTGTTTTGAGAGCGGCATGATCCACTTTTTCTAATGCAAATGTCGTCATGTTCGTTTCCTCGCTTTAACGCAATCTCAACCTAAACATCAGGTAACCTGCAACGCTTCCTCGTCATACCTCGAGCGGTCTTCTGCCAGCCGCCACGAGCGGTGACTGACCGCCCTGCCCCGATCCACGCGGGTGATAAGATACGAAAAGAACGGCTGCGCCCATTCACGGTCATATTCCGATGGCACGTTGGGGCAATCGGGATGAGAATGGAACACCCCCACCAAATCCATGCCCAGTTCCGCCGCCCGCTTCTCGGCATTCAGATAATCCTCAGGCGTAATCAAATAGCGGTTGTGGCGCGCCCCCTCTTCGCGGGCATTGGAAAGGGGAAACACTTCCCGCACCACGCCATCGCTGCCCAACAAAAACCCCGCCCCCTCTTCGGGATACGTCCCCTCCACATGGGCGCTCACCCGCCTGAGCAGATGTTCGGAAATCACCAAAACAGACGTCATCTTTTACTTCCCTCCCCACAGCGACGCATCGCTCAAATACTTGTAGCCCGCATCCGGGAAGACCGTCACCACGACTCCCTGCTCCAAGTTTCTGGCTACACGCAAAGCAGCGACGGCTGCCGCGCCCGATGAAATCCCCACGAACAGCCCCTCCTCCCGCGCCAGACGTTTCACCATCTCATGCGCCGCTTCGGTCTGGACCTCAAGCTGCTCGTCCGCCAGAGACTCATCATAAATCCCCGGCTTGATCGCCGTCGGCATGTGCTTGAGTCCCTCCAGGCCGTGAAATGGGGCATCCGGCTGGACGGCAATGAGTTTCACCTGCGGCAGATGTTCCCGCAGGTAACGCCCCACCCCGGTCAGCGTGCCAGAGGTGCCCAGCCCGGCGACAAAGTGCGTGATTTGCCCATTCGTTTGAGCAAGGATTTCGGGTGCGGTGGAAAGGTAATGCGCCTGCCAGTTGGCGGGGTTGTTGTATTGATCGGCGTACCAATACCGCTCGGGGGATTGGGCGGCAAGTTCGCGCGCCTTGAGAATCGCGCCGTCGGAGCCTTCCAGCGGGTCGGTGAGGATTAACTCCGCGCCGAGGGCTTTCAGGATGGCAATCCGCTCGGGGCTGGCATTGGCGGGGATGACGATGGTGACGGGAATGCCCAGCGCTGCGCCAAAGGTGGCGTAGGCAATGCCCATGTTGCCGGAGGTCGAGTCGAGCAGGCGCTTGCCGCCTTGCAGGCTGCCGTCTGCCAGCGCGGTTTGGATGATGTTGAGGGCGGGGCGGTCCTTGACCGAACCGCCGGGGTTGAACCATTCAGCCTTGGCAAAGACCCGGGTTCGAGGCGACAGGTCACGGGTCAGGCGGCGAAGCGGAAGGAGGGGGGTGTTGCCCACACGGTGGACGAGTCCATCCGCGGGGATGGAGTTTGTTTCGGCAGGTTTGTAATCGAGTAAAGTCATGTTGTCCTTATCCATAGGTATTAAAGCAAAAGCAGCCAGCAGAGAAACAAAAAGACGGCGAAGAACGCCTCGCGCTGTGGGTATTACAAGCGGGGTCGTCTGCCGTCTGAGGTCTGCTGACTGCGGAAAGGTCTCAGGCGGCGGTTACGAGCCCCGCCGGAGACACAAGCAATGGGTGGTCGAATGTTTCATCATTATCCTATTGATGCAGGGTATTTTATGTATCTTACCGATTTTGTCAACATAAAAATTTTGTGGTGCGGCATGAAAGCAATTGTCCATGTGTAAGGCACAAGATACATCTTGCGCTGCGGGATTTGGCAATTCACAACGCCCTATGCGCCGCCGTAGCGCAGGCTTCAGCCAGTGGACAGAGGCACAAGATAAATCTTATGCTACGGGATTTGGCAATTCACAACGCCCTATTCACCGCCGTAGCACAGGCTTATGAGGCTTAACAAATTATTTCGGTGATCTCGTCCGGAGTGGCTCGTCTCCAGGCAGCGAAGGAAAAGCCAAACCCGGGCTGCCTGCGCCACCCATCCGCTGGGGCTCAAGCCCCTGCTCAGGGCATGGAAATCCGCTCACCCTAAAGGGTGCTGCGCAAAGCGGATTCGGAGTCGGCTTCCAGCCGACTTGCATGGACTGAGGCGGGGGATTGATCCCCCCGCCGAAAATGGAAAAATACCGAATTATTTTTCCAAGTTTCATCAGCCTGTGAGCAGAGGCACAAGATACATCTTATGCTACGGGGTTGTAGAGCAACCCTCTATGAGCCTCCCGCTGCCGATGCCATGAGGATGACCCTGTCGCTCTCCTGCAGGGGGGTTTCCATGCCATTCAGGTCGCGGATGTGCACGCCGTTGACGAAGACATTGAAGTACCGCCGCAACCGCCCGCTGGAATCGAACAAATGGGGTTTGAAGGCAGGATAACGGGCGATGACGCTCTCGAGCAGTTCGCCAACGGTTGAGCCTTCGGCATGGAACTCGCTTTGATTGTCCACATAGAACTTCAGGGGGGCGGGGATTTTGACAACAGGCATGGCGATATTTTAATGCAGGAACCGTTGATTTACGCTTACAATCGTTTCATTCAAAGGAGGCTGGCATGGCACAATATAAGGTCATTGCAGGGACATTTCACGTAAAAGGCTTTCGGCCCGACGGCGACTCAATCCGCTTTCAGGCGAATAAACCCGACCATTGGGATTTTTTCAAATGGGGCAGCGAAGCTGAGAAAAACGCCAAAAAGAAGCAACTTCGCATCGAGGCGATTGACGCGCTGGAAACGCATTACGAAGGCTGGCATCAGCCGCGTCCGTTTGCGCTGGCGGCGCTCGAATCGCTGTTGGAATTGTTGAACATCACCGAGGTGGTTTACAGCCTGAGCGTCACCCAAATTGTGGATGCAAACGACGGTAAGGCAGGCTACATCGCTTCCGCTTCCACCGACCGCTACGGGCGCCCTGTCAGTTATGTGTTCCCCAAATCGGCAAAACTGCCCGATGGCGCAGTGCTGGATTCGGCTGAGCTGCCGGTGGAAAAATCGGTCAACTTTTTGCTGGCGCGCGAGGGGCTGGCTTATCCCACCTTTTACACTACCACGGACCGCACCTTTGCCGAAAAGATTCGCGCGGTGGTTGCCCGCGCCCGCAAAACCAAACGCGGCATCTGGTCCATTGACCGCTCCTCCGATTTTACGCTGTGGGATGTGCGCACCATTCAGGAGGATATTTTGCTCCTGCCCAAATTGTTCCGCCGCCTGGTAGGGTTCTTCGATCAATATGCCGAACTCGACCAATTACCCGATTACATGGCAAAACAACGGGATAACCTTGTGCTGTGGGACGGCACGAAGAAAAAGTCGCTTGCCGAGTTGATGGAGTTCAAGGGCAGGCGTATTCAAATGAAGACGCCGGCGGAAGACATTCTATTTTCCCCGAAATGAACCCAGAAAAACAACAAGCCCCGAGGCAGCCGCTTCGGGGCTTGTGTTAGAAAACCGTCCCAAAGGTTGCTGCTGAACAAACCTTCGGGACGGTTCTGCGTGTTCTTTCTGATAATCTCTACAGTGTACCGCTCGCCAACAGCCAGGTTACTCTTCCTTCTTGGCTTCCATTTCCTTCTTGTGCGCTTCGATGATTTGCGCGGCGATGTGGTTCGGCACGATGTCGTAATGGTCGAATTCCATCGTGAAGTAACCGCGCCCGCCGGTGAGAGAGCGGATCTGGGTGGTGTAACGGGTCATTTCTGCCAGCGGCACATGGGCAATGATCACCGTCATGCCGTGTTCGGATTCGGTTCCCTGCACCCGCCCGCGGCGGCTGTTGAGGTCGCTCATCACGTCGCCCATGTTGGCATCCGGCACCGTCACACGGACGTTCATAATCGGCTCAAAGAGCACGGGCCCGGCGTCCTGCACCGCCAGTTTGAAGGCTTCGCGCCCGGCGATTTCGAACGCCACCGGTTTTGAGTCCACTTCGTGCTCTTTGCCGTCATAGACGATGACTTTGACGTTGCTCATGGGGTAGCCGGCAAACGCGCCGCGCTCCATGGTGGCGCGGATGCCTTTCTCGATGGAGGGCAGGTAGGAACGGGAAAGGTTCATTCCAACCAGTTCATCGGTAAATTCAAACTCGGCATCCGGCAGGGGTTCGATGCGCAGATGCACCTCACCAAACTGCCCCGCGCCGCCCGTCTGCTTTTTGTGGCGGTACTGGGCGGATGCTTTGCGCGTGATGCCTTCGCGGTAGGGTATCTTCGGTTCATGAACGTTCAACCCAACCTGGAATTTGGTCTGTGCGCGGGTGATGGCAACGTCAATGTGTTGATCGCCCATGCCTTGCAGCACCGTCTCGTGCGTAATCGGGTCGTTGAACCACGAAAGGGTCATATCTTCTTCACACAGACGGGTGAGCGTGGGCGTGATTTTTGCCGCATCAGCCTGCGTCTTGGGGCTGACGGCTACGCGGTAGAGCGCGGCGGGATACTTCGGCGGCGCGATGGTCAGGGGATGCGCTTTGTCGCAGAAGGTGTCGCCGGTAACGGTCACTGTGAGTTTGGAAACAACCGCAATATCGCCGGCATGGACGACCTTGGTGGGGATGGCTTCCTTGCCGCGCTGGAAGTGCAGCCCCGACATGCGCTCATCGGCGCTTTTATTCTGATTCCAGATGTGCGCATCGGCTTGAACGGAACCGGAGAACACGCGGAAATAGGTCATCTTGCCCACAAACGGGTCGGCGGTCGTTTTCCAGACATACGCCGCCAGCGGGGCGGAATCGGAAGGTTTGAGTTCCTCCTCCCCCTCTTTGCCCTGGGCGGTGCGCCGCACGGCATTCAAGGGTGAGGGCATCAGGTCAATGATGTCATTGAGCAGGGCAATGATTCCCACTTCGCGCCCGCCCGCCGCACAGAAGACCGGTACAAAGGCTCCAGCGTAGACGATGTCTTTGAGACCGCGCACCATTTCCTCGTCTGAGAGCGAACCGTTTTCGAGGTATTTCTCCATCAATTCGTCTTCGCCCTCCGCCGCGGCTTCCACCAGGTCAAAGTGGGCTTTGTCTGCCGCTTCTTTCAGGTCGGCGGGAATCTCGGCGGTTGTCTTGCCGTCGCCCAGGTAGGCTTTCATGCCGATAACATCCACCACGCCTTTGAAATCCTGCTTTTGTCCGATGGGCAAATGAACCTTGACGGTGCGCTTGCCGTGCCCGCGCACGAATTCTTCCACTTCGGCATAGACCTTGTCGAAATCGGCGTTTTCGCGGTCCATCTTGTTGATGACGATGAAACGCGGCAGATTGAACTGGTCGGCATACTTCCACGCCAGTTCGGTACCGACCTCCACGCCCGCCACCGCGTCCACCAAAAGAACCGCGCCGTCAGCCACACTCAGGGCAGAAATCATCTCGCCCACAAAATCGGTGTAGCCCGGCGCGTCAATGACGTTGATCTTATGATCGCGGTGTTCGACGGGGATCACGCTTGCATAGAGGGAAATCTTCCGGCGGTGTTCCTCATCATCATAATCCGACACGGTGGTTCCGTCTTCAACTCTTCCCAGCCTTGTGGTAGCCCCTGTTGCATGAAGGAATGCCTCCGCCAGCATCGTCTTACCCGCTCCCCCATGCGAGACAAGCGCAATGTTGCGAAGAAACTCGGTGGTATACTCTTTCATGAGAAGCCCTTCCTGACGTAGGATTAAGTAAAGCCGAGTGATTGTAAAAGAACTCATTTAAATTGTCAAAGTGACAACCTTCGTTATTTGGGCGTGACACTACAGGCGCGGCAAGCGCAAAAGAAGACCTTCCCCTCATGTTTCGACGCCTGCTCTTCCATTTCTGGTATTTTCGCAAACCGCCCTGGGACAGCGGCATTTCTCCCCCCGAACTTCTGGAGTTCATCCGCACCCGTCCGCCGGGAAAAGCCATAGACCTGGGCTGCGGCACCGGCACCAACGTCATCACGCTGGCCAAGGCAGGCTGGCAGGTTACGGGCGTAGATTTCGTCCCCCGCGCCATCCGCATGGCAAAAGCAAAAATCAAACGCGAACATCTCACGGCTGACCTGCGCGTGGGCGATGTCACCCGCTTGCAGGGTATTCACAGACCTTTCGATCTGGCTCTCGATATTGGCTGCTTTCACAGCCTTTCTCCCAGCGGCAAACAAAACTATCTGGCTCAACTAGAACGCATCCTCGCCCCCGGCGGATTCTGGCTGCTTTACGGATTCTTCGCCCCCAACCCTGCAGCGCCCTCCGCACAGCGCCCGCTTCAAACGGGACCCGGACTTGTGGAGGCAGACCTCGACCTGATCTCCACCCGTTTTTCGCTCCGCTCCCGCCAGGACGGATTCGACCGCCGCAGCCGTCCCTCCGCGTGGTTTCTATTTCAAAAACCTTGAATCACTTCGTACTCTGCCTTGTATTCCGCCACTCAACCATGACCTCTCTCGACCTCCACACCCTCAGCGAAACCCTCATCCACGAACTGACCAAAGCCCTCGCCCTGCCACAAACCGAACGCGCCAAACGCTGGGTGCGCTTCATCTTTGGCAAGGCCGCCCGCGCCGCCGCCGAGGTGGGACTCGGCCTGGATCGCGCCGTTGCCGAAGGCGGACTGTATGGCGGCGCGCGCTGGCTCCTGCCGCGTTTCGTCAAATCACACGCGGCGCGCGGCCTCGAAAACATCCCTCCCAGCGGACCGCTGGTCATTGCCGCCAATCATCCCGCCAATGTCGACTCCGTCGTCATCTCCGCCTACATCCCGCGCCCCGATTACAAAGTCATCATCGGCGACATCCCCTTCTTCGAACACCTCCCCCACGTCAGTCAACGCGCCATCTACGCCCCCGATGTAGCCGATACAATCGGGCGCATGCAGACGATCCGTCAATCGCTGCGCCACCTCAAGAGCGGCGGCGTGCTGCTCATCTTTCCGCGCGGCGGCATCGAACCCGACCCCGACTTCATGCCCCACCCCGACGGCGAATTTCACCGCTGGTCACGCAGTCTCGAAATTTTCCTTGAACACGTGCCGCGGCTGCAAATTCTGGTGGCAATGGTCAGCGGCGTAATTGCCCCCAAAGCCCTGCGTCACCCCATCACCTGGTTTCGCAGGCAGCCGCCTGATAAACAGCGCCTTGCCTTCCTGTATCAACTGGCGCGGCAAATGCTGGCTGGAAAAGAAATCTTCGGTCTCACCCCGCGCGTCACCTTTGGCGAAATCATCCACGGCGCCTCCCGCAGCCATACCCTCGCCGAGATCGAACATGCCGCACGCCGCACGCTCCACACCCACATGACATGGAAAGCGGTATGAAATTCCAAATTCGCGTCTTCAAAGACTTGGAAACCCTCAGCCGCGCCGCCGCCGAACTTTTTGCGGAAAGAGCCGCCCAAGCCATCGCCGAACGCGGGCGCTTCCTGGTTTGCCTCAACGGCGGCAACACACCCGCCCGTCTCTTTCAAATGCTTGGCACAGACTTTCTCCAAAAAATAGACTGGCAGAATGTCTGCGTCTTTTGGGGCGATGAGCGCTGCGTCCCGCCGGGGGAGGCTGGCTCGAACTACGGTCAGGCGTGGGAAGCGTTCTTGAGCCGCGTCCCCATTCCCGAGGCGAACCTCTTCCGCATCAAAGGCGACCTCGAGCCGGGTGCGGCTGCGAAAGACTACGCCCTCACCCTGAGCCGCTTCGCCTCCCTGCCCTTCGCCTTCCCGCGCTTCGACCTGGTGTACCTCGGCATGGGCGAAGATGGTCACACCGCCTCGCTCTTCCCCGGCTCGCCGCTGGATGTGACCGAACCTGTGCTCGCCGTCACCGCACAGTATCAAAACCGCCCCGCCCAGCGCGTGACGTTGACGCCGCTCGTCTTCAACCAGGCGCGGCTGGCGGCGTTCATGGTGACGGGCGAGAATAAAGCCGCTGTGCTGGCAGAAGCGCTAAGCGACCGCTACGACCCCGAACGGCTGCCCGTTCAGCGCATCAGCCCCAAAAACGGCGAGGCGCTCTGGCTGGTGGACGAGGAGGCGGCAGGCAAACTGCCGAGAGGGCTGACAAGAAGTTTCTGCGAAGGATAACCCGGCATGTCTTTGCGGGCAGAGCGTTCTGCTGCCGCGTAAGCGTTGCGACATTCAACAAAGGAGAACAGAATTATGGAACTGGCAATCATCGGTTTAGGCAAAATGGGTATGAACATGGCGCTGCGCCTCCTGCGCGGCGGTCACCGTGTGGTTGGCTTTGCGCGCACCGCTGCCACCGTGGAGGAAGCCATGCGTCAGGGAGTGGAGGGCGCCTCGTCGCTCGAAGAGGCGGTGAGCAAACTAAATGCCCCCCGCATCGTCTGGGTGATGGTACCGGCCGGCAAAGCCACCGACGAAACCATTGACCATCTTTCGCGTTTGCTCGGCAAAGGCGATATCATCATTGACGGCGGCAATTCCAATTACAAGGATTCCGCCCGCCATGCGGCAGAATTGGCGCCGAAGGGCATCGAGTTTTTGGATTGCGGCACCAGCGGCGGGATTTGGGGTCTCAGCGAAGGCTACAGCCTGATGGTGGGAGGCAAGCCGGAGGTCGTGGAAAAGATGCGTCCGATTTTCGAGACGCTGGCTCCCGCCCCCGATAAAGGCTGGGGCTGGATGGGTCCGCATGGCGCGGGTCATTTCGTCAAGATGGTGCATAACGGCATCGAGTATGGCATGATGCAGGCGTTCGCCGAGGGGTTCAGCATCATGAAGGCGAAGAAGGAATTCAACCTCAACCTGGCGAAGATTTCGCACGTCTGGCAGCATGGCAGCGTGGTGCGCTCGTGGCTGCTGGACCTTGCCGCCCGCGCTCTGGATGAGGACGCGCAGTTGAGCGGCATCAAGCCCTGGGTGGCGGATTCGGGCGAAGGGCGCTGGACGGTGTTCGAATCGATTGACCTGGATGTGCCTGCGCCCGTCATTACGCTGGCGCTGCAAATGCGTTTTGCCAGCCGTGACGAGGAGAATTATGCGGCGCGCATGCTGGCTGCGCTGCGCAATCAGTTCGGCGGGCATGCCATCAAGAAGGCGGAATAATGCCGCCGCGAGCGAAGCAATTCCCGCATGACTATTTGTGACATGAGATCAATCTCGCGTTACGGTGACTTTTATGAACAACGGTTTACCAACAACAATTGTCATTTTCGGCGCATCGGGCGATCTGACCCAGCGGAAACTTGTGCCTTCGCTGTTCAATCTCTATCGCAAGAAGCGCCTGCCAGAACAGTTCCGCATCGTGGGGTATGGCAACACCGCCTTTAGCAATGATCAATTCCGCGCGCATCTCGAAGAGGGGATGAAGCAGTTTGCGCCGTTCGAATACAAGGATGAGGAGTGGCGGTCTTTCGCTCCCAACGTGGTTTATCAGCAGGGGCGTTACACCGACCTTGCCGACTTCAAGAAACTCGGCGGTTATCTCAAGCAGTGGGAAATCAGTTCGGGCAACCGCATTTACTATATGGCGACGCCGCCGGAGGTCTTTCCCAACATCATTGACCTGCTGGGGCTCACCGATCAGTTAACCGAATATAACGGCTGGCGGCGGGTCGTCATCGAGAAGCCGTTCGGCACAGACCTGGCTTCTGCCCGCAGCCTGAATCAACAAATTCACAAGGCGCTCAACGAGAAGCAAATTTACCGCATTGACCATTACCTCGGTAAGGAGACCGTGCAAAACATTCTGGTAGCCCGTTTTGCCAATACGATCTTCGAGCCTTTGTGGAACCGCAATTACATTGACCATGTGGAGATTACCGTAGCGGAAAAGGTGGGGGTGGAACATCGCGGGCGTTTCTACGACCATATCGGCGTGCTGCGCGATATGTTCCAAAATCATCTGCTGCAATTGCTGACGCTGGTCGCCATGGAGCCGCCGGCTTCGTTCGAGGCGAACGCGCTGCGCAACGAAAAGGTGAAGGTGTTAAGTTCCATCCGCCCGATGAAACGCGAAGAAGTGGCGCAGCGCACGGTACGGGCGCAATACAAGGGGTATCGTCAAGAAAATGGCGTGGACCCTCAATCTACCATTCCCACCTATGCGGCGGTCAAACTGCAAATTGACAACTGGCGCTGGCAGGGCGTTCCGTTTTATCTGCGTTCGGGGAAGAGCCTCAAGGAAAAACTTTCGCAGATTGCTATCGTCTTCAAAGAACCGCCGCACTTGCTCTTCCCCACCCGCAGCGGGCGGATCACCCCAAACATTCTCATCCTGTATCTTCAGCCCGATGAGGGCATTCACTGGCGCTTCGAGGCAAAGGTCCCCGATACGGCTGCGGATTTACGCTCGGTGGACATGGAGTTTCACTACGCCGACTCGTTCGGCAAGACGGCAATTCCCGAAGCCTACGAGCGCCTCCTGCTCGATACGCTGACGGGGGACGCATCCCTCTTTACCCGCGCCGACGAGGTGGAAACTGCCTGGGGGTTGATGGACCCGATTTTGGAAGCATGGGAGGCAAATAATCAGCCGCTGGCGTTTTACGAGCCCGGCTCGTGGGGACCGGCGGAGGCAGATGAATTGCTTGCGCGCGATGGACGGGAATGGAATATGTGGGACGGAAGGCGGGAGTAGCCGCCGCTTTCTCCCTCATCCCCATCTCCTCTCCTGCTGGGAAAGGGGACGCGAGAATCTCACGGCTTAGAAATGACCACCCAGGCGCTGGCGTTTTCATACGTCAGGCTGATGGCCGCAGACGGAAAGAGCGATGCGATTTGCAGCGGAGAAAGGAAATGACTGCGCATGAGGAGCAGTTTTTCGGCTAATGCAATCAGTTTGACGGCGAAGACGGCGATGTTCGGTTCTTCGATGACAATGCGCCCGCCCGGCTTGAGCACGCGGAACATTTCACGCGCCGTGGCGGGCTGGTCCACCACGTGGTGAAGAGCATCCACCATGATAATGCGTTCGAAGAAGTTGTCGGGGAAGGGTAAGGCTTCGGAGAACGAGCAAACAGGCTGGAGCGCGGCGCGAGGCGTCTGTTTCAGCATCCCCATGGAAACATCGGCAACGATGGCTCCATTCACTTCGTTTCTCAAGGCAGCGGCAACACGTCCCGTCCCGCCGCCGATGTCGAGCAGCCAGCCGCTGACCGGCAGAGCGGCGAGTTCGCGCATTTTATCCGCCGCCGAGTAGGTCACCCGCGCATAAAGCGGCGCGATCAGGTCGAAATGGTCGAAAGGCATGGGTTACGAGCCTACGGTGATGAGGTCTTTGATCCGCTCGTAGGTGCCGGGACCGATGCCGGGAACGTTGATGATGTCTTCGGTGGAAAGGAACGGACCGTTCTGCTCACGATATTCGATGATTTTTTGGGCAATGGTGGGACCGATGCCCGGCAGGGTTTCGAGTTCAAAGGAAGTGGCGGTGTTGATGTTTACGAGGTCGGTATCCTGCGGGGAAACGCTGCGCTCGACAACAGGTGTAGGAAGCACGGGGGAGAAACCTTCGAGGAAGGGAATATCCAGCCGCTGCCCGTCTTCGAGCGGCTGAGCCAGGTTGATGGATTCTTTATCCGCTTCAGCCAAAAAGCCGCCGGCGGCGGAGACGGCATCTTGCACGCGGGCGCCCTTGGGCAGGGCATAGACTCCGGGGCGCGGCACGGCGCCGCTGATGTGAACGATAATCGGTTTTTCAGTCGGCGCGGGGCGCAGCATCACCGCCTGCCCGCTGGGGTTGCGTGTGACCACCCATACGAGGGCAGCAAGAAACAAGCCGAACAAAGTTCCCGCCACCAGATTGAGAAGAAATTTCAGGTTTTGCATCGAGGTAATTTTACTGCAACTTCATCACCAGCAGATGTTCCTGTCGGCGGGCGAGGGAGGTCAAAAGTCCTGCCAGGCGGGCAATCCGCTGGAAGTATCGCGGCATCTCTTCGTAGGGGAGTCGGCGGAAACCAAATTTCTCGTAAAACGGTTCGAGCGAAGAAGCGCACATCAGGTAGAGGGGGCGCGGGCTGTGCTGCAGCAGGTGTTCGAGGATGGCGCGCGCCACGCCTCTGCCGCGATATTCGGGATACACTGCCAGCGAGGCGATTTCCAGGATGCCCTCTCCGTGAGGCTTGACCTGACCGCAGCCGATCATTTCATCCCGTTCGTTGACTGCCACGATAAACCGCTTCCAGTTCAGACCTGTGGGATTGATTCCGGTCAAATGAATTAAGTGCTGAATTTGGCGGGAATCTGATTCACGGGCGGGACGGAGGGAGAAGGGAGTCATATTGTCGGAGGGTTGAAAGTGGAAAGTGGAAATGGAAAGTTGGGGGCGGGTGGTGGAGGGCGGGGTTAGATGATGCCTGCTGCGACGAGGATGATGAAGGTGGAAATAAACCAGTGGATGAGGAACGGATAGAGAAATGACTTCGTGCGATATGCCACCCAGCCAAAGGCGAAGCCGCCGAAGATGGTGGAAAGGGTTTCAATTTCGGGCTTGCCGTTGTGCATCAATGCAAAGGGAACGGCTTGCAGCCACAACGCCTCCGCTCCGAATTTGCGGGCGTAGCCGAACAAAATCCAGCCGCGGAAGAGGAACTCCCAGCCAATCAGGTCGAGGAAGGTCGTCCAGGGCAGCCCGTGTGTGAGAGGTTTGTAGTAGTCGCGCATGGAGAGGTCGCCGCGCCCGAGGGTGTAAATGATGGGAGCCATGAGGAGAATCCCCAAGCCCGTAAGCAAAAGCCCAGCCTTCCAATCGCCAAGCGAAAAGCCGTATGCTTGGGGGTTTTCTCGAAAAAGAAAGAGAATAACGAGCAGCGGAATGACAAGGTACAGGATGACGCGGTCCCAGTAATAGTAGGGGGTGAGGCGGTGATAGTAGTCTATCATCAGTAAGAGGGTGGTAACGATCGTGATCGAAACGATCTTCCAATCGAAGTTGAGTCTTTCGCCAAGAAGGAATTTCATAGCCAGTACCAGTGTCTAATAGGGATAGTAGGTTTGGTTGCCGTTGGGTCCGAGGAGTTGAGCGATTCGATCCCAATCGCGGTGGAGTTCGAGACCCCAATTGAAGACAAGCAAAAGAGCAGCAACCACAGAGGTGATGAGCAGCAGTTTCCCTGTCCGCGAGGCGCGCCAGCGGGCAACGAGCGCCCTCCATCCCTGCGCCCAGAAGCAGGCGGCAAGCATGGCAAGGTAAGGCACAAGCGCCAGGTGAAAACGGTCTTCCGAGAGGATGAAGACGTGCGGCAGGGTGTAGAAAACGAACAATAGCGCCAGCAGGCAGGTCTGCGGCGTGCAGCGCAGCAGAGAAAGCTCCAAAACTGCGGAAACTGAAACGACGACAAACGGCAGGAGCAAAATCGCGGAAATGGTCAACAGCAGCGGAAGAGGGAGAAAACCAAAGATGTTGTTGGAATAGAAATACATCAGCACGCGCTTTTCGAGGCCGAAGAAAAACCCCAGGCGGTTGAGCGCAAGCGGGATAAATCTTTGCGGTTCGGCTTTGATAAATTGAATTGCCTTTTCGGTGCCGAGACGGTCGCGTTCGGCGTCATCGAGGATGGTCAGCAAATCGAGCGAGGGACCGAACACGAAGGAACCATTTCCCTGCGGATGATAGCCCAGGTAGAGGTTGTAGCCGAGGGAGGTTTCGATGCCGGTCAGTTTGTGGTGCAGCAGCGAGTTGCGGATGACCCAGGGAGAAATGACGAGTACAAAAGCGAGGACGCTCCACAGCGCCCGTTTTCGATACAGATAAATCAACAGACAAAAAGCGGCAAGGGCGAAGGGAAGGATGACCGAGCGTGTGAGGGCGGTGAGGGCTAAAAAGAGCCCGGACAGCAGAAAGTAAGGAACGGTCGGTTTTTCGATGGAGAGAAGCAGGAAGAGGAAAGAGGCAAGCAAAAGAACGAAGAACAGGTTTTCGGTGCCAAGCCCGAGGGGATATACAAGCAAAAGCGGATACGCGGCAACGATCCAGGCAGCGATTTTTGGAGCGGGATGGGCCGCCATCGAACCTGCGGGAGTACGCTCCTTGAGTCCGACCAGATGCTTTGCTGCGAAATACGTCAGCGGGGCGAGCGGCGCGCCCAACAAAACCGCCTGCGCCAGCCGCGCCGCAAAAAAGCGGGAAAACTCCGTGCCGCTGAAAAAGTACACCAATGCCAGAAAGGCAGGGTAGAGCGGCGCGCGGAACGAGGTGGGAATGCCGAGGCGTGGATCATAATTCTCGAGGCTGGACAGGTCGAAGGTCAGGAAGGAAGCGAAGCGGTCGAGGTCCGCCTGCGCGTACCAGCGGAAGCCGTGTCCCTGCACGAGACTGCGCGCCAGCATGTCGTACTGGAACATGTCATCAAGACCGATGCCCAATCCGCGTGAGAGGAAAACAGGAATCAAACGCAGGATGAGCGCGACAACGTAGATTCGAAACGCAAAGGATTTAAACATAAAACGGATTGCACGATTGTACCGCGCAATCCGTTCTTTCCTACGCAACCACATGCAATTTCGCTTTGAGTTTTTCGATGCGCCGCGCCAGATAGGGCATGAAATAACCGTCGTACTTTTCCCACAGTTCGGGGCGCGACCAGTCGGTGCCTTTGACCTGCCCGCGGCAATTTTTGCTGCCGCAATAGCAGGTGAATTCGTCGTAATCCGAACCGTCGCACATGGCATAGTCGAAGGTGATTTCTTCGCCGGCGTGAATATCGCGCATGGCAACCAGACCAATCTGCCCTGTGAAGCCGGCGTTCGGCTCGCAGGAGTGATTGAAGCAGTCGCTTGGCTCGAGAGGCAGCGGCGCTTCGAGGTAAAAGCCTTCTTCGATCTGAAGGATGCGCTGAGTGAAGTATTGCATGTTGGGGTCGAGTTCACTTGCTGCCACAATCCGTCCGCCCCACAGGCAGATCAACTCGCCCTTCCGAATTGGCTCGCGGGCAAACACGCCGCATCCGCCTTTTTCTTCGAATTCGCCCGAGGCACACTTCGGGTTCAGGTAGGAATAATATTGACCGCTCATTCTTTCCTTTCTTTTTGGTGAAGGCATTTCGCCCAGAATGATTCTTTGGCAAAGAACGCCAAAGTGACGACTCAACTCTTCAAGGAGTGCGCGTTTTCCTGTTCACAAAAAAAACAAAAACAGTCAAAGCACAACAGCTCTGAACCACTGTGTTGACTGCAATTGTTTTGCCGCTTTAAACATCAAATCCAAAATCGGATTGCAATTTGCAAATCAGATTTTAGATTTTCAAAAACGGCGCGATACTATAGGAAGCAGTCCCGCCGCCTCACCAAGAGTAACTTGGAGGGCGGCGGAAGCCAGATTTAATTCATGGCGTATCAATTTAGAAAAGGTGCACAAGCATTTTTTCATTCACACTCGTGCGAGTCGTTGCAATATCGAACGCTCCTTTTGGAATTTCATAGCAATTGTAACGGCTATTGACGTAGTGTCAATCTTTTGAAGGGGACAATTTGGGGATTTGCCCGCCGCTTCTTTCTCCGCCGCAGGCTGATTCTGCTCTCTCAGCCTCTGCCCCGCCCAGGCAGGATTCACTTCGAGCCGCCTTCGGTATCTGCGCTTTGGGCGGTGATCTTTTGGGCAAAGAAAATCGGCAGGAACGTGATGAGCATGACGAACAGCGCCACCACATTCGTCACCGGCCGGTCACGCGGACGGGTCAACTGGCTGAAGATCCAAATGGGAAGCGTGGTCTGCTGACCGGCGGTAAAGGTCGTGACGATGACTTCATCGAAGGAAAGGGCAAACGCCAGCATGCCGCCCGCCAGCAGCGCAGTGGCAATATTGGGAAAGACTACATAACGGAACGTTTGAAACGAGTTGGCGCCCAGGTCCATTGAGGCTTCGATCTGCGAGCCTTGCATGCGGCGGAAGCGCGCCAGCACATTGTTGTACACCACCACCACACAAAACGTGGCATGACCGACGACAATCGTCCAGTAGGAGAAGGGAATATCCAGCGCGCCGATGGTGGTGCGCAGGGCAATGCCGGTCACAATGCCGGGCAGAGCAATGGGCAACACAAGGAGAAAGGAGATGGCTTCTCTGCCAAAGAAATGACTGCGATACACCGCTGCCGCTGCCAGCGTTCCCAAAACCAGCGCAATGACGGTCGCCACGGCAGCCACCTGCAGAGAAAGCGTCAGCGCCCGCCATAGATCGGCGCGCTGCCAGGCAATGCCAAACCATTTGAAGGTAATGCCCGGCAGGGGGAAGGTATAGGTGGTTTCGTCGGGGGTGAGGGTGTAGAGGAAAATAATCAAAATGGGGACATGCAGGAACAACAACCCGCCCCATGCGGCGAGCGTCAGCCCCCACGAGGCTTTTTGAGTGTAAGAAACATTAGAGGGCATCGAAGGCTCCCAGTTTTCTTGCAATCAACAGGTAAACAATCATAATGACGACGGGTCCCATCGTCATGGCGGCGGCAAGGGGAATGTTGCCCGCCGTACCCTGATAGGAATACACCGCCTGCCCGATGAATAATTTGGAATTGCCGAGCGAGAGCGGCACGATGAAATCGCCCAGTGTGAGCGAAAAGGTGAAGATCGAACCCGCCACCACCCCCGGAAATGCCAGCGGCAAAATCACCGTGCGGAAGGTTTGAAACGGTTTCGCTCCCAAATCGCTGGAGGCTTCGAGCAGCGAGGCTGGCACCCGTTCCAGGGCGGTTTGGATGGGGATAATCATGTAAGGCAGCCAGATATAGACGAAGACAATGAACATGCCAATCGGCGAAAGCGCCAGCGAAGAACCGCCGATGCCCGGAAGGCTGAGCAGCCAGTTCAACGCTCCATCCAGCCGCAACAGATGGATGAACCATGAGAGAATGCCTTCCTGGGCGAGAATCAACTTCCAGGAATACACCCGCACCAGGTAACTCGACCAGAGCGGCATGGTCACCGCGATGATGAGCCAGGTCTTCAGGCGGGGCGAGGCAAATTTGGCGATGTAATACGCCAGCGGAAAGGCGATGAGCGCATCGGCAACGGTCACGGCCGCCGCCATGATTGCCGTGCGCACAAAAATATCGCGGTTGGCGGGCTCGAAGATTTGCGCATACGTCCTCCACGTAAACTCACGGACGATCAAACCGGTAAACTCTTCGAGATAATAAAAACTATTGAGCAGGAGGACGAACAACGACCCCAGATAGACAACCACCATGTAAAGCAACGGCGGGCCGAGCAGCAACGCCAGCATCAGGCGCGGGCGACGGTATAAAAACGTGGAAAGGTTTTGAAGCATTATCCGCCTCCCACTTCCCGTATGTGTTCCTTTTTCCAGTGCAGGCGAACCGCCTGCCCTTTGATTTTCAACACGTCCATGGAGGTGGTTTTGAGGTTTTGTTCCACCACCACCAAATCGCCGCCGCCGTTGAGTTCAACCAGATAACGGGTGTACAGACCGAGATACACCACATCGCGCACCACGCCATCTGCGCTGTAACTATCGGCTTCGATGTGGGCATCCGCCGTGCCCATGTGAATCTTTTCCGGGCGGATGGAGAAGCGAATCTCGCGCCCGGTGATGCGTTTGGCCACCTCCCCGCTCACCAGGTTCGAGGTCCCTACAAAGCCCGCTACAAAGGCGGTGGCAGGATGTTCATAGATTTCCGCCGGCGTACCGACTTGAACAATCCTGCCTTCATTGAAGACCGCAATGCGGTCGCTCATAGTCAGCGCTTCTTCCTGATCGTGCGTAACGAAGATGAAGGTAATGCCGACGCGCTTTTGAATGGCTTTGAGTTCCACCTGCATCTGCTGGCGCAGTTTCAAGTCGAGGGCGCCGAGCGGTTCATCGAGAAGCAGCACTTTGGGGTGATTGATCAAGGCTCGGGCAAGTGCGACGCGCTGCCGCTGTCCGCCGGAGAGTTGGGAGGGCTTCCGGTCGGCGTATCCTGCCAGCTGCACAAGTTCGAGCATTTCATCCACCCGTTTGCGCCGCTCGGGTTTTGGCACGCCCTTCACCATCAAGCCGTAGGCGATGTTATCTCCCACGCTCATGTGAGGGAAGAGAGCGTAATCCTGAAAAACCGTGTTGACATCTCGCTCATACGGCGGCAGGCTGGAGACATCCTGCCCGTAGAGATAGATGCGCCCGCTGGAGGGAGTCTCGAAGCCGGCAATCATTCGCAGGCAGGTGGTCTTGCCAGAGCCGGAGGGTCCGAGCAGCGAAAAGAATTCGCCGTCTCGAATCTCCAGGTTGGCCTGGTCCACCGCCTTCACGTTGCCAAAAAGTTTGCTGACTTTCTCGAACAGAATGGCTGGTTGTTGCTGACTGATCATGTTGGGGAACACTCACTGCTGAATGAGGCGTCAGGCGGGAACACCCCGCCCGACGCCGTAAAAGTGAAAGGGAACTAGCGCCCGCCGATGACGGCAATGTAATTGGTGACCCACTCGTGGTAGGGTACACATTCTGTCGCGGGGTCGGTATCGCCACAATCCGAGGTGGGCGTGCGCCACCACCAGATCTTGTCGAAGTCGTTCAAGCCGTTATTCACACAGCCATCGGGACCCAGCAACTCATTGCCCTCACACGCATCCAGGCGGACAGGGATATTCTGGAACCAGGCTGCCAGGTCACCCTGCACCTTCGGGTTGAGAGACCATTCCATCCACTTGTAAGCGCAATTGGGGTGGGCGGCGTTCACGTGCAGCATGGTGGTATCCGCCCAGCCGGTGGCGCCCTCTTTCGGCACAACCTTGTCAATCGGCGCACCGCCGAACTTCAGCAGGTTTGCCTGGAAGGGCCACGAACTAGAAGCCGCCACCCCTTCATTCGTGAAATCATCCATCTGGATAAAGGCATCGTGCCAGTAACGGTTGATCAACTGGCGCTGCTGGCGGAGCAAGTCAATCGCCGCATTGAACTGGTCGCGGTTGAGCGCATAGGGATTCTTAATCCCCAACTCGGGACGGTGATACATCAGGTACAGCGCCGCATCTGCCACGTAAATGGGACCATCATACGCCTGAATGCGCCCCTTGTTCGATTTCCCGTCCGGCAGGGTCATCTCTTCGAAGACCACATTCCAACTGTCAGGCGGCTGATCGCCAAAGACATCGGTGCGATACATCAAAATATTCTGCCCCGAGGAATAAGGCACGCCGTAATGCTCCGCCACACCGTCACCATCGGTATCCACCGTGTGCCAGGGAGCATTCTGCAAACGCGGATCAATTTTGCTGTAACTGGGGATGAGGTCAATGTTGATCTGCTGCACCCGTCCGCCGGAAATGAGACGGTTGGAGGCGTCGCCCGAAGCGGTCACCAGGTCGAAACCGCCTTCGTTCATCAACGCAACCATCTCGTCCGAGGTGGCGGCGGTCTTCACACTCACAATACAACCGGTATCCTTTTCGAACTGGGTCACCCAGTCATACGCCGGGTCGGTCTCGCCGCGTTCGATATACCCCGCCCAGGCGACAATCGAAAGCGCGCCTTCCCCCTCACCCACTTCCTTCAACGGTTCGCCTGCGGCCTGCTCATTGCCGCCCGCCGTCCCGCCGCATGCTGTAAGGGCAATGCTAGCCACCACCAGCACACTCATCATTACGAACCACTTGGATTTCATAACTCTCTCCTTTGGAATCTTGAATTGGGGGGAATAGAAATAAGGAAAACAATCTCCGCGCCGCCACCTCCTTCCCAAAATCAGACCGCTCACAAAAACCACTACATCCACGTTTTTGCGAAAGTGGGGCAATTATAAGAAAATACAAGACAGCGTCAACCAGCAGTTTCCGATACAGACACGCTGCCCGCCCGCTTCTTCCTTAAACCGACACCTGCCTCAGCCTAAAAGGCCTTTTTCTCCCCTCAGCCGCTTGCCAGCATCACCATCGCGCGGAAGCCGTTATACGCCGCGACCATATCCTCCGCCGCCAGCAAAACGCGCGTCCCTTCCCGCCGCGTGAACGGAATTCGTGACGCCCTATCCGCCATATCCGAGGTGAAGAACTCCACCGCCACCCGCACCGGGGAATCCAGCACAAACGGCTCCGGCGCATCGCCGTCCGCCAGCCGCGTCACTGCCTGCAGCGCCGCCTCGCTGATCATTTCCTGCGTCACCGCCGGCGGCAGGCATTCCGCTGCAAACCGTCCCACCGCCTGCTTGACCACCGCCGTTTCCACATCCCCCAGCAATTCGACAATTTGCGCGCAGGCGGTCTGATCGCCGCTTGCCATCACCACCGGCACACCAAAGTACCCCGCCACCGCCGCATTCAAGCCATATTCCCCGGTCAAAATATCGTTCAGCCACAGGTTGGCAACCGTCTTGGAAGACCACGTATGGTCCAGGATGGCATTGGGCGAACCATTGCGCGCGTGATAACCGACAAAGAACACCCCATCCACCGATTCATCAATCCCCTGCATCATCGAAAAAGGACTGGGCGATCCCGTATTCAAGCGCGCGCGGGGATCGAGTTCCTCAATCAACATGTTCGAACCGTTCCAATGACCATCGGCAACAATCACCTCATCTGCGCCCGCCTCCAGCGCGCCGCGAATGGCGGCATTCACATCTGCCGTCATCAAGCGGCGAAAGCGCGCATATTCCGCATGTCCCGGCGTGACCTGTTCCCACGTCGTCACACCGCTAATCCCCTCCATATCCGCTGCAATCAGGATTTTCATTGCGTCTCCTTTGTGAAGATTCTGTTCCGCTGCAAAACGTCCCAAAGGTTCAATTCTTGCACTCTGCCAAACCTTCGGGATGCTCTAACAATTATTCCGAATTCAGGTCAGGCAGGCTTTGGGTACTTCGCGTTGCGGCGGTAAGCCGTTTTTCCACTATCCGCCCCAGGATCGGATACCTGTACGCATCTCCTTTCAACACGCGATACCCCGCCCACTGACCGAGAATATGCAACAGCGGCGCCACTAGCACAATCAAAAGAGAGCAAAGCAGCGAGACCAAAAACACAATCGCCCCCGCTGCTGCGCCCGTAGAATTGACTGTTTCACCCTCAAAACCGATGGTCACAAAAAAGACAATCAACCCGAAGAAATAGAAAAACCCTGCCGCCCCATACAACAACAAGACGCCAAATTGATACGCCAGCGTCTGCACCGACTGAAATTTTAGAAAATGGCTGCGTTTTCCCTGCAATGCCCAGGCAGTGATCGGCGCAAGCAGCCCCCACGGCACGATGATGATGGCAAAATGCCCCATGGAGGCAATCCAACGGTCTTCATGCTCTTCGTTCAGCCACTCGCTTTCGGCAGCCGCCTCATACCCCACATAGCGCGCCAGGCGGTTTCCCATCAGCGGATAGCGGAAGTCCATGCCCAGGGCGCAGGCAACAGCCGCAACAAGAGGAGGAACAAGATACAGGGCGGTCAGACCGAAAAGAAAGAGGGAATACCCTGCCGTCCAGGCGTTCAGGTCTGCTTCGAGGGTATCAATATTTTCCAACCCTGCCACAAACCCAAACGAAGACCCCACAACGACGACCAGCGTCAGAATCAGCCAAAGGGTATAGCCCAGCGTCTGATACCCCAGCGCCTGCAGGGAGTGAAACGCCGCATAACGGGATTTACGGCGGTTCTCCGACCAGCCAATGACCGCCAGCGGCAGCCCAATTCCCAGCGTCAGGGCAGAGAGATGGGCAACAACCGCCCAGAGACGTTCACTAACGGAAGGTTTGGTATTGATGCGCATATTTTCAGGGAACATAACCAGAAACTGCAAATGAGCAGGCAATCCGTGAAGGTCACACTGCCAAACGCCGCAAGAGGATCTTGCTCAATTGTATCAGAGCAATTAAAGGGGCGCGCCCGCCGCCTGGCGGTATAATCTCCCCATCACACCCGGAGGAATGGAATGACAGAACTTGCGCTATACCCCCTCAGCGATGAACATAAGATGATTCGCGATACCGCCCGCGACTTCGCTCAAAAGGAAATCGTCCCCATTGCAGCGGAATTCGACGAGAGCGGTGAATTCCCTTACAAGACCATCCAAAAGATGGGCGAAATGGGCTTCATGGGCATCGAAATCCCCGAAGAATACGGCGGCGCCGGCATGGACACACTCTCCTATGTCCTTGCCCTCGAAGAAATCTCCAAAGCCGACGCAGCGCATGGCGTCATCATGTCGGTGAACAACTCGCTGTATTGTCACGGCATCCTTAAATTCGGGACGGAGGAACAAAAGCAGAAATTCATCACCCCCGTCGCTTCGGGAAAAGCCATTGGAGCCTATTCGCTGACCGAACCGATGAGCGGCTCAGACGCCGGCACGATGAAATCGCGCGCTGTGCGCGATGGCGAGTACTACATCCTGAACGGACGCAAGTCCTGGGTCACCAGCGGACCGGTAGCGGATTTCTACGTCGTCTTCATGATGACCGACCCCGAAAAGAAACACAAAGGCGTGACGGCCTTCCTCGTGGAGGCAAACACCCCCGGCCTCACACGCGGAAAAAAGGAGCCGAAACTCGGCATCCGTGCTTCGGCAACGAGCGAGTTGATCTTCGAAGAGTGCCGCGTGCCGGCAGAAAACCGCCTCGGTGAAGAAGGCGAAGGGTTCAAAATCGCCATGACCGTGCTGGACGCCGGCCGAATCGGGATTGCTGCCCAGGCGCTGGGGATTGCTGAAGCGGCTTACGAAGCGGCGCGCCAGTATGCCGTCACGCGCGAAGCGTTTGGCCAGCCGATTGGAGCCTTTCAGGGAACCGGCTTCAAAATCGCCGATATGAAAACGCGCATCGAAGCCTCCCGTTTGCTGATCTACAACGCCGCACTGGCAAAGGAAAAATCCAAAACGGATGGCCGCCGCTATTCGCTGGAAGCCTCCATGGCAAAGTTGTTCGCCAGCGAAACGGCAATGTGGGTCACCCATCAGGCGGTGCAGATTCACGGCGGCATGGGGTATAGCAAGGAACTGCCCATCGAGCGCTACTTCCGCGATGCAAAAATTACCGAAATTTACGAAGGGACGAGCGAGATTCAACGGCTGGTCATTTCGAGAAGCGAAATGGGCTTAAAGTAATCGCCGCGTCGTTAGGCAGGTTTCGATAGATCACCCAGCCATTGCCCGGAAAAAGACGGGCAATGGCTTTTTCCACGGGACCTGCGCGATTATGTTATAATTTTCACAATCTTTATCCAAAATGCTCACCGACACCCACTGCCACCTCAATTTCAACCGCTTCGACGAAGACCGTGCAGCGGTCATTGCACGAGCCATCGAAGCCGGCGTGGAGCGAATGCTCATCCCTGCTCTCGACCTGGAATCGAGCAAAGCGGTGATTCACATGGCAAACTCCCATCCCAGCCTGTTTGCCGCGATTGGCTTTCACCCCACCGATTTGGATCATTGGGATGCAGCCTCGCTGGAAACCCTGCGCCGCATGATTCCCCCTCCCCCCTCCCCTCCTGCAGGCAGTCCGGCGCAGGACAAGATCGTTGCCATCGGGGAAATTGGGCTCGACTATTACTGGGTCAAAGAACCCGAAAAACAGGCGCGTCAAAGACAGGTATTGAGGGAACAACTGCAATTGGCGCGTGAGGTAAACCTGCCTGTCGTCATCCACATGCGCGAAGCGGATGACGCCTGGTTTGGGCAGGCATCGCTCGACCTGCTGGAAATCCTCACCGAATGGCACAAGGGGCTGGTGGAAGAGGGACATCCGCTGGCTGAAAAGCCGGGCGTTTTGCATTCCTTCAATGGAAACCTGGAAACCGCCAAAAAAGCCATCGCCCACAACTTTTACATTGGCGTCACGGGACCCGTGACGTACAAAAACGCCGAAGAAAAGCGTCAAATCATCCGCCAACTGCCGCTCGAGCGGCTGCTGATCGAAACCGACGCGCCGTTCCTGACTCCCGCCCCGCACAGGGGCAAGCGCAACGAACCTGCGTTCGTTGCACATATTGCTGATAAAATTGCAGAAATTCACAAGACAACCCGCGAACAGGTCGCTGAAATCACAAGCGCCAACGCAAGCCGCCTGTTCGGTTGGGGAGGCTGATATTTGAGCACGGTTACTTTTTTCACCTCCGTACAGGATCAACTAAAATTCGTCGAACAGCGGATTCGAGAACAAGCCGGCGAAGAACATCACCCCGACTTGCGCTCTGCGCTGGAACATCTGCTCTCTGCGGGAGGCAAACGCATCCGCCCGACCCTGAGCCTGCTCGTCGGAAATATGCTGGGCGCCCCCGAAGAAAAGGTCATCACGCTGGGCGCCTCGGTGGAATTGCTGCACACTGCCACCCTCGTCCATGACGACCTGATAGACGGCGCGCTGCTGCGGCGCGGCATCCCAACCCTGAACGCACGCTGGTCGCCCGCCGCGACCGTCCTAACCGGTGATTTTCTCTTTGCGCGCGCCGCCAAACTCGCCGCCGAAACCGACTACCTGCCTTTGATGAAACTCTTCGCCGAAACGCTGGCGATCATCGTTAACGGCGAACTGACCCAAATGTTCTCGGCGCGCGGCGTGATTGACCGCGCCAATTATTACGACCGCATCTACGCCAAAACCGCCTCCTTGTTCGAAATGTCGGCGCTGGCGGCGGCCATGGTCGCCACCGAAGATGAATCCATTCGTAGCGCCATGAAAACCTTCGGCTACGAGGTTGGCATGGCATTCCAAATCGTAGACGATATTCTGGATTTCACCGGCAGCCAAAGCACCGTCGGCAAGCCCATCGGCTCCGATCTGCTGAATGGGCTGGTCACGCTTCCAGCCATCTACTACGCCGAGGAACATCCCGAAGATGAGGATATCCTCTCTCTGCCAGATGGCGGCTGGAAAGACACCGACCGCGTTCAGCGAATTGTGGATAACATCCGCCGCAACGCGGCAATCGAGAAGGCGATGGAGGAGGCGCGTCAAGCCGTCAGCCGGGCACTGGGCGCGTTGGAAGAGGCGCCAGCCGTCCCTGAGCGCGAAGCGTTGGCGGATCTGGCAAAGTTCATTGTGGCTCGGAATATCTAGCCGGGCTGGCAGGTCTGGAGACCCTTGTGACCAATCCCCGTAAACCGTTTCGTCTTAACGTCGGCTTTATCGTCCATGAGGAGGTCGGTTATAGCCACCGCTTCCCGCTGGAAGTTTCTCATGCCGTTCTGGGCGATGACCTGACGCTGGATGATTTCACGTGTCTGATTGTGATTGACCGCACGCAGCAAGGGCTGCTGGTGCAGGGGCAGTTTTCGGGCGAGACAACGCTGGAATGTGTGCGCTGCCTGAAGCCGTTCCGCCAGACCCTGCACGGTGAATGGACAGAGTTATATGCCTTTACCCAAAAGTCGGTGAGCGAACTGGGGCTGCTGATGCCGGAAGACGGTCACATTGACTTTGCGCCGGTGCTGCGCGAATATGCCCTGCTGGAGGTGCCGATCAAGGCGCTGTGCAAGCCAGATTGTAAGGGGCTGTGCGTGGAGTGCGGACAGGATTTGAACGTGAGAGATTGCGGTCACAGCCAGCATTCGGACGATTCCCCGTTTTCGATTTTGAAAAATTTGTTATAGAAGCTGACCGCTGATACTGCCTGCTGGCTTGGATTGCCAAATCCAAGCCCCCTTGCCGTTGCACAGGATGAAACAGGCTGATGATTGTTACGAAAATATTTCCGTAATGCCTGCGTAGGGCGCGTTCTCTTACGCGCCCGTCGGCGTAAGAGAACGCCGACTGCGCGCGGTTACGGAATTAATTTGTAAAACTTCATAAGCCTGTGCTACGGGATGTTCCGCGTAAGGCATGAATAACGCCAGAGAGAGGATGTGACGAGGGAAAGCCGTTTACTGCTGTTCTTTGGGAATCCCCACCTGAATCATCCCATCCACCACTCTGACCGGGTAAGCGGGAATATCTACGACGGCGGGCATTTGCATCACCTTGCCGGTGCGCACGTCGAATTCGGCGCCGTGCCGCGGGCAGACGATGTTGTAGCCTTCCAGGTCGCCGTCACCCAGGGGACCGTCGTCGTGCGTACAAACATCGCCGATGGCAAAGAGTTGACCGCCAATGTTGAATATAACGATTGCCCTGCTTTCGATTTCAAGGAATAGGCGCTCGCCGTTGGGGAGTTCGGAGGCAGGAGCGATTTCAAAGTATTCTATATTGTCAGTTGGGAGAGTAGTGTAGTTGTACATGGGGGATGTGGGAAGGCTTTTACTCAACGAGTGCATCGCTGGCTTCGCCCAGGCCATATACACCTGCTTTCAACACTTTGAGCGACAACAAGGCGCATTTGAGGCGGACGGGTCCCAGGTCTATGCCGAGCAGGTCGAGGATGTGTTGTTTGTTGAGTTGTTTGACTTCTTCGAGGGGTTTGCCGATGATGGATTCGATCAGTAGATCCGCCGAAGCCTGCGAAATAGCGCAGCCGTGACCGTCGAAGCGTGCGTCTTTGATGATACCGTCGGCGTCAACCTGCATAGTGATTTCGATGTGGTCGCCGCACAGGGGGTTGTTATCAGCAAAGTGGATGTCGTGCGGGTCGAGATGCCCGCGGTAAGCGGGGTGTTTGTAGTGTTCGATGATGATTTCGCGGTAGAGGTCGTCCATTTTAGTCCTGTGATTGGATAGTCTCGTGGTCAGATGGTCCAAGACGAGGCGCCTACCGGACTATCCGACTAACAAACTACACGACTAATTACCCAAACATTTCCTTCACTTTGTACACTCCGTTCACGAGCAGGTCCACTTCTTCTTTGGTATTGTACAAGTAGAAGGAAGCGCGGCTGGTGGCGGGAATGCCGAATTTCTCGTGCAGCGGCTGGGCACAGTGATGACCGGCGCGGATGGCAATGCCGTAGCGATCCAGAACCTGCGCCACATCGTGCGGGTGGATGCCGTCGAGGGTGAATGCTGCTACGCCGCCTTTGTGTTCAGCCGCAGGTCCAAAGACTTTTACGCCGGGGATTTCCTCCAGCCGCTCGATGGCATACGCCGTGATTTCATGCTCGTGCGTGGCGATGGCATCCATACCGATAGAGGTGAGGTAATCTACCGCAGCGCCAAAGCCGACCGCCTCCGCGATGGCTGGGGTACCGGCTTCGAATTTGTGCGGCAGCGAATTGGGGCGGAAGGCGCGGAGTTTCACTTCCTTGATCATGTCTCCGCCGCCGAGGAAGGGCGGCATGGCTTCCAGCAGGTCTGCTTTGCCATATAAAGCGCCGATGCCGGTCGGGCCGCACATCTTGTGCGCAGAAAATGCCAGGAAGTCGGCGTCGAGGGCTTGCACATCTACTTTGAGGTGTGGGACAGACTGCGCCGCATCCACCAGCGTCACGGCTCCTGCCTCGTGCGCCAGGCGGATGATTTCCGCGGCGGGGTTGATGGTGCCGAGGACGTTGGACATGTGGGTAAAGGCGACCAGTTTCGGGGTCCGCGCAAGAAGCGAGGGGAGGGCGTCCAGGTCCAGCAGGCCATCTTCCGTGACGGGAATAAAATCCAGTTCAATGCCGCGCTCGGCTTGAAGCATCTGCCAGGGGACGAGGTTGGAGTGATGCTCCATTTCGGTCAGGATGACGAGGTCCCCCGCTTTGAGGGTTGCCCGCGCCCAGGTGTAGGCAACCAGGTTGATGGCTTCGGTGGTGTTGCGGGTGTAGATGATTTGCCGCGCTGAGGGAGCGTTGATGAAGCGGGCAATCTTTTCGCGCGCTTCTTCGTAAAGGGCGGTGGCTTCTTCGGCGAGGGTATGCACGCCGCGATGAATGTTGGCGTTCGAGCGGCGGTAATAGGCGTTCATCGCCTCGATGACCGCCAGCGGTTTTTGCGAGGTGGCGGTGGAGTCAAGATACACCAGCGGCACGCCTGCGGACGTTTCACGCTGGAGGATGGGAAATTGCTTGCGAATTTCAGTTATGTTGAGCATGAGGTAAGGAGGTACATCAGTACACAGGTCGTAAACATGTTTACCTGTGTACGTGTACATGTGTACTAATAGTCGGGAATAACTTTTTCCTTCTTCAGCGACTTCTTGGCTGCCACAGGACGGATGTGTTCGGAGTTGAGCGGATACCACAGAATGCGGTCTGGCACCATCCAGCCATCGGTGAGATAGACATTGGAACGGAATTGAACCGCCACCATTTTATTGTCCACCTGCACGACGATGCCGGCGATCCAGCCGCGAATGCGTTCGCGTCCTTTTTCGTGGTCACAGAAGACTTCGACTTTGTCGCCTACTTGAAAATCGTAAGCGGCACCGGGGGCTTTCATGTAACTGAATTGATTCGATGTCCGCCCGATGCGCATTGACTTCCGCTCTTCGCCTTCGTGAATGCGGGGAGGACCAATTTTGTTAACGACGCGCACCGGTTCATTCTGGACCTTTGAAGCGGCGCCTGTTTTCGAGACAAATTTTTTCTTCCCGTTGTCTTTGTCCATTGGTTTTGCCTTTCCGCGGTTCGATGTAGTGTTTTTGGGTGCAGCGCGTTTGGAGAGGGACTTCTTTTTTTCAGGCATGTTTTATTCGCTTTCTGGTTGATGGCTCGCGCTGGAAAGCATCCTCTGCGCGATAGGCTGCACGAGATAGCAAACAAGGGATGCGCCTGTTGGCGTCAACCTGCCCTGAACGGACAGCAAACAGATGGATATAAGAGATTGTCTTGCCGAAAGCGGCTGGCGGTCGAGTAGTGTGCCGTAGCACAAGATCAATCTTGCGCTACGGCACCACTCAATGTATTTGTTAATCCGCAACAGTTTGCAACACTGCCGCACTAGGACATTTTATCAGCAATATACTGTTGGAAGCGCTCGCGCACACCTTCGAAGGGGATACGCTGGAAGATGGGGTCGAAGAAACCTTCCACTACCAGTTTTTCCGCTTCAGCCTGCGGGATGCCGCGCGATTTCAGATAGAAGAGCGGCTCCTGCTCCAGTTTGCCAACGGTTGCGCCGTGCGTACAGCGAACATCGTCGGCGAGGATTTCGAGGCCGGGGATGGAATCAGCGCGCGCCTGATCGCTGAGGACGAGGTTGCGGTTTGCCTGATAGCCGTCGGTTTTTTGGGCGCCAGGCGCAACGTAGATCATGCCTTGCCAGACCGAGCGGCTCCTGCCCTTGAGCGCGCCCTTGAAGAGCAGGTCGCTGGTGGTGTGCGGCGCGAGGTGGTTCTGCTGGGTATCGTGGTCAAGATGCTGGTCACCGTCGGTAAAGTAGAAGCCAGACATGCGTCCCTGTGCGCCTTCGCCCGCGAGGTCTAGTTCGGAGAAGTTTTTGGTCAGGCGCGAGCCGATGGCGCCGAAGATCCAATCGAGATTGCCGCCGCGTTCGACGCGGGCGCGTTCGTGCGAGAAATTCCAGACGTGTTTGCCCCATGACTGGAGTTCGACGAAGCGCATGGAAGCATCCTGCAGGACCTGAATTTCAACGATGCCGGCATGCATGGAGTTGGCGCCCTTCAGGTCGGGTGAGGCTGCCTCGTGAACATAGGTGACAGAGGCGCCTTCGTCCACGAGGACGAGGATGTGAGAGATGTGAGCGAGATCGGGTCCCGGCCCCCAGAGGACGGAATGCAAGGGTTCTTCCACCGTGACGCCCTTGGGAACGTATAGCACGACTCCGTTTTGGGCAAAGGCGCCGACCAGAGCGGAGAATTTCCCTTCTTCCACGTTGACGGTTTTGCCCATCATTCTGGCGAGGAGTTCGGGGTGTTTTTGTTCGGCGGTGCGCAAGTCTGTGAAGATGACGCCCTGGGCGGCAAGTTTTTCATCGAGTTCGATTTTGACTCCGCCGGGCAGGAGGACGATTTGCCCGCCGTGCTGGTCGGCAACCAGCGGGCGGAGCAGGTCTTCGCGCACGGGCGGGAGGTCTTTGAACGCGCCTTCAGCGGGGAATTTGAATTTGTCGGCGGGCAGGTTGTGAATGTCGGTGCGCCGCCAGGCTTCGAGTGTGGTGTCGGGGAGGGGAAGCCGTTTGAAAGCTGACCAGGCTGAGGCGCGGTAAGAAGCGAGGAAATCGCTTCCGGCGCGAATGTCGGCTTCGGTGAAGTTGAATTGTTTCGCAGCCGAAACGGCTGGTCGGGTTCTTGAAACGACGACTTTGGGTTTTTCTTCCATGTTGTATCCGTTTGAAGGCTGGCAGGTTAGCCGATTGAGCCTTCCATTTGTAGTTGAATGAGGCGGTTCATTTCGACGGCGTATTCCATCGGCAGTTCTTTGACGAGCGGTTCGATGAAGCCGGAGACAACCATGGTGGTGGCTTCTTCTTCGCTCAGGCCGCGCG
>JBBITE010000011.1:0-78724 GCA_037440905.1 Anaerolineae bacterium | reverse complement strand
GCGGAGAAATGGAACAAACGGTGCCGCCCGAACATCCCGTTTGCGAGGCTGTGTACCATTTACGGAAGACTTGCGTGGAACCATCCGCCGTATAGACCTCGAGCAGATACCAGGTTGCGTTTGTGAGACCCGTCCAGGAGAAGGTGTTGTTCCAGGATGTGACCGTACCGTTTGGCGCGGTCAGAACCACCGTGGCTTTGAAGTTGGCAGTCACAGTCTTGTTACCATTCATGGTCATAGAGAGCGGATTGGCTGTTCCAGCGGCATCGCCGCTCCAGTTATTGAACAGATACCCCGTCGCGGGCGCCGCCGTCAGTTGGATAATGGAACCGGCGGTATAGCCGCCCGGACACGTTTGAGCGGGAACCATGACGCTTCCGCTGGCTGCCGGGCTGACGTTCGTGGTCAACGTGTAACAAGCCACTCCCGTCAACGTGAAATTCTTGAACGCCGAATTGATCCCGTATCCATACGCGCCATAATCCAACACCCGCCATTTATAATCGCCGTTGGACAGGCTCAAGCCCGAGGCAATGACTGAACAGTTTGTGCCGCCGGCGCACCCCGTCTGGGAGGAGGTATACCACTGACGAAAGACTTGCGTGCCGCTGAGAGTTTGCACTTCAATGAGATACCAGGTGGCGTTGCTCAAGCCGGTCCAGGTGAAGGTATAGTTCCAATTGTTCAATGTGCCGGAGGGAGAGAGGGGTGTATTGCCGCGCATGTTGGCGGTAATGGTTTTGTTCCCGTCCATCGTCAGGGTGATGGGGTTGGTCGTTCCGCTTGCAGCACCGCTCCAATCAGTGAAGATATAGCCGCTGTTCGGCACCGCCGTCAGCGAAAGGACCGATCCCGCGGTGTAGCCGCCTGTACAATTCTGCGGCGGCAAATTTACGGTTCCACTTCCCGCCGGAGCGACGTTCGCCGTCAGGGTGTAACACGCTGCGCTGATGGTAAAACTCTTGAACACGGGCCAGATTCCATAACCATACGCGCCATAATCCAGCACGCGCCACTGATAATCCCCGTTCCCCAGGTTCAGGTCGGACGATGAGGGCGTGAGAGAACAGGCAGTGCCTGACGCGCAATTCGTCTGTGCGCTGGTGTACCACTTGCGCAGCACCTGAGACATGGAGGGAGTATATACCTCCAACAAGTACCATGTCGCCCCGTTGACACCCGTCCACACAAACGTACCATTCCAGCTGTTCAATGTTCCACTCGGCGAGGTCAGGCTCAAGGTGCTGCCTGCAACGGAATAGTTAATGGATACATCCTCGATCATCGGTGTTTGCCCGCTGTTTGTTGTATCCAAGGCTGCGCGATATTGAATATAACGACTGCCGGGATTAGCAAAATCTCCAGCCACACTCACCGCCTGCCAGTTTGTCCACGAAATATCGGGCGCTGAGGTATTGCCGGTACGAACGCTAAACGTCACCGTTGTTCCTGCAGGTGTGGTCCCATTCCAGGTCAGATTTCCCCAATCCACCGGCGCCCCCGCATCGAACACCCGCGACTCGAACACACACGAGGTCGAACCCGGAATGTTCAACCGCACCGCGCCATCCCCGATCGTATTATCCACCACGCAGTTTCCCACCGTCCCGGCAGTGAAATCCGCAACGGTTGTGTCGGTAAAGGAAAGTGTCACCACTTCCGCTTCATACGCGCCCATATCGCACGCAGCCCCCTGCGGACGAGTCACACCACGCTGATCGGCGGCGGCACAAGTGGCATTGTTACCGGCATTGATGGCGGGACTTCCCACGCCCAGCGCCATGGTTTGAGTAAAGCCGCCGTTATCGGCAAGCGCGCCAAGCAGCGGATCACTGTTGAGCACATTCGTACATGCCGCTCCGCTTGGACAGCCGCCCTGCACAATGCTGTCTTGAATGGTGATACTGCCGGTTCCATCACTTGCTACCTCTATCGAATTATCCCCCCACAAGATGGCATTCCGAATCACAGGATTGCTGACCGTCGGTCCTGCCGGGTCTTTATCCACCCGAATGGCGGCGCCATCCACGCCATTGGCATTGCCGGTATTGCCGGAAAAGGTGACATGATTCAACACCGGGCTGCTCGCCAAAATCATCACTCCTCCGCCCCCCTTCGGCGTAGCCAGATTATTGTTGGAAGTATTGTTGTAAAACGTCACATTCGTCAGCACCGCCGTGCTGAACTCCATTAACAGACCGCCGCCCCGGCGGTTGGCAACATTCCCCCTGAACGTGACATTGGTCAGCGAACCGGTGCTGTTGCCGATAAACATCCCCCCGCCGCCCGTTGCCGTGTTATTGATGAACGATACGTTCGTAAGAACAGGGTTGATCGCCGGGTCCGTTGCGTTCAACGTCTGAAAATTCGCTCCGCCGCCTCCCGTAGCCAGAGCCTGATTCCCCTCAAAAACAACGTTCGTCAATACCGGGCTGCTCCGCTGGCTGAACAAACCACCGCCGCGCCCGGAAACATTATTCACAAACCTCACATTTGTGATGGTGGGGGTGATGAGAGGGATGCCATCCGTATCATCAATATACACACCGCCGCCCCCGCTGCCCACTGTATTACCGGCTCTGTTTTCTGTGATCACCAGGTTATTCAGGGTCGGGCTGCTGTTGGTCATATAGATGCCCGCCCCGTAAGGATTCCCATCGGCATCCGCCACATAGCCGCCCGTAATGGTAAAACCATCCAACAAGGTACCTGCACCTGCGTTGTCAATCGTAACAACGTGAAAGGAGTTATCTGTCAGCAGGGTTTGATTGCCAATCTCACCGCTCAGGATCGTATTCGCCGGGTCAGGGTTGCGTTCAGAGCGCGCGCTTTCTGTACCGGTAAAACCGCCATACACCGCCACCCCATCGAAGATAACAAAAGTGGCAGAACGATCCGTACCGCTCGTCGGCTTATAGGTACCCTGCTGCACCCAAACTTCATCACCGACTTCGGCAACCAGGAGGGCACGGTTCAACGTACAGGCATTTGCCCAACTGTCGCATTGCCCTGTATCCAGCCCGCCGGCTGCCACAACATAGCGAATGGATGCAGCCGAAGCGCGCTGTGGCTGCGCAAACTGACTAAAAACAACAACAATAAACACCCATATTGAAAAGAACCTTCGTGCAGCCATTTTATCTCTCCTCACAGACAGCGCTTAAATAGGCTTGGGCAAGCCTAAGCTTGCATAATTGTAAGCAGGACGTGATTCATCACAAGATTGTTACAGCCAATTCCGCCCTGTTTGGTTCCCCAAAATGCATACACGCAATTAATGAGCCGTCCCCCTCTCCCGCCGCGCCTCGACATACACCCCCGCTAACCGCTCCGCAATAGCCCGCCAGCTATGCCGCCGCCTGACATACTCCGCCCCCGCCGCGCCCATCGCTTCGCGCCGCCCCGGCTCCCCAAGCAGCGCCAGCACTTCACTGGCAAACGCTTCCGCCCCATCTGCTGCTGCTAACTCCCTTCCCGGCGTCACCTCCAGCGCAGAAAGCGTCCGCGAGGTCGTCACCACCGCCGTCCCGCACGCCATGGCTTCCAAAATCTTGTTTTGTATCCCCGCCCCATACACCAGCGGAACAACCGCCACTGCCGCCCGCCACAAATACGGGCGGATATCCTCCACCGTCCCCGTCACTGTGATGCGCGGATCGGTTCCCAGCGCGCGGACTTCCGGAGTCGGGTCCTTGCCCACGATCATCAATCGGACCTCGGGCCGTTCCCGCCAGACCCTCGGCATAATCTCGGCTGCCAGATACTTCACCATCGAGATATTCGCGTGGTAACTCATCTTCCCGCTGAACACCAGCGTTTGCGCTTCACGCTCCACCCCTGCATTTGGCTGGAAGAACTCCAAATCCACCCCGTTCGGCAGCACAGAGACAGGCGCAGGCACAGCCGGCGGAGGAGCCAGTTTCAGCAGAGCCTTCCGATCGGTCTCCGAGGTTACCAGCACATGGTCGAACTCACCGAGAAGCCGCCCTTCCATCCGCCGCGTCCGCCCGAGTTCAAAACGCGTGACGAACCTGCCAAACAGCCCCCCGCTCCCGTGCGCGGCTGCCTGCTCGAACAGGTAACTGATGCAATCCACGCTATCCCACACCACCGGCACATGAGGCAATTTCGACTTGACGTATTGCCCATACCGCGAACCCCGTAAATGCTCCACATGCAGAACGTCGAATCTCCCGGCCTGCAACTGTGCAGCCAGTTCCTGCGCCAGCCGCACATTCCAACTGTACACCGTTTGAAGCGGGCGGCGCGAAGGGACAGCCTTCAGGCTGTTCCACAGCGAGCGCCAGGTGGGCTGCCTGGCATACATCACGTCACTCACCCGGGCGCGCAGGGCATCTGCATCTTTTTCATCCTGCGCGCCCGAGCCAAGGGTAAAGACCGTCACCTCATGCCCCAATGCCGCCAACTGGCTGATTAGGTTATATGGGCGCGTCCGTATCAGATTGGGAACATACGGGACAACGTAGGCGATTTTCATGCAAGGCTTCGCATCAACCCATGAATTCGTTCACAGCCGCGACAATCGTTTCCAGGTCGGCGGGCGTCAGCCCGGCATGTACCGGCAAAGAGAGTACTTCGGTGGCTGCTTTTTCGGTTTCGGGCAGGCTCTGGTTGTAGCCCAATTCCTTCACATAAAAATTCTGCTTGTGAATGGGAACGGGATAATACACTTCGGAGCCGACGCCTCTTTCCTGCAAGTGATTCCTCAACGCGTCACGCTTCCCATCGGGGACGCGGATGGTGTACTGGTGAAAGACATGGGTCTGCCCCTCCGGCACGAACGGCGTCACCACGCCTTTGAGGTTTTCGCTCAGGAATTGGGCGTTTGCCTGGCGCTTGGCGTTGAACTGTTCCAGTTTGTGCAGCTGCGCCAGACCAATGGCGGCGTGGATGTCGGTCATGCGGAAGTTGAAGCCGAGTTCATCGTGATAGTAGCGGACGCGCATACCATGCTGGCGAATCACACGGCACTTTTCGTCAATCGCCGCATCGTTCGTGGTGATCATGCCGCCCTCGCCGGAGGTCATGTTTTTGGTGGGGTACAGCGAAAAGGTGCCGGTGCCAAAAGAGCCGACCTTTTTCCCTTTGTAGGTTGCGCCATGGCTCTGGCAGGCGTCTTCAATGACGATCAGCCCGTATTTTTCGGCGAGGCTGAGGATCGGGTCCATATCGCAGGCTAAGCCGTAGAGATGAACCGGGAGAATGGCTTTGGTCCGAGGCGTGATGGCGGCTTCGATCTGGCTGGGGTCCAGGTTGAAGGTGCGCGGGTCAATATCCACAAAGACCGGTTTGGCGCCGGCGTATAAAACGCTGTTGGCAGAGGCGATGAAGGTGAAGGCGGAGGTGATGACTTCGTCTCCGTTGCCGATGCCGTGCGCCAGCAGCGCCACATGCAGCGCCGTGGTGCCGGACGAGGTGGCAACGGCATGGTTGACGCCGCACATTTGGGCGAAGCCTTCCTCGAAGGCTTTGACGCGCGGACCCTGGGCAATGATGCCGGACTCCAACACTTCCAAAACGGCTTGTTTTTCTTCTGCCCCAATTTGGGGTTTTGCCATGTGAATCATTGTAGTTTCTCCCAATCTTGAATGGAAATGTCCATTGTACGTTTGCACTTTGGGCATTGGACGGTGACTGCCTGTTCGTTTTGCGAAACCTTTGCGGTGATTTCGCCGCAGGCACAGACAAACCCATGCAGGCGCGCCGGGTTGCCATACACCAGGCCATAGGCGGGCACGTCTTTGGTGACGACGCTGCCGGAGCCAACCATGGCCCACTCGCCGATGGTGATGCCGCAGCGGATGGTGGAGTTGGCGCCCAGCGCCGCGCCGCGCTTGATGCGTGTTTCGCTCAGCACCCAGTCGTCGGCGGCTTTGAGCGAACCGTCGGGGTTGACGGCGCGGGGACGCATGTCGTTGGTGAAACAGACGTGAGGTCCGACAAAGACGCCGTCTTCGATGGTCAGCCCGTGATAGACGGAAACGTAGTTTTGGATTTTGACGTTGTTGCCGATGACAACCCCCGCATCTACATAGACGCCTTTGCCGATGATGCAGTTTTCGCCGATGACGGCATTTTCGCGCACCTGGGCATGATGCCAGATGCTCGAGCCCTCCCCGATTTTTGCCTTGTCTGACACTTCGGCAGTAGGATGAATTCTTACACCCATAGTAGATTTCCTTTCATAAAAAAGCAGGAACGGTGTCCTGCGTGAGTTCGGTCAGTCTGCAAACATGGAGCGGAGGCGCAGGCGGTGCAAAATCAGCCGCAGCTGAAAGCCAAGATGCGATTTGATGGTTTTGAGCAGTTTGGCTTTGGAAACGCCGAACATGCGGCGGTGCAGCGCGGCGGGAAATTCGTCCACACGGTAGCCTTTGAGCATGGCTTTGACCATGAGTTCCGTACCGCCCAGGAAGTCATCGGCGGAGAAAGAGATGCGCTCGATCACTTCGCGGCGGTAGGCGCGGTAGAGGGCGGTGTAGGTGTGCACCTTCCAACTGAGCAAAATGCGGTAGAGCAGAGACGAGCCGCGGCTGAGAAAGATGCGGTAGCCCGGCACGCCCACCACCTCCCCTTTGGGGTGGTAGGGCGAGGCGGTGACGATGGCGACATCGCCTTTGAGGTGTTCGAGCATGGCGGGGATGGTGGAGAAGTGATACGTGCCGTCGCTGTCGGTGGTGACGATAACGTCGCCGCTTACCGCTTTGAAGCCGGTGCGGATGGCTGCGCCCAGCCCGCGATTGACTTCGTGCTTTTCGAACTTGACCTCGATGGACGGATGCGCATACGCGCCAAAGGCTTGCTTGAGGGCGTTGTAGGTGCCGTCACGGCTGCCATCATCTACGAAGATGATTTCGATGGCGTCAATGGCTTTGCCGTCCACCGCTCTTCCCAGCAGGCTTTCGACCACCGGAAAGAATTCGTTCTTCAGTTTCTCGATATTATCCTCTTCATTAAAGCAGGGTACGACAATCGAAAGTTTCATGCTTGACTTTGCATCCTTCGGGATTCTAAAATTTTGTCGCGCAGGAGCAGGACGAAGCGCAGGGCGTTGTAGCCATCTGCCGCGGTGACCTGGGGGGTCTTGCCTTCGGCAACGCAGGTGACGAAATCCTGCAGTTCGAGGAACAGCGGTTCCATCGTGGGGACGACAATGCGCTCGATCAGGCTTTCCTGGCGGTATTTGTGACTATTCTTATAGTTGACGTAATCGCCCAGAGTGCGGCGGTGCACTTCGATGGTCTTGTGCAGCAAGTCTGCCTCGATGTAAGCCTCGCGCGTGGTGACGGAAATGGCGCGAATCTTTTGTTCGGTCACGCGCGAGGCGGTGAGGGTGAGCAAAATTTCGGGCGCATATTTCAAGACCGCCATGCCGTAGTCAATGCTGTCGGTGAAGACGGCAAAGCCGTGCGCATCCACCGAGAGCGGCTCGTTCTCGAACAGGTCCACCACCAGACCGATGTCGTGGATCATCAGGTCGAGGACCACGTCCACGTCCACGTTGCTGCCCTGGAAGGGACTCAGGCGGTTGAAGTTCATCGCCAGCACGTCCATGCCTTCCAGCACTTTCCGCAATTCGATGAAGGCGGGGTTGAATTTTTCGATATGCCCCACCTGCACGATTGCCCCGCCTTTGGATGCCGCGTCTTTCAACGCCTCAGCCTGCTCCAGCGTTTCGGTGAACGGCTTCTCCACCAACACATGGACTCCCGCATCGAGGCAGCGCTTGACGATTTCATAGTGATAGGGCGTGGGGGTGCAAACGCTGACGGCGTCCACGTTTTCGAGCAGGGCGTCCACCTCTCTGAAAAACGAGACCTCGTGACGGCGCGCCATCTCCTTGCCCACTTCTGGGTTGGAATCGCAAATTCCGATGAATTTCGCGTGCCTCAAATTCGAATACACGCGGCAGTGGCTCTGACCCATCCTGCCGGTACCGATGACTCCAATTCTGACCTGATCCATGAGTATCTTCCTTTCTGTTTCCCTGCGTAAACGGTGTGGGAGCGTTTGAAACGTTCTTTGAATTCCCTGCAACAATCGAAGCGCCGTAGCACGCTGTACTGTGATTATCGTAGCGGCTATAAGTACCCGCTTCAAGTGGCTAAAGTCACTTTTTGCGGAATACCATCCGTTACAGCCGTTATTTCAGCAAGCCCAATATGGACAACAATCCAAACAAACATCCTTTGCCGCCTGGTTCGGCGGGTTCTGCCGTCTGTGTAAATGACGGGGGTGGCGGGGTGTTCGTTACAGAGGCAGGGGGAGGAGTTGTGGTATCGGCAGGCGGGAGGGAGGTGGCCGCCGGCGGCGTGGCGGTGACGCGCTCCAGCCCGCTGGTATCGGGACGAAACGGCAGGGCAGACGGGAAGACGGCATACGTCTTCATTTGCTGCGGTTGGATGACATCCACCAGCCTGCCCTCCTCCACAGCAGCAATCGCCGCGGGAGTTTCGATGTGCGTCAGCGCCAGCGCTTCGGCGATTCCGCCCTCGAGCGATACCGACAGGCTTTCGGCGCCTTCGGAAACCTTCCACACCCGAACAACCAGCCCGGCTTCGAGCCCCTCTTCTGCGGGCTTCAATGCCCAGAGAAGAACGTTGGGGTTATCCACTGTCAGCAGCGAATATGCGCCTTCGGGATACTCACTTCCGCCTTGCACGTTTCCCGTTGCAAGCGGGTTTTGATGTTCGAGGGCGAACTTCATCGCCGCCACAGGGCTATAGGCTTCGTGGGCGCGCAGGGCAAAGCGCTGCAGGAAACGCTCGTCTCCGCCCTGGTCGCCCAGCACGCCGCCGCCGTTCAGGTCGTTGCCGCCAATCAGCACGGAGAGTTGCGGCGTGGAGGTATCCAATTCGCCCACCGTGCTGTTCCCCACTTTCATGAAATAGCAATCGGCGTTGGAAAGGGTCACTCCGCCCGCTTCGCCGCTGAGATCGGCAAAATGGTTGAGGGTGAGCCAGTCGTAGCGGGCGTTGCGCGGCGAGTAATGTCCGCCTTCGGTGGTGAGCCGCGCCCGCAGAATCGCGCCCACCTCTTCGTGATGCACCACCGGGTTCTGCACTGCAAAGCCAAAGCCCCAGGTGCTGGTGGCATTGAAATTCTGGATGATGTCGTTGCGGATTTCGATGCGGTCTATATCCCGAAACAGAGTGATGCGCGTCTCATGGGCGAGCGGAGACTCGGCTGAGGCGAGCAGGGTGGCAGAGACGCTGCCAGCGTTTTCCAAGGTCAAATTGCCGGCGCCCGGCCCCAGGTCATTGATGAAGCGTCCGTTGATTTCCGCCGCCAGTTCGCGGCGGCCGCGCGTCTTGTCAATCAGGCTGGTCACCGCGCCGCGTCCATCCACCGTCACTTTGTAGAAGCGGTTTTCGATCACGCCCGCGCGGACGTTCATCTCGCTGGAGAACGGCTGACCGGCGCCGGGGCGAATCTCGAAGACTTTATACCCGACCGAGGGGATGTTCTCCGCCAGGATGCGCAGCCAACGCTTCCCGTCTTTGACGATGACCTGGCTCGGCGTTTCCCGTTCCTCATCCACGCTGACAACGTGGACGGGTTCGGCGCCGTCGTAGGGGTAATCGGCATAATCGGTGCGCGCCCAGCCCAGCGGGTTGAAGACGAAGAAGCGCTCGTTCGCGCCGCTTTTGTGAATCATGCCGCCGAGGACGCGCAGGGCGTCGTCGTGCAGGGTGTTGACGTAGGCTTCGACTTCGCCCGTGATGCGGCGATGCCATGCGATGCTGTTTTGAACGTGGTTTTCCCAGGGGGCGCCTTGAAAGTTGTGTTCCCAATACAGCCCCAGGTTCATCCATGCCTGGTCGCGCGCTTCTTCACGGCCGCGCATGAAGTCGTTTTGTTTGAGCGAGACCAGCGCTGCCAGGCTTTCGGCGGTGCGCAGTTTTTCCACCGCGCGTTTGATGCGCGCCGAGACTTCCGCCAGGCTGGCGCAGTCGAGGTCCCATTCGTTGCCGAAACTGGCGGAGAGGGAGGGGATGTCGCTTCCGTAGGTTTTTTCGAAGTCGTGGGCAAAGTCTATTTCGTTGGAGACGATGACTTTGAAGTTTTGATTGGAGAGGTTCTTGGCTGTGGTGACAAATTCGTCGGTTTGGGTTTGCAGGTCGTCCCAGCCATGACCAAAAGCGCCAATGACCTGGTAGGGGTAACGGGCTTTGAACGCCTCGTCGGAATCTACGTAGTTGACCACCTGGTCGGGATAGCGCGCCTCGGCGTAACCGCCCATGCCCTGGTTGCCGGTGAGCATGGAGTTCCATTTCATAAGCAGGCGGCTGCCATCGGCGCCCGCCCACCAGTAGATGTCGTGTTCGCGGTCCCAGGCATCGGGGACTTTGGTGGCGCAATCGCAAATGCCCTTCCAACTAAAGGTTGCGCCGGCGCCCGCCCACAGTGCGCCCAAGCCGAAGGGCAGGGTCTGGTTTTCCATGGAGTAGGCGATGGGGAAGCGCAGGTTGTAGCGCCGCTCCAGTTTGCCGGGGTAATACATGCCGCGCAGAACCGCCTCGGCAGGCGCACCGCCCAGGCAGATGCACAGGGCGTTGAGGGGCATGCTGATGTGTCCGCTGCGGATGCGTTCGATGAGGCGGTTGAACGCTGCCGGTGATTTTTTCTTCTCGTACACCCACACCCAAAAACTGCCATCACAGTTCCAGCGGCTTTGGAATTCGGGCGGTTCGTTTTGTGTGCGGTCTGCCAGGTCGAGGTAGTAGTCGAGCATGTCGAGGAAAGCCTGCTCGTAGGCGGGCAGGTCGGCAGACCAGAAGAGGTCGGTGTGATCATCGGGGGCGATGTAAATGCGTTTGCCGCTGAATTCCTGCGCCAAACCGCCGGCGCTCAGGTCGGCAAGGAAACGCGGCAAGACGGCGCCGCTGAGGAGGACCATGCCGGTTTGCAGGAATTCGCGGCGGGTGAGGGAGAGGTTGCGCCCATCGCCGGCGCGGTTCCTGCCGTATTCGCTGTTGAGGGTGAGGTGGGAATGGTGGCGGGTCATGTAAGCTCGATGCGGTTAGGGTTGAGGGGGAACGTATTCATAGAGGTAGCGGGGGTATTGCAAGTCGAAGCGTCTCGGCAGCGTGGAAAGAGGCGCGAAGCGTTCCCCCAGGTCTTCTTTGAGGCGATAGTCTTCCAGAAGAAAACTCAAGAGCGCATCGTTTTCGAGGGGGTAGTTCATCAAAATATAAGCGGGGCCAGCGGGATGAAGGACGGCTTCGAGCAGTTTGCGTGTGGTGGGATGATTGTATTCATCCACACCAGGACCGCGAATCAGGTCTTCCATTGGCACCCAATGGACGGCAGGCTGGAAATCGTATCCATCCTGCAGAGGGCCGATCCAGGGAGCATAGACTTGTCCGTTCAAAGAATTCAGGTATTGAAGAAAGTCCTGATAGGCTTGCGGCGCTCTGGGGGAGACAAGGACGGTGGCAGGGTTATAGAAAAGCAGGGCAAATGAGGCTCCCACAGCCAGAAGATGCAGCGCCCACCTTTTGACCCAGGGAAAATGTTCAGCGGCATATTGCAGCCCCAAAACGCCCGCGAGGATGAACCAGGTGGCAACGGGGATGAAAATGTTGTTGTTGGAGCCGTCATCCATTGCTCCAAGAAAGCCGCTCAGCGCCGCAAAGGGAAACATGAAATACCAAATGCCCGCTTCCTTCCACTTGCGCAACAGGGAAACGAGCGCAGCCGTTGTGCCTGCGGAGGCAAGCACAAAATAGTTCTTGACGGCATACCCGATGTAACGTTTGATGCCGGCCAAATTGACCGCGCTCCACTGGCTGGGAACAATGAGGGTGTAGTAATGAAACTGAGGTCCAAACATCAGCGAGGGCGCCAGGGCATACAGCAGCGGGCCGAGCAGCGCCGCCAGCGCCCAATAAGCCCACGAGTGTTTGATGCCCTCCCGCCAGGTGAGGTACAACACTCCGCCCACGGCAAACAGGGCGCCGTGCTGTTTGAACCAAAAGGAAACGACCAGAAAAAACACTCCCAGCAGGTTGGTGGTGCGCGAGCGGTTCAGGTCAATCAGATAACAGCTCAGCAAAACGGTGAATAACAACCATGAGTCGGAATGCGCGTTATCGAGGTAGGTATCCATGGCGCGGTAGGATGCGGCAAAGAGGCCCGCCGCAATGAGCGCCCACCACGTGGAGGCGGTGCGCTTTTTCACCGCCAGGAAGAGAACCACGCCCGCCCCCAGCATTCCCAGAATGGCAACCAGCCGCATGCTGAACAGGTTGGCGCCAAACAACCAGGCAAAAGGCACCGAAAGATAATAATAGAGCGGCGCGTAAACAAGGGGAACAAAATCGGGAGAGGGTTCGACGTAAATTGGAAGCCCAGCCATCAGCCGGCGCAGGTGCTGAAGCATGAGCAGTTCCATCGCCTCGAGGTTCAAAGGAAAATGGATGTGATTGAACCACAGGTAAACGGTAAAGCCAATCCACACCAGCGCATAAGCGGCAAAGAGATTGAGAATCAGCGCATGGACTTTTGCAGAGGCGCGGCGCGTTCCCCAAACGGACAACAGTACGCTGAGGATCGTTCCCGCCAGAACCAGCAATTTTCCTGCCATGAGGCCTCCCATTATTGGTCAATCTTTCGGTACAGGTCGTAGTTCCCGAAGGTGGCGATCAGTTCATATTGATCGGTGAGTTCTTCGAGAGGATAAATCTCCGTCCATTTTGAAAATTCGCCCGCCAGCAAGTAATCGGGCTGTTCGGTTTGGACAAAGTCATAGCGTTCCCGCACTGGTTCGCCGCCGTAATAGACCTGTTCCACCGCCACCGCCAAAAGGGCATTGGGCGGGTAGTGATAGTTGTGGTCGGTCAGAAAGCCCATTTCAGGGTCCCAGGTTTCGATGACGGCATCGAGGGGAACATTTTGATTGAGGTATTCCGCCATTTGCATCGCATACGGCGGGGGCGGGGCGGCAATATCCAGCACATTCTTTGCCGTGGGAATCAGAATGATCGCCAGCAACCAGAGGGAAACCGCAAATTTAGCGGCATTCCGAACTTCGAACAGAGAGCGGAACCAGCCTGCGCTCCACTCGAACTTGAAGCCTTCGGTGATTTCGAAAAACAGGCGGGCAATCAAAATGCTGGAAAGGCTGAGACCGAGAAAGGCATAGCGAATCCAGCCGATGGAGGCAACCACGTACCAGATCAGGTTCAACGCCGCGAGCAGGAAGAGCACGCTCCACTGCTGCCCTTCGCGGGTGCGCGGAAGGGAGAGGAAAAAGCCATAGAGCAGGGCGAGGATCAATGCGCCGAGGTAGGCGGCGCGGGCGGTCAGTTCGCCGAAGTTGGCGTTGAGTTGGGCGAGGTTGAAGTTGAAGGCTGCCCCTTCGGCGGAGGCGCGCAGGAGCGCCAGATTCTCCATCGCCGTGGAGGGACCGAGATACTGGAGCGTGAGCAGCTGCCAGACGCCGAAACTTCCTGCCGCGATGATGCCCGGCACGAGGAAGTTGCGGTGTGAGGAGGTCTTGTAATAGAAAATATCCAACAACCAGGCAAGGATCAGCGTTGGGGCGAGGAAGAGCAGGTATTGGTACTTGGTGATCATCGCCAGCCCGAAGAGCAGGCCGATGAGCGAGAGACGCTTCCAGTCGTTCTCGTTCCAGCGGGAGAACCAAAGATACAGCGCCAGCAGGAGGAAGAAGAAGCCCGGCACCTCGCCGAGCAGCTGACGCCCGTATTCCAAAAACAGCACGCTGCGCGAAGAGAGCAGCAGGGCAAGGGCGATCCAGGCTACCCATTTCCCCGCCAAGTGTTCGACCAGACGATAAAACACGTAGATGGCAGCCAGCAGATACAGCGCCATGACCAGCCGCGCCTGCAATAAGCCAACGCCGAAGAGTTTGAACGCCGCCGCGATGGGAAGCATGACGGTCGGGCCGACGCCGATGGTGGGTCCGTAATAGCGGAATCCCTCGCTGCTGATGTCGGCATAGACGCCGTATCGCACCAGCGTCTTGGGGACGTGCAGGTGCGAGCCTTCATCGAACCAGGGTTCGGGGAAGCGCGTGAGGTTGTGGAAGACGAGAAAATAGAGCAGCAGCAGCCCGAGGGCTGTCAAAAGGGTCTGTTGAGGCTTGAGCGTAAACTTCCCCGGCAGATTGGACATGTGTTTTTTCTCCGATACCAATATCAACGGCTTACGTTACTAGCGGGTGAAGGGTGCGGCAGGAAAAACGCCGAGCGTAGAAAACAGAGGTAGATTCCCTTCAGGCAGGGAGCATATCCGCCTGTCCGCTGCGGGCGGTATTGGACGGCAATTAGCCTGAAGCATTTCTTGACCCTAAGGCAAGACAAAGGTCTGATCAAAGAATATTTGTCTTGGAATCTCAGAATCGCAGTTTGGCCCGAAAATTTCATTGGTGAGTAGGGTCAAACAACTGCCATCGCTCTTTTGAAGCCAAAGTGTCTCGACGCTATAACAAGCGTTTGCATCTTGTGCTTGAACTCGCAACGTATCTCCACTATTAGCAATAAAGTGAATAGGTGTTGCTGGCTGGCAACAACGACCTCCTTGGCTAATTTCAGTAATGAGCGTTTCGTTGATAAAAACTCTAAGAATGTCGTCTACAAAGATGCCATCATCCGAATGGATGCCTCCAGAAATAATGTACTCAGATTCTGTCGAAGCAACGCAAGGAATCGGTGTGGATGTGGGAGTTAGGGTTGACGTTGGGGTAAAGGTTGGTGATGGCATTGGCGTACGGGAGGGTAGAGCAGTTTCTGTAGGAATTAAGATTGGCACAGTAGTGTTTGGAAGTGTTGAAGTTATGGCGCAGGATGGAGTCATAACTGAAATGAAGACGATAATAAGCCAATTCTTAATTTTCATAGTGTTACTCCAAAATACCACCCAACACAACACCAGGCGGACGCTCTCAAATGGTTTGGCTCCTGCGGATTGTCAAATCCGCCAGGCGGGGGTGCGGATTTGACAATTTACACCAACAAAAGACCTTGCGCTGGAAGCGCTCCATCAGGAGTACGACGCCCGCACGGAATGTTCCTGCGCGCTGACAACGAACAGCGCGTATTCCACACCGCCAAGTACGAGACGGGAGGTGGAGGGCATTGTTACATCGTTCAGGCTGACGGAGGCGAGCGTCTTGTCCTGGTGGCGGGCGGGGAGCAGCAGCGTCAGCGTGGAATCAGGCTGGTTGGGCGGGAGCAGGTTGAAGGTCAGGGTAGAAGCGGTTGAGTCCCAGGTGACGTTGACGAGGTCGGCGTCGTGCCTCATGTCGGTAAAGGCGAGCCATTCCTGCGCAGAAAGGATGGGAATGCCGCGTTCTTTGGCGTAATCGAGCACGCCATCGAGGAAGATGCCGCTTTTCTCCGCCGGGTCGCCGCCAAGTTGGAAGGGGTCCACATGGAATTGCCCGCAGATGGCGCAGTAGTCGCCGTTGAGGGAGCGGTCGAGCAGGTCTTTGGCGACGTTGACCGCCTGCTGTGCGGTCAACCCGGGCCAGCCGCCCCAGCCGGGCACATCCATGGGGATGAGGTGTTCATCGGCGAACTGTGTCAGTTGCTGGTAGATGTCGAGGATGCGCCCGTGTTCATCCACAAACTTCATCGGGCGTCCGCTGCCGGTGAGGTGACCGTTGGGCCATTCGCCGTTCTTCTTTTGCAGCGAGGGACCGACGTGGTAGTAATCGAGGTTCATGCGGATGCCGAGAGAGGCTTGCCAGCGCGCGGTTTCCGTCCAGCCGCTCCATAAGACGCGGTGTGTGCGGACGGTGTGCGAAACGGGGGCATACCCCCGCCCGGTAAATTCCTTCCAATATTCGAGCCAGCCGCCTTCGAGTTCGGTATCCACGTAGGGATGCAGGGCAATCTCATGTCCGCGCGCGCGCCAGCCTTCCACCATGAGCGGCGTGGGCGAGCCGAACTCTTTGCCCAACAGGTCCAAAACGAGCGGGATGTGATCCGTCAGCCAGAAGCGCGCCAGGCGTTCGGCGCGCCCCACATCGCCGACGATTTGCGGCGCGTAATACACGGTGAAGTGTCCGCCGCGCGCCTCCACACGCGAAAGCACATCTTCGATGAAGTTGGCGGGGTTCATGTGCGAATCGCCGGTGGCGATGAGCACACTCTTTTTATCTTCGGGGAAATACCACAAACGCGGCAGCGGGCGGCGGCTCATGAACATCAGCAGGCAGATGAACAGCCGCTGCTGCTCATCTGCCTGCGGGATGTGGATGCGCTCGAGGTCAATCCAGCCGGCGAATTTATCCACCGTGCGCACGCCCGGCAAGCCGTCGTTATCCTGGTCAATCAGTTTCGGATTGCCCTGCCGCATAAGGGCAATGCTTTTTGCCAGGTCGAAGGCATACGCCGCCGCCAGCCCTTCGCCAAAGGCATGGAGGGTGATGGCGGGATTTTCCGCGGCGGTATTGCGGTCGGCATACAACCAGGCCACCGGCTGCGCTCCCGCCAGCGAAAACAGGTGCGATTCCCCGTGAATTTGCATGGAAGAGGATTGGATGCCCGCCGCAGCCGGGTGCGCCGCCTCGGTTTTGAGATACCCCTCCAGGAAGACTCCCGCGCTTCTTTCCACGCCGAAAACGGAGTCCAGACCCTCAGCCGGCCTCATCCCGACGAGGCGTCCGCCGCGCGCCACGTAAGCGGTGAACATTTCCGCTTGTTGCGTGTTCAGCGGAGTCTCTGCCAGGATGGCAACCTCGTACTGTTCGAGCGAAGCAGGCTGGAGCGTGGAAAGATCGGCGGTGTGGAAGCAGTTCACCCCCTCCGCGCGCAGGATTTCGGTAAAGTACATCCCAAACGGATTGGCGGCGTCTTTGTTGACGATGAGCAGGAGCGGGACAGAACCATCGAGGCGGGCAGTGTAGGCCATTTCGGCGTAGGGCGAACGCTCAGGCGGCACTTCGCCCAGCGCCTCGGAATACAACCTGACACTCAACGCCGCCGGCGCCACAACCGCCGCGCCGGCGCCAGCCAGTTTGAGGAACTCTCTGCGAGTGAGTTTTCGCTTCATGGCAGTTGAAAGAGTTGACCGAGCATGGTTTTCAGGTACAGGCGAAAGCCGTTCAACGCGTCTTTGGCGGCGGGGTCGTGGACGAGGTTGTTGGTTTCCTGTGGATCCTGCCGCCAGTTGTAAAGTTCCTCGCCAAAGGTTTCGTGCGTAATATACTGCATTTCGGCGCCGACGACCGATTTCATGGCGCCATGCGTGGATGGGTTGATCTCTGCCGCGCCTTCCATCTTTGCCAGTTCCGCGATGGGGTCGCGCCAATCGGCGGGCGGGGTTTCGGCGTTGAGGAGCAGCGTGAGAGGCTGCGCCGGGAAGGGCTGCGGGGTGGCTCCAATCAGCGCCAGGATGGTGGACGGCAGAGAGGTGAGGCTGACGGGGGTTTCGATGCTCCTGCCGGCGGGCACCCGTCCTGGCGCCCAGAGGATGAGTGGTACATGGATTTCCGGCAGGTAGAGCGAGGCGCTGTGTTGAAGCAGTCCGTGTTCACCCAGCGATTCGCCGTGATCCGAAGCGATGATGACGATGGTGTTTTCGAGCAAGCCGCGTTTTTCCAGTTCGCCGAACAAGTCTTTGATTTGATCGTCCACGTAGGCAATCGAGCCATCGTAGGCGTCAATTTCAGATTGCAGTTGTTCCGGCGTGAGGGAGGGAGAATAGCGTTCGACGAAGCCGTTGATCAGGCCGCCGGGATTTGGCACGGAGGCAAACTTGCTGCGATACGGCTGCGGCGGGGTGTAGGGATCGTGCACGTCGAAGTAGTTCATAAAGACGAAGAAGGGCTGGCTCCCGCCGTCAATCCAATTCAGGGCGGCGCGGTTGATGTCGGAGGCGAGGCGGCGCGTGGGGACTCCCTCATAGCCCAGCGCCCGGCGCAAGCCGTAGAAGTCGAAGAGGAATCCGTAGAGGGAGGAGTTGAGGAACGCATCGGGCAGCGACTGGTAGTTGTCTTCAAAGTGCAAAAAGCCGCGTCCATGCCCCTGGCGGCGGGTAAAGAAGAGCGTATTCGCCGAGAAAGCGCCGGTGCGGTAGCCGTTGGCTTGCATGACCTCAGCGATGGTGGGATAGGTATCATCCAAGGGCTGGGTCTCAGCCTGGGTTTCGTAGGTGTAGCGTCCCGTCAACATGGAGGCGTGGGAGGGTTGAGTCCAGGAGGAAGGAGCAATCGCGGTTTCGAAACGGACGCCCTGCGCGGCGAGGCTGTCTATGAAGGGGCTGGTCTGGCGTTCGTAGCCGTAGGAGGAGAGATGGTCGGCGCGCAGGGTATCCACGATGATGACCACGACATTGGGCGCAGCCGGAGCGGCAGCCGGCAGACGGGCGGCTTGGATTTTTTCGGTGAGCCAGCCCCCGCCCTGAATGGCGATGAAAAGCAGCGCCACCGCGCCCGCCAGCCAGGGAAGCCAGCGCCGTAAGCGTGAGGCAGCCGCCGCTTCGCGCCTGGCAATGAAACTGAAGACTTGATACGCCGTCCCTGTGGCGAGGAGCAGGATGGCAAAGAGAGAGATTTTGCCAAACAGCAGGATGAAGAACCAGTCGAAGACAGTAAGGAAGACAAAGGCAAACCAGAAAACCCTGCGCAGCGGCAGGCGCGGCAAGAGACGCCCCCCCACCGCAAAGACCGCTCCCGCCAGCGTAAATAGGACGAGGTCTACCAGCGGGGCAATCCACAGGGTTTCATACCAGTAGGCGCGGTTTTGCAGGCGCCAGGTAAGCCAGGCAGCGCGCGCCAGACCAAAGAGCAGCAGTCCTTCCACCAAACCGGTGAGGAGACCAATGGCGGCAGAGAGCGCAAGGGTCTCGCCGGCGGCAAAGAAACGAGGGGTTTGCTTTGCGGTCATGGGCGGCTCATTTTTCGATGTCATAGGGCCAGGTGAGGCCGAGTTTGGCGATGGCATCGAGGTAATACTGTTTGAGTTGGTTGAGCACCGAGGGCTGTTCGGCGGCGAGGTTGTTCAATTGGTCGGGGTCATTGCGCAGGTTGTAGAGTTCGACGCCGTTGTACTCATGCTCGATGTACTGCCAGTCTTCGGAAAGGACGGTGACCATATCGCCTTTGATGGAGAGATGATTGGGGTTGACCCAGGGCGATTCGGCCATCTCCGCAATCGGGTCTGGAAAGCGAGCGGCAGAGGAGGGATCGCGCCAGAGTTCCGCGAGGGAAGGGCCGGGGAAGAGGTCTTGCGCGGGTTCGCCAAGCAGGTCCAGCATGGTAGCGGGCAGGGCGGCGTTAGAGACGGGTGTCTCGATGCGCAGGTTCTGAGGCACCGCTTGCGGATACCAGAGGATAAGCGGCACGTAGATGACCGGGCGGTAGAGCGAGTTGTGATGTTCCCATAAGCCATGCTCGCCGAAGAGTTCCCCGTGATCGGAGGTGATCACCACAATGGTGTTTTCGAGCCAGCCGCGCCGCTGCATTTCTTCCATGAGGAGTTTGATTTGCTGGTCGGTGTAGTAGATGCCGCCGTCGTAGGCATCTATTTCGCCCTGGATTTGTTCGGGGGTTTTGGGGTTGTAGATGTCGGCGGTTGTCCAATCGGTGTTGACGAGGCCGCCGGGGTTTTCGTATTGCGAGAAGCGCGCGCGTTCGGGCGAGATGTAAGGAGCGTGAACGTCGTAATAGTTGATGAAGACGAAGAAAGGTTTGGTGGCATCCTGCGCGATCCAATCCAGCGCCGATTGGTTGACGCTGGGCGCCCAGCGGCGGTCAATGGAAAATTGCATGCCAAAGACTTTGTGCAGCACATAGTATTCCAGGAATCTGCCGTAGAAGGAACTGACCGCCAGTTGGGGCAGGGTTTGGTAATAATCTTCGAAGTGGTGGAAACCGCGCGCAAAGCCCCAGCGGCTGGTGACGGTTTCGAAGTTGCCGTTGAAGGCGCCGGTGCGATAACCGCGCGCTGCAAGGGCTTCGGCAATGGTGGGGTAGGTATCGTCGAGGTGGCGTCCGCCGTCGGCTTTATGTTCGTAAGGCCAGCGCCCGGTGAAGAGCGAAGCGTGAGAGGTGAGAGTCCAGGAGGAGGTGGCGTAGGCGTTATCAAAGACGACGCTTTGTTCGGCGAGGCTGGCGAGGTAGGGGTCGGTCTGGCGCTCGTAGCCGTGCAGCGACATGTGGTCGGCGCGCAGGGTGTCTATGACAATCCACAAAACGTTGGGGGTGGAGGCTTTGGCCGGCGGCAGGCTGCGCACGGCAATCTGCTCGCTGAGCCAATAGCCGATTTGGATTACCACCAGCAGTCCCAGGACAACGACACCCAGCCATCGGACGGTTTTGCGGACAAAAGGAACGAATCGTTTCTCACGCTCGAAGAGACTCAGCGATACCTGATAGCCAATCCCTGCTGAAAGGATAAGCGTGGCCACCGGCGAGAGCCGCCCGGAGAGATACGTCCCCAGCCAGGCGAAGGTCATCAGGAAGGCAAAGGCAAACAGCGCCAGCCGTTTCGCCCAGGGCGGCGGGAGGAAGTACGCGGCGAGCGCCAGGCCCGCTCCCACGACCAGAAAGAGCAGCAGGTCGAAGAGCGGCGCAATCCACAGCACCTGCCAGCCGGAGCCGAGGTAGGTGATTTGTCCCTTCAGCAGTTCGAAGGTTCTGAAAATGTAGAGCAGCATGCCTTCCACCAGCCCGGTCAACAGGGCAAACCAGGCGGCTTGGAGGAAAATTTCCGCTGTAATCTTTTTGTCGAAGTGTTTCATTTTCTATTCTAGATGTATCCCAGTCCGCTCAGGCGGTCGCGCAGGATTTGCTGCTCATCGGCGGTGAGGCCCGCAGCGTTGTTCAACTCCATGCCTTCCACCCACGATTTTCCTTCGGTCACGGAGGGAAGCGGAAAGCCCGCCAGTTGCACCAGGGTGGGGGCAATATCGCAGGCGGAGCCGCCGCTGTATTCGCCGCTGAGGGGGTTGACGGCAGAGACCAGCACAAAGCAATCCCGCCCGAGGATGGTGATGAGGGTATCGTCGCTCAGTTCCTGGAGCACTTCACCCAGGTCACGGTCGAGGCGCCGGTAGTCGTCGGCAGACCAGGCTTCGGCGGGGTAAGAAGCGGCGGTGTATTGCAGGTAGTCCCAATCGCCCACTGAGAGTTTTTCACGCAGGGTCACGGGGTCAGTCGTCTCCACGCAGAGTTTATCCGCCTGTTGGAAGTATTCCATGAGCGTCAGTGTGTGGTTCTCCTGCCGGGCAAGCACGTTCCACTCGCCGGCGGCATTCAAGGCGCCGAAGCAGCCCATATCCATCAGGCGGCGCAGGTTTTCAAGGCGTTCATCGGTGAAGAGGGCGGCGCGTTCGGCGCCGGGAAAATTCAAGACCAAAACATTCATGACAGCAAATCGCTCCCTTCCATTTCGGCATTTTTCGGCACGCCGAAGACGTTCAAAATTGTCGGTGCAAGGTCAACCAGGTTTGGCGAATCGGCGCGGAACTTTCGGTTCATGAACAACACGCCCGGCACGAGCGCCGGGTCAATAACGTGGTCACCGCCCCAGCGTTTGTGATTATCGGCAAACAAGCCCTGCGGCACGCCGCCGAGGGGCGTATCCCACGAGACGCGATAGCCTTCAGAGAAATTGACGAGCAGGTCGGGCGCTTCCTCGAGGTAGGGTCCGCTATAGACTTGCTCGCGGCGCACCACGCTGCGCACTGCCACCGCGCCGCGTTCGGCATCCACCAGCCCGCTCAGCCCGCGCACGATTTGCTCGCGGGTTTGTTCGGCTGCTTCTGCGTTCAGAATGCCGTTGGCTTCGCGTCCCTTGAGGTTGAGGAAGATGCAGCCCAAGCCGAGGGCAAAGGCTTTGGTGTTATCCCAATCCACGTTTTGGAAAAAGTCGCCGCTTTCGCCGGGCTGCACGCCGGGCTTGAGCGCGAGGAAACCGTTTTCGTACAGCCAGGTGTTCAGGTTCAAACCGCGGCGGAACGAATTCATGCCGTGATCGCTGAGGACGATGAAGAGCGTTTCGTCATCCACCGCCTTTAGCGCCTCGCCCACGATGGCATCGCATTCGCGGTAATGTTCTTCGATGGCGTTGGCAAACTCGACGTTGTAGCCGTGAGGGCGGTTGGAGGGATGGTCGGCTTCACGGAAGCGCCAGAACATGTGCGCCAGGCGGTCGGGCGTATCGTACAGGCAATAGAAATAACCGCGCTCGAACCTGCCCAATTCATATTCCATCATGCGGCGGCGTTCGCGCATCACAATGTGGCATTGATCGAGATATGCCGCCTCGTCAAAGCGGTTCAGGTTCAAGCCGTCGTGATCTTCCGCCATGCCGGCCGTGTAATAACGCCCGATCTTCATCGCCAGTTCATGGGCATATTCCTTTGGGTGGCTAATGGGAAAGAGCGGCTCTTCGGTCTCAAAGTTGACCGGCGAGGCATACAGTTCGAACTCCGGTTCGATCTGCCGCAGGTTGAAGCGCACAATGCCCGCCACGCTTTGCATCATCCCCACCTTGAAGCGCACCTTGAGCCACTTGCTCCACTTGCCCAATTGCACTTCCAATTTATCGGGCTGCCCCTGGGAAGAGATGATGATTTTATTTTCGGCGCGCAGGATTTGGATTTGGATATCGAACTTGTGATCGGACTTGGTCTTCGGGTCACGCGGACCGATGACCTGCGTCGCCACCCGCTCCCCTTCCACGCGGACGGCAATCACCTTCTCGCTCTGGTCGGCATGCAGGTCTTTGCGGGTGGAATAAAAGGTGGGCGTGCCAAAGCCGCCGCGCAAGTCAGGCACGCCGACGCCGGAGAGCATGCGTCCCTTTACCTGATCCGGCGGGTAGGCACACGGTACGCGCAGGATGGTAGAAGGCACGTCTCTGGCGGAGAGCAGGTCCCAAAAGGGCGTGCCGCGCCGCATGTTCACCACTTTGGGCAGCACAAACGCGTTTTTTTGCTCGTAACGGCTGAGCGCCATGACGGGCAGGTAGGTTTTGGGGTCGCGGCTGAGAAAATCGAAGATGCCGTGCCCGCCGGGGTTGGTGCCGGTGGAATAAGTGGACCAGGCAACCGGCGTCTGCGCGGAATAGGTGGTGCCGAGGCGCGCGTAACCGCCCTGCTCGCGTACTTTTTGCAGGTTGGGCAGTTCGCCGCGCGCCATCATCGCCTCGGCAATCTTCGGCTCGAAGCCATCTAGCCCAATGACAATCACTTTGTTCATTTTCTGTACTTTCACCAATTTTCGTGGATCACGAAAACCCTGCGTACTTTGCGCTCTCTTGCGCAAATTCGGCGTTAGAGAACGCCCAATACGCTTTCTCGTGAGGGATTAGAATCCTTGTTAAGCGCCATCTTTCGTATAAATCATAAAAAGGCGAATCTACAGTCATTTTGTAATCAGCATCTCGAGAGAGGTTGGTTTCGGCGCAAGCAGCGTGGCAAAACGCCGGCGATGCGCCTGACTGTTAGACCGGCTTATTTCTCCGGCTCTTCTTCCGCGGGGTCTTCTACCTCCGGCGGGACTTCATCCGGCAGTCCGCGAACCTTGCGATATAAGGTTTTGAAGAACTTCACGATGAGCCGCCAAAACAAGAGGAAAAAGCCGGCAATTGCCGCCAGAATGGAAGCCAGCGGCATGAGGGTTTCAGGTCCCAGGTATTCGGGCGGGCGCAGCGGTCCGACCAGGTTGAATAAAACAAACAGCATGTTCCTACTCCTTTCCTTTTTCTCTGGTTGTCACTTTCTACTTTTTCTACTTTCTACTTTCTACTCTCTACTTTCCCCCCTTACCTTCTCTCCCGGTACAACTCTGTGTTGATCACCCCCGCCATGAGGTTTACATCCATGCCGCCGCCTAAAAACTCGTTGACCTTTTCGAGCGAATCGAGCGGATCGCTGAGCATGGTATTGTAATTGACATAAAGCACCTCGAAGTTGGGCTGTTTTGCCAGCCAGGCATTCACCTGTTTGAGGTGTTCTTGGTAAATCTTGCGCATCTTTTCATCTTCGACCTTGTCATCCTCCCTGCCCAGGCGACCGAGCATTTTCTTCTGGGATGATAACACTTCTTTCATTGCCCTCTGCATAAAGATGACCTTGTAGTGATACCCCGGCGGCAGGTACATGATCAGCCCGGTCACAATCTTGACGACCTTTCCGCCCGCCGTTGGCAGCCAGCCGTAATCACCCTGCGGCAGTTGTTTGACGCGCTCAAATTCATAATAGCCGTTGGGGTTGTTGGCATCGGGCGTGCGCAGGTTGTCGGTCAGGATGGGCAAGCCGCCGGCTTCGAGCATTTTCATCATCATGGATGTGCCGGAGCGCGGCAGCCCCGAAACGACGATAATATAGTTTTTATTTTCCATTGCTTTTCTCCAAAGCGGACACTGGAGGGCGTCCATAATCCATGACGGTATTATGCGCCCAAGATGATTCCCGCCGCTTCGCGCGCATGGCGGCTGACCGACTCGCCGTTCGTAAGCGCCGGGTAGATTTGAGCGGTGGTAGCGAGATACAGGTTTTCGACAGGCGTTTTGACCTCTGGCATGGAGTCCGTTTTGTTCAGCCCATGCAGCGGCTCGACGTAACGCTCACGGTGGATGAGGAAATATTTGATGGTGGATGGATCGAAGTTGGGGAACATGGCTTGCAGGTTTTCGAGCCAAATGTGCCTGATCTCGTCGTCGCTTTTCTTTTGCCAGTCGCTGCCGGGGGCGGTGTATTTGGGCAGATAGACGAGGTGATAGCCGCCGACATATTGCGGGTCAATGTACGCGGTGGTTTCGATAATGCCGGTGAAAGGGAAGCGGTCATCGGTGATATTGATGGTCCAGTTGCCGGTAAGAGGGCGGGTGAGGACGAGCAGCGGGGCGATGATGCCCAGGTATTCGGTTTGGGTGAGAAGCGCCTGGTAGGCAGGGTCGGCGTTGGGGAGCAAACGCTGAAAGACCGGCGCCTGCATGGTGCAAACCACCTTGTCGAAGTTCACCGTTTCGCCGTTCGCCAGGCGGATGCCGCTCGTTTTGCCGTTTTCGATGAGAATCTCTTTGACCGGGGTTTGCAGCAGCACCTGCCCGCCGCTGGCTTTGATTTTTTCGGTCATTGCCTGGATGAGGGTAATGTAGCCGCCGATGAGGTGACCCGCCATTTCTTTTTGGTTGGCGCCCTCGCGCGTGGACTTCATGCGTACCAGGCGCGACCAGATCCACGTGGCAGGGACATCATCGAAGCCGCCGTCGAATTTGGCTTTGAGCATCGGGCGCCAGATGTTTTGGAAGGTGTTCCCGCCGCTCCATTTCAACAACCAATCCTGCACGCTGACCGATTCGAGCGTGCGCCAGTCTTTGATGAATTGTGCGGCAAGCACCGTCAGCCCGAGGCGGAAGCGGTCAATCCAGCCGAGGGGCGGGAATTTGAGAAACTCGATGATGTTGTTCATTGGGTAGATCGCGCCCTTGTAATAGAAACCAGTTTTGGTCTCCTTGAAGCGCAACTGATCGTGAATGCCCAATTCTTTGCACAGGTCGCTCAGATGACGGTCGCTGGAGAGGATGGCGTGGTAGAAGCGGTCTACCTGTGTGCCGTCTTCCAGGGTGATGGGTCCCGCCAGCCCGCCGAGGACGGGGGAGGCTTCGTAGATGGTGACAGCGGCTCCCTGTTTGGAGAGGAAGTAGCCCAGGCTGATGCCCATGATGCCGCCGCCGATGATGCCGATTTTGGGTCTTGAGGTGTTTTGCATGGAATTCCTTTTCGGAGAGGAGCATTGCTCTCATCCACCCTCGAACGTTAGAGAACGTCCGCTACGCGAGCGGAGGGGCTATGCGCGTCGAGGGATCGGTTAGAGCGATAATTGAATCTTTTCCAGAATCTCGGCAATCTTCTCGCCGGCGCGCCCATCACCGAAGATGGGCGGCTGTTCGGCAGGCGGTGTGAAGGTCTTCCACTCGTGGATGATCCTCTCCACTTCCACCCCGACCAATTTGTTCCAGCCGGCTTCGACCGTTTCGGTCCATTCGGTTTCGTCGCGCAGGGTGAGGCAGGGTTTTTGCATGAAGTACGCCTCGCGCTGCACGCCGCCCGAATCGGTGGCGATGATGCGCGCGTTCTCTTCCAGCACCATCATATCGAAGTAACCGACCGGTTCGATGAGGCGCAGGTTGCTGCCAAAGCGCACATCGAGTTTGTTCAACGCGCCGCGCGTGCGCGGGTGGACGGGGAAGATCACCGTCTCCCCCACCTGGCTGAGGGCGGTGATGATGTTCGTCAGGCGCGCAGGGTCGTCGGTGTTGGCGGCGCGGTGGACGGTGACAAGCCCATAGGAAGCAGGAGCAAGCCCGAGCGTGGTCAGAACCGAGGATTTCCGCCGCGCGAGGGGACGGTTAGCGAGGTTGGCATCCAGCATCACATCGCCCACCCAGTACACATCGCGGGCGATGCCTTCGGCGGCGAGGTGACGCACGGCGGTCTGACTGACGCAGAAAAAGGCGGAGGCGAGGCGGTCGGCAACCAGGCGGTTGATTTCTTCCGGCATGCGGCGGTCGAAACTGCGCTCGCCGGCTTCGATGTGGACGGTGGGAATGTGCAGTTTGCTCGCCGCCAGCGCGCCTGCCAGGGTGGAGTTGGTATCGCCGCGCACGATGACGCAGTGCGGTTTTTCTTTGAGGAGGACTTCCTCGAAGCGGACGAGGATTTCGGCGGTTTGCGCCGCATGGGAGCCGGAGCCGACTTCGAGGTTGTAATCGGGCGCGGGAATGCCGAGTTCGTCGAAGAAGGTCTGCGACATGAGGTAGTCGTAGTGCTGCCCGGTGTGGACGAGGACTTCGTGATGATTTTTGCGCAGGGCGCGGCTGACCGGAGCAGCCTGAATAAATTCCGGGCGCGCGCCCACAACAGAGATGAATTTCATGGTCTATCAAACCTCGAAAAGTGCGGGGCTATGCGGCGGTTGAGTACACCACCTACACAATTTCTTTCAAGAAACTTTTGCCAATCGGCTGCGGTTCGAGCGCAAACATCTCTGCCAGCGTGCCGGCGATGTCGGCCAGGGTGTCGCGGTCGCCGAGGTTGACGCCGTGTTTGATGTTGGGTCCAAAGGCAAGGAGAGGCACATATTCGCGTGAGTGGTCGGTGCCGGGGGTGGTGGGGTCCACACCGTGGTCGCCGGTGACGATCACCAGGTCGGCGGGTTTGAGGCGCTTCTGGATTTCGGGGAGGTAGGAGTCGAACTGCTCAAGCGCATCGGCATAGCCGCGCGGGTCGTTACGGTGACCGTAAATCATGTCGAACTCGATCAGGTTGACAAACAGCAAACCTTCGAAGTCTTCTTCGAGCAGCGTCAGGGTCACATCCAGGCTTTCCTTGTTGGTCAGCACGTGGTTCTTTTTGGTGATGCCCTGATGGTTGAAGATGTCGTCAATTTTGCCGACGGAGTACACGTCTTTGCCCGCCGCCACGAGTTTTTGCATCATGGTGGGGTATTCGGGGCTGCGCGGATAGTCGCGGCGGTGGGTGGTGCGTTTGAAGGTCTCGGGGGAATCGCCCACAAACGGGCGGGCGATGACGCGCCCCACGCCGTGTTCGCCTTGCAAAATGCCGCGGGCAATCTCGCACATCTTGTACAACTCCTCCAGCGGAATCACTTCCTCATGCGCAGCAATCTGAAAGACGCTGTCGGCGGAGGTATACACGATGGGCTTGCCGCTCTGCATGTGTTCGACGCCCAGTTCTTTGAGGATTTCGGTGCCGGAAGCGGGCTTATTGCCCAGCACATCGCGCCCGATTGCCTTGCGGAACGGGTCCAGCACGGCGGGCGGGAAGCCGTTGGGATAAGTGGGGAAGGCAACCGGCAGGTAGATGCCCATCATCTCCCAGTGACCGATGACCGTATCCTTGCCAGCCGAGCGGGGCTGAAACCTGCCAAAAGCGCCTTGAGCGTTTGGGTTTTGCGGCACGCCCTCAATGGAGGTGATGTTGCCCAAGCCAAGTTGATACATGTTTGGGGCGTTCAAGCCGCCGATGGCGCGCGCCACGTTGCCGAGCGAGTTGCTGCCCGCATCGCCATACGCCGCCGCATCGGGCGCTTCGCCCGCGCCGACACCATCCAGCACAATCACAATCATGCGGTTAAGTTGCATCTTATTCTCCTGCCTTGATCAATCTCTGTACAACCGGAAATTTCACGGAGAGCCGCCGCGCCAGGTCATGCAGCGCCAGCGCAGCGAAGGGAATCAGCACCGCATCCACCGGCAGGCGGTAGCGGATCAACGTCCACGTGAGGATGTGCACGCCCGAATAGACCAGCGCAAACAGGATCAACAATCCCTGTGGCGAAAGCGCCAGCGCCCCAAACGGCTTGCGGCGAACACTCAAAACCAGTCCGTAGAGCATGAACGGCAGGAAAAGCCCAAAACTGCCCATGCGCGAGATGTTGCTCAAAGTGGTGGACTCGGACGAATACCAGAACATGAAATACGGCGGGATGCGGCTCAACGACAAGAGGAAATAACGCTTCGGGTCCTGGACAACAAACTGGATGCCCCTCTTCAGCAGTTCACTATCGAGAGCCGCTTCGTCCAAATGACGGACTTCTTCGGGAATGAGCGCCTGGTATTCGGGCGTGGAGAGGATGGGGATGAATTTCGTCCCATATACAGGGTGGTTGCCCCAAAAGAAAGCATACCCCGAATTGGTGTTGAGCAGCACGAAGCGGTGAAAACGGGCGTAGTTGAAAGCCGTAATGGGCAGGATGAAGGAAAACAGCAGGGCGAAAGATAAGGCTGAGGAAAGCAGAGGCAGGCGGCGGGTCCGTTTGAAGCGAACCGCCCACAGCCAGAGGAACAGGAAGGGGAGGAAGAGCAGAAACACCTGCCGCAGGGTGACGGTCAGCCCGAGCGAAATTCCCAATGCCAGAGCGAGTTTGAAGTCCTGCTTGCGGTCGCTGCTTTCCGCCAGTTGCACGGTAAAGTACAGGCTGAAAAGAATGGCGGTAATGTAGAACGGTTCAGTCATCAGCGCCGCGCCGTAATAGACGTAATAGATATAAATCGAAACGATGGCAGCGGCGATGAGACCAATGTTCCTGCCGAAAAGTTTTTCGCCGAGACGGTAGGTGATGAGTGGATGAAAGATACCGACGATGATGGCTTGAAAAATGCGCCCCGCCAGCGGATAAACGCCGAAAAGCGCATACACGCCGGCAAGATAAAGCGTATAAGGGAATGACCAGTGCGCCGTCGGCTCGCCGGCGCGGGTGATGGGCCACCACATCTCGCCGAAGGTGAAGCCGTGACCTCCCACAACGCGCAGGGCAAGGTTGTGATACGAAATCTGGTCGAAGATGCCGGGCAGTTCCACCACCTGATTGCCCATCAGAAACGCCACCCCCAGCCGCAGCCCGACAGAGACGAACAGGATGAATGCCAAAGGCTGGGTTTTGATGCGCTTCAGAAGCATGGCGAATAGGGGGGGGTGACTCTCTCTACTCATAAATCCTTTTATGCGTATTCGATGCTTTCATGCTGCAGGAGAGGTTAGAGAACGTCCTCTACGCTTGCTCATAAATCGGTCTCATGGCAGAAAGCACTGCCTGCCAGTCGTAGGCGGCAACCGCCAGTTCTCTGCCGTTTGCTGCCAGTTTTTCCTGCAGCGCGGGGCTTTGCAGCAGTTCTGCGGTGCGCGCGGCAAACTCGCCGGGCGTATCTGCCACAAGGACGTGATGACCGGGCGCGGCGCGGATGCCCTCCAACCCAACGGTGGTAGTGACGACAGGCATGGCATACGCAAACGCTTCGAGAATGCGGACGCGCATCCCCCCGCCCGCCCGCACCGGCACGACCATCAGCGCGCTTTCTTCGAGATACGGGCGGAGGTCTTCCACGTATCCCGTCACGCGCACGGCCTCCGCGTTGCGCTGCGCCAGTTCGAGGAAATCCGCCGGCGGGTTCTTGCCGATGATGGTCAGCGTGGCATCCGTCACGCGCTCGCGCACCAGCGGGAAGACTTCGTTGAAGAACCAGCGGATGCCGTCGGCATTGGGCGGGTAATGCAGCGTGCCAAGGGTGACGATGTTCCGCGAGCCGGGCTTGCGGCGCACAGGCTGAAGTTTTTGCGTATCCACCGCAATCGGGATGACGGTGATGGGGGCAGTACGCCCGCTTCGCCCGTTGGAAGAAGCGTGCAGCGCTTCTTCGAGAAGCGAGCGGTCAATCTCGGTCACCGCCAGGACGTGATCCACCTTTTGCAGCAGACTGCCCTCATAGCGTTTGACGCGCCTCGCCTCGACGGAAAGCACGGGCTTGAGGAACCAGCGGGCGTTGTCCTTCATCCGCTCCACAATCGTCCACACGGCATTGTGCGCGTCGAAGATGACCTTGGGCTTCTGCCCGCCAGCCGCCGCCGCGCCGCGCAGCGCAAACTGCACCATCGTCAACTGGTCGGCGTGAAGGAAGTGGAACTCTTTCTCCCGCACCAGGCGGTTGACCATCTCCTGCATTGGGCGCAGGTCATCGCGCTCGATGAGAAACGGACGCCCGCTGAGATAACTCTTCAGCATGTAAAAGGCGTCTGCCAACCGCGAGCGGCGAATGGGCACGGCATGCACCTCGCTGCAGATTTGCTGCAAAGCAGGCAGGTATCGTACTTCTTCTGGACGAACAAACGAGACGAGAGTTACAGAATGTCCCTGCCCCACCAGAGCGCGGATGACATGATACGTCTTCACCTTGGGTCCCGCATCGGGCGGGAAGGGAACGATTTGCGTGAGAAAGAGAATGTTCATGGTTTAAATATTGAGCCACAGATTTTCACGGATTCGCGCGGATGGAACAGCATCCATGAAAATCCGTGTCATCCGTGGCTGAGAAATCTACTTCAAGTTCAGGCACAACCCCATTACGTCGAGATTCGAACGCAATTCCTTTTTTGCCTGTTCATTGCGGCTGGGGATGAAGAACAGCACACACCACACCAGCAGTTTCAGCAGGCTCATCACAAAAAACATCAACCGCAGCAAAAGCGTTTTGAAGAAGCCGTAATTCTTTTTGTAGAACATCATCTTGCCGCGATAGACCATCTTGCGGCGCTTCCAGCGGTCCATGCTGCGCCCGCCAAAGTGAATGATGGACGAATTGGGCAAAAAGACCACCTTCCAGCCCGCCCGATTCAGGCGGTATTGCAAATCGGCCTCATCGCCATAGATGAAATAACTTTCGTCGAGCAAGCCCACCTGATCCAGCGCGGCGCGGCGCAGCAACAGGCACGCCGAACTCATCCAGCCTGTCTCTTTGATCTCGTTCGAATCGCCGTGTGAAGGATAGCCAGGCCAGAGCAACTCGCCGATGTGCGTCACAATCAGAAATTCCTCCAGCAGCGTGGAAAACGGCGCATACCCCGATTGAAACGAACCATCCGGGTTCAGCAATTTTCCTGCCGCCGCGCCCGCTTCAGGGTGCGCATCCAGATATTCCACCAGCACATCCAGCGCGGGTCCGTTCACAATCGTATCGTTGTTCAACAACAGCACATAACGCCCGTGAGTGGCATCAATCCCCTGATTACTCGCCTTGCCCAGCCCCACATTGCCCGCGTTCTGAATCAACTTCACCTGCGGATACTTCTCCGCCAGCATCTGCTGACTGCCATCGGTCGAGCCGTTATCCACCACCACCACATCGAACGAACACTTCAACCCGCCTTCATAGAGGGATTTCAGACACGGATCGAGATATGCCTTGTTGTTCCAGCACACCAGCACCACCGACATATCCACCACGGCTTCGCCGCTTCTCTCCTGGACCTTCAGCCCGGTCGCCGTTTCAGTCATCTATTCCTCCCCTCGGTATTTACGGTCAAGGTCTGCAATCTCGTCATACGTGCCGAGGTCAATGTACGTGCCGTCTTCCATATGCACGCCTTTGAACTTCATCCCCATCGCAATGGCATCGTTCATGATCTTCGCAAAATCGGAAATGCCTTCTTCAAAAACACACCTGTGCAAATACTCGGTGAACCTGGGACGCCACACAATGCAGCCCCACATCTGCGTCAGATCGGTTTGTTTGGGCTTGTCCACAATCTCCAGCACGCGGCTGTTGCCGTCCATGCGCACCATGCCAAATTTTTCGGGGCGCTCGGTGGTGAACATGCCCAGCAGCACGTCGTCTTCGGGCGCGGCGGCTTGATAAACCCGCTTGAAGACATCGTTGGGCTTCATCAGCGTATCCGCCATGCCAAAGAAGACCGTCTTCCCGCGGATGAGGTGATAGGCTGAATCCAGCGCGTGCGCCAGCCCCGGCGAGGTGGACTTGGTCTTCCCTTCCACCACTTCCTGCACCACGTAACTGAAGTCGCAGCCAAAGCGCATGCCGTTGCCAAAATAGCCAATCAACTGATGTTTGGTCTCGTTGATGACAAAGACAATATGCTTCAACCCCGCATTGACCAGGTTATCCACCACAAATTGCGAAATGGGCTTGTAATGGTTGTTGCGAATGACGGGATACAATTCCTTCGGATACGGCAAACCAAGCCGAACACCCTTCCCCGCGGCGGGGATCAAACCGATCAACTCCTCCATCATGACCTCGCTTCTAAATGATTTACGATTGGGCAGGATTCAGCCTGCGCTCCCTCACACTGGCGGGATCCGTTTTTTGATTTGCCAGGTAGATTTGCTCGAGGCTGATCAACCCGCCGAAAAAGATCCACGGCAGGACGCTTGCCCGTACACCATCAAGACCGATATTGTAGGCAAAAGGTAACAGCCAATCCACCAGGAAGGACGCCATCAACGCCCCAAATACCGAGGCGAAAATGCCATAGGCATACGCCTTGGCAAACCCTTCGGGCAATTGATTCATCAGCCGATAGGCCAGGCGCCCAATCTCAAACAGAATCCACAGGAAGCAGATCAACCCTAAAATGCCGGTTTGGGCAATGATGTCAACGAACTGACTGTGCGAATTGAAGCGGATACGGTAACCGCGAATCGTAAAAATCTGAGCGTACCAGTAATAATTGGAAAACCCCAGCCCGATGATTGGACTGACGCGGCTGATATCCAAAACCACCAGCCAGGCATCCACGCGCGTACCCCAACTATACTCATCAGTAGAAATCAAATCCTGCGCCAGATAGATCGCCACCATCAGCACAAAGGGAATGGTAAACGGCACCACTTTGCGGAACTTCCAACCCACCAGCACCGCCGCCACCAGCCCGGCCGGCACCCAGCCCGATTTCCAGTCGTTCTGCTGCACCAACGCCACGTAAAAGGTGAGGGCGACAATCCCATACAAGACCGCCTTCGAGCGCAGAGATAGATGATTGTTGTAAATTGCCTGGCTCAACGGCAGGGTGACCATCCACATCCAGAACATACTGTTGGCATACACACCGTGCGCGTAAATGCGGTCAACGACTTCCAACTGCAGGGTGCGCCCCAGCACATAGATAAACCCCAGCCCGATGAACGTCCACACGATGATTTTGAGCCACCGCACCTGCCGAATCACGTTTGCCGTCATAATCATGGCAAGCACCAGGAAGAAATAGATGGCAAAGCCGCCGATCTGTGCGTCGAGGGGCGCTTGGTTGGCAAAGACGAACCAGGGAATTTGCCCCATGGCAAAGGCGATGACACACACAATCAGCATGTAAAACGCCGGGCGCAGCGGCGCCGAATGAACGAACGAAAAGCGCCGCTTCACCACAAACATATCCATGAACCACAGACCAATCATCAAGATCAGGGTCAGAATCGAAGCGTTGAAACCGCCCGGTCCTGCAAAGGGTACGAACATCCCCGCTGCAAACAACAGCAGAAATCCCACGTTCGGGTAGCGCAGCAGGATGAGCAGCCCGGCAACGCCAATGACCGCGCCCGCCAGCGCCAGCATAATCATCATCGAACCCCAATATGCCGCCGCTACCGCCGTCACCGCCGCCAGCGCAATGATGGCATATTGCACCCAGCGAATGTGAATGGAGATTCGGCGGTCTATGAATAAAAATTTCAAGCGAAAATCAAGGTTCATCGTTGCAAATCATCAGCGGGTTGAAAGGATGTGTCACACAGAAGGGTGTGCGTCAGTACAGTCAATATATCACCAACGCACTGCCTCCAGCAATCTCAAATACGCGGGCAGAACGCTCCCCCAATTGTACTTTTCGCGCACCAGGCGGTGGGCGTTTTCCGCCAGCCGCAGGCGCAGCGTTTCATCCTGCAATATCTTTATAACACATTCCGCGAACTTCGCAGGAGAATCGGCTATGAAGAGGTGCTCCCCGCCATCCGCTTCCAGTCCTTCCGCCCCTTTCGAGGTGGCCACCACCGGCGTTCGCAGCGCCATCGCCTCTAAAATCTTCAGGCGCGTGCCGCCTCCGCTGAGGAGCGGGGCAATGCTCACGGCGCAGGAGGCAATCAGCGATTTGATGTCCTCCACGTAGCCCGCCAGGGTGACGTTCCGCGCTGAGGGCAGCGGCAGGTTTTCATGTCCGCCGGTGATAATCAAATGCGCTTCGGGAACGCGCTCCAACACCCGCGGAAAGACATCCCCCACAAACCACACCATCGCTTCATAGTTGACACGGTATTTGAACGGACCGCTAAAAATGAGCGTATTCTGCCGTTTTTCGGCGCGCACCTGCTCATATTCGTCCAGGTTCAGGCAGTTGGGAATAATCTCCACTTTGCCGCGATAGCGGGGAAAGTTTTGCGCCAGCAGGTCTTGTTCCCGTGCAGAGACCACCGTCAGCGCCTGAAAACGGTTCAGCAGGCGCCAAAGGTACCAGCGCAGTTTGAACCAGGTAAGCGCTTCGCGGGGACGGATGCGCCCCTGAGGAGAAAAAGCCCGGTCATGAAAAAGCCCGATTTCAAATTCTTCAAAAACCGCCGGCACCTGTTGAAAATAGGGGGCATACGCCGCCGTTTGCAATTGCGAGGCGATGAGGAGGTCGTATCGTTCTTCGCGCAGCCTTTCGGTGATGGCTCGCGCCATTTCGGGTGAGAAGGTATCCACAATGGAACGCGGCTTGAGGCTGAACGCGGCAAGGCGCGCGCGCCGTGAATGTGGATCGAACTCGCGCCAGGGGATGACCTGCACTCTTGCACAAAGGGCGCGGATTTCAGGCGCTTCGGGATTCGCCTCCGCCTCGTCTGCAAAACTGAGCAGCGTCACTTCATGATGACGGCTCAGCCCGCGCAGCAGGTTGTAAATGCGAATCTTCGAGCCGTTGTTCAGCGGGTGCGGAAACCAGCGCGAAAGGAACAGGATTTTCATGCGGCAATGCCTTGCAAATACGCCTCGATGCCGTCGGTCATGCGGCGGATGTCGAAGCGGGTGACAGCCGTTTCGCGCCCGGCTGCCGCCAGGCGTTCGCGCAGCGCGGGAGATTTAATCAGCCGTTTCAGTTGGCGGCTCAATGCTTCGGGGTCGTTAGGCGGGAAGGTCAGGGCGTTTTCTCCATCGGCAAGAATTTCCGCCGCGCCGCCCACCGCCGTGCCGACCACCGCCAACCCGGAAGCCATTGCCTCTACAAGGACGCGCCCGAACGGCTCCGCCCAGATGGAAGGGAAGATGAGGATGTCGAATTGAGGATAGAGGGAAGGTAAAGCCTCTTTGGGCTGAGCAGGCACAAAGTCCACGAAAGAAGCGAGGCGGGCGCGCGCAACGAATTGACGAAGAGTCTGCACGTAGTCCGCATCTCCATTGCCGATGACGGTCAGTTTTACGTTTTCCAGGCCGTAGTGACGGACGAGATGCCCGACGCCTTCGATGGCAGTATGGACGCCCTTTTCGCGCGTAAGCCGCCCGATGTAAAGCAGGGAGAAGGTTCCCTGCGGGGCGCGGCGCGGGGCGTTGAGGTAGGGATGGGTGTCAATAGCGCCGTAAATGATTTTGGAATGGCGGGGGGTGATGCCTTTGCGCTGGAGTTCCGCCTGCATAAAAGCGGAAGGGAAGAGAGCATGTTCCACTTTAAGGGTGGGACGGGGTTCGCGCGCCAGGATGCGGCGGGCAAAGGGACGCAGGAAGAGTTTTGGAAGGCCGGTAAGCGGGTTGCGGGCGGGGGCGTTCCAGTAATTTTCGAATTGGCTGGGGAGGGTGAGCCAGTAATCGCCCACATAGCAGGCAACCCTGCCCGGCAGCAGTTCTTCGGCGAGGGCAGGCAGGGAGCGCGGCAGGTTCCACATGCCCCAAAGCAGGATGGCTTGAGGCTGGTGTTCTTCGATGGTTTGCCGCAGGAGGCTCAGGTTTTCGTGTTCGCGCCGGCGGCGGCTGGTGAAGAATTGAACGGCGTTGCGCAGCGAGGCAAATTCCATTTCGAGGTGCAGGCCGCGCCGCACCCAGGCGGGATCTGGCTGCGGCAGCGAGCCAAGCCCGTGACGGCTGGTAAGCACCAGCACTTCGTGACCGCGGGCGCGCAAGCCCTCGGCGGTTTCCTGACACCATTGTTCGTAACCGCCGCGGCTGGCAGGTGGATAGAAGTTGGTGAGAAAGAGCAGTTTCATGCGGGGGAGGGAGGACGGCGCAGCAGGTGTTTGAGTTGGTCGAGCAGGCGCGCTCCGAGCATGGATTTGAGCCAGCGGGAGAGGAGCGCAAGGTCAAAGAGCAGGCGGGAGTTGTGCTGCACGGCGCGGCGGAAGAAGCGGCGCGCCAACTCGAATTCGCGTGTGCCATAGGCAAGCAAGCCCAGGGCATGGAACATGCGGGCGCGGGCGGCGCGCTGCAGGCGTTTGATTTCGTCATCTGTGGAAGGGTCGCTAAACAAGCGGTCCATCATGCCGAGCAGGGGCAGGCTGCTGCGCTTCACGTTGAGGGAGGCCAGGTCGCCCATGCGCCCTTTGGGCTGGTCGCCGCAGCCGAGTTGATAGTAGGTATCCACCTCGAGCAGCAGGGAAGGGCAAATGCCCGCCATCTTTTGGAAGCATTCGTAAGCGCGTTCGGGATGACCGTATTGCAGGTATTCAACGCACGAACCGAGGTAGGCGCGTCCGTAGGCGCGATGCGCGGTGGAATTGCCCGCCGAGGCTGGCTCCTCGCCGACGTGTTTCTTCAGCACGGCGAGGCGGGCGGTGAGCATGCGCAGCGGATCGGTGGACATGCTGCCTGCCAGAACACGGTGACGGGTGAGGATGTGAGGCGCGTGAATGAGACGAAATTTCCTGGCGGCTCTCAGCCAGACATCCCAGTCTTCGCAGGCGCGCAGGGATTCATCGAAGAAGCCGACTTCGTCATAGACGCGCCGCCGCAGGAAGACGGATTCGGGGACGAAGAAGTTGCCGTCGAGCAGGGCGGGGTACAGGTCTGTGCTGGGAAGCGGGCGGTTTTCGATTTGGGGCAGAGGGTTGTTCGCTTCATCCACGAAGCGATAGCCGCAGTACACGCCGTCGGCTTGGGGGTCTGCCTGCAATGCCGCCACCAGCGTTTCGAGGAAGTTCGGTTCGTACATGTCATCGGCATCCAGCACGCCGATGAGCGAACCTTTTGCGGCGCGCAGCCCGGTGTTGCGCGCGGCGGAGAGACCGGCGTTGGTCTGGTAAATGTAGCGGATTTGATCGCCAAACCCCGCCGCCACTTCGCCGCTGTTGTCGGTCGAGCCGTCGTCCACCACGATGATTTCTACAGGGCGGTAGGTTTGCGCCAGCACACTGCGGATGGCGTCGCCCAAAAAGCGGGCATGGTTGTAATTGGGGATGATGACGCTGACGAGAGGGTTTTCAGGAGACACGGCTGCTTCCATTGGGTTTGAGGATTTTCGGCTCTCTGGGATTTGGCGGGGTGACAGAGATCACGGAGTCTACAGAGAAACCCCAAAGAAAAATCTCTGCGTTCTCCGTGCGCTCTGTGGTAAATTGGCTTTCACACCACTTAATCCCAGGGTACGCTCTGCCGGGAGGAGAATGGGACGATGGGTATGCAGGTTTGCATCAACGCGGTTCGTGTTCAGCGATGACGCGCAGGAGATAGGCTTCGAGGTTGTCAACCATCTTGTGAATGTCGAATCGTTCTTCGGCGGTCTTTCTGCCCGCTTCTGCCAGTTTGCGCAGCAGAGACGGTTCTTCGAGCAAACGGCGAATCTGACGCGCCAAATCTGCGGCGTCCCCGGGCTGAAAGAGCAAGCCGTTTTCGCCGTGGATGATGGTCTCGGCGGTGCCGCCGTTTGCCGAGCCGATGACCGCCATGCCGCACGCCAATCCTTCCTGCATGATGCGCGCCAGCGGTTCCGCCCAGACCGAAGGCAGGAGCAGCGCATCATAGCCGCCCAAAAACTCAGGCAGTTCGGCGCGGGGAATGGGCGCGTGAAACTCCACCACCTCTGCAAGTTGATGCTCGCGCACCAAAGCGTGCAAACGCGCCTCGTATTGCGGATGTCCCTTGCCCAGGATGGTGAGGCGCAGACGCTTCCGCTCCTCCGCCGATACCTGACTCAACGCCTCGAGAATGGTATGCACGCCCTTATGCTCCGCCAAAATGCCAACGAAGACCAGCGCAAGCGTGCCATCGGAGGAGAAAGTTCGCTGATGCGCCTGTGCGAGGTAGTTCGTCAGGTCCACTCCTTCGTAGATGACCGGCGCATCTTTGAGCGGCACGCCGGCCTGCAGCAACTGATCGCGCTGGGCGGCGGAACAGCACGGCGCATGTTCGAAGCGCAGCGGGACCTTCTTCCATTCTTCGCGCAGGATGATGCGGGCGGGAACGCGCAGCAGGCGCTTGGCAAAAGTTTTGAGCGGCGAGGTGGCGGGGGAATCCCAAAATTGCTGGTGCATGTTCGCTTCGATAGGCCAGGGGTTGGCAAGGTAATACACCACGCGCGAACCCATCAGCCGTTCGGCTTCGTATGCCAGGCTCTTCGATAAGTTCCACATGCCCCAGATAAAGACAATCTGCGGTTGTTCTTCGGCAATCAGCCGCCGCAGGTGAGAAAGATTCCGCTCGCGGCGCTGCGGGTAGGACCAGGCATGGCGCATTTTGTAAAACTGCAGGTCGCCTTCCAGCGAGAGCAGGCGGTGGATATTGCCTTCGGAGAACTCGCGCTCGTAGCCATAGGTGCTGGTCAGCACAGAGACCCGATGCCCGCGCCGGGCGAATCCTTCCACCGCTTCCTGACACAGGGCTTCATACCCGCCGATGACGTGCGGAGGGTACATGTTGGAAAGAAACAAGACGTTCATGAGCAAGAGTCCATTTCAAAAGATGTCTGCGGCGCACGCCCGCGCTATGGAAGAACCTCTGCGGCGGCTTCTACAAAGACGGCTTCGAGGCGCGAAAGGTACTGCTCCCACGAGTGATAGCGCACCGCATCCTCCCGCGCCTGCCAGCCCAGCCGTTCGCGCAGAGGCGCATCGGTAATCAGCCGTTCGATTGCCTGCGCCAGCGCCGAGTCGTCGCCCGGCGGAACGAGCAAACCGTTTTCGCCGTCGCGCAGCACATCCACAATCTGCCCCAGGGCAGAGGCAACCACTGCCTTGCCCGCCGCCATGTACTCGAAAAGTTTCATGGGCGAGAGCCACATTTCATTTTCCATTTTCGGCACCGGGACGAGAGCAACATCGGCGGAGTTGATGTAACGCACCACGTCGGCATGAGAGACGAACCCCGTGAAGTGCGCCGCCTCGCCCAGCCCCAGTTGCTGCGCTAGCGACATCATCCGCGCGCGTTCAGCGCCCTCGCCCACCAAAATCAGGCGCGCGGCGGGATGATGCCCGCGCACGAGCGCAAAGGCGCGCAGCAGGGTGGCCACATCATGCCATTGGTAAAAACTGCCGACAAAGACGAGCAGCGGCTGATCCGCCGTCAGCGAGAGGAAGGCTCGGGTTTGGGCGCCCAGGTTCGGGTCCGGTTGGAAGCGGTGAACGTCCACCGCATTGGGCAGGACGATGAGTTTCTCGGCCGGCGTCTTCCAGGTCTGCATCAGGCGGCGGCGGGCGATCTCAGAGACGCAGATCACACGGCGGGCGGTGTTCAGGTTGTAGCGCAGCAGTTGCGCGGCGCGCCAGCGCAGCCAGCCGCTGAGGGGCTTGCCCATGAAATCGAGTTCGGCAATCTGGTCGGCATCGAAGAACATCACATAAGGCAGGCGCAGCGCGCGGCAAGCCATCGCCGCGCCGGCGTTATACAGGCTGTTGCGCTCAAAGACCACCTCACAGCCGGGCAGCGCCTGAAGGCAGGCATCGTACCGGCGCAGGTTGGAAAAGAAGTTGAGGTATGGCACGCCGAGCAGTTGTTGAACTTTCCAGGCGGCTTTTGCCAGCAGGTCGAACCAGCGGCGCGCCGTCCAGGTGCGCGGAACGATGTGCGTTTCGGTCAGGTCGCTGCGGCAGAGTTCCTCCAAGCCGTGCGGCGCGAACCAGGTGACGGTATGCCCGCGGGCGCGCAGTCCCTCGGCAATGTATTTTTGCTGGATGTGCGCGGCGTCATGCGGATTTTGCCCGCGCATTTCGTCCACCCAGCCTTGATCGGGGAGGTAGTGGGCGATTTTCAGGGGACGAACCGCCGCTGCTTTTTCTGGACCGTTCACCGGCGCCTCCCATCCAGCCTTTTTCTCTCTGACAGCGTCTCTTCGTAAACGGCGGCAAAGAAGCGCGCCGCCGCCTTCGCCTCGAAGGGACTGTTTTCGTAAAAGGCGCGCGCATTGCGCCCCAGGCGTTCGCGCAGGGCGGGGTCGTCTGCCAGCAGTTTGATTTTTTCCGCCAGGCATTGAGGCTTGGCGGGAGGGCAGAGCAAGCCGTTGACGCCGTCGGTGATGAGTTCGGGGATGCCGCCGACGCTGGTGGAAACGATGGGACAGCCGTATGCCATGGCTTCGACGATGACGAGCGGCTGCCCCTCGAGGATGGAAGAGAGCAGGAAGAGGTCGGTGTGATGCATGATGCGGGTCAGTTCTTCGCGGCCGGCGAAGGCGCCGGGGAAAATCTCGGCGCCGTTCAAGCCAAGGCGCTGCGCTTGTTCGAGCAGTTCGCCGCGCAATTCCCCCTCGCCATAAACCATGAAGCGGATGTGCGGGTGAGTCTGTTTGACGAGCGCGGCGGCTTCGAGCAGGTACGTCAGACCTTTGGTGACGTACAGCCGCGCAATGGTGGTGACGGTGAACGGGCGCGCCGCGGGCTGGGCGTAGTCTTTGTGCCAGTTGCCTTGAAACGGGTCGGAGAGCAGCGGGGCGCGCACGACGATGGGGCGCGTCACTTTGCAGACTTCGCGCAGTCCCTGTGCGCTTTTTTCGGAGACGGCAATGACGCGGTCGGCTTTGTTAATGGTGGTTTCGAAGCCTTTCCACCAGTTGAACTGCGGGTCGGGGGTTTGATGTTCTTCGTAGAGGACAGGGATACGGTTGGCGTGCGCCCAGTCAATGACGAACAGCAGGCTGGTGGTGTATCCCTGAATGTGAAGCACTTGCGGGCGCCAGCGCCACTTCCACCAGGGCAGCAGGAGGCGGGCGAGGACTTTGCGGTAGTCGTGACCGATGAAACGGTCCATCAGCCGGCCTTTGAGGAAGTTGTAGGCGCTGGTGCGGGCTTGCCGCAAGGGGCGGCGTTTGAGGAAAACCAAGCCCAGGGCGAGGAGCAGGGTGAAGGGGCTGAGCAGGCGCATGGTCGCAAGGAGGATGCGTTCTTTTGTCTCCCAGTCGGAGGCGGGTTTGGAAATCCACGCGGGAGGCTGCACGAGGGGAATGCCCGCTTCGGCAAGACGGCGGGCATATTGGTTTTGAGGCGCCACCCATGCGGCAGAAAGCCAGGAAACCTGATGCCCCTGCTGCTGCAGGCTGACGGCAAGGCTGACGGCGTATTCTTCCAGCCCGCCGAAGTCTTGCATGTCGTTGGAGACCATGAGGATTTTCATGCAGTTTGTTTGAGTCCGATGTTTGGAAAATTTTCAGGCTTTGCCGTGCTTTCAGGGCACCTTGTGCGGATTTGGCAATCCACACGAGCAGACAGGCCGGCAATCCGCACGAGCCAGAAGCGCTGGCTTGGATTGCCCAATCCAAGCCTTTATGCGGAATGCTCAACAGCATCCGCCGAACTGTGCGCTTGTGATGTCAGCGCCGTTTGAGCAGGGAGCGGACGAAGATGGAAAGCACGCCGCGGTTGGAAAGGTACGAGAGGTCGCTGCGGCAGGCGTGCAGGACGAGCGAGGGAACTTTGCGGTAGTCACGGGCGCGGTACAACTGGAAGGCGCGGTTGATGAGGTAGGAGCCTTGCAGTTTGTCGCCGGCGCGCTGTTCGATGCGGTTGAGCAAAGGGGTGAGTTTGTGGAGGATGCGGCGCACGGCTTCTGAGCGGAATTCGGTTTCGTAGCCAAGCAGGTGGTAGGTGATGAGTTGCATCAGGCGTTCGTCGGTTTTGGCGCCCAGGGCAAGGGCGCAGTCAAGGTGACGCATGGCATCCCGGTCTCTGCCCCACATCGCGGCGCGAATGCCCTTCCACAGCCAGCCGCGCCTCACCGCCCAATCGTATTGAGCGGAAAGCCAGGCGAGTTCCTGCGGCAGTTGGGCAAAGACCTGCCGCAGCAGGGCTTCGTGGTCTTCGTTTTCATCGGCGATGCATTCAGAGAGGAGGAAATCCACCAGTTCACAGGGCGCGCCTTTGATGACGGAGGGGTCGAGGGCAACCAGTTCGCGGGTGTATTTGTGCGCAAGTTCGGTCTCGTTTTGAATCAACGCCAGGGAAACGATGACCATGAGGTGATGTTTGATTGCCATGCGCCCGAGGGCGCGCACTTCCTGCGGGCAGCGCGGGTCGGCGAAGATTGCTTCCTGCACGCGCTCCACGTCGCTGATGCGGCCGGGCAGGTTCTTGCGTCCGCGCCCGGAGTGGTAGCGGCGGTAGTTGAGGGCGCGGTCTATGCCGGCGAACTGGCATCCTGCCAGGGCAAGGCGACAGGGGAAGTCGGTATCTTCGGCGGTGCCAACGGCGGGGTCAAAGAGCCCCACTTTGAATGCCCATTCGCGGCGGATGACGGTGTCGCTGGGGGCAAAGGGGAAGGCAAGGAGTAAATCCCGCAGGCCGACGGAGAGCGGCGGGCGCCACATTTCGCGGATGGTGTTGGATGAGTGGTTCAACTCGAAGCGGGCGTTGTACGAAACACCGATTTCGGGATGTTCGGCGAGGAAGCGCACATGCGCTTCGAGTTTTTGGGGGTGAAAGAGGTCATCGGCATCGAGCAGGAAGAGGATCTCCCCTTTCGAGGCATTGATGCCGGTATTGCGTGCAGCAGAAAGACGCTGGTTGCTTTCGTGAACGATGTAGCGGATGCGCGGGTCTGTGAAGCCTGCCATCACCTGGTCGGTGTGGTCGGTGGAGGCGTCGTTGACGATGATAAGTTCGAAGTTTGGGTAGGTTTGGTTGAGGACGCTCTGAATGGTCTCGGGCAGAAAGTCTGCCTGGTTATAGGCGGGGACGATGACGCTGACGAGAGGTGAGTGCATAGGTCAGATAATATCTGCAAACTGAAATTCGACGCGTTTGAAGAACCAGTAGCCCAGGGCAAAGATGACCAGCGAAACCAGGGCGGCAGGCAGCAGGTATTCACCCGGCAGGCGGTCGTAAATGAGCACGTCGCGGTAGGCGGCGATGATGCCCGCCATGGGGTTGAGGAAGTACAGCCACTGCCACTGCTGCGGGACGAGAGTCACAGGGTAGAGGATGGGCGAGGCATAGAACCAGACCTGGATGATAAGTTTGAGCAGGGGGTCCACGTCGCGGTAGAACACGTTCAGGGCGGCGGTGCCAATTCCCAGTCCGAGCAGAAGCGCGATTTGGATGAGGAAAATGAGGGGCAGGTAGAGCAAAGCCGGCAGCGAGACGGGAATCCCATAGATGACAACGAGAATCACCAGCAGGATGAATGAGATGCCAAAGTCGGCGATGCGGGCAAGCAGGGCGGCGATGGGCAGCGCCTCGCGCGGGAAGTAAATTTTGCCCACCAGGTTCATGTTTTGAACGAGCGACATCGCCATATCGGGTAGCGATGTCGCCAGCAGCGTCCAGGGGACGACCGCCGTGTAGGAAAAGAGAATGTACGGCACGCCGCCCGTATCCACCGGGACGATGCGGGTGAAGACCACCGCAAAGATGGCGACGGTGGCCACCGGCTGGACGATTGCCCACAGCCAGCCAAGAGCAGACTGCTGATAACGCCCGCGCAGGGTGCGCAGCGTCCACGCCCAGATGAGGTCGCGCAGTTTGAGGAGCGGGTTGGTTTGTGCGATCATGCCTGCCTCGCGGTTTCGGTGACGGCGGTGCGGAGATTTTGACTCCACCGCCGGTTCGGTTCATAGACGGCAATGTGCGCCTCGCGCCCCGGAACGCGGTTGCGTACTTCGAACCACTCTGATGCGCCGTAGGCGATGCCATCGGAGTCATCTGCGTTCATGATCCAGGTGATGGCGTAGTAGGTGCCGCCAAACAGTTGCAGCGGTTCGAGGCGCACGGAGTATTCGCCCTCGCCTTTGGTGATGTGCAGGGGGTAGCCATCGAGGTGCGAGCGCATGTTGGCGCACATCAGCCCATCGGAGCGGTAGATGAGGATGATGGCATTGGCTTTGCCGATGTCTTTATACGCGGCATATTTGACGCGGATTTCCAGAGGCTGGTCGCCATAGGTTTCGCGGACGGGGTTGCCGTTGGCATCGAGCGCTTCGACCTTGATGACCTCCACGCCGCCTTCCACGTCCTCCATCGCTCCCTCGGCGCGGTTCATTTTTTCGATGCGCCGCCGGTCGAGCACCTGGTTGTAAAGGTCTATGATTTCGCCGCTGGTGCCGCTCTGCTGCACCTGCCCGTGTTCGATGTAGATGGCGCGTTCGCAGACCGACCGAACCAGCCCCATATCGTGCGAGACGAAGATCAGGCTGGTGCCGTTGTTGAGGAGCGTCTTGATGCGTTCGATGCACTTCTGACGGAAGGAGGCGTCGCCCACCGCCAGCACTTCGTCCACGAGCAGAATATCCGGTTCGATGCAGGAGGCGACGGCGAACCCCAGCCTCACAGTCATGCCGGAGGAGTAGCGTTTGACAGGCGTATCAATGAACTCTTCGATTTCGGAAAACGCCACGATTTCATCGAAGCGTTTTTGCACATCCTTGTATGACAGTCCCAGAATAGTGCCGTTGAGGTAGATATTCTCGCGCCCGGTCAGGTCGGGATGAAACCCCGCTCCCAACTCGATCAGGGCAGATAACTGCCCATGCACCTCCACCTTCCCCGAAGTGGGGTTGGTGATCTTCGCCAGCAGTTTGAGGATGGTGGATTTGCCCGCGCCGTTCGGACCGACCAGCGCCAGCGATTCTCCTTTTTCCAGATCAAAACTGACGTTTCGCAGCGCCCAGTGATATTTACGGGCCGAGGCGTTGCCGCCCCGCAGGACTTGTTTTGCCCATTGGGAAATGACGGAGGGCAGGCTGGTGCGCGTCAGCCCCAGGTTGTAGCGTTTGGATACATCAATGAAACGGATGACGGGCGGCATTCATTCTCTCCAAAAATAAGGTCTATTGAACATACGGCTCGATATAGTATCCCACCTTTTCCCAATACCCATTAATCGGACGGACGGTCTCTCCATCGGCATAATAATATTCGAGATGTTCCGCGGCAGGAGGCGGAGGATAATTTGCCTGCAAAAATGGACTGCGCGGCGGCGAGTAGTAAAACCCCAGGTAACGGCTCTGCAGGCCGCTGCCCACACATAACTCCGGCGGCGCTTCTCCCAACAAACATTTCATGCTGGCTTCCAGCAAGTCCACCCCGCTAGTCATCTTAATCAGCCGCCACATGTGGCAGCCATCCAGGCGGGGGGTCACTTCCACGATGCGCGGTCCGCTGGCGGTGATGATCATTTGGTAATAGACAGGGCCGTTTTGAATCCCCAGCGCGCGGTTGCAGCGCTCAGTGAGACTTTGCGCTTCACGGCGGGCGGCTGGCGGGCAATGCACGGCAGGGTAGATATGCCCGCGCGGGATGCCGCCGGGAAATTCCTCCACAACAAGGCGGTCGGAGACTTCTTTGAAAACGGTCTCGCCGTTGACGACAAAGGTGTTGACGGAAATTTCGGGGCCTTCGAGAAACTCTTCGATAATCACCGTGCGGCTGCGGGAAAAGCGCAGGGAATTTTCCAGCCCGCTTCGCGCCTGCTCGAGGCTGGCAGCCACAAAGACGCCGCGCTGCCCCTGATTATCCACCGGCTTGAGGATGGCTGGAAAGATGCGCCAGTCGTCCAGGTCGCTTTGGGAGCGGATGCCCTTAAAGCGGATGGGGCTGATGGCATGTTCGGTCAGAAAGCCGCGCAGCAAGAGTTTATTCTGCACCAGTCCCGCCGTCTCCGCAGGGACGAGAAAGGGCAGCCCCAGGCGCGAGGCGACGTCCGCCGCCGCCGGTATGGCAAGGTCGGAGCCAATCGAATAGACCAGGTCCACCTTTTCGGCGCGGGCGAGCTGCTCGATGCCATCTGCATCAATCACATTGAGCAGCGCAAACTGGTCAATATCCTCCAGCCCTCTGCCCTCGCGGCGGTAACTGCACCCAATCACCCACCAGCCTTGTGACTTGAGGTAGTGGATGAGGTCCACCTGGGCATTGCCTACGCCTAACACAATTGCTTTTTTCATTTTTCCTCCCTTTCAATGGGTGAAAACATCCAAAAACGGAACAACATGGGCAACAGCGGCAAGCAGCCCGCGGTTGCGCCACAACCGAGACGGTTGGCTTGCTATAATGTGCATCACGCTCGATAAAATCCTGTGTTTTTGCTTCCATTGCTGAGCGTCGAAGGCGCGCGCAGTGAAAAATTCCAGGCGCAAGGCGCGGTGCATGGAGGCTGCGCCCAACTTCTCCAGGCGGGAGACAATACGGCGCAGCACCTGCAGGGCGGCCTGCAAGCCGTATTCGGCTTCGTAAGCCAGCAGGTGGCAAGCAAGCCATTGCATAAAGGCTTCATCCAATTGCAAGGCGGCAGAGGACACATGAGAAAAGTACATATCGGCTTCGGCGGGGCGGTTCCATATCTCGGCGCGGATGCCCTGCATCAGGTAACCGCGCGTCACCGCCCAGCCGTACCAGCGCTGGAGTGAATTGAGTTCAGGGGGCAGGTTTTCGAACATGCGCCGCAGAAGGTCTTCCAGGCTCTCGCCTTCGTCGTCTATGCCGTCAATCACCAGGTCATTGAGGAGATGCGGCGGCGTTCCCTCCAGCAGCGAGGGGTTGAGGCGGACGGCTTGCAGCAGAAATTCCTGTGCGGTTTCGTATTCTCCCTGCAGGTAGGCGACGTACATCCACATAGCGTAGATGTTGGAAGCGGCGATGTCGCGCAATGCCCGCACTTCGGGAGGGCAGCGCGGGTCGTCGAAGATGATTTGCTGGCAGGCGCGTTCTGCTTCGCACTGGCGGGCAAGGTTTTTTACGCTGCGGTTTTTGTGATAACGGCGGTAGTTGAGAGCGCGGTCTATCATGGCAAATTTACAGCCCGCCATGTACAGCCGCCCGCAGATAACAATCTCGCGCCCGCGATAGAAAGGCTCCTGCCAGATTTCCTCACGCGTTGCCCATTCGCGCCGCTGCACCCAAACGCTGGGCGCAAGCGGAAAGGCAAGGGCAAAGTCTTCGAGGGTCAGGTTGGGGGAGGGGCGCAAAATTTCGCGGATGGCGCCGGAAGACGGGTAGAGTTCGAAGCGTGAGTTGTAGGTGAAGCCGATTTGCGGATGCCGATCCAGAAATTCCACGTGCAGGCGAAGTTTATCGGGGTGATAGAGGTCGTCCTGATCGAGATGGGCAATGATCTCGCCGCGGGAAGCCAGGATGCCGGTCTTACGCGCCAATGCCACACCGCGATTCGTTTCGTGACGCAGGTAGCGGATGCGCGCATCCCGAAATCGAGCCATCACCTCGTCGGTGTTGTCGGGCGAGGCGTCGTTGACGACGATGAGTTCAAAGTTCTGCCAGGTTTGATGGAGGACGCTTTGGATGGCTTCGCCCAAATGCGCCGCGCCGCCATAGGTGGGAATCACGACACTGACTTTGGGATGGCTCATGGGCGGGGAATTCTTTCTTCGGTGCGCAGGCGGTACGCGAGCGTTTGTACCGATTGCAGCCGCCGCAGCGGGCGGATGTCTTGATTGGAATTCATCAGTGTCTGGTATTCGCGCTCCAGCAGGCTGGTGTTCATCCACGAAGCGAGTTCGTTCAAAGTGTCGAAAAGCGGCCAGAGCGCCTTTTTCCCGATGGATTGAATGCAGTCAATATCCATGCGCAGAGGCACATCGTCGAAGCCGGCAAAGGGACCATGATGCAGGACAGGCGGAAGGTGCTCGGCAATGCGGCGCCTGAGGATGTAACGCCCCGTGCGGATGAACGGCTCGCTGCCATAGGTGCCGGGGATGACTGCCAGTTTGCCATAATAACGGCGGAAGATATCTCCCAGCAGCCTTCGGTTTTCGAGCACTGCCCTTGGCAGCGACAGGTTGAAGCGCGCATACGCGCGGTTAAGATAGGGCGTGGCAATGCCAATCCAATAAGGTGTCAGCGAAGATTGAAAGGAAGTGAACAGGCGCTGGCGGCTCCACATTTCGAACAGCAGCGCTTTGGTAAAACGTGTTCCTGGAATTTGCTCAAACTGGGCTCTGATTTCCTCCGTGAGCGCTTGTAGAGCATCGTCCAGCGGGAAGGAGGGCAGCAACTCCCTCAATTCATTCACCGACCAGTGCAGATACCAGTCTTTTCGATAAAAGACAGGTCCCTCTTTTTGTTCCATCAGACTGCTGCCGGAAAGCACATCGCCCAAAAAGCCGGAGATGACGGCGAGGTTTTCTTCGGGCAGGGAGTCCAAAAAATCCATCTGGTACATGCCATGAAAGTGCATGGAACTGCCAAACAGATGAGCCCAGACCGGCGTGTAACACAGCAGGAAATCTTCATGTAATTCGATGCGTTTCCACGGAAGCCCTAACACTCTGGCAATCTCACGGGAGTAAACGACATCGGTGGAGGCCGGCTCGCCCCAGGCGTAGGCGTGCATCTCGGCGCCCATTTCCGCGCCGACTCCGGCGATGAGGCGCGAATCCAACCCGGCCGAGAGAGGCAGCACCCAGGCAGGATATAACTTCAACGTCTGGCTAATGGCCTTGCGCGCCAACTCGTGCATTTCATCCACCAGATCATCCCAACCCGCTTCCCAGCGGCTTTGGCTTGGTTCCACCGTCCACAGCCGCTGCGCCCGAAAACCGTTTTCCCCCCATTCCATGCGGCTATCGGGCGGAATGACCTTCATGCCTTTGTATAGCGTCCAATCCGAGATGAAATGCCCGTTGATCAGCAGCGAGACCAGCCCCGGCAGGAAAAAGTCGTCGGGGGTGTAGCCGGCTGCGGCAACGGTGACAGGTTCCAGCGTCGAAGCGATGCGTCCGCCCCCCGCTTCGGCATGGAAGACCGGGATGCTCCCCAGCCAGTCGTTCCACATCCGCCAGCGTTTGCCGTCGGCGCTGATGTGCAGCAGGATGACACGCCCATCCCAGGGAATTTCGAAGGTATCGGCAAGCAAGGCATCCTGCACGTCTGCCAGGTTGATCTCTGCCGCGTGCGGCGAACCGATGAGCGCCGCCAGCGAACCATCCGGCAGCGTGTGAAGCCGCTTTTCCATGCCGCTGCGCCCCCACACTTCCAGGCAGGTTTCGCCAAGGGTGAGGACGGTATGCTGCAAGCCGGAAAAATGTCCGAGCGCGCGGCTGTGGACAGCCTTCACGGCATGAAGGCTTTCAGGGGCAAGATTCGAGTAGACAGTGAAGCCAACAATAGATTGCATGGGTTTCCTCCCACTAGAGCAGGCGGTAAGCCAGGGTTTGCGCCGATTGCAGCCGCCGCAATGGACGAATATCTTCCTTTGAGATCATCACGGTCTGAAAGTCGCGTTCCAGTTGGCTGAAATCCAGCCATTCAGAGAGACGCTGGCAGACATCAAAGAGTGGCCAGAGCGCCTTGCGTCCGCTGTGCTGCACCGATTCAATATCCATGCGGAGTTGTACGTTGCCAAAGCCTTGGAGCGGTCCGAGATGCAAGGCCGGGACCAGCATGGCTGCCAGTCGGCGCAGAAGGAGGTATTTACCGCTGATGATGAGAGGGTCGGGCGCGTAGGTGCCGGGGATGACCGCCAGTTTGCCGTAATAACGGCGAAAGACCTCCGCAAGCAGCCTGCGGTCATCGAGCGCCAGGCGCGGAAGGGAGAGGCAAAAACGGGCATAGGCGCGGTTGAGAAAAGGTACAGCCACGCCGCGCCAGTAATCCGCAAGGATGGAATGGAAACTGGTAAAACCGCGCTGGCGGTTGTGAAGTTCGAGAAATTGGGTTTTCTGAAAAAACGCGCCCGGCAGTGAAGCAATCTGCCGTTGATATTCCTCGGCGTTGGTTTCCAACGCATCGGCAATAGGGATTGGGATGCGTGTTCGCACCTCATCCACCGTCCAATGAGAGTACCAATCGCTTTCAAGTTGATAACTTCTTCGATCTTTATGCACGATATGAAAATCCTTGACCGCATCGCCAGCCAAAACATCGCCAAGAAAACCGGAAATAATCGGGGCAGGTCTTTCGGATTGGATTTGATCAAGAAATGCCATCTGGTACATGCCATGAAAGTGCATGGAACTGCCGAACAAATCTGCCCATGTGGGAGTGTAGGTCACCATAAAATCGCGGGGCAGGTCAATGCGTTTCCAGGGGATGCCAAGCGCGCGGGCGATTTTTTGCGAATAGACGGCATCGGTGGTGTTGTGCGCGCCCCAGGTATAGGCATAGGCTTCTGCCCCTACCTCTGCAGCGACGCCGGCAATCAGGCGGGAATCCATACCGGAAGATAACGGCAAGATCCAGGTGGGATGAGTCTTCAGCACATCGGCAATCGCTTTGCGCGATAGTTCGTACATCTCATCCACCAGATCATCCCAGCCCGCTTCCCAACGGCTCTGGCTTGGCTCCACAGACCAAAGCGTTTCCGCGCGGAAGCCTTTTTCGTCCCACTCGATGCGGCTGTCAGGCGGAATGACCTTCATGCCTTTGTACAGTGTCCAATCCGAAATGAAATGCCCATTGATCAGCAGCGAGACCAGCCCCGGCAGGAAAAAGTCGTCGGGGGTGTAGCCAGCGGAGGCGACCACCACAGGCTCGAGTGTCGAAGCGATGCGTCCGCCCCCCGCTTCGGCATGGAAGACCGGGATGCTCCCCAGCCAGTCGTTCCACATCCGCCAGCGTTTGCCGTCGGCGCTGATGTGCAGCAGGATGACACGCCCATCCCAGGGAATTTCGAAGGTATCGGCAAGCAAGGCATCCTGCACGTCTGCCAGGTTGATCTCTGCCGCGTGCGGCGAACCGATGAGCGCCGCCAGCGAACCATCCGGCAGCGTGTGAAGCCGCTTTTCCATGCCGCTTCGCCCCCACAGATGAAGGCTGGAAAAGCCCAGTGAGATGGTTTTCCGTTCCAGGTGCGGAAAATGGGAAAGCGCCTGCTCCTGCGCAGCAAACAAACGTCTGGCAGAGGTTTCTTCCAGCGGGCTGTGGAGGGTAAAGCCGATAATCGAATCCATCAGGTTTCCTATTCGCGGCGGCTGTTGAGGAAACGATACCCAACAATGACGCCGATGAGAATCAACATCACCGGCGCGAGGGCGATGATGATGGGAAGGGCAGGGTTGCTGCCGAGGTCTGAAGGAGGCGCATCTTCCAGAAAAGGGGGAAGGGGAGTAGGGGTGGAAGCAACAGTGGACGGCGGCGAAGTGGGAGTTTCTTGGATGGAAACCTGGAGCGTAGCAGGGGCAAGAGGGGTGACGGGAAGTTCGGGAAGGTCGAGGACGTTGTAGGAGTACCAGATTCCGCTGACGCCTTCGCCCGGATCTTGCCGCCAGACCGCCAGCAGGATGTTGCCCTGCACAACCACCGCATGGACATCGTGCGGGGAGAGGGTGGTGACGAAGCGGTCGGGGTTGCTCCAGACGTTGTTTTGAAAGACGCTGTGCCAAATACCGCCGACGATGGAGTAGTTGCCTCTTTCGTCGAGACTTTCGATACGTTGGACGAACAGGACGTGAGGAACACCGCTGCCATCCAGAACCATGGCGTGTTCACCGCTGCGCCCTACATGGAAGGGGAAGGGGTCGAGCGGTTCGCTCCAGTTGATGCCGCCATCGAGGGACACTCTGGCGCGCTGAATGGGACGGCCAGCGGCGACGGGGCGGCCAGGGACGGGATTGCCGCCATTGTAGAAAACCACGATTTCGCGTCCATTATCGGTGATGACCGGGAAGGATGGACCGAAGTAATCCGGCAGGTTAATGCGTTCGTCCAGTTCGACGGGAGTACTCCAGACAGAGGTCTGCGTGTCGAAACTGGCGAAATAGAGGGATTCGTCCACGCCGAGGTTTGTGACCACATTCCAGGCTGCCCGCAGCGTTTGCCCGGCGCCGGGGGTGAGACGCACGCTGAAGGCGCTCAGGTCGGCGTTGAAGGTCAGGAAAAGAGGCGCGGGATCGCTCCATTCTTTGCCGCCATTCTTGGAGTGAACATAATAGACACCGCTGCCATCGCGGTTGCCACTGTAGATAACGACAAGGTAGCCCTGCTCATCTCCGGCGATGGCGCCGGAGTTCAGCCCAAGCGCGCCATCGCCCACCAGGACCGGCGGCGACCAGGCAGCCGCCAGGTCGGCGAGGGAGGCGGGGGCATGCGAGTAAAAGACAAAGGTGCGGCGGGAGATGTTTTCGGTGGCGGTGAAGACAACATGGAAGGTATCGGAGGCATCCAGGAAGGCGCCCATGAAATTGGCGTTTCCACCGATGGGGGAAAGGATGATGTCTACCGGGCGCGTCCAGCCGCCGTTGAGAGTCCACTGGCGGTACACGATGGCAAGTTTTCGCCCGTCGGCATAGACCCACTGGCTGGTGAAGGCGTGCACCGTGCGATTGCGGTCAGCGATGAGGAAGGGAGGATAGGTATCATCGAGGTAGCCGGGCACTTTTTCATCCGGGGACCAGGTGTAAGCGGGGCTGGCAGCGGCAGGCTGAAATGTCAAGCCAGCCGAGAGCAGCAGGCAGGCAGTGACTATGATCAGAAACAGCCGGGGGACGGTTTTCATCACTTTGCGGGTCGGCGCCATACGAGAAGGAGGAAGGTGACCACCACCCCAATGCCCAGCAAGATCAACCCCACCAGGTTTTGCTGAAGCGGGGAGGTGGAGATGTTGTCGTCATAAAGGACGGAGAAATCGGGCGTGGGGGTAGATTCGATGATGGAAACGGGCGCATCTCCGCTGGCGGTGGGGAGAGCAGGGAGAACCGGGGCTTGGGTGAAGGCAGCCGTTTCAGCGTCTTCGATGAAGCGGGTAAAGGTGAGGATTTCGCTTTTGAATTTTCCGTCCAGGTCAATGTATTCGACCGGGATAAATACACCGAGGTAGCCGGTGGAGGTCAGGTCGGCGGAAAGGCTGTATTGAATTTCGGTCCCTTTGAGGAGCAGGTCTTTGGTGAGGTCGAGCTGCCAGGAGGTTCCATCCCACTTCCAATCCTGAAGGACGAGGCCTTTTTGGTTGTAGGCGTCGTTGTTGGGTTTCCCCGCCAGTTGAATGAAATGCAGCAAACCGCCGCTGGTGAAGGCAAGCGAGACGGGGGTTTGTTCTTCATTCACGCCGGTGACGTTATGCTGTTTGCTCCAATTAATCCCGCCATCCTGGGAGAGTTGTGAGACGTTGGCAAAGATGAGTCCGTCATATTCCTGCCAGACGATATGAACGGCGGCTTTGTCGTAGGTGACGATATCCGCCCATTGGATTTGTCCTTCGCTGAAAATTTGCGGGTCGCTCCAGGTTTGTCCGCCGTCCACCGAACGGGCATAATACAACCCAACCGGCTGCCCCACACGGACGGCGTCCTTGATGAAGATGAGATGCAACACGCCATCGCCGCTCAGGGCAAGGCGGGCGTTTTTCACACGTTCCCAGCCGGCGGCAACGGCATCGAAGGCGCACAGAGGCGCGCTCCAGGTTCGTCCATTGTCGGTGGATTGCACGATGTAAACGCCGCGCTCTTCGTTGACCGGCACAACGTAGGCAGCCACAATGCGGCCGGAACCATCCACGGCTACATCCACGTCATCCACCAGGCGGGAGGGGGTAGGCAAGCCGATGATGTCCACCCACTCGGAAGAGAGGTTGGCTTTCTCGATGTTTGCCCAACTGAAGACGATGTCGCCGTTGTAGCCGTCCACCCAATTGAGGAGCAGGCGCTTGAGAGGGTCGGCGGTGACCAGCAGGCGGGTCGGGACGCCATCCACCGAGGGGATGATGGCTTCAGCAGGCGCCCATTCTTCGCCATTCCAGCGGGCATATTCGATGGAAGCGCCGCCTCCCTGCAAGGGCGATTGAAGCCAGACGGCGTGAATCGTTCCCGCGTCGTCGTGGGAGGTGGTGAAGTGAGAGATGCGTTCGGGGTTTTCGGAACGGATGGAGAAGACGGTCGGTTCATCCCAAACGACAGAGGGGGCAAACCAGTCTTCGACGGGCGTTAACTCGCGGGAGAGGAACCACACATCTCCGCCGCGCCCCTGATCGCAGCCGGTGACATACAAGCGGTTTTTGTACACGAGGTCGAAGCGGCAGCCGAGCAGAATAGCATCGAAGGTGAGGGGGTTGACGATGGAGGGCAGTTGAGTTTGGGTTTGAATGTCGCTCCACTGCGAACCATCCCAGGCCACCATGAAGGGGCTGACCTGACCGACGAAAATGACAGTTGTGAATTTGGCGTTTCTCTCGACGATTTTGGTGCTGACGGGGCATTCGGTGCGCCCGCCCAGGACGGCGACGGGGTCATCCCACGTCTGCCCGCTATCCTGGGACCATTGGCTGTACACGGTGCATTTGGATGAGCCCGGTTCGCCCACCTGCCAGATCAACAATACGTTTCTGCCAAAGGCGGAGACTGTGAGATTGAAGGGCGTTTCGAAGCCGCCGGTATCTTCGGGTCCCTTCATGGACTTTGCCTCGCCCCAGGTGGCGCCATTGTTTTGAGAGATAGCAAGGAAAACACGTTTCTGAGCGCGGTTATCCCAGGTCACATAGACGCGCTGACCGCTGGAGGTGTTCGAGGTGCTGAGGCGGACGTACAAATCGCTCTGAAGGGCGGAACGGAAGTATTCGGAGGCGTACAACAGGCGCGGCTCCACCCAAAAGCCGCCGCCCGAAGGAGACTGGGTGTAATACACCCCTGCCGGCTTATCGTCCACCAGGCTGCTTTGAATAAAAGCGACATGCAGTACGCCCTGCGCATCCACCATCGCATCGAAACTTGCAACGGAGTTTTGAATGCGGCTGACCAGAATCCAATTTTGCGGGTAAGGAAAATCTCCGGCTGTGGCTTGCCCGTAAAACAAGCGCTGCTCGCTGCCTGTAACCCAGAAGACATGGATGACGCCGCCGCGGCCGGGGATCAAAATTGGCGGCGGGTCTTTCGGTCCGAATGGGAACTTCACCGTCTGCGCCGGCGACCAGGTTTTGCCATCGCGGCTTTCGGCATATTTATAGCCATCCACTGCATCCAGCCAGATGACGTGAATAAAGCCGCGGTCGTCCACCGTCACCACCGGGTTAGTTGCTGCGCCGGAGAAGGAAAGGTTGGCTGGTTGAGACCAATCGAGTCCCGTTTGGGCGCGGCTAATCGGAGCCGAGGCAAGGAAAAGGGCGGCTGTTAACAGCAGGGTCAATAAGATCGTTATCAGGCGATGTCGTTTCATGGTTCCTTCGTCTGTTCAAGGGTGAAGCGGGGCGGCTTGCAGCCCCTCGAGCGCCAGCCTAGCATTGGCAGATAAATCGCTGCGGTTTTGCGTCGTCCACCACCAGATATACACATCCAGTTCTTCTGCCGCTTCGGGGATGTGCTGCAAGAGACTCTGCGCTCGTTCCATTTCACCCAGCCAAACATAGCAATATGCAAGCGCTTTGACAATGCCACGGTGTGAGGGGGCGCGGACAAGGGCAGTCTCGAGAAAACGGGCGGCGGAGCCAAAATCTCTGCGGTAGAGGGAGATCAAGCCCAGGCGGTGATTCGCCGTCCGATTGGCAGGGTCAAGCCGCAGGGCGGTACGAAGCGAAGCGTCTGCCGCGTTCAGGCGGAGGACAATCGCCTCTCCTGCCCAGCCGCTTTCGGGAAAGTCCGCCAATTCCACTTTTGCCAGTTGAACCGCGCCGAGGTTCGCCTGCCATGCTGCCGCAATCTGCCTGCCGTTTGCCAGGGCAATCACCAGCCACAGGAGGACAATGGCAGCCACCCGGCGGGGTTCGCTGCGGCGCACAACGGGCGGTTCCTCGCGGCGGCGGAGATTTTCCGCCAGCCCTATCAGCAACAGAGAGAATACGCTACCGTCTCCATTATACAAATAATCATCCACCATGCCGTGAATGCAGGCAACCATCAGCGCGAACAACACCAGCAGTGTAAAGGTCTGCGCCGCGCCGCGCCTGGCGAGCGCCTTTGCCAGCGTCCAAATGCTCAAAAGATACAAACTCAAAAAAGCGAGCCCGCCCGCCAACCCCTGTTCGATGCCAACATCCAAAAACAGGTTGTGGCTGTTTGGCACGTTGTAAAAGGGAATATCGAGCAGATATTGCGAATACAAGCCGGGGAACGCGCCCAGCCCGCCGCCAGTAAACAAATAATCCTGCAGCAGATACAGGCTTCTGGCAAACAATTCGCTGCGGCTGCTGTTGCCATAATAATAATGGCCGCTAAAAAGACTGCCCGACCGTGCAGGACCGATCCACAAAAACGCGATGACCACACCCAGATACATCAACAACAGGACGGGAAAAACCGCTTCACTCTTAATCTGACGCTTGATTCTGCCCGAATGAATCAACCACCACAACAGGCAGCCCCCTGCCCCGCTCAGCACGGCTAGGATCACTCCGCGCGAGGTTGCCATGAGCAGCGCCAGCGCCGAAAGCGCCAGCCCGGCCATGATAAGCACAATGCTTATGCGCGCGGCTGACGTATGCTTGCGCAGCAGCGATTGAAGAGGGAAAGCCACAAAAGGAACAGTGATGGCAATCATTCCCGCGACATAATTGGGATGAATGGGCGTCCAGCCGGTTGGCGGGTGGAGGCTCATGAGCCAGCGTCCCAGGCGGTTGACGATTTCAAGTTTGCGCGGCAACGCCAGAAAATCGTGAGTGAGAAAAAAGTACAGTGCAACGCCAACGCCAATGCCAAACAAAAGGAAGGAGAGGTGAGGCAGGTTTTCCTGCGGCTGTGCCTTGAGCGCAACATAAAGCAGGATGGCGGTCATCAACAGCCAGACTTTGTTCCAGGCAACCGCCTGATCATACGCCGCCCAATACCCCACCCAGGCAGTGACGCCAAAGAGCAGGACGAGTCCATCGCGCCCATCGAATGAGACACCGGAAAAGAGAAGGCGTAACGCGAATGGAAGTAGAGCGGCCGGGATGAACCAGAGTCCCCAGGCTGGTTCGATCACCCAGACCGCTCCACAGAGCAACACAAGTATCAGTTCCAGGAGGGCGAAGCGATGATCTTGGAGGAAATTCCGCAAGGAGTGTTTCTCCTGTACGATGACAACATGGTGCGCCGCCCGGATGGGCAGCGTCAGGCCATGATCAAGCGCCGATTAACTGGCTCCGCCCACCGGCGCGCCGGAATCGGAGGTCGCCCAGAACAGGTGCTGCAAGCCGACGTTGATGGCGGTTTTCGTTGTCGCCCAGTCGTAGGTCAACATTTTGAGGTAGGTCAGCATGGGCCCGGGGCGGAACGCCCATTCGCGGAAGGCGCGTTTTTGCCAGTAGAGCAGTTTTTCGGCGGGCAGGTTGGGGTAATCCAACACGGTGCCTTTGTCCATGTCCACCTGTTCCCAGCGGGTGCCAGGGCGGAACCATTTGTTTTCGACCACTTCGAAGAAGAAGGGCGTGCCGGGGTAGGGCGCGGCGACATGGAAGAGCGCAATATCGAGCGGCAGTTTCTTGGCAAAGTCAATCGTCTGACGGATGGTTTCTTCCGTCTCGCCGGGCAAGCCGATGATAAAGTAGCCCCAGTTCATGATGCCGGCTTTCTTTGCCCAGCGCAGGGCGCGCTCGGCTTTATCGGGGTAGGCGCCTTTGCGGGCATGTTTGAGGATTTGTTCGTTGCCGCTTTCGATGCCCCAGGAAATCAGGCGGCAGCCGGCTTTGCCCATGAGGGTGAGCATTTCTTCGTCCACGAAGTCCACGCGGCTGTTGCAGGTCCACTTGATTTTGATGTTTTGCTCAATCATGAGTTTGCACAGTTCGACGACCTGGTCGCGGTTGACGGTGAACAAGTCGGCGTACATGTGGATGTTGTTGATGCCGAGTTTTTTCAACCGCCACAACTCTTCCATGATGAGTTTGGGCGAGCGGATGCGGGTGGAATACTGGTAACTGACGTGTTTAATGCAGTAGGTGCATCCCGCCGGGCAGCCGCGGCTGGTGACGATAAAGGTGAAGGGACCCTTGATGTAGGGCATGCGGTATTTCTGCAGCGGCAGCAGTTCGTGCATGGGGATGGGCATATCGTCCAAATCAGCGACAAAGGGACGCGGGGGATTGAGGATGATTTGATCGCCCTTGCGCCAGGCAATGCCTTTGATGCCGTGCATGTTGACCGACCCATCCGGGTTGAGAGAGGGCTTGTAGGAGGGGTCCTGCTTTTCGAACATCTTCTGAATGTGCGGAGAACGCTGGTCGAATTTGCCTTCGAGGTGGTCGAGCAGGTCGCGGATGGTCAGGTCCGGTTCACCGACCAGGCCAAAGTCGAGGCTGGGGTAGGGGCGCATGGTCTCGACAGGGATGGGGGTGATGTGCGTGCCAAAGGCGATGGTCTTCGCGCCGCGGGCGTGTGCCAGGAAACACCCGTACATGTCGTTTTCGAGGGTGGGAGCGGTCAGTTGGGTGAGGTAGTATTTGGGCTGGTATTTATCCAACAGTTGGGTGAATTCGGGCCAGCCCATGCGTTCGGCGTTGCAATCCACCACTTTGACTTTGTACACGGGGTGGAGCAACGCCGCCATTTGCGCCAGTGAGACCTGGGGCCAAACCATGTTTTCGCGCGTGCGCCGCCCGACGCGGTGTTGGGTGCGAATCCACAGCCCGCCATCGGGGGTGGGAGGGTTGACGAGCATGATATCCACTGCTTCTTCCGAGCGCGGCGCGGCGAGCAATCCATTGCGGACGATGGTATCGGCATTGGGGAAATCCACCATGCGCAGTTTTGGGGTCAGACGGCTTCCCATGTTGACAGATTGGGGGTCGTTCATAGTCATTGTATTCTCTCCTTCTATACTCTCTAAACGAAATATCTTCTCTGAATTACCGATTGATTGAAACAATTACGCCAGGCCCATATCATGCCTGGTGCGGACTTCACGCTGGCTAAGTTCTTCGAGAATGCGCAGCAACAGCCAGTAGATGAACAGTTGAATGCCTGCCAGAAAGAGCATGGCGCTCCCCAGCAGGTAGAACCACAAGCGGTCAATTGCCCAGCCGTTCATGCTCAACAAAAAGGATGTCACCGCCACAATCAACCCAAGCAGCATGGAGGCGATGCCCATCCAGCCGAACTGCCGGTCGAGGGGCGTTTTGAAGATGGGTTTGCCGAACAATCCCTGGCGGATGGGGCGCTTGTAGAACAACGAAACCAGGTAATTGAAGGTGACGCCCAGGGCAAAGATATTCAGCCCGGCGATGGAGGCAACCATGGCAGTGAACAGGGCGAGCACCCCGCCGGGTCCGAGGGTGGTCACGCCGTTGAGGCGGAGGGTAAGCAGCCACAAAAAGATCAACCCGGCAATGCCAAAGCCCGCCAAGCCCACCAGGCCGAGGATGCGCACCGGGTTGTAGGACATGGCAGTCCACAACATGCTTTGCAGGAAGATTTGACCATCGCGGATGACGCTGAGTTTGGAGCGCCCGACACGTTCGCTGTAGGGGATGGGGACCTCGACAACGCGAATGCCTTCGTGCAGGGCGCGCGTGCTCATGACCGGGGTCAGGTTCAAGCCATCGGGCAGGGGGTAGATTTGTTCGAGGATTTCACGTTTGAAAACGCGCATGCCGCTGGCGCTGTCGGTCACTTTTTGGCGGCCAAGAAGCGAGAGCAGGTTGGCAAAAAAGAAGTTACCGATGCGGCGCGTGAGGGGCATTTTGCTGTCGGCGCCTGCCATGCGCGAGCCGATGACCAGTTCCGAGCCGTTGAGGGCCGATTGGCATAGTTGGGGGAAGTATTCCGGCGGGTAGGTGCCATCGGCATCCAGAAAGCCAATCAATTCGCCGCTGGCTTTAGAGAAGCCGGTCTTCAGCGCCGCGCCATAACCTCGATTTTTGGGGTGGCGAATCAGGGTGACGCCGGGGATGCCCGCCGCGACTTCAGCCGTTTTGTCTTTCGAGCCGTCGTCCACGACGAGCAGTTCCAGGCGTTCGATGCCCACCGCTTTGAGCGCCGGTTCGACGGCAAGCACGCGTTCGGCAATTTGTTTGATGCCGTTTTCTTCGTTGTATGCGGGAATGACCACAGATAAGATCGTCATAAGCCTCCATCCTTCGTTGTATGAAAAATTTTTCTCTCAGGGTTGCTGATGCTCCCGTCCATGTTTTTGATTGGTTTGGCTGGCACGCCGCCCACCACCGTGTGCGGGGGAACGTCTTTGGTGACAACCGCGCCCGCCGCCACTACCGCTCCCTTGCCCACGCGGACACCATCGGTAATCACCGCGCCGGCTCCCAGCCAGACGTCATCTTCGATGACGATGCCCTCGGCCGTGATTCCCTGCTCGACGAAGGGGCGGCTGGGGTCGTCGAAAACGTGGTTGACGGCGATGATTTGGGTGAAAGGGGAGGTGTACACGCGGTCGCCGATGGTCACGCCGCCCTGCCCGCGAATGACGGAGTATTCACCGATGAGGCTGTCTTTTCCGATTGTGATGCGGGAGTGCGGCATATTACGAAAGTTGTACACATGCAGCACGGCGCCGTGCATGACGATGGTGTTGTCGCCAATTTCGATGCCTTGCGGGCAGGCATGCAGGTAGGCGCCTTCATCTATGTAAACGCCGCGACCAAGTTTGATGTAATTGGCGAAGCGCAGGCGGACGTTTTTTTCAATGGCGGCGAGACCGTCCATGCGCAGGATGAGACGGTACGCCAGCGCACGCAGACCGATGCCGAGCAGGGTGGGTATCCAGCCGAAGAGGAACAGGATGGTCTGTTCGTACATGTAGCGCGGAATGGAGGATGCCTGACGGCGGATGTAGAGGTGTAGTTTTTCGAGCATGTTGTGTTTTAGGCGTGCTCCGCCATTCCGACAGGGTGCGGTTGAGCGGGCGGGCAGATATGCTGCAGGGCGTCTCCAGCCAGTGAAGCAGGAGCAGGCTGCGGGTAAGGGTGAGGCGGAGCGTCCCGTGTTGTCATGTGGCATCCAGGGCGGGTCAAGCCTTGTGAGGGGAGAAAGTTCGCCTGGGTGAAAATTCCGAAGAGTATAATGTCGCCATGTTTCCTGCTATTTTTCTTGATCGTGACGGCGTGTTGATTGAAAATCGGCCCGACTATGTGCGGGAGTGGTCACAGGTGAGTGTGTTTCCGCAGGCGCTGGATGCGCTGAGGCTGGCGCGGCTGGATGGATACAAGGTGGTGATTGTGACCAATCAGTCGGCGGTGGGGCGCGGGATCATTTCGCTGAAGCAGGCGGAGGAGATCAATGACCGCCTGGTGCGTTTGATCCGCGCGGAGGGGGGCAGGGTGGATGGTGTGTATCTTTGCCCGCACAGCCCGCAGGAGGAATGCGAATGCCGCAAGCCGAAGCCGGGGTTATTGCTGCAGGCGGCAAGGGAGTTATCGTTGGATTTGAAACGTTCATGGATGATCGGCGATGCGTGGAGCGATGTGCAGGCGGGGCAGGCGGCGGGTGTGCGCGGAACGATTCTGTTGCGGACGGGGCGGGGCGCAGAACAACTGGCTTTGCCTCAGCCGCCGGGGGTGAGCGGGTATGTGGTTTGTAACGATCTGGCGCAGGCGATGGAGGTTGTGCTGAGGGAGGAGGGTTAATCTCCCAGCACTTCGGCAGGGAGTTTTGCTTCTGCCTGCAGGTTGATGCCAATATAGGGCTGGTCTTTGATGGTGCGGACGATCATGTGTTCGAGCATGAGGTGGATATCTTCGACGTGTTCGATGATGTCGCTTTCGACGTGGATGTGCAGGTCCACGATTTGACCGAGGCGCCCGCCGCTGAAGCCGGTGAAGCCGATGGTGAAGGCGCCGCATTTACGGGCTTCTTCCACAGCATTGACGACGTTTTTGGAGTTGCCGCTGGCGGAGATGGCAATGACGATGTCGCCGGGTTTGACGAGGTTGAGTAACTGCTGCGAGAAGACATTTTCGTAGCCTTCGTCATTGGCGTAGGCGGAGAAGATTTCCATGTTGTCTGCCAGGCCGATGGCGCGGAAGTGAGGCAGGCCGGTGTGGCGGGTGTTTTTGGCAAGGTCGCAGACGAAGTGAGAGGCGGTGGAGGCGGAGCCGCCATTGCCCATGATGAAGACCTGATTCCCCTGCATGCGGGCGCGCTGAAGGGTGTAGATGACTTCGGCGATAAGGGGCTGCGGCAGTTTTTGCATGGTGTGCTGTAAGGCAGAAAGATAACGCTGGAGGGGTTCCATAACTGACCATCCTTTCATGAACGACGGTAATTGAAAATGATTTTGGTCCCATCTGCTTCGAGGCGGAAGGGGAGTTCCTGGAGGCCGCTTAAGGCGGCGCGGACTTTGTTCTGACGTTCGTAAGGTACGTACAACAAAAGAAACCCCCCGCCTCCCGCACCGGCGATTTTGCCGCCAATGGCGCCGGCGCGGCGCGCCGCTTCGTACATTTCGTTGATCTGTCCGTTGCTGATGGTGCCAGCCAGTCGTTTTTTCAGTTCCCAGGATTGGTGCAAGAGTTCGCCCAGAGCGTCGAAGTTTTCGGCTTCGAGGTAGGCGCGCGCCTGATGCGCCATGTGTTTGATTTCGCGCAGTTCGGTCAGGCGGTCTTTGATGTTGCTCTTTTGTTCGCTGAGGATGTTATCTGCCTTGCGGCTGACGCCGGTAAAGAAGAGCAGGAAGTTGTCGTTCAGGGCGCGCCGCGCGTCGGTGGAGATGTTTATTTTTTCCACCCGCACTTCGCCATCCGGCATGAATTCCATGAAGCGCAGCCCGCCATAGGCAGCGATGTATTGATCCTGAACGCCGATGGGTTTTTTGAGGGTGACGATTTCGATGGTGCAGGCTTCTCGCGCCAGACGTTCGGCAGAGACGATTTCGCCGAGGTAGGCGTACATGGCATGCAGGGCGCCGACGGTGACGGTGCTGGAGGAGCCCAGCCCCGAACCTTCGGAGGGAATGTCGCCCATGGTGGTGATCTCCACTCCGCTTTTGATGCCGGTCACGCGCAGGGCTTCCCGAATCAGTTCGTGTTGAATCTGGTCAACCTCATCCACCATTTCAGTGCGGGTGTAGCCGATGCGCAGTTTGGCATCGAAGCGCTGCTTGATGCTGAGGAAGATGTATTTATCAATGGCGGAGCTTAACACACAGCCGCCCTCTTCCATAAAGTAGGAGGGGAAGTCGGTGCCGCCGCCAAAGAAACTGATGCGGAGTGGAGTCTGAACGATGATCAAGCGATTCGCTCCGATTCGCGGAAGTAGGCTACGGTCTTTTCGAGGCCTTCTTCCAGGGAGAGGGTGGGGGTCCAGCCCAGTTCGCGTTTGGCTTTGCCGGCTTCGAGGTAGATGTGACGCGTCTCGCCGACTTTGGCTGGACCGTAGTTAGGCTGCAAGGGATAGCCGGTCACTTTTGCCAGGGTGCGGAAGATGTCGTTGACGGAGGTGGGGCGTCCCCAGCCAATGTTGTAGATGCCCGGCTGATGCTCAACGGTGACGGCGAGGTAATTGGCGTAGGCGCAATCGCCCACATAGACGAAATCGCGCGTTTGTTCGCCGTCGCCGTTGATGGTGACGGGTTCGCCCGCCAGCATTTTGCCGGTGAAAATGGCTACCACGCCCGCTTCGCCGTGCGGGTCCTGCCGCGGACCGTACACATTGGGATAACGCAGCACGGTGTAGTTCAACCCGTAATTGACGTGGTACATGAACAGGTAATGCTCGACGGTATGTTTGCTGGCGCCATACTGGCAGATGGGGTTGATGGGGTGCGCTTCGTCGCAGGGGACGTATTCCGGTTCGCCGTAGACGGCTCCGCCGGTGGAGATGTAGACGAAGTGCTTGACGCCAAATTCCTTGGCGCATTCGATCAGGTTGATGGAACCCAAAATGTTGACATCGGCATCGAACAAGGGCTGGGCAACCGAACGACGCACGTCCATTTGCGCGGCATGGTGGCTGATGTAATCCGGCCTTTCCGCTTCGAAGACGCTGCGCACTTGCGGGCTGCGAATGTCCATTTTGTAGAACTTGGCCCGCGGGTTGAGGTTGGATTCGCGCCCAGTGGAAAGGTCGTCGAGGATGACAACTTCATATCCCTTTTCGAGGAACAAATCCACTACATGCGAACCAATGAAGCCGGCGCCGCCGGTGACGAGAATTTTTGCCATATTTTTTGTGTTTCCTTTTGTTCAGTGAATTTTAGTATGCCCCACGGCTCTTGAGAACTGCAGGGATGGTTTGAAAGAGAAGTTGGAGGTCGAGCCAGATGCTCCAATTGCGGATGTAATACATATCCAGCCGCACGCGCTCTTCGTAGGAAATATCTGAGCGCCCGCTCACCTGCCAGACGCCGGTGATGCCCGGCAGCACTGTGAGCAGGTTCATATCGAACTGTTTGTACATGGCAACTTCTTCGGGTGAGATCATACGCGGCCCAACCAGCGACATTTCCCGTTTGAGGACGTTGAACAGTTGCGGCAGTTCATCCAGGCTGTACTTTCTCAAAAAGGCGCCAATACGGGTAACGCGCGGGTCGTTCTTCAACTTGTGGTTGCGCGCCAGTTCTTCCTGCAATTCAGGATGCTGCGCCAGCACCTCGTCGCCGTTGATGACCATGGTGCGGAACTTGTAGGCATAGAATTGTTTGCCGTTCAACCCCATCACCCGCCGTTTGTGAATGATGGGTCCTGGTGAACTTACTTTTACCAGGATCGCCAGCACCAGCAGCAGCGGCAAAAGGAGGAGCAACAAGCCGAGCGTCAGCACATAGTCCAGCAGAAACTTCAGGATTGTATCAGAACCGGTCAGGCGCACTTTATTCACGTACACAAGAGGCACGTAAGCAAATTCATTGACCGTCAAGCCGGTGGTGAGAATTTCGTACAAGCCGGAGGACATGCGGATGTTGACTTTATCCGAAACGCCGTATTTGCGGAAAATCTCCAGCAGATAATCGCGCGTGGAAATGGCGCTGGAGGCCAGAATGACCTCGCCAATGTTATACCGCTCGATGATTTCGCCCAGCTGCTCCACGGTTCCCAGCGATACAAGGTCGTGGAAAAGAGGGAAGGTGGCGGGCGTCTTCTTATCCACAAAGCCGACCAGATGCAAGCCGGAGGTCTCCCATTTCAGCAGCTGCTCGGCAAGCCAGCGTCCTTCCTGATTGGCGCCCACGATAACCGCCGGGGTGAGGAAAAACCCATATTTGCGGAGCGCATACACCACGCGCCTCAGCCAAAAGCGGGCGCTGGCAACAAAAAGGAAGTTCAAGCCCCACGCCATGAACAGCCAGCCGCGCGCGATGAACAATGTCGTATCCACAAAGCCGGCAAAGATGATCAGCAGGAAGCCGGTCACAATCGAGCGAAACACACGCGCATATTCCTGCGTGCCGCCCAGCAGGTTATCTCTGGCATACAGCCCATTCATGGCAAAGATCACCAGCCAGAGAAAAGGCATGGAGTAGAGCAAAATGCTGTAGGTTTTGAAGGAAACCTGCGCATCCTGGTTGAAAAGCCAGGCAAGGAATTCAGCGTTGAAACGCAGATAATACGCCAGCAAAAACGCAAAGAACGTCATCAAAGCATCCGAAAGGATCAGCACCATCACATACACAAGCCATTGCATGTGGCGGGGGATCAATTCGTTTGCTTTTTTGATTTTCTTCGAGACAGCAACCAAGTGAAATTTTTCCACTTCAGTACGAATGCTCATGCGTTCATCTCCCTCCGCTTATGCAGAGAAACAACTGGTCAAAAATAAAGAATTAAATATCGTCGAGCATTCCCATGACGCCTCGAAAAAATAAAAGTTACACGGCTTTCAAGGACGCAGCCTCCCCATGACTTTTGGGTTATTAGATCATCTTCAAGAACGCTTCACACGACGAACATGCCTGGTCGGAATTTCAACCGGCATTTGCCTACGCTGAAGCAGACTGAGCAGCACGCGCACGCGCTCCTGCCCGGAGGTGTATACATCGAAGACCGCTTCATACCCCGCAAAAGGACCGTCTTCGATGAGAATAACATCGCCGCGCTGAAAGCCGCTGTGTTCATCGCGCAGAGAAGCGTTGTAGTGTTCGATCTGTTTTTTGAGGGCGGCAATCAGCAGGTCTGGCACAGAAGCGGGTTCTCCTCCAAAACTGACCAGCCCCGAGGCGCCCGGCATCCAGTTCAAGTCGGAAATGTTGACCTGCTCCAAATCCACGTGTACGAATAGATAGTTGGGGAAATAAGGACGAAAGCGCCGCGCGCGCGGATTGACCGGCTTGACATGCAAAAGCGGCAGAAAGACTTCTACACCGTATGCCTGAAGTTGACCGGCGAGGAATTCTTCCTTGTTGGGCTTGCTGCGCATCGCGTACCAGGAAACAGTCATGCTGCACACCTGAAGTCGTCTTGTCGAAGCCGCTTAGTCACGCAGGCGGCTTCGCAAAGCGGGATCGGCTGTCATGGAAACCAGCCTCACCCCCATTTTACGCAACTGACGGAAATTGGCGCCTTCTTTAACTCCGCGCAGAACCGCCTGATGATCTTCCACCACAGCGCCGGAAAGAACCGCTGCGCCTGCCTCGAAGAGCAGAGGAGAAAGGGGGGTGCTGGGGCCGATGATGACCATCGGCACAGCGGGACGGCACAGGGCAGCCAGTTCATCGAAGGTGCGGTTGAGCAGCGTCATGGCGGTAATTGCGAGGAGGTCAGCCTGCGGTATGACGTGCGGCGCGGCTTCGGCGGGCAGGTCGTCTTCGGCGCGCGGGTTTTGTTCCAGCACGAACAGGCGTCCCACCTGCGAGCGCAGTTCGTCGGCGAATGGGAAATGCCCAACCATGACGACGGTCTTGCCGCGGCCAAGGCGGGCAAGCACATCTTTTGAATGCAGGTCAATCCACAGTTCGGGATGAGGCGGCAGGAGCGCGTTGACCGCTGCCATCCCTACGGAGACTTCGGCAGGGTGAGGGGAAAAGACGAGTTCGGTCGCTTCGCGGATGGAAAGTTCGGAAAGGCGGTTAGCGAGAGGCAGGTCTGGAATGGTGGAGGCGCGCTGCGCATCTCCGTCGAGCGTGGCAGATAAGCCGCAATGCAGGCTGCCATTGACTTCGGCAAGCACCGCTGTCCAATGGATACCAACGGCAATATCAACAATCCTTCCTTCAGGCAGAGCGGGCAGCAGGCGTGTAAACAGCGTTTGTTGATTCATAAGCGTTGGGGTACATGATAAAACGTCAGGGTCCAACACCTGAAGCGGGCAGGAATTGCAGGTGTTGGACCCTGAGGGGATGAGTCCGCTCGGGGTCGAACCGAGAACCTAACGCTTAAGAGGCGCTTGCTCTGCCATTGAGCTACGGACCCGTAAGAGCGGCGTGCTGACAGAATCCCATACATCTTTCAGCCAGCCTGTATGCGCACGGTATTATACCCGAAGGGGGAGAAGTGTCAATGAGGTGCTGCTGGTGATTGCCCACAATGCGCAGGGCAACGTTCTTTAAACCGGCGGGGCGCATTCGACGCCGCGCATGCGCTCTACGACCAGGGTGTAATCACCGGTAATCCGATCATTGACAGAAAAGAGTGACGGGAGTACTATATATCATGTAACGACATATCAAAGACTGACAAGATAAACCATGTCGACAGATCCCATCTCTTACCTGCCTCTTACCGAACCGACGTTTTACATTTTATTGAGTCTCGCGCCCGGCAAAAAACACGGCTACGCTATTATGAAGGACGTGAGAGAGTTGAGCGGGGAACGCGTCCACTTAAGTACCAGCACGTTGTACACGGCGATTGGCCGCCTGCTGGACCAGGAGTTGATCGAACGCCTCTCGGACGAGAAGCAGGATGCGGGTCCGGGCTTGCCGCGCAAGTTCTATGCACTCACCGATCTGGGGAGGCGCGTGCTCGAAGCGGAAACGATCCGTTTGGAGGGCATGGTCAGGGAGGCGCGCCTGCGCTTGCGGGAGGATGGGGTGTGAAAAATTTGTACGCTTTGCTTTTGGGCCTGTTTCCGAAAGCGTATCGCGAAGAGTACGGCGACGAATTGCAGGCCGTTTTCAGCCTGTCGCTCGATGATGCGAGGAAAACGGGATGGATGGAACTCGCAGGCGTTATCTTGCGTGAATTGATGGGCCTGCCGAAAGCGATCCTTCACGAACACCTGCGGGAGAGGAGAAAAATGAAAATGATGAAAACATTCGGCTCGCGCTTCGACTTTGCGCCCGGTTCCCGAAACGAGACTCTCGCGGCGCTCGCGCCCTTCCTGTTGTTCGGCGCGCTGCCAACTCTTTTCAGTTTCATAAGCAATTCTGTGATCGTTCCCGTATGGATACAGATCGCCTTTGCCCTCTTCTTTTGGTTTTCAGTGCTGAGCCTGTTTATGATTGGGTTTGCGAAAAGTGGGCCGCGCTGGTTCATGCCTTATCTGGGATTGCCTTTGCCGATTCTGAGCCTTATACTGTTCAACGCGTTGATGGATCCCGAATGGCGCGGCTTCCCACGTTTGATGCAAGCCCCGTGGGTGATCAACCAATTCGTTTATCAAGGTCTTCTGTGGAGCATATTGATTCCACTGACCATTTTGCTGGTGGCACTTTCTGCATTAATCCCGAGACTTCGTCCGTTCTATCATCGTCTCAGGGATGATTGGACCTTGCTTTCCTTCGTCCTTTATGGGATGGCGCCGTTTGCCCTTGTCGTTTCGTTCGACGATTACCAGAATGAAGAACCGTATTTGATCCTGTCGTTTTTGATTTTGGCTTTCGGAGGGTGGCTTTATTTGCGGAGCAAAGATCCAGCGAATCGTTTTCTGGTTTTGTTCGGTGGGATGGCGCTTTCCATGCTTGTTGCTGCGGTGGGAAAAGCGATCTTGTACGCGGGTCCCTGGCCCAGGCTGAAATATTTCACGTGGCAGAGTGAGTTTATAAGTACGATCATTGAATGGGCATGGCTGGCGTTGATCATGCTGCTGCCCCTCGTAATCAATTTGCTGCCGCGCTTTGACAACCTGTCACGCTCTGCTGAGGGCTGATTCTGTTTTGAGAATCTTTAATCCGGCTTTGTCCCCGCCAAAAATGCAGGGGCAAGGTCACCCCGCCCCTGCATGAAGTTGTTTACGCGCTCGAATCATCTCCATCCGGCAGCCAGCAGCAGAGAACGAGTTCGCGGGCTGCTTTGACTTCGTCCATGCGGCCAAACTTTGTGGTGTGCGGCGCGGTTTTGACGACTTCCGGCTCGGTTTTGGCTTCTTCGGCGATCTTGATCAATGCGTCGGCGAAGGCATCGAGGGTGTCTTTGTTTTCGGTCTCGGTCGGTTCGATCATCAGCGCTTCGTGAACGATGAGCGGGAAGTAATTGGTGGGCGGGTGGAAGTTGTAGTCCATCAGGCGCTTGGAGATGTCGAGGGCGCGCACGTCGCTTCCTTCAAAGCGTCCTTCGGCGACGAATTCGTGCATGCAGATGCGGTCATAGGGAATCTTGTATGTGCCGCGCAGGCGCGCCTGCAGGTAGTTGGCGTTCAGCACCGCATATTGCGAGACATCCTTCAGCCCCTCGGCGCCGTGCATGGCAATGTAGGTAAAGGCGCGCACCATTCCACCGCCGAAATGGCCGTGGAAGGCTTTCATGCGGCCGATGGTTTTGGCAGGTTTGACAAAGCCGTAGAGGGGCGGCATGTCATCTTCGCCTTCTTCGATGATGCCAACCAGCGGTTCAGGGAGGAAATCTACGAGATGCGCCGCGACTCCTACGGGACCTGAGCCCGGCCCGCCGCCGCCGTGCGGGACGGCAAACGTTTTGTGAAGGTTGAAGTGCATGACGTCGAAGCCGAGGTCGCCGGGGCGAACGATGCCCAGCAGAGCGTTCAGGTTGGCGCCGTCGCCATACATCAAGCCGCCGCAGCCGTGGACGAGTTCGATGACTTTCTCGATGTGTTCATCGAACAGACCGAGGGTGTTGGGGTTGGTGAGCATCATGCCGACGACGGTGTCATCGCAGGCGGCTTCGAGGGCTTTGAGGTCCACGTTGCCGCGTGCATCGGAGGGGATTTGTACAACCTGCAACCCCATCATGCCTGATGAAGCGGGATTGGTGCCGTGCGCCGAATCGGGGATGAGCATTTTGACCCGTTTATGGTCGCCGCGTGATTTGTGGTAGGCGCGCATGATGAGGACGCCGGTGAATTCTCCGTGTGCGCCGGCGGCAGGCTGCAAGGTGACTCCGGCAAAGCCGGAGATTTCTTTCAGCCATTCCTGCAGTTGGTACATCAACGCCAGGTTGCCCTGCACGGTTTCGATGGGCTGCAGGGGATGGGTATAGAGGAAGCCCGGCAGGCGGCAGGTGTCTTCATTGATTTTGGGATTGTATTTCATCGTGCAGGAGCCGAGGGGGTAGAAGCCGCTGTCCACGCTGTAGTTGAAGGAGGAGAGATGCATGTAGTGACGGACAACGTCCACTTCGGCGAGTTCGGGCAGGGGCAGGTCGGGGCGGAGGAGATGTTCGGGAGGCAGGTCAGTTTCGGGGACGTCTGAAGCGGGCATGGTCACGCCGGTGCGGCCCGGGGAGGAGAGGTCGAAGATGGTCGGTTCGACGATCTTGGGGGTTACTTGTTCAAGCGTGCTAACCATGGCTCACCTCCGAGAGGACTTCGACGAGGGTGTCAATCTCTTCTTTTGTGTTCATTTCGGTGACGGCAATCAGCATGTGATTTTTGAGGGCGGGGTAATCTTGCCCGAGGTCGTAGCCGCCGAGGATGCCATGTTCGAGCAGGTGGGCGTTGACTTCTTCGACGGGGCGGTTGAGGCAGAGGGTGAACTCATGGAAGAAGGGTTCGGTGAAGCACAGCCCCATGCCTTCGATTTGGCTGAGTTGGGCGGCGGCGTAGTGCGCTTTTTGGTAGCAGAGTTCGGCAACCTGGCGCAAGCCTTTTTTGCCAAGCAGGGAGAGGTAAACCGCCGTGCCGAGGGCGATGAGTCCCTGGTTGGTGCAGATGTTGGAGGTGGCGCGTTCGCGTTTGATGTGCTGTTCGCGGGCGGTGAGGGTGAGGACGTAGGAGCGCTGTCCTTTGCTATCTACTGTTTCGCCAACGAGACGCCCCGCCATTTTGTGGACATATTGTTTGCGGGTGGCGAAGAAGCCGACGCTGGGTCCGCCGTACCACATGGGGATGCCGAGCGGCTGTCCATCGCCGACGACGATGTCGGCGCCCATTGCGCCGGGGGTTTTGAAGAGGGCGAGGGCGGTGGGGTTTGCGACAACGCAAGCCAGGGCGCCTTTGGCGTGAACATTTTCGATGAATTTGGTGTAGTCGTAGATGCGGCCGAAGAAGTCGGGGTATTGGACGATGACAAGGCAGGTGTTATCGTCCACGTGGGCGAGCAGGTCGTTGGGGTCAGAGTCGAGTTCGGCGTTGGGATCGTCGCCAGCCAACTGCATGTCCATGCCCTGGGTGTAGGTGCGGATGACGGCGCGGTATTGAGGGTGGACGGCGGGGGAGATGACGACTTTTTTGCGCTTGCCGCGGAATTGGGCGTTGGCAAGGTTGACGGCTTCGGCGGTGGCGGTGGCTCCGTCGTAGTGGGAGGCGTTAGAGACTTCCATGCCGGTGAGGGCGCACATGAGCGACTGGTATTCGAAGATGGCTTGCAGCGTGCCTTGTGAAATCTCCGGCTGGTAGGGGGTGTAGGCGGTGTAGAATTCGCCGCGCCGCAGGATGTGATCCACGACGGAGGGGATGTAGTGGTTGTACATGCCGGCGCCGAGGAAGGAGATGAGGTCGCTGCGGACGTTTTCGTTTGCCTGCGCGAGACCGGAAAGTTCTTCGAGGGCTTCCATTTCGGTCAGCGCAGGGGGAAGGTCAAGTTTGGGGAAGCGGTGCCGGGCGGGGATGTCCTGGAACAGGTCGTCGAGCGATTGGACGCCGACAGCCGCAAGCATGGCATCGCGTTCATTGGGGGAGATGGGGATGTAGGTCATGGGTAGTTTCCTTGCCAGGCAGTTCGGTGGCTATGGTAGTGTCTGCGACTGGAAGTCGCGGCGACACTTGCAAAGCCGACCTTCGTCGGCTAGTCCACGAAGGTGGACTTCGCAATGGTTAATGCGATTTCAATCGCCAACCATAGGCACCAAAACCATCGAACCGCACAACTAATGGGTTCTTCCCTCGCAATACTTTGCGTAGGCGGCAGCGTCCATCGTTTCGCCTTCGGATGCGCCTTCGAGTTGGATCATCCAGGCTTCGCCGTAGGGGTCGGAGTTGATGAGTTCGGGTTTGTCGGCAAGTCCTTTGTTGACGGCGGCGACTTTTCCGCCTGCGGGGGCGTAGATTTCAGCCGAGGCTTTGACGGATTCGACGGAGGCGATGGGCTTGCCCGCTTCGATCGTATCGCCTTCCTCGACGAGGATTTCGACAAAGACGATGTCGGAGAGTTGTCCCTGGGCGTAATCGGTAATGCCTGCTTTGCCGCTGGCAGGGTCGAACCATTCGTCGGATTTGGTGTATTTGAGGTTGGATGGAATGTTCATGGTTTTTTGTCTCCTTTAGGTTAGTAATGTTTGAGTCCAACGGCTTGCCGTTGGCGTTTGCAGGAGTAAATTCCTGCGCTCGGCAGAAGCAAGCTTCTGCGCTCATAGATTCCGTTGGTTGACAGAAGCAAGCTTCTGCACTCCATAGATTCCGTTGGTTGGCAGAAGCAGCCTTCTGCACTCCAGAGGATGTCGGCGAATCAAAAAGGCGCACGGGTATGATCGTGCGCCTCTGTTATTGGACCTGAGAGATTGGTTAGCCGTCATGGTCTGTTGGTCGTGTGGTCAGGTGGTCACGTGGCCTGCTGGTCATGTGGTCGTGCATCTCCGACTAGGAGACTAGGAGACTACGAGACTATCAGACTATCACACTATCAGACAATTTGACTAACTTTACACCGTCGGTGTTCCTTGCGGAAACTTTCCAGAGTTGGGTCGGGGCAGGGTCCTTTTGCCTGAGAGTTTCACCTGGTTTCGCCTGGCCAGGTTTGCCCCTTCGGCGTTCCGCGCAGTTGCGGAATCTCTTCCCTGTTGCCCGTTCGATTGTGATGTCCATTTTATGGGCGAGGGGAGGGAGAGTCAAGAGGAAGAACATCCTTGATTCGAAACGAGTCGGCGAGGCTTTATGCCACTTTGCGGGGTGGACGTTTGGGTTTGGAGAAGGGTTCTTCAGGGAGCGGGGCAGGGGTCCCTTCAGGGGGAGGGAGAGGTTGCTCGAAAGCCGGCGCAGGAGCGAGGTCTGGCGTGGAAGCGGGGGCGGGAGGGGTTGCCGGCTGAGGGGGGAAGGTCTCATTGAGGCGGGCGAAGTAGTCCCGTACTGCCTGGTCGTTGTAGAAGACGAGCGCGAGGATGCCGACGGCAGTCGAGAAGAGGTTGCCTGTAAGGAAGGAAGCGATTTCGAAGATGGCGAGATTGGTGGAGGGACGGGTGATTTGCGGAGGCTCACTGAAGAGTTTGGCAGCGTAGATGAGTTCGAAAACGCCGAGCACGGCAGGCAGGATGGTAAAGGGGATGCAAATGACGCCGATGAGGGTGGCAAGAGCAGTGCCGGAGGCGGCAAAGCCCCAGAACAGGTTGACGACGCCGCTGGCGAGGGTCATCCAGGCAGTGACCTGGAGCAGAACAGGTTTTTGTTGAAGGTTCATATTTGTCTCCTGAGAATGTCACTTTGGTATACGAGATTTCAGGAGAAGGGTTGCTGGGTGAGGCGGGAGGGGAGGTTAGTCGGGGGTGCCGGCGGGTTTGAGGTCTTTGAGGTTGAGTTGGAGGGTGGTGCGTCCGTTCCATTCGTTGGCTTCGAGGGTGTACATTATGTCGAGGCGGGAGGGGAGGGAGGCTTGTAATTCGCCGAGACGGAAGCCGATGGCATCGTAGGCTGCGCCGCGCGAATCTTCGAGGGTGAGTTTGAGGTGTTTGCCTTCTGTGCCGACGGTGCGCGAGGCTTTGACTTTGACATCGCGCGAGACGAAGACGGCTTCGGGGTTGCCGTAGCCGGTGGGTTCGAGGTAGGCGAGGTGCTTCAGCACGTCGAAGTTGAGTTCTTCGAGGGCGAGTTCGGCATCGGCTGTGAGGGTGTGGCGCAGGTCTTTACCTTCGAGTTGTTCTCTGGCAAGTTGTTTGAGGCGCGAGACGAGTTCGGGCAGGTTTTCGTTTTTGACGGTAAAGCCGGCTGCGGCGGCGTGACCGCCATGCCGCACGAGCAGGTCTTTGCATTGGTCGAGCGCGTCGGTGATGTGGAATTCGGGGATGGAGCGGCAGGAGCCGCGCGTTTCTTCGGCTCCTTTGGCGGCAACGACCGCCGGGCGATAGTAGGTTTCCGTCAGGCGCGAGGCAGCCAGCCCCACTACGCCGGGGTTGAAGTCCTCGTGCGCGGCAAATAGGAGAAATGCCTCGGGGTCTTCTGCGAGGGCGATGGCTTCTGCCTGGGTTTGCATGGCGCGGGTGATGGATTGCCGCTGGCGGTTCTGCACGTCGAGCTGCTGGGCGAGTTGGCCGGCGCGCATAAAATCGGAGGTAGTGAGCAGTTCGAAGGACGCCAGCGCCGATTCGAGCCGGCCGGAGGCGTTGAGGCGCGGTCCGAGCAGGAAGCCGATGTCGCTGGCTTTGATTTTTTCGAGTTTGAGCTGCGCGACGGCGGCAAGGGAGAACAACCCCTGTCGGTTTGTTGCGCGGATTTGTTTGAGCCCGCGGCGGACCAGGGATCGGTTTTCGCCGAGAAGGGGTGCAAGGTCGGCAACCGTGCCGAGGGCAACCAAGTCAAGCAGGGATTTTGGTAACGCACCATAGACGGCGGACGATAGACCATTGCCCATTGTCTGTTGTCCATCGGCTGGCAGCAACAGCGCTTCGGCGATCTTGTAGGCAATTCCCACACCAGCCAAATCCTTGTCCGGGTAGGGGTCACCATGCTGTTTGGGGTTGATGACGGCCAGCGCGGGGGGCAGGTTGGAGCCGTCGGGGTGGTGATGGTCTGAGATGATGAGGTCGAGGCCGATGGTCCGTGCATGAAGCGCTTCTTCGGGGGAGCGGATGCCGCAATCTACAGTGAGGACGAGTTTGACTCCGGTCGCTTTGAGGGCATCTAGGGCGTCTTTGTTGAGTCCGTAGCCTTCGTCGAAGCGGTTGGGGATGTAACCGCGCACGTCTGCCCCCAGCGCCTGCAGGGTTTGGACGAGCAAAGCGGTGGCGGTGACGCCGTCCACGTCGTAATCGCCATAGATGGCAATCGGTTCGCGACGTTCGATGGCATAACGAATGCGGTCTATGGCGGCGCGCATGCCGAGCATTTGAAAGGGATCGGTGGAGGCGAGCGGTTCGGCTTTGAGAAAGGCGCGCGCCTGGGCGTCGGTGCTGTAACCGCGGTTGAAGAGGATTTGTTTGAGGACGTAGGGGAATTTGGAAAGGGCTTGGTCGGCTTGAGGGGTGAGGGGCGGCTGAACAACCCAGCGTTTATTGTGCATGAATGGATGTCCGTTTGGGGAGGGTAGGGTTCGATATGCGCCGGCAAGTATAAACGCTTTAACAAGGAGGGAGCAAGTGTATAATGAAGCATCGAGGAGGCAGTATGTATGTTCTCAGGCCCGACGAGAAGACAACGCCCGTGATGCTGTACACGCACGACACGGTGGTGCGAGGCGAGGCGGTCTCCAAGCAGAATATCCGTGTGAACATCTGGCTGCGTACAGACGGCGCGCCGAAGTATATGCATCTCCTCAAGCCGCAGGTGATTGTGTTTGGCGGGGCGCCGGTGCGCCCGCTGACCTTTGCGGAAATTTTCTTCCCCACTTCGCAGTTGATTGCGTTTCATACCCTGCCCCCTACCGATGAACCGCTGGATTACGACCCGGACGAAGCCAATCGCGTGATGCAAGAGGTGGAGGTAGTGGTAGGCACCTTTGTGGTGAAGGGGAAGATTCGCATCTCGGCTCAGACGGAACTTGCCACCAGCCTGGAGGTGGCGCGGGTATCGTGGATGTCGGTCTATGAAGCGGAGATTGCCAACCCCTACCTGCCGCAGATGCCGCCCCTGCGGGCGCCGATGATGCTGGTCAACCCGGAGCGGGTGGCGTTTGGGGTAGCAGGATAGGAAATCAGTTTTGAGGGGAATGAGGCTGGAGGTACATCAGCCCCAGCCCGGTAATGCCGGCAATTGCCAGCGCCACGAGAGGGACGGTCTTCAGCGTAAAGTACGAAGCAAAGGCGATGCTCTCGCCGGCGATCCAGGCAAGAATGCAAAGCCCCACCCAGAGGAGCAGGCGGAGGGGGGAAAGCCGCCCCCCTAGCACAATTGCCGTAGCAACCCCAATGAACATCCCCATAATGACCCCAAAAACGACGCCCGCCAGCAACCATTCTTGAGTAAGGCGGAAGGTCAACAGCCCGCCGCTGCGCGCACCGAGAGTAAACCCAATGCTATTGGCGAGCACCCAGCCGTAAGAGGTAGGCAGAAAACCCGTGCGGCGAAAGGCAGCATATTGCACATACCCCACCATTCCCCCAAAGATGAGGTCGCCCAGCACCAGGCCGAACGTACCGGGAATCACGATTGGGACAAACCCCGTGCTGGTGGCGCCATGCAGGCTGCCGAGGGTGAAGCCAATTATATTCAGTGCAAGCCATTCCAATAAGAAACGATAATGAGGTTTCATTTGAGGCCTTCTGCTTGTCAGATAAAAATTTTTCAGGTTATATCACATTTTCGCCCTGCTATAGAGCCGCCTATGCAGGTGGCGAGGAGGCTGGTCAGGGTGGGAGGTTTGGGCTTCAAGGGGGATGTTTCGATGGTTGAAAGGATTTTGGAGCGGGAAAAATTACAAACTTCCTTCACAGAATCTCAAGAGCCTCTTTACATCCTTCGGTTAGACTGATTTCAATGCAAGCCGCAAGACACGCGCGGCAGCAGCAACATCAAACTAATCGAAAAGGATATGACCATGAAAAACATTCTGACCATCCTCTTGTTGATCGCAGTTGCGGGGGCTGCCTTTACGGCTGTAATACCGGTTTCTGCCCAGGCAATGAACGCTTCGGATACCCTTTCCGCCAGTGAAGAGGCAGACTTAATCTTCATGCGTGAAGAGGAAAAACTTGCGCACGATGTATATGTGACCCTCTATGCACAATGGGGACTGCCTCTCTTCCAAAACATCGCAAACAGCGAAGCCACTCACACCGCCGCCATCCAAACCCTGCTCGACCGCTACGGCATCGAAGACCCGGCAGCGGGGAACGGGCTGGGCAAATTCACAAACCCCGATCTGCAAAAACTGTACGACCAACTTGTAGCACAAGGCAGCCAGTCACTGGCAGAGGCGCTGAAGGTGGGCGCAGCCATCGAGGAGATGGACATCCTCGACTTGCAGACACGCCTCGCCCGCACCACCAGCGCAGACATTAAACTGGTCTACAGCAACCTGCTGAGAGGTTCCGAAAATCACCTGGCGGCGTTCACCTCCACCTATCAGCGTCAGACAGGCTCGACGTATGCACCGCAGTATTTGGACCAGGAATCCTATAATCTGTTGAGCGGGGCGAACGGTCGCCGCAGCGGCTATCGCGGAGGCGGAAGATAAGCCTCTGCGCAAAGTTTCCACCGCAGGCTTGCCGCCTGCGGTGTTTTTTTATGGCGATATAATCCACTTTATGGAACTCGACCTGACCACTCCTGCCTTGTTGTTCCCCACCATCTCCCTCCTGCTGCTGGCATACACCAACCGCTTCCTGACACTGGCAACCATCATCCGCAACCTGTACGACCGTTACAACGAGAGCCAGAACGACAACCTGCTGCAGCAAATCGGCAACCTGCGCTACCGCACATACCTGATCCGCAACATGCAGATCTTTGGCGTGACCAGTCTGCTTTTCTGCGTGGCAAGTATGTTTGCCCTCTTCACCGGCTGGGCGGCTGGCGGTCAATGGGCTTTTGCCATCGCGCTCATCCTGATGATTATCTCGTTGGGCATCTCCCTGCGCGAGCTGTTCATGTCCGTCGGCGCGCTGGACCTGCTGCTTACCGACCTGGAAGGAAGGGAAACCCGTGTTGAAAGAGACCGCAGGCGTTAAACCTGCGGTCTCTTTTTTTACGGTAACGGAATGGCCGCTCCGCTTTCCGCCAGTGTGTGATTGACAGCAATCAAGGCGATGAGAAGGAAGAAAAACCACTGGACAACCTTGCGGATCCAGATGCTGCGCGGACGAAATAGCCGTACCCGCCTGCCAAACATTGTGACCATCATGCCCTCCGAAAAGTTTGATGTGAAAATTTTATTTTTCACAAA
>JBBITE010000010.1:72812-78938 GCA_037440905.1 Anaerolineae bacterium | reverse complement strand
AAGCCGCCTCCCCCGCGTCTAGTAGTCCGCTTCAGCGGGCTTGGTACAGCCGCACGGTGGTTTATCACCGTGCGGACTCCATCGCCATAATCAATGTTCCATCCGCATGATGTTGTTTCTGGTTGTGAATGTACCGTACTACCAAAGCGAGATGCCGTTCGCCAAAAGACAACACGCCATATTCATCCTGCCAGTAAAACTCAAAATCAGGTTTGATGACATGGTTGACGTAATGTGAGCTATTCCCTTTCACATCGCCGATGAATTTGGCTGGCGCGAGTTTGGGCGGGATCGAAACGGCGAGATGCACATGGTCTTCCATCCCGCCGAGGGCATGGACAAATCCGCCCATCGCCTGTGCCTTTGCCGCAATTACGCGATATAGTTCTGGCTCAAAAACAGAATCAATTAACGGCAGGCGATGCTTTGTGCCCCAAACAAAATGGTAGTAGAGTTTCCAATATGGCATTGGATTTCACACCCTAATAACAGTTAGCCGAAAAATATTGTTTCAGCGTATTGTTCGTCATATCCGCTTCACGCATGGGGTCTTCTCCTGCATTGACGACCACCTCTACCCCAAGTTCCTTATTGCCTTTCAAGTCAATCACCACAATCAACTTGACATCCTGCCCGGCATCGAGGGCAGAGATTTCAAGAGGAGAAGCGCCGATGACGCCATTGAATTCTTCCGCCCACTCGTTCAGGCTGTAGCGCTGCCCGCCCAACATCAAATACACGCCGACCTCAAAAGCGCCAAAATAGCGGGTGCCTGCCTTGCCGATATTGCGCACAAAAATATCGAGTTCCACCACCGTCCCTTTGCGGTCTGGCACACACAGCGGAGCGCTCACGCCCGTCACTGTCAGATCGGGCAGGAGCAGCAAATCGCTGTTGGAGACGATGGTCGGCAGGATGAACGGCGTCCGCGTGGGAAAAGGCGTATGGGTTGGCGCCAGGGTTGAGGTCGGAGAGGGAAGCGGCGTGAAGGTTGGGAGGGGAAACCTCTCGGGTTGATAGTCCGCCGGCGGCTGTGAAGGCATCGAACTCGTCGGCGAGAGAAACGGGGTTGCCGTAGCAGGCGGCGAGACGATGGTCGGAAATGCGGCAGCAATGACCACCACCGCAAGGACGCCAACCGCCGCCACAAGTTTCAGCATAAAAGAGGAGCGGGTTTCGGAATTGGGCACTTTAGACCTTTCTCACAACACCTTTTGAAATGCCCGCAGCAATTCGCCGCGCTGCTCGAAACCGCTTTCGCCCAGTTCGGAAATGCAGAGATAGATTCGCGCCCGGCAGCGGTGAAGCAGCCCCGAAACCAGCCGCGCCAATGCCTGGCGGCTGTAATGGACATCCTCCGCATCGGACCACTGACGGCCTGGCTCCCACCATCGGCTTAACACAAACGGATGGGTCAACGGCTGAGAGAGCCGCTCGTACCAGCCGCTCGAACCGGCATCGAGCCAAAACTGATACGAGACCGGGCGATTCATCATCAGAAAGGTATGGGCTGGAGCGACCAGCACTGCATCCTTCTGCTCCGATTGCCATCCCTCCCAATACGAAGCGGCAATCACCCCATCGTTCAGCATTTGAATGTATTCGCGCCCCAGGTTCAACGAGGAGCCGGCGTCATCCGTCTCCCCGCTCCAGGCAGGTTCCAAAGCCTGGCGGAATTTTTTCATTGATTCCACAAGACTCGCCGCCACGCGCACCGCATCGAAACTGCGCTGAAAGCCGAACCCCGGCTGAGATAACACCTCGCCAAACAGCCTGCGCCAAAAATGATCGAGCGGCAGCGGGTTCGAGGCGCGATAGTCTTCGAGCCAGGCGCGCAGGAGCGAGTAGCGGTTCCCCACGCCAAAAGTGATTCTGTCCTGCATCTCCGAATTGATTTGATCGAACGCCGAAAGGCGAAGTTCGCGCGGACGGTACACTATTTCGGCGAGCAGTTGGGCGCGAATCAAATCCAACCCGTCAATGGATTGCATGAAGGCATACGCCACATCGAAGCGGGGCGGGCGAATGCCCCAATGGGGATGCGCCAGCGCCGCCAGCGTGATGAGGGCGTGCGAGGCAGGCTCGTCGCGCAAGGCGCGCGAGGGACGATGAGAACGCCAGGGTATCTTCAGCGTTTCCAGCCTGTGAAGAACGGAAAACCGCAAAGCGTCTGGCATATAGGGAGCAAGGACGACAATCTCGGCAGGAGGCACACCACCCTGCACCAGTTGGTGGACTTCGCCAGCCACAGCATCAAGCAGTTGCGGATAAAAACGAGATTGCAAAATAGCAAGCGCCTCCCCCGCCCCGCCGTCTTCTCCATCTCGGTGTTGCTCATCCGCCTGCGCTTTCCACCCAGGCACAATTGCTTCGGTCAGCCTGCCGCTCAAGGCTGCCACTTCCTTCCTCATGACAAAACTCTCTTGGAGGCGCACATGCTCATCGCACAGTTCGCGCAGCGCCCAGGCGGTCTCCACATCGGCGCCCAGGAAATAGCGGAATCCGGCCTCTTCATCGTAAATCAGCAAGGCAGAATCAAACAAAGGCAGCCACTCGCGCAAAAGATCATGCGCGCGCGGAACGTCCTCCTCCACGTTGTCATAAATCAAGTGGCGGTACGTCCGCATCAAATAATCGCGGACAATTTCCTCCCGCCACAAGAGATTGGTAAAAATTTCGAACTGCAGCGAAAAATCGAGCAGATTATGCTCCAGGCAATAACGGCGGAAACGGCTGGCGCATTCCTGCGCGTCGGCATACACGCGACGTTGGGCGGGGTCGCCGAAATAAGCGGCATCGAGGCGCGCGCCAATTTCCGTGTGCGGAAAACCAATCACCGCCGCCTTGTTCAGGTTATCAATGATTTGCGAGTAAAGACGGTTGCTGTCAATCGTCACCGACTCAAAAAATCCCTCATCCAGCAGCGGGCGGACGAGGTGCGCCATGTAATACTGCGCGGTTTCCAGCGTGAGAAACCGCGGCGGTTGTTCCGGGTGGGCAAACCCAGCCGCTTCTGCCGCCAGCGGCCAGAACAATTCACACAGGCGGCGCGCCAAGCCGCCAACCGTTGCCGGGGTCACTTCGCCGCCGGCGCCTCGTTCGGGGCTGTACAGCAGGTCGAGGTATGGCTCCTGAAGCGAACGTTGAGGCGTAAGCAGCAGGATCGTCTCGCCGGGCACTCCCTGCTCCAGCAAAAAGCGCATCCGCTCCACGGCGGCGGTCGTCTTGCCACAGCCCGCCGGCCCGGAGACAAATAGTTTTCGGTTGAGCGGAGATTCGACAATGTCGCGTTGAGAAGGGCTGAGCATGAAACGAGGGTACAGGAGAGAGGGAGGTTTGTCAATAGACCCCCGCCTTTGTATAATACCTTCATCTCAACTCACAGGAGAATTTTTATGACGACCCTCAACCGTCCCGCCGCCAAACCCGAGATGATCCGATTTTCGGACAAATTGACCGACTCGCTCAACGACATCTCCCGCATGATCAACGAACACAAGGCAATGATTGACACCATTCAAGACGTGGCGCTCGAACTGACCACCTCCATCAGTGCGCTGCACACGCTCACGGTCAAATACGCCGGCATTGCCAACGCCATCCTCGACGGTTTGCTCCCCATTGTCAAGAACCTGCCCCTCGTGCCTCAAAAAATTACAGATTTACTCGTCAACCTCGAAAGCCTCACTCAAAAAATCATTGACAGCAACGCCCAGACTTCAGGCACCATCACCGACGTGCAAACCGGCCTGCGCACCGGCGATGTCAACAAGATCAAAGGACACGCCGCCCAACTCCAAAGCCTGACCAACGCCCTGCGCTCCATCCTGCCCAATCAATAGCAACCCGCTTCTTCACTGACGGGATGCCTGCTCCTCCTCCCCGAACCAGATCCAACCCCCATGCCGCACCTCCCCTCATGGAAGCGTCCCGAAGGTTCGAGAAAACCGAACCTTCGGAACGCTTGCTATGCTGATGATGGACAAGCAGGGAAAACAATCACTCTCAAACGAAATCGCACCATGTTTCATAGCGCGGATCACGGGCGCGAATGATATCGTGGTACGCCTTTTGAATCGCCTGGGTGATAGGGCCGGTCTGACCGCTGCCAATTTTGCGAAAGTCAATTTCACATAAGCCAATACATTCGGCTGCCGTACCCACGACGAAGACTTCGTCGGCTGTGTAGAGTTGGTCGCGGCTGATGGGACGTTCCTTGATTTTGTAGCCCAAATCCTGAGCAATGGTGTAAATGGTGTGGCGGGTAATTCCCTCCAATACGGGGGCAATGGCGGGGGTGTAAATTTTGCCGCGTTTGACGAGGAAAATGTTCTCGCCGGTACATTCCGCCACATAACCGGCTGGATCGAGCATGATGGCTTCCTCGAACCCCAGGCGTACCGATTCGGTCTTTGCCAGAAACGAGTTGACATAATTCCCCGAAATTTTGGCTTTGGTCATCATCACGTTGACGTGATGGCGGGTGTACGATGAAATATTGGCGCGAATCCCCTTCGCCAGGGCTTCCTCTCCCAGGTAATTGTTCCATTCCCAGGCGGCAATGCCCAGCGCGGCGCGTCCGCCATCCACATTGAGATTCCAGCCGCCATCGGTCAGGTACAGCAGGGGGCGAATGTAACAATCGCGAAAGTCGTTGGCTTTCACAACCGCTTTACAGCCTTCGATGACGTCCTGAACTGTGAACTTCAAGTTGCGAAAACCAAAAACCTCCGCCGATTTAATCAGCCGCTCGGCATGTTCCCGCAGGCGAAAAATGGCAGGACCCTTATCGGTGTCGTAGGCGCGGATGCCTTCGAATACAGCAGCGCCATAATGCAGCGCGGGCGTAAGAAAGTGGATGGTGGCTTTTTCGAACGGCACCAGTTCGCCATCCATCCAAATGAATTTCGATTGCATTCCCATGAAAAACTCCTTGTTTGAAATAGTTTGGTTCTCCCGTCCCTTTGGCGGGAACCGATTATCTAACCTTACTTTGTCCATCAGGCAGGTTTCGCAGCCGAGAAATGATTTCATCCGTCATTTGCCTGGTGGACAATTTGCCGCCCAGGTCTGCCGTGCGCGCCCCGCAGCGGATGGCTTCGTCCACGGCGGTTTCGATTGCGGCGGCTTCGGCTTCGAGGGCGAGCGAGTAGCGCAGCAGCATGGCGGCGGAAAGAATGGTGCCTATCGGGTTGGCGATGCCTTTGCCGGCAATATCGGGAGCCGAACCGTGAATCGGCTCATACAAACCGGGACCTTTGCTACTCAGGCTGGCGGATGGCAACATCCCCATCGAACCCGCCAGCACGGAGGCTTCGTCGGTCAGGATGTCGCCAAACATGTTTTCGGTCACAATCACATCCATCAGGGCGGGGCTGGTTATTAAACGCATGGCAGCCGTATCCACGAGAACATGCTCCAGGGCAATATCGGGATACTGGGCGCCAATCTGCATGGCAATTTGCCGCCACAGGCGGGAGGATTCCAGCACGTTGGCTTTATCCACCGAGGTGACCTTTTTCCTGCGCGTGGCAGCCAGCCGAAAGGCAAGTTCGATCACACGGCGAATTTCATAATCGTAATATTCGAGCGTGTCCACAGCACGCTCGCGTCCATCTTTGCTGTCGCGTCCTTTGGGCCAGCCAAAGTACAAGCCGCCGGTCAACTCACGGATGACCAGGATATCCACACCTTGCAAGACTTCGGGCTTGAGGGGGGATGAATCTACCAGCGCCGGGTGAACTTTGACCGGGCGCAGGTTGGCAAACACGCCCAAGCCTTTGCGCAGGGCAAGCAGTCCACGTTCGGGGCGGTCTTTGGCGTGAGGGTCGTCCCATTTGGGACCGCCCACCGCACCCAGCAGCACGGCATCGGCAGACTGGCAATCTGCCAGGGTCTCATCGGTGAGCGACGTACCGAATTTGTCAATCGAGCAGCCACCCATCAGGCGCTCGGTGTAGATAAAAGTGTGGCCAAATTTATCAGCAACTGCTTCGAGCACACGCGCGGCTTCGGCAACCACTTCGGGACCAATGCCGTCGCCGGGGAGCAGGGTGATTTTTGCTTGCATGAATTCTCCTGGAAATAATTGCCTACTGTCTGTCTATGGTCTATGGTCTATGGTCT
>JBBITE010000010.1:0-72712 GCA_037440905.1 Anaerolineae bacterium | reverse complement strand
TGGTCTGTGGTCTGTGGTCTATCGTCGGTTTTCAATGTGCCATCAGCAACCCATACTCTACCGAATCAACCAGGGCGCGCCAACTGGCTTCGATGATGTTGGTGCTGGCGCCTACGGTACTCCAGCGGCGGGAGCCGTTTTGGGTATCAATGAGGACACGGGTGATGGCAGAAGTGCCGTTGTTGCCATCCAGGATGCGGACTTTGTAGTCAGCCAGGTGAAACTGGTCAATGACGGGATAGTAAGGCAGCAGCGCCTTGCGCAGCGCCAGGTCGAGGGCGTTGACCGGCCCATTGCCTTCGGCAGCGGTGTGCAGCACCTCGCCTTTGACGCGCACTTTGACCATCGCTTCGGCAAAGATGCCGCGCCCGGAGCGATGCTCCACGTTGACCAGGAAGTCTATCAACTCAAACGGCGGCTGGTAATGCATTTCCTGGCGTTTGAGCATCATCGCCACCGAAGCCTCGGCCGCCTCGAAAGAGAAGCCGCGCGCTTCGAGTTCCTTGATTTCATTCAACACCGGCACCACTTCCTCGACATCCACCTCGAGGAAATGCTCCTCGGCTTTGCTGAGCAGGTTGCCGCGCCCGGCAAGGTCGGAGACAACCACCCGCATCTTGTTGCCGACGGTTTCAGGGACCACATGCTGGTAACTTTGCGCCGAGCGCCGCATGGCAGCCACATGTACGCCGCCTTTGTGGGCAAAGGCGCTCTTGCCCACATAGGGTTGATGGTCATTGGGCGTGAGATTGCCCACCTCATCTATAAAGTGCGAGAGTTCGGTGAGTTTGGACAAGCCGCCCGGCGGCAGGCACTGATAACCCATTTTGAGTTCCAGGTTGGCAATAATTGAAATCAGGTTGGCGTTGCCGCAGCGCTCGCCCACCCCGTTTATTGTGCCTTGCACCTGGATCGCGCCCTGTCGCACAGCCGCCAGCGAATTGGCAACCGCACATTCGCTGTCGTTGTGGGCGTGAATACCAAAGGGATGCGTAATGACCTTCCGGGTATCCCGAATAATCTGCTCCATCTCCCAAGGCAGGGTGCCGCCATTGGTATCGCACAGGACGAGCATCTCGGCGCCGCCCCGCACAGCGGCTTGCAGGGTTTCGAGGGCATAGGCAGGATCTGCCTTGTAACCGTCGAAGAAATGCTCGGCGTCGTAGATGACGCGTCGTTGGTGGGAACGGAGGTAAGCGACCGATTGTTCGATGATGCGCAGGTTATCTTCCAATGTGGTCAACAAAACGTCGGTGACGTGCAGAGTCCAGGTTTTGCCGAAGATGGTACAAACCGGCGCGGCAGACTTGAGCAAAGCCCGGATGTTGGCGTCATCTTCGGGTCCGGCTTTGACGCGGCAGGTGGCGCCAAAGGCTGCGATTTGAGCGGTCTTCCATTCCATATCGCGCGCACGTTCGAAGAACTCGGCATCTTTGGGATTAGAGCCAGGCCAGCCGCCCTCGATGAATGCCACGCCCAAATCATCCAGTTTTTGAGCGATGCGGATTTTATCGCTGGCAGAAAGGTTAAAACCTTCAGATTGTGTGCCGTCGCGCAGGGTGGTATCGTAGATTTGGATGTTCATCATGGTTGGTAATTGGAGATTGGAAATTGGCGCGCGCCGATTTTCAATCGCTCACTTCTACCGACCGATTTTCAAAAGCCGTGATTTCTTTCTCGAACCCGAGGATGTACCCCAGTTCATCCACGCCATTCAACAGGCAGGTTCTGTTGAAGGGGTCAATGGGGAAGGAGACAGAGCCGCCGGGGAAGGAAAGGGTTTGAGAGGCCAGATCAATCGTCAGTTCGGTGTGAGGCGCTTGTTCGATCAGCGTGAAGAGCAGTTTGTGGGTGGGGTCGTCCACGATGATGGGCAGCAAGCCGTTTTTGAGGGCATTGTTCCGAAAAATATCGGCAAATGAAGTGCTGATGACGGCGCGAAAGCCAAAGCCGGTCAGCGCCCAGGGGGCATGTTCGCGGCTGGAACCGCAGCCGAAGTTATCGCCTGCCAGCAGAATTTGGGCTGCGGCAAATTCAGGTTTGTTCAGCGGGAAATCGGGATTGGGCGAACCATCGGGCAGGTAACGCCAGTTGAAAAAAAGCGCCTCTGCCAAACCGTTCTTATCGGTGACTTTGAGATATTGAGCCGGGATAATCTGGTCGGTATCAATATCGTTGATGGGAAGCGGCACGGCGCGGGAGGTAAGGGAGGTGAATTGAGCCATAGGGTTCTCGGAGAAGGAAGGGAGGAAGTAGAGAAGTGAACTGGTAGACAGGGAAACAAGTACGTGTTTACGTGTTTACGTTTTTACATGTTTATCTTGTGACAAACACACGCGGGTCGGCAATTGCACCAGAAAGGGCGCTCGCCGCAGCCGTAAGGGGAGATGCAAGGAAAGTGCGCCCGCCTTTGCCCTGGCGACCCTCGAAGTTACGGTTGCTGGTGCTGACGGCATATTGACCAGGTTGAAGTTGGTCGCCGTTCATGGCAATACACATCGAGCAGCCGGCTTCACGCCATTCGGCGCCCGCTTCTTTGAAGATTTTGTCCAGCCCTTCGGCTTCGGCTTGTTTCTTGACCTCCTGCGAGCCCGGCACGACCATGACGCGGGTTTGGGGGTTGACTTTGCGCCCTTTGAGCAGTGAAGCAGCCAGGCGCAAATCGGAGAGGCGCGAATTGGTGCAAGAGCCAATGAACACGACATCTACTTTTTTGCCGAGCAGGGATTGCCCAGGCTGCAAGCCCATGTAAGCCAGCGCTTTTTCGAGCGCCAGTTTCTGGCTGGCGTCGCTGAGCGAGGCGGGGTCTGGCACGCGCTCGGTGATTTTCATGCCCATGCCGGGGTTGGTGCCGTAGGTAATCATCGGCGCGAGGGCGGAGGCATCGAGGGTGATGGATTTGTCGTAGGCGGCGCCTTCATCGGTGGGGAGTTTCTTCCAGCGGGCGAGGGCTTTTTCCCAGGCTGCGCCTTTGGGGGCAAATTCCCGTCCGTAGAGGTATTCAAAGGTGGTGTCATCAGGAGCGATCATCCCGGCGCGCGCTCCGCCCTCAATGGACATATTGCAGATGGTCATGCGTTCTTCCATCGTCAGGGCGTGGATGGCAGCGCCGGTATATTCGAAGACGTGTCCCGTCCCGCCGCCGACTCCGATTTGGGCAATCAACGCCAGGATGATGTCTTTGGCTGAAACGCCCGCCGGCAGCGAACCGTCTATGCGGACCTCGCAGGTTTTGGGTTTGCGCTGGAGCAGGCATTGAGTGGCAAGGACGTGTTCGACCTCGCTGGTGCCGATGCCAAAGGCAAGCGCGCCAAACGCGCCGTGTGTGGCGGTGTGACTGTCGCCGCAGACGATGGTCATGCCGGGCTGGGTCAAGCCGAGTTCCGGCCCGATGACGTGAACGATGCCGCGATGCGGGCTGCTCATGCCATAGAGAGGGATGCCAAACTCGGCAGCGTTGGTTTCCATCTGGCGGATTTGAGCGGCAGCCAGCGCATCGGCAATCGGGACGCCCGGCGGGGTGGTCGGGATGGAATGATCCATCGTTGCCACGGTTTTATCGGGGCGGCGCACTTTCAAACCGCGCTGACGCAAGCCGCTGAAGGCTTGGGGTGAAGTGACCTCATGCACCAGGTGCAGGTCTATGTATAAAATGGCGGGAGACTCCGGCTGTTGGGTAACAACATGAGACTCCCAGAGTTTTTGGAAGAGGGTTTTTGGCATAGGAGTTTACGGTTGTCAGTGAGCAGCGGGCGGTTTATCCCAGCATCACGCCGTAGGTTTGCTGGCGGGCTGCTTCCACTTCGGTTTGGGCGGTGATGAGTTTGTTCAGGGCAGAAAGGTAGGCTTTCGCGCTGGCAACGATGATGTCGGTATCGGCGCCGTGTCCGCCAAAGACGCGCCCGTAGGGGGTTTCATTCTGGGCATCGAATTTGGCGAACGATTCTTTAGGCTGAACCCGAACCGTCACTTCACCCAGAGCATCTATCCCTTCGGTAATGGCGTGAATGTTGAACTCCACGAGCGTATTCGGCACCTTGACGATGTGGTCAATGGCTTTGTAGGTGGCATCCACCGGTCCCGTGCCGATGCTGGCGTGAGTGTGGATTTTGCCATCCGGTCCGCGCAGGCGCACCGTAGCAGTGGGCATGCCTATCGTGCCGCAGGCCACCTGCAAACCATCCAGCGAGAAAACATCGCGCGGGCGGTAGAACTCATCGGCAATCAGGGCTTCGAGGTCCAGGTCGGTGATGACTTTTTTCCGGTCAGCCAGTTCTTTGAAGCGCAGAAAGGCTTTGTCGAGTTCGGTTTCGTCGAGCGCATGTCCCATCTCTGCCAGGCGCATCCGCAAGGCATGCCGCCCCGAATGTTTGCCCAGCACCAGGCGGGATTGATGGATGCCGACATCTTCCGGGCGCATGATTTCGTAGGTCAGGTTGTGCTTCAGCATGCCATCCTGATGAATGCCCGCCTCGTGGGCGAAGGCATTCGCACCGACAATCGCCTTGTTGGGCTGCACCGGAATGCTGGTGTAATTGCTGACCAGTTTGCTGATGCGCGCCAGTTGGGTGGTGTCAATACCGGTCTCCAGCCCAAAAACAGGGTGGCGCGTCTTGAGCGCCATCACCACCTCTTCGAGCGAGCAATTGCCGGCTCGTTCGCCAATGCCATTGACCGTCACCTCTGCCTGACGCGCCCCGGCTCGGATACCCGCCAGGGCGTTGGCGGTTGCCAACCCCAGATCGTCGTGGGTGTGGACGCTGATGGTGATGCCATCGTGCATGCCCGGCGTGTTGGCGATAATCCCTGCAATTAACGCGCCAAATTCATCGGGCATGGTGTAGCCCACCGTATCGGGGATATTGAGCGTGGTCGCCCCGGCTTTGATCGCCTCGCCCAGCACCTGATAGAGAAAGTGCGGATCGGAGCGGCCCGCATCTTCCGGGCTGAACTCCACATCGGCGCACAGGCTGCGGGCATAGGCAACCATTTCGCGGACGCGCTGTACCACTTCTTCACGGGTCATCTTCAACTTGTGCTGCATGTGAATCTCGGAAGTCGCCAAAAAAGTGTGGATGCGGGGACGGGCAGCGCCTTTGACGGCTTCCCAAGCCTTATCAATATCTGCCCGATTCGCGCGCGCCAACGCAGCAATCACCGGGACCTTTGCCTGCTCCCCGCCGCGGGACGGGGTACCCACCTCCAGCGCGATGCGCCGCACCGCTTCCAGGTCATCGGGCGAGGCGGCAGGGAAGCCAGCCTCGATGATATCCACCCCCAAACGAGCCAGGGCGCGGGCTACTTCCAGTTTTTCTGCCGAGGTCATCGTTGCGCCGGGCGATTGCTCGCCATCGCGCAGGGTCGTATCGAAGATTTTTACATAGTTTGACATAGTTGCTCCGCTGATTACTGCTGTTGCTTCTTCCAATTCTCCGGCCTCAACGCCCGCACCGCCGCTCCTGCCCGCCACATTTCCGAATCGCGGATGGCAGCCAGTTCTTTTTCCAGTTGTTCGCGGTAATCGGGGCGGCTGTTGGCTTCCAGCGTGATGCGAGCCTCCGTGCCGTTGGCGACACTTTCGTACAACTCCTCGAAGAGCGGGGCAACTGCATCCCGGAAGCGATCTTTCCAATCAAGCGCGCCGCGTTGAGCGGTGGTGGAACAATTGGCATACATCCAGTCCATGCCGTTTTCGCCAACAAGGCGGATGAGCGACTGGGTGAGTTCTTCCACCGTTTCGTTGAAGGCTTCAGATGGGCTGTGACCGTGCTTGCGCAGTTCGTTATATTGGGCTTCCATCACACCCGCCAGCGCACCCATCAAGACGCCGCGCTCGCCGGTCAGGTCGCTGTACACTTCGTTCTGGAAAGTGGTCGGGAAGAGATACCCCGCGCCGATGGCAATGCCCAGGGCCACGGTGCGTTCCCAGGCGCGGCCGGTGGCATCCTGATGAACGGCAAAACTGGCATTGATGCCGGAGCCAGCCAGAAAGTTCAGGCGAACGCTGCGACCGGAGCCTTTGGGCGCCACCAGCGCCACATCCACGTGCGGCGGCGGGATGACACCGGTATCCTCCTTGTATGTCACCGAAAAACCGTGCGAGAAATACAGCATGTCACCTTCATTGAGACATTCGACGATTTTGGGCCACTGACTGCGCTGCCCGGCATCCGAAAGCAGGTATTGGATGACCGTCCCGCGTTCGGCGGCTTCTTCGAGCGAAAAGAGCGTCTCGCCGGGAACCCAGCCATCTGCCACGGCTTTCTCCCAGTTTTTGGTACCGGGTCGCTGCCCAACGATGACGTTGATTCCGTTATCGCGCAGATTCAAGGCTTGAGCCGGTCCCTGCACGCCATAGCCCAGCACCGCCACCACTTCGTTTTTCAGCACCTCGCGGGCTTTCTCCAGCGGGAATTCCTCGCGGGTCACTACTTCTTCAATCGTTCCACCAAAATCAATTTTTGCCATGGGTTTTCTTCTCCTTGAGTGTTTGTAATGAGAGACGATGGACCATGGTCCGTCGTCCACCGTCCATCGTCCATCATCTAATAGTCCGCCAGCCCGTCTTCCTCTTCGTCGCCGTGCCAGCCGTTGCCATTTGCGCCCGCGGTGCGGCGGGTGCCCTCATAGGCGCCGCGCGTCATTGCCACCTGCCCTGTGCGCACCATCTCCAAAATACCAATCGGACGCAGCAATTCGATCATCCCTTCGATTTTCTCCTCTGTGCCGGTGACTTCGACGATGACTGAATCGGCGGCGACATCCACAATACGGGCGCGAAAAATGGCTGCCAGGTTGTTGACCTCGGCGCGCTGCTCGGGCCCGGCTTTGACCTTGATGAGCGCCAGGTCGCGGGTGACGGCAGGCTGCCGGCTGACATCCTGCACATCAATCACGTTGACCAGTTTGTATAAATTGGCTTCGATTTTGTGCGCCGCCGTATCATCTTCGCAGTCCATGACGATGGTCATGCGCGAAATATCGGGGCGTTCGGTGCGCCCCACCGCCAGCGACTCGATGTTGAAATTCCGCCGCCGAAAGAGCGAAGCCACACGGTTCAACACACCGGGCTTGTTTTCTACGAGAGCGATGAAGGTATATTGCATAGTCCTTTCTCCTGTTCGCACCCGCACACATCCATTTGCAGAACGCAAGAGGGAGGGGGCGGGTATGTAAGATGAGCAATGAAATTATTTCTGCCGCACCGGTCTTCTCAACATCTGATCGAGCGCCGCGCCGGCGGGAACCATCGGATATACCGCATCTTCCTGTTCGACGACGAATTCCAACACCACCGGGCCGGGAGTTCGGCGCGCCCACTGGATGGCGTTCCTCACCTCGGAAGGGTTTGTCACGCGGCGCGCCGGCACGCCGTGCGCATCAGCCAGTTTCACAAAATCGGGCGATTTCATGTTGACTGCCGAATAGCGCTTCTCGAAGAAAAACTCCTGCCACTGCCGCACCATCCCCAGGTAACTATTATTCATAATCGCCACCTTGACATTTGCGCCTTCCTGCACGGCGGTTGACAATTCCGCGGCCGTCATTTGAAAGCCGCCATCGCCCACCACCGTCCAGATTTCCTGATCTTTGTATGCGAACCAGGCGCCAATGGCAGAGGGCAGTCCAAAGCCCATTGTGCCGGCGCCGCCGGAGGTAATCCAGCGATGCGGTTTTTCCAGAAAGTAATACTGCGCCGCCCACATCTGATGCTGCCCGACATCGGTGGTGATCATCGCCTCGCCGCGGGTCGCCTCCCACAGGTCATGGATGAGATGCGCTACATACAGTTTCCCGTCATCGGACCAGGACATAATCGAGCGCGCATCTCCTTCGGACTTCCAAACGGCAATTTGCTGCAACCACTCGTCATGCTCATATTCATCCACCATCGGAATCAGGTCGGTCACCACAGTTTTGAGGTCTCCCACCAACGCAACGTCCACTTTGACGTTCTTATGAACCTCCGAAGGGTCAATTTCGACGTGAATTTTGCGGGCATGCGGGGCATAGGTCTTGAGCGTGCCGGTCACGCGGTCATCGAAACGCATGCCAAAAGCCAGGAGCAGGTCGGCATTCTGGATGGCAAGGTTGCAATGCGCCTCGCCATGCATGCCCATCATGCCCAGTGAGAGCGGGTTCGAGGCCGGGAAAGCGCCCAGCCCCAGGAGGGTCATTGCCACCGGAGTCTGGGTTTTGATTGCAAACTGTTGAATGACCTGTTCCGCTCCGGAGATGAGCGCGCCATGCCCAAGCAGGATGACCGGCCGCCTGGCTCTTTCAATCAAGCGGACCGCTTTTTCCAACTCGGTCTTTGGCGCGCGCAAAGGCGGACGATAGCCCGGCAAACGTACCTCTTGCGGGTAAACGAAATCGGTTTTTTCGATCTGCGCATTCTTGCAAATATCAATCAATACCGGCCCGGGGCGTCCGCTGCGAGCGATGTAAAAAGCCTCGCGCACCACGCCGGCAATTTCTTCGGCGCGCGTCACCAGGTAGTTATGTTTGGTAATGGGCAGCGTAATGCCGGTGACATCGGTTTCCTGAAAGGCATCGCCGCCGATCAGATGCGCCGCCACCTGCCCGGTAATGAATACCACCGGCGAGGAATCCATCATCGCCGTTGCAATGCCTGTCACCAGGTTGGTAGCGCCCGGCCCCGAGGTGGCCATTGCCACACCCACTTTTCCGCTGGCGCGGGCATAACCATCCGCCATGTGCGCGGCGCCCTGTTCATGCCGCACCAACACATGATGGACAGGATAATTGAGCATGGCGTCATAAATCGGCATGTTTGCCCCGCCGGGATAGCCAAAGACCACCTCCACCCCCTCACGCATCAAACATTCCCATAAGATTTCTGCACCACTTAATTTCATGATTTCTCTCCTGTTTGACAACCGACATCAGAGCATGGACTACAGTCACTGTCCGCCGTCTATTGCCCATCGTTCAGAATTGCGCCCGTATCGGCGCTGGTCACAAAATACGAATAGCGCTTGAGCCATTTACTAGCTGCTTTGCTTTTGAAGGGCGGCAGAGCGTTCAATCGCTTTTGGATTTCCTCCTCGCTCAGGCAAACATGCAGCGTGCGGGCGGTCAAATCAATTTGGATGACATCACCGTTTTCGAGCGCGGCAATCGGACCTCCCGCCGCCGCTTCCGGCGAGACATGCCCGATACACGCGCCGCGCGTACCGCCGCTAAAACGCCCATCGGTAACGAGCGCAACCTTATCGCCCAAGCCCTGCCCCATGATGGCGGAGGTTGGCGCGAGCATCTCCTGCATGCCGGGTCCTCCTTTCGGTCCCTCATAGCGGATGACCACCACCTCGCCGGGCTGCACTTCATGCGCCAGAATGCCGCGAATGGCATCATCCTGATTCTCGTAAATGCGCGCCGGACCGCTGAACTTCATCATTTGCGGACTGACCCCACCCACCTTGACCACAGCCCCATTGGGCGCCAGGTTGCCGAATAAAACCGCCAGACCGCCATGCCTGGAATGAGCATTTTCATAACGGCGAATAACGTCCTCATCCTTGATTTCACATCCGGCGATGGATTCCCCCAGGCTTGCCCCGGCAACGGTTTGCCGCTGAAAATGCAGCATACCCGTCGCCCGCTGAATTTCGTTCAAAATTGCCGGAATGCCGCCCGCACGATGAACATCTTCCATGTGCCACTTGCCCGAAGGCGAGACTTTGCAAAGGTGCGGCACTTTATCGGCAACGGCGTTGATGCGCGTCAGCGGATACTCCACCCCCGCTTCGTTTGCCAGCGCCAGCGTGTGCAGCACAGTATTGGACGAACCGCCCATCGCCATATCCAGTGCAAAGGCATCGTCAATCGCTTCCGCTGTGACGATGTCGCGCGGCTTCAAGTCGCGCTTGATGAGGGTGAGGATTTGTGCCGCGGCTTTGCGCGCCAACGCTTCACGCTCCGCCGACTTTGCCAACGCCGAGCCGTTGAAAGGCAGCGCCAACCCCAGCGCTTCCATTAGGCAGTTCATCGAATTTGCCGTAAACATGCCGGAACAGGAACCGCACGAAGGGCACGCAAACCGCTCCAACGTGTTCAACCGCTCCTGGTCAATTTTTCCCGCCGAAAACGCACCGACGCCCTCGAAGACCGAAATCAAATCAATCGTCTCGCCTTGCGAAGTTTTTCCGGCAGCCATGGGACCGCCGCTGACGAAGATGGTCGGGATATTGACGCGCATGGCAGCCAAGAGCATGCCGGGGACGATTTTGTCGCAATTGGGAATGCACACCATTCCATCGAAACAATGCGCTTCAATCATCGTTTCCACGCAATCAGCAATCAATTCACGCGACGGCAGGGAATATTTCATGCCGGCATGTCCCATGGCAATCCCATCATCTACTCCAATGGTATTAAACTCGAAAGGGACCCCGCCCGCCGCTCGAATGGCTTCTTTGACAATTCTGCCAAACTCCTGCAAATGGACATGCCCCGGCACCACATCCACATACGAATTGACCACTGCTACAAATGGCTTACCGAAGTCTTCATCTTTCAAGCCAGTGGCGCGCAGCAAGGCACGGTGAGGGGCTTTGTCGTATCCTTGTTTGATGGTATCTGAACGCATAATTTCCTTTCGTTTTGGAGTTCAGCGTCTTGCCGAAACCTCCATGAAATTGCACAAGAGCCGCCCTCTTGCGATTGGGCGGCTCTTGTGTTCGAGCAGATGTGCTGAATTTCGGTCACATTTTCCTGCGCTCATCCAACGTCAAGCCGCCGCTCCTCTTGCAATAAGAAGGAGGTCAATGAACGGGAGAATGACGATGCGGATGATGCGCTCAAATAACATACGAAAGTCCTTGTTCAGGTAACAAAAGAGCCGCCCTGCTGTGGTTGGGCGGCTCCTTGACTTCCAGGTTTGGTGTATGAGTTTAGTTTGCTCTCACCGCTGCCGTCTCAACCACAAACACGCCCTTGAGAATAAGGGCGAAAAGAATAACGATAAGAAGGGAGAGCAACAGCAAAGAGGTGAACATATCCAGAAATATTTCAGCAGATTATAGGCAAACTTTGAATTAAGTCAAGGGACAAATTTCTGGTGATTGCCCACATCTTTGAAGACAGGGCGTATTCTCTAAAATTATGATGTAAGTTTGGGTAAATGCTTTCGAACGCTCCGCCAGTAAGGTAAGGGACTTGGATTTGGCAATCCAAGCCAGCGGTGTCCAAGCCGTCATTTTTTGCTCGTGCGGATTGCCAAATCCGCACATGCCTCCCTTGTGGGCAATCACCAGTGAAATTCTGTTGACACATCCCCGTCAGGCATGTATAATACCGTCCGCTTCTGCCTCAGCAGTAAGATTCGCTGAGGCGGTTGTTTGTCGAAAGACACCCCACAACCCCAGCTTCCCCGCCCGCCGGCGACGAGCGCTCGAACTCCGCAGGCATGCGGTGAAGTGAATGACTGGAGATAAAAAATGAAATTTGCAATCGTAGAAAGCGGCGGCAAACAATACCGTGCCGTCGAAGGGCGAACCATCGAGGTGGATCGCCTGCCCGTCGAAGCGGGAGAACAACTCAACATCGAGCGCGTCCTGCTCGTGGCAGACGGCGACGATGTGCTGGTTGGAACCCCCACTGTGGATGGCATCGAAGTCAAAGCCACAGTGGTGGAACACATCAAAGGTCCCAAACTGCTTTCCTTCAAATACCGCCCCAAGAAGCGCATCCGCGTCCGAAGCGGGCATCGCCAGCAGTACACCCGTCTGATGGTGGATTTCATCGGCAAAGCCGGTGAGGCTCCAGCGGAGGCAAAGGCTGAAGGGAAGAAACCAGCCCGAGCAAAGAAAGAAGCGAAGAAGTCTGAATAAGTAGAGGTAGCCATGGCACATAAAAAAGGTGGCGGCTCTAGCCGCAACGGACGAGATTCCAATGCCCAGCGTTTGGGCGTAAAACGTTTTGCCGGTGAGTTTGTGCTTTCCGGCCACATCCTTGTGCGTCAGCGCGGCACCAAAATCAAACCCGGGCTGAACGTCAAAGTTGGTAAGGACGATACCCTCTTTGCCACCGCCGACGGCGTGGTGATGTACGACATCGTTCACGGTCAGAAACGGGCAAACGTCCTGCCGCAGGCGGAAGGCTAATCATGAAGAAAGACATCCACCCCACTTACTACCCTGAAGCCAAGGTGATTTGCTCCTCCTGCGGGCGTACCTGGACGACCGGCTCCACCAAAAAGGAAATCCGTGTGGACCTGTGCTCCAACTGTCACCCCTTCTTCACCGGCGAAGCCCAGCGCATTCTGGACACCGAAGGTCAGGTGGACCGCTTCTACAAGAAGTTATCTGTGCGCCAGGCGTATGTCGAACAGCAGCGGGTCAAAGAAGAACTGAAAGGTTCTCCCGAACGCCCGATTGCCGAACTGGGCTTGCCCACCCGCGCCACCGAAGCGCTCAAGGCGGCCGGCATCGAAAACGTCGGTCAATTCCTCGAGCGGCTCAGCGGCGGCAACCAGGCGGTGCTGTCCATCTCCGGCTTTGGTCAGGCCTCGCTGACCGCAGCCAAGAAAAAACTACGCGCGCTCGGCTACGAAATTCCCGAAGCCGCAGCCTAAAGCAACCGCGGGAGACCTCCCAAGGATTGCAGAAAAACCAATCTCAGGTAAACTTACAGGCATGGCGTACCAACGCCGTGCCTGATTTTTTGCCCCATCCTCCCGTCACTGGAGAGAGGGGCCGGAGAAGATATGCGACACACAAACGGCTCGATTGAAGTAGTCTGCGGTTCGATGTTCAGCGGCAAAACAGACGAATTAATCCGCCGCCTGGTGCGGGCGGTCATCGCCAAACAAAAGGTGCAGGTCTTCAAACCCGCCATTGACGTGCGTTACACCGCCGGCAAAGTCACCTCTCACACCGGCTCGAACTTCGACGCCATCCCCGTCGAAAAAGCCGCAGAAATCCGCCATAAACTCGAAGCAGATACCACCGTCGTCGGCATAGACGAAGCGCAATTCTTCGACGCAGACATCATCGCGGTTGCCCAGGAACTCGCCGAGCGCGGCATCCGCGTCATCATCGCAGGTCTCGATATGGACTTCCGCGGCGAACCGTTTGGACCCATGCCTGTCCTCATGTCCATGGCCGAGCGGGTAGACAAACTTCACGCTATCTGCATGGTCTGCGGCGACGAAGCCTCCCGCACCCAACGGCTGGTCAACGGCAAACCCGCCCGTTACGACGACCCCGTCGTCATCGTCGGCGCATCCGAACTATACGAAGCGCGCTGCCGTAAACACCATGAGGTCCCCAAATAACGCCGGGAGGTCAACCATGCAAGACTATAAAGAGATCCTCGCCGAAATTCTGATAGACGAAAAAACGCTTCAAGCCCGCATCCGCGAACTGGGAGCGCAAATCAGCGCCGACTACCCCGACGGCAACCTGCTGCTCATCTGCATCCTGCGCGGCGGCGTGCCTTTCCTTGTTGACCTCAGCCGCTGCATCACCTCCCCTCACACCGTGGATTACATGGCTGTCTCCTCCTATGGCGTCGGCAAACGCGAATCCAGCGGCACCGTCCGCGTGAGCATGGACCTGCAAACCGACATCTACGGCAAAGACGTGCTGCTCGTCGAAGACATCGTAGACAGTGGTCATACCATCGCCTACGTCCTTGAAATGCTGCAACTGCGCCAGCCCAAAAGCCTCAAAGTCTGCGCCCTGCTCGACAAAGCCGAACGCCGTGAAGCCATCGTCCCCATCCATTACCGCGGCTTCGAAATCCCCAACAAATTCGTCTTCGGCTACGGGCTGGATATAGACGAATACTACCGCAACCTGCCCTTCGTCGGCGTGGTGGACCTGCAAAAATACAAACACCCGTGACCCTCGCCCGCCCGCCCATCTGCTCAACCTATGGCTGACGAAGCGTCATCTGCTTACGCCGGGCGCTGGGTTGCCCGGGTCCGCGGTCAAATCGTCGCTCAGGGGGGAACGCCCGAACAGGCATTACGTGCCGCCCAAAACAGCCGGCATAAGGAAAAACCGGAAATCCTCTACATGCCCATCCCTCTGACTATCCCCCCTCTCCTGGACAAAATCCGCAGCCTCTTGGCAGATGCAGAAATCTACCTCGTCGGCGGCGCCGTGCGGGATATGCTCCTCAACCGCCTCTCACGCGACCTCGACTTTGTGCTGCCCTCCCAAAGCATTCCCACCGCCCGAAAAATCGCCAACGCCCTGCAAGCCGACTTCATGATCCTCGACAAAGAGCGCGACACCGCCCGCGTCATTCTCACCGAGGCCGGCGGCAGCCGCACCTTCCTCGACTTCACTTCCTGGCGCGGCAGCAGCCTCGAAGAAGACCTGCGCAGCCGCGACTTCACCATCAACGCCATCGCCTTCGACCTTTACACCCAAACCCTGCGCGACCCCCTCAACGGCGCCCACGACCTGCGCGCCAAATGGATTCGCCCCTGCACTCCCGCCTCCTTCTCCGACGACCCCGTCCGCATCCTGCGCGCCGTGCGCCAGGCAGCAGAATTCGATTTCAAAATCGAACCCGCCGCCCGCAAAGCCATGAAAGATGCCGCGGGACTTCTGCCCGGCGTCTCACCTGAACGCAAACGAGACGAACTGTTCAAAATCCTCGAAGGTCCCAAACCCGATGCCGCCCTGCGCGCGCTGGAAATGCTGGGCATCTTCCCTCACCTGCTTCCCGAACTCTCCGCCCTGAAAGGCGTGAGCCAGCCTGAACCGCACGTATACGACGTGTGGGAACACAGCCTCAGTACGCTCAGGTATCTCGAAGCCATTCTTGCCGCGCTGCGCCTCGGCTACTCTGCCGAAGAAACCAACGACCTGTTCACCGGCCTGCTCACCCTGCGGCTAGGCAGATTCCGCGAGCAGTTCGCCGCCCACTTCGCCCGCTCCCTCAACACCGACCGCTCCGCTCGCGCCGCTTTGTTCTTCGCGGCGCTCTATCATGATGTCGAAAAACCAGCCACAAGGTCAGTGGATGAAGCGGGGCGGGTGCGCTTCTTCGACCACGAAAACCGCGGCGCAGAAACCGCCTCCCGCCGTGCACGGGCGCTCAATCTCAGCAACGATGAAATCGAACGCATCGAAACGATTGTGCGTCATCACATGCGCTTTCGCTTTTTTGTCAGCCGCCTCGAACATGACGGACAGCAGCCCTCCCGCAAAGCCATCTACCGCTTCTTCCGCGACAGCGGCGAAGCAGGCATAGACCTGGCGCTGCTCGGTCTCGCCGATGTACGCGGCACCTACGGACCCTCCCTGCGGCAGGAAACCTGGATCGCTGCGCTCGATGTTGCCCGCCTGCTGCTTGAAAATTACTGGGAAAAACCTCACGAAACCGTTGCCCCTCCGCGCCTGCTCGACGGTCACGAGTTAATGAAAGAACTCAACCTTCCGCCCGGCAAAATCATCGGGCAGATGCTTGAAGCCATTCAAGAAGCACAGGCAACCGGAAAAATTTCCACCCGCGAGCAGGCGCTTGAGTTTGCCAAACAATGGCAGCAAGAACAAAGAACCGAATGACAAACCGATATGAACCTCGTTTACTTCGACCTAGAAACACAGAAAACGTTTGATGAAATCGGCGGGCGCGACCCCGGCAAACTGCTGCTTGCCTGCGGCGTAACCTGGTCCACCGCACGCGGCGACTTTGCCGTCTATTGGGAAAACGATGCGGCGGCGCTCATCGCCGAACTCAAAGCCGCCGACCGCGTGATTGGCTTCAACACCCTTAACTTCGATTACGAAGTCCTCAAACCCTATGCCCCCGGCGAAAACTTCCGCGCCTTGCGCTCCACCGATATGCTGCAAGACCTGTTCCGCACGCTCGGCTTCCGTCTCAGCCTCGAAAGCATCGCCAAAGCCACGCTCGGCATCTCCAAAACTGCCGACGGGCTGCAATCGGTGGAATGGTTTCGGCAAGGCGAACTGGATAAAGTGGCGGAATACTGCAAAGCGGATGTGGACATCACCCGCCGCGTCTATGAATTTGGGCGGCAGAACGGTTACGTGCATTACTATTCCAAACTGGGCAGTAAGTTGAAAGTGGCTGTCAACTGGAAGTGAGAGGAAAACCATGCACAAAATACACGTCAACGGCATCGAACTGGCATACACCCGCCGCGGAAGCGGACAACCGCTCGTCCTGCTGCACGGCTACCCGCTCGACCACCGCATCTGGGATGGCATTGTCCCCCTGCTGGAAAATCAATTCGACCTCATCCTGCCCGATCTGCGCGGCTTTGGCGAATCCACCACCGCAGACACCCCGTACACAATGGACGATTACGCCGCCGACATTGCCGCTCTGCTGGACGCCTTCAACATTCGGAAGACTGCCCTGGCGGGCCACTCGATGGGCGGCTACGTGGCGCTGGCGTTTGCCCGCCTCTTTCCGGACCGTGTAACGGGTCTCGGACTAATCGCTTCGCAAACCCTCCCTGATTCCCCTGAGCGCAAACAGGGACGTTACCAAGCGGCAGCGGAGGCGGCAGAAAAAGGCATTGGCGGCATTGTGGAAGCCATGACCCCCAAATTCACCCCCAATCCGGCGCTGCAAGCGGTGGTCCGCGCAGTGATGGAAAAGCAAACCCCTCAAGCCTGCATCGGCGCGCTCAAGGCGATGGCAGAACGCCCCGATTCCACTCCCCTGCTAAAATCTCTCTCATGTCCGCTGGTCATCGTCCACGGCGAGGCAGATGCGTTGATTCCCATCGAACGGGCGCGGGAGGTGAAACAGGCGCTTCCCCGCGCGCTGCTGGTCGAATTGCCCGGCTGCGGACATTTGCCCATGCTGGAGGCAAAAGAAGAGACCGCCCGCGCATTAGCCATGCTTGGATAAAGCAACATCCCGCCCCTGTTTGAAGTGGCGGGATGTTTGTTTTGCAGGATCAGGCGGGGGCGGAGGGCGAAGCGTCTGCGGCTATGCAGCGGGTAACGGTTTGGGGGGAGTGGTCTTTGCCCCGGCCGGCGCCGTATCTGTCGCTGTGTTGTTTCGGCGGGTGAGGCGGTTGATGTGCGCCACGAGGATGCGGCTGGGTGTTGGTTTGGTCAGGTAATCGTCTGCGCCGGCATCGAGCACACTTGCCACCATAGAGGGGTCGTTCAGAGCGGAAAGCACAATGATAGGCACCTGGCTGAAGGAACGCACCTCTTTGCAGATTTCCCAGCCGTCCATCTCAGGCATCATCAGGTCGAGAATGACGAGATCGAAGTGCTCCTCCCGGATCAGGTTCATTCCTTCGGTGCTGCTGTTGGTGGCGCGCACATCGAAACCATGCGAACGCAAAAGAGAAGAGAGCAGGTCGGTGACTGCGGTATCGTCGTCAATAACAATGATTTTTGTAGCCATAATAGTGGTTCCCTGTACACGCCAATTATTATCGAAAATTCAACAATCGTACTTTGCAGGATATTTACAGAAATTATAGGCGTTTTTTCTTCAGAAATCCTGACAAATGAACGCCAAAATTATAACTTTTGTTCCAAAGCCTTTGTGGTAAACTGCACATAATGAATCTTACAGCGCAAGATTGCGGTGGACATTGGGCTGTCATTCGTAGACATCTTATCTTTGTTGGAGGTCATATGACAACAAGAGTTTCAGCGAAAAAGAATGTTAGAAAAACAGTGAAACAAACCCCGTCCGCCAAAAAGACGGCTGCCCACAAGTGGGTTTATCTTTTTGGGGAAGTCAAAGCTGCCGAAAAATATGCCGGCTCCTGGGAGGGAGTCCGCGCTTTGCTGGGCGGGAAAGGCTCCGGCCTGGCGGATATGACGCGCGCGGGCGTTCCCGTCCCGCCGGGGTTTACCGTGACTACCGAGGCGTGTAACGAGTACCGCAAAACTGGCAAGTTCCCGCCCAGTATGTGGGACCAGGTGCTCGCCGCCATGAAACAGACCGAAAAGGCAACGGGTAAAAAATTCGGCGACCCTTCCAATCCTCTGCTGGTTTCCTGCCGTTCGGGCGCCAAGTTTTCCATGCCCGGCATGATGAACACCATCCTCAACATCGGCTTGAATGATGAGGTGGTGGAGGGCATGATCCGCCTGACCAACAACCCGCGCTTCGTGTGGGACCTGTACCGCCGCCTGATCGAGATGTTCGGCACCACCGTGTTCAACCTCGATGACGAGGTCTTCGAACATCCGATGGCGGAATACAAGGAAAAGCACGGCTACAAAGTGGATACCGACATGACGGCAGAAGATTGGAAAGAACTCACTCAGACCTTCAAGAACGTCTTTAAGGGGCTGGTGGGCTTCGATTTTCCGCAGGATGTTTATAAGCAGCTCGAACTCGCCACCAAAGCCGTCTTTGAATCCTGGAACGGCAAACGCGCCGTAGATTACCGCCGCGCCACCGGCATCTCGGATGACCTGGGAACCGCGGTGAACATTGTCACCATGGTCTTTGGCAACATGGGCAATGACTCCGGCACCGGCGTTGCCTTCACCCGCGACCCTTCCACCGGCGAGAAAAAGATGATGGGCGAATACCTGCTTAATGCGCAGGGTGAGGATGTGGTGGCGGGCATCCGCAATGCGGAACCCATTGAAAAACTTGCCGAAGAGATGCCCAAAGCCTACAAGCAGTTTATGCAAATCACCAAAAAACTGGAGAAGCACTACAAAGACATGCAGGATGTCGAGTTCACCATCGAACGCGGCAAACTGTGGATGCTCCAGACCCGCAACGGCAAACGCACCGCCAAAGCCGCCGTCAAGATTGCGGTGGATATGGCGAAGGAAAAACTCATCACCAAAGAGGAAGCGGTGCTGCGCGTCACGCCAGAGAATGTGGATTCGCTGCTGCACCCGCAATTCAATGATGCGGCGATGAAACGCGCCGAAAGCGACGGTTCGTTCTTCGCCAAGGGCGTCAACGCCTCGCCCGGCGCAGCGGTAGGACAGGTGTACTTTGATGCGGATACCGCCGAAAGAATGGCAAAGGAAGAAAAGCAGCAGACCATCATGGTGCGCCCCTTCACCAAGCCCGATGATGTTCACGGCATGATTGCTTCGCAAGGTGTCCTCACCAGCGAAGGCGGCGCCACTTCGCATGCTGCGGTGGTCGCCCGTCAGTTTGGTATCCCCTGTGTGGTCGGCGCTTCGGCAATCAAGATTGACCTCGAAAAGCGGCTGATGACGGTTGGCGAAAAGGTTGTGCGGGAAGGCGATTGGATCTCGGTGGATGGTACGACCGGCAAAGTCTTCATCGGAAAAATCCCCACCACCTCCCCCTCGCTGGAGGAACAAACCGAGCTGCTCACCCTGCTGAAATGGGCGGATGAAATCTGCGCCCGCAAAGACATTCGCAAAGCGCCGAAAGGCTGGCCCACGCGCGGTCTGCAAGTCTGGGCAAATGCCGATTATCCGAAAGATGCGCGCCGCGCCCGTTCTTATGGGGCTGTGGGTATCGGTCTCTGCCGCACCGAGCACATGTTCTTCGAGCCTGAACGCCTGCCCATCGTCCAGCGCATGATTCTGGCAAAGACGAGCGACGAACGCACCGCCGCCCTGAACGAACTGCTGCCTTACCAGCGCCGCGACTTCGACGGTCTATTCGAAGCCATGGATGGCTACCCGGTCATCATCCGCCTGATTGACCCGCCGCTGCACGAGTTCATGCCCGACGAGGAGAAACTCTTCGAAGAAGTCATCACCATGCGCGTCAAAGGCGAGACCGAAGGGCTGAAAGAAAAAGAAGCCCTGCTTGCCGCCATCAAGGGCATGCATGAATCGAACCCGATGATGGGCTTGCGCGGCGTCCGCCTGAGCATTGCCATGCCGGAAATCGTGGAGATGCAGGTGCGCGCCATCTTCGAAGCCGCCGCCGACTGCACCCTGCGCGGTATTGTCGTCAAGCCGGAGGTGATGATCCCGCTGACCGGCACCATCAAGGAATTGGAATGGATTCAGCCCCGCCTGGAGCGCATTGCCCGCGCCGTCATGGAAGAAAAGAAGGTGAAGTTCGATTACAAGTTCGGGACGATGATCGAAATTCCGCGGGCGGCTGTGACGGCAGGAGAAATCGCCCAGCGCGCCGAATTCTTCTCCTTCGGCACCAACGACCTGACTCAAATGACCTACGGCTATTCCCGCGATGACGCCGAACGCAACTTCCTGATCACCTATCAGGAACAGGGCATCCTCGAAAAGAATCCCTTCCAAACCCTGGACCGCGCCGGCGTAGGGAAACTCATGCAGTGGGCAATTACCGAGGGGCGCAAGACCCGCCCGACTCTCGAAGTGGGCATCTGCGGCGAGCACGGCGGCGACCCCGACTCTATCGAATGGTGCCACATCATTGGCAACAACTATGTTTCCTGTTCGCCATTCCGCGTGCCGGTAGCGCGTCTTGCGGCGGCACATGCAGCCTTGAAACACAGCGGCAAGAGCATTGCAGAAGACAAGTAGTTCGAGCAAGTAACTTGCTCAAAAGAAACGACCAGCCGTCTAAATGGAGCGGCTGGTCGTTTGACTTTATTAACTGATGTTACGCGGTTCTTGATTGCTGGCGGTTCAAACCGCATCCAGCAATCACGAAGTCAGCCTTCGCTGACTTGAGAGCCTGCGCAGGCAAGCTTTGCAAGGTTGCGCGGCGACTTCAGTCGCCGCGCAGAGAAAACAAGCCTGTTCCACGAGAATCTTGAAGGCATTCCCACGCGCCCATCTTCCGCTGGGAGAGGGGTAGGGGTGAGGAAGAAGGAATGGTTGTAGTATCATTGGGCGGCAAAGGATACTTATGGCGCTGGCAGAGATTTCTTACCAACAGGGGCGCGTTCCCGTCACTGTGTTTCAACTTCGGGAACGCATTCATCTCGGCAATTTTGCCGAACTGGAAAGCCTGGTGAAGCAGGCATACGAGAATGGCACCCGCAATGCCGTCATTGATTTGAGTTACACCGACTCATTGACCAGCATTGGCTTGCGCGCGCTGATTGTCATTCACAAAGTGCTGGCGCAAGGCGATAACGGCAGGCATCTCAAACTCGCCGGCGCCACGGCGGTCATCCGTGAATTGCTGCAGGTGACGGGGGTTTCGCAGTTTATTGAAGTGTATGATACGGTGGAACAGGCGGTCGCGTCGTTTTGACTTCAGGCAGGTTGAAAAGCGCGCAACAAAGCAGAAAAGGGCAGTTCTGCCAGCGAGGTGACGGTCAGGTTTGCGCCTTCCACCCTCAGCCTGGCAGTGAGCGGATTGAGAACCGCCACGACAAAGACCCCCGCCCTCTTCGCCGCCAGCACGCCGTTGGGGGAATCTTCGAAAATCACCGCTTCGTTTTTCTGGACCTGTAACCGCTCCAACGCCAACAGGAATAGATCCGGGTTGGGCTTGGTTCGGCCGGCACCCACATCGTCGGCGCAGATGATGTGATCGAAGAGGTGAAAGATTCCCAGCCGCTGGGTATGCCCGTCCACCCAGGCGTGCCGCGAACTGGAGGCGATTGCCACTTTCAGCCCATGTCCTTTGGCGGCGTGGATCATCTCCAAAACGCCGGGCAGGACGGCGGCGCGCTCGATGATGGCGGAACTTTCAAGGTGATGACGAGCCTGCAGGGAAACAGGATTCAGCCGTCCCTGAGAGAGAAGCGAGAGGTGTTCCGCCGCGTCGAAGTTGGAGATGCCGTATCCGCCCACGGTTTGCGCCCAGTCGTCAAAGGGGAAGTCGTAGCCGTGTTCGGCGTAGATGCGAGTCCAGGTTTCCACTTCGGGGGTTTCTGTATCGAGGATGAGTCCGTCGAAGTCGAAGATGAGGGCTTTGAGCATGAATTTCCTGGTGAAACGGGAGGATTAGAAAATGGGTGTCTGGTCTATGGCAATGGTGCAGGTGCCGTCGCCTGCGGCAATGCAGGTTTTTTCTTCCACGCTGAACACCTTCCCGCCGCTCAGCCAATAGAGGGCTTCCTGCAATAACCCCACCGCCAAATGACAAACCGGTTCATGGGTGTGCCGCCCCCAGCATAAAGGGCATTGTTCGATGTGCCAGAGCAAGGTGTTGCCGTCTTCTTCAAGACGCACTTTCTGGTCGGTAAAGGTGTTGAATAAGCCGGCAAAGGCTTGGGCGCCGGCGTTGATTTTGGCGGGCAGGGGCAAAAGGCGAAATTCCGTTTCCATAACCCCGATTTGCAGACCATATTGGCGAATGCCGCGGTTGAAGCAGGCGCGCCCGATGCGCAGCGCAAGCCCGCGCCCGCCATGTGGACCGTACATTTGCTCGAGGGTGGCCGTCAGGCTGCTGACGGTGGAGAAGGGAAAGGCGCGCTCAGCGGTATCGGGAGGATATTGTTCGAGAAAGCCGGGCAAGGACGCCAGTTTGAGCAGGGCATGCACCCCGTTTTTGCCCATCACCTCTTCCATGGAAAGGAGAATAATCCTCCCCATGCGGTTGGGATAGAAAAGTTCGTGATGTTCGGTCATGGAGCCAGTGTCACTGAAGTTGCGGAGGTGCTCAACGGGGAGGGTTGAGATTGAGCCGCGGAGAGCGCGGGAGAATCCTGATCGAGGAAGGCTTTGAGTTTTTGGGTAAAGGTCTCCAGCTCTTCGAGCATGGGGAAGTGCCCGGCAAAGGGGAAGCGTTCGATTTGCGCCTGAGGGACGCCCTTCAACAGCGGCTGCCACTGCTTGGGATGGACGATGTTGTCGCGGTCGCCGTACATACCCATGACAGGGATTTTGATTTTGTCGAGGTTGGGACGCAGGTCGGTGCGGCGCAGCGAAGCGATGGAGAGCAGGAAGGATTCGAGGGTGGTGCGCGAAAGGTCGCGGTCCATCATATCGGGGAAGCGTTCATCGCGGCAGATGAGCGGCGAGGCGATACGCATGCCCAAACGAAAGGCGCTCATCATGTTGAAGAGCATAAAGGCAATGGGACGCATGCCCGCCAGTTTGAGCGGAAACGCCAGCGAGGAGCCGACAATGGGCGAACCGACTACCACCACTTTGCTGACGCGTTGGGGGTAGCGGATGGCAACCGAGAGGCTGACCGTCCCGCCCATGCTGTGACCCACCAGCGGCGCATGGACGATGCCGAGTTGTTCCATGAATTGATCCACCAGGCTGACGAAATCCTGCACGGCGTAGGTCTCGCGTTTTTTGCCTGATTCGCCGAACCCCCAAAAATCGAGGGCATAGGTACGGTAATACCTGCCCAGAAAACTCATCGTTTCCTGCCACAACCCCCACGAGCCAAGCCAGCCGTGCAGCAGAATGACGGGTTTTCCGCGCCCGTACACTTCATAATGGACAATGCCCTGATCGGTGGTGATGGACGACACAAGTACCTGCCGAAAAAGAAGTCTTCCTTATTCCATTTCAGCCAGGATGCTGTAGAGAAGTTCGAGAAGGACGGTCTTGACTGAGTTTTTGTCGGTGGCAACGCAGGGAAGGAATTTGACTTTGTCGTCTAGGCGCAAGGCATGACGCATGTCTTCCAAATCCCAGGCGTCTTCCATATCCTGCTTATTTGCCGCAACGACGTAGGGAGTGGGCGCGTAAGCACGGAAGGTCTCAAGAATCGAACGCGCTTCACGGAAGGTTTCGGGGCGGGTGCTGTCCACCATGACGATGAAGCCCAGCATGCCTTCCGAAAGGATTTCCCACATGAAGTCGAAGCGCTTTTGACCAGGAGTGCCAAAGAGATACAGCACCAGGTCTTCATCTACGGTGATGCGTCCAAAGTCCATTGCAACGGTGGTAGATTCTTTGACCGCCGCTTCTGCCTGGTTGGAAATTTTACGTTCAGTCGAAACCACGTCAATTTCGCTGACCGATTGAATGAACTCGGTTTTACCAGCGCCGAACGGACCTGTGACAACCATTTTGACTGTTTGCATGATTCCTTAATCCTTCCGCCTGAGTGCCTAAAGCGATTTGATGCGCCCGATCAATTTATTGACCAGCGACTTTTGTTCTTCTTTGACTTGCGTTGGGAACATCTTGGGGCTTTGCGGAACGACCACCCCTTCCGGACGGACAATTTCCACCAGTCCGGCTTGCAGCAACCCATACACGATTCTGCGGATTTCGAGGTCGTTCATCTTGTTGGCTTGGGCAATCTGCCGCATGGTGTTTTTAGGGTTGATAAACGAAACCACGCGCCATTCCTCCACGCTCAGGTTCACATTCTTGAGCGGGCGGTCGGTGAACTTCAACGCCATATCCAGGCTGGGAATTTCATCGGAAAGCTGCTCCCATTCCCGCAACTGACGCGAGCCTTCGATAATGATGTTTTCCAAATCAATCCGCACGTTGATGCGGTCAGCGGGGGGCAGCATATCCGGCTCGAAGCGGAAGAACCCCTCCACCCAGGTAAAGAGACGGCGCACAACCTCCGTAAAATAACTTTGAAGATTGGCGAGAATCTCTTCCTGCGTCAGGTAGCCGGCGTTGATCAGCAGTAGCCCCAGTTCTTTATCTGTCAGCCGCCCGGCGCGCTCCACGATGGCACGGTATTGATTAACCGTCAAACGGTTTGCCTTGTGCAGCACCGTCGCCAGCGAGCCATCTTCCTGCCCTACCCGCGCGTAGGCCAGTTTCCCTTCGCGGAACGAAAGAAATGCCTGTTCGCTCGGACCATCCACCACCAGCGTGCCGGTCTTCCGCGCTAGGTTGATCAAATTGAGCAATTGAGTGATTGTGAAATCTCGTAAATTTCCGCGAAGAGCCATGGATGCCTCAACAAAATCTCCCACAAGCGGGAGGGAACGAAAAGATTATACATGCGAAAGCATACCTGCGTCAAACAAAGGACAGTAGGTGAAAAGAGTCTGGAAGGTGGCACGCCAACGTGATAAACTGGCATTAAACTACCCCAGGAGACCAGCCATGCCCCGACGGTTTCTTACACTTTTTATGCTCCTTCTTCTTGGCAGCCTGTTTCTGCCTCAGCCAGCCCTTGCCTCCTCCCCGCCCGGCGTGACGAACGACCGCGCCATTCTCTCTTTTCCCATTTCTGTCACCTTCAGCGCCAGCATCAGCGCCGATTCCCCCATCACTTCCGTCGTCCTCGAATACGGCACCGACCAGTTGACCTGCGGCGAAGTGATCGCCAAAGCCTTCCCCGAATTCACCCCCGCCAGCAACGTGAACGTTGCATGGACGTGGGAGATGCGCCAGAGCGGCTCCCTGCCGCCCGGCGCAACCATCTGGTGGCGCTGGCGCTACACCGATTCCAACGGCAAAGAAGCTGTGTCTGCCCAACAGACCATCACCTGGCTCGATTCGGAACACAAATGGAAGACCCTCAAAGCCGATAAACTCAACCTGCACTACTACGCCGGCACGCAGGCGTTCGCCCAGCAGCTGCTCGACGCCGCCAAAGCCGGCCTCGACTTCAACCGCACCCAGGCCGGGCTCACCGCCGAAGCCCCCATTGACCTCTACATCTACGCCAACACCAACGACCTGCGTGACGCCATCCTCTACGAACCCTCTTGGACCGGCGGACAAGCCTTCCCCGACCATGACATCGTCATCATCGGCATCTCCGAATCCGAATTGGACTGGGGGCGCGACGCCATCGTTCACGAAATCACCCACGTCCTCGTGGGGCATCTCACCTTCTCCTGCCTGGGCGGGGTGCCCACCTGGCTCAATGAAGGGCTTGCCGTGTACAGCGAAGGCGGGCTTGATTCTGCCTCGCAAAAACAACTCGATGACGCCATCAAAAACGACACCCTGCTTTCCGTCCGCTCATTGAGCGCCGGCTTTTCCGAAGTTCCCAGCAAGGCTTACCTCTCCTACAGCCAATCCTACAGCATCGTCAAATTCCTCATCGAAACCTACGGGCAGGACAAGATGACCGCCCTGCTCACCGCCCTGCGCGACGGCGCCGTCATTGACGATGCGCTGAAACAGGTGTACGGCTTCGACGTGGAAGGACTGGAAGATGCCTGGCGGCAGGCGATTCAAGCCAGACCTCGAACCGTCTCTGCCCAACCGACCGCCCAGCCCACCCCAACCTACGTCCCCACCATCGTCCCCATCTCCGGCGCGCCGCTGGCACAACAGCCAAGCGTTACCCCCACACCCATCCCCACCTCCTCCACCTCCAGCGCGCCCACCTCCGAGCCATCCTCCCTGCCGCCTCGCAGCGGACCACCGCTGATTGTGACGCTTGCCCTCCTGGCGGCATGCTGCCTGTTGCTGCTCATCCTCCTCGTGGCGGGGCTGGTCTTCTTCCTCCGCGCCCAAAACCGCAAAGGAGCCAACAATGGCTAGGAAAAACGTCTTTCCTCTCCTTCTCGTCTTCACCCTGCTGTTTTCAGTCATCGCCTCGGCAAGCGTCCAACACGTCTCCGCCTGGCAGAAAACCGCCTCAGCGTGGCAAAGCCAATATCCGCTGGATCAGGCTCTCGTCCTGGAAGGAAGCGAAACCACCAATCCCCGCCAATACGATCCGCACACCACCTACGGCTCCGGCGATAAGCGCGTCTTCAGCGGTCTGGTTTCCTTCGACCCGCAATTGAATCTCACTCCCGACCTTGCCGAAGGCTGGAGCCTGAGCGCCGATGGCATGACCTACACCTTCACGCTGCGCCAAAATGCCCGCTTTCACGATGGACGCCCGGTCACCGCGCAGGATGTCGTCTACTCGTGGGAACGCGCTGCCAGCCCCGCCCTCGCCTCCGACACTGCCCTCACCTACCTGGGCGACATTGTAGGCATTCACGACTACGCGGCTGGGCAGGCAGATCATATCGCCGGCATCAAAGCGCTGGATGACCACACCCTGCAAGTCACCATTGACGCGCCCAAGCCATACTTCCTGCTCAAACTCACCTATCCCACCGCCTTTGTGGTGGATAAGGCAAACGTGGAAAGCGGCAAAGACTGGTATCGCCAGCCCAACGGCACGGGTCCCTACCGCCTGATTGAATGGAAACCCTTCGAGCGCATGGTGTATCAGGCAAATGAAGATTTCTACCTCGGCGCGCCGTCCATCCGCTACATTATCGTCAATCTCTTCAGCGGCGACAGCCAGCGCCTGTACGAAACCGGCGACGTGGACATTACCGGCGTGTACTCGGTCGAGCGTTTCACCGACCCCACCGAACCGCTGCACAACGAACTGCGCACCGGCGTTTCGCTCTGCACCGGCTACGTCGTCTTCGACTCGACCCAGCCGCCCTTCGACGATGTCAATGTGCGCAAAGCCTTTAGCATGGCGTTCAACCGCCAGCAGTTTATCGAGGTCATCTTCCCCGACCGCGCCCTGCCTGCTATCGGCTTATACCCGCCCGGCTTGCCCGGCTTCAACATCTCGCTGCAGGGCTTGCCCTACGACCCTCAACAGGCGCGCGAACTTCTCAAACAATCCAAATACGGGCTGAACCTTCCGCCCATCGTTTTCACCGACGCGGGCATCGGCAGCGACATCAGCCCGGACGTCGCCGCCATGGCAGATATGTGGAAGAAAAACCTCGGCGTCACCATCACCATCGAAAACCTCGAACCCAACTTCTACTACGACCAAATCTATTCGAACAACCACGGTCAACTCTTCAGCGGCGGCTGGTGCGCCGACTACCCCGACCCCGAAAACTTTGCCGATGTTCTCTTTCACACCGGTTCCCCGCAAAACAACGGCGGTTACTCTAACCCCGAACTGGACGCCCTGCTCGAAGCCGCCCGTGTCGAGCCGGATGTAACCAAGCGTATCGCCATGTATCAGCAAGCCGAACAAATCATCGTGGATGATGCCGCCGCCCTCTTCACCGTGCATTATCTCAATTTCGAATTGGTCAAACCCTATGTCAAAGGCTATGTGCTGACCCCCATAGACATCCCCATCGAGCGCTATATGTGGCTGGAGGGAAAATAGACGATGGACGATGGACAATGGACGATGGACGACGGATGATGGTCTATCGTCTATGGTCTATGGTCTATGGTCTATGGTCTCTGAACTATTTGCCTTCCACTGCAACGTCCACCCGCGTCACGACTCCGCCGAGGCTTGATACGGTCATCTCAAAGCGGAGACTCCCCCCCGGCGGAATCCCGCCTGCCTCGTAGCGGCGTACCCCCACCACGCGCCCCATCTCATCGTAAGCCACCGCGGCGACCCACACCTGCGTCGCCGCGGTTGATTCTGCCGGCAGGCGCACCTCTCCGCTCACCTGCGCAAAATGCCCGCCTGCGCCGACCTCCACTAGCACATCGTGGAGGGTGGCGGGCAGGTAGCGCCCATCAGCAGGCGGCAGGCGGATGGCAGTCAGCACCTGGACGCGCGGTTGAGCATCGAGAGGGATTTCGGGAGGGAAATACGCCGTCAGCGGCAGGGACGTGTTGGGAGGCAGGATGTTGAGAGGCAGCCAGGCAGTTTGCGCCGCAATCACCTCGCCGGAAGCGCCTGTCAACGTCACCTGCGCACTGATATTTTCCATAAAGTCTGGCGTGTCGTTGTGAGCCAGGACAAAGCACCACAGTCCGCGGTTGGCGGTGGGATAGCACTGAATCTGTTCCACAGTAAAAGGCGCCGGGGTGGGCGTCGCTTCGCCGGAGAGATTGGCAGGCTTGGCAGGGATATTGAGCGTCGTTCCAATGGACAGGATGTTGGGGTTGATACCGGGGTTGGCGGCAAGCAGTTCTTCAATGGAGATACCGAATTTGAGCGCAATGCTGCTGATGGTTTCGCCCGGCTGCACGGTGTAGGGAAAAGGCGTGGGCGTGGGAAGAGGCGTCTCTGCGGCAACCAGGCTGGGGGGAGTCCAGCGCAGCGCAGCGGGGGTGGAGGTCTGAAAAGGGCGCAGGGTAAAAGGCTGAGGAGAGGCATCCGCCGGGAGAGGCGTACAGGCAATCCAAAAGAACAGACTCAAGATAAAAAGCAGAAGGAAGCGGCGCATGGGAAGATTATAATTGTTTCGCCATTGCCTGCTGCAGGGCTTTCGCAAAGGGTGGAGGAATTGTGCATGGACGTTGGTGCGCTTGCAGCAGAGAGGCTTCAATATCAATTCAAGGAGGTTGTACATGGAATATCGTCATCTTGGAAGGACGGGGATTCGGGTCAGCGCGTTGTCGTTCGGGTCGTGGGTGACCTTCCACACCCAGGCAGATGTGGACGCGGCGGCGGAGATGATGGCGGCGGCATACGATGCGGGCGTGAATTTCTTCGATAACGCCGAGGCGTATGCGCGGGGCAAATCGGAGGAGGTGATGGGGGCGGCGCTCAAAAAACTGGGGTGGCGCCGGGGCAGTTATCTGGTGACGACGAAAATCTACTGGGGGCTGCACGATGGCGTGAATGAAAAGAACACCCTCAACCGCAAACGGCTCATCGAAGGCATCAACGGCTCGTTGCAGCGTTTGCAGTTAGAGTATGTGGATGTGCTGTACTGCCACCGCCCGGACAAAACCACCCCCATCGAAGAGACGGTGTGGGCAATGCACAACATCATCGAGTGGGGCAAGGCAATGTACTGGGGCACGTCGGAGTGGTCGGCGGCGGAGATTGTGCAGGCGATTGAATTTGCAGAACGCCACCATTTGCACAAGCCTGTGACAGAGCAGCCGGTGTATAACCTGTTCGAGCGTCATCGTTTTTCGGGGGAGTATGAGCGCTTCTATCGTGAGTATGGCTATGGGTCAACCACGTGGAGTCCGCTGGCTTCGGGGCTGTTGAGCGGGAAGTATCTGCAGGGCATTCCGCAGGGCAGCCGCGGCTCATTGAAGGGCTTCGAGTGGCTGAAGGACCGCCTGACCGATCAAGCCAGGCTGGCAAAGGTGCAGGCGTTGGAACCCATCGCCAGGGAGTTGGGTTGTACGCTGGCGCAGTTGTCTATTGCGTGGTGTTTGAAGAATCCGTTCGTCAGCACGGTCATCACAGGTGCCAGCCGCGTGGAGCAGGTGCATGAGAACATGAAAGCCATCGAGATTGTGCCAAAGTTGACGCCTGAGGTTTTGGAACGTATCGAGGCGATCTTTGGGACGAAGCAGGAAGATGAGGAGTAGACCCTCTCCGAAAAGTATTCTCTGCTCGCCGGCATCGCGCGGACGTGATGAAACTTGAAAAAAATAATTCGGTATTTTCCATCTTCGGCGGGGGATCAATCCCCCGCCTCAGTCCATGCAAGTCGGCTCGAAGCCGACTCCGAATCCGCTTCGCGCAGCACCCTTTTGCACTTTTCCAAATTATTCTGGCAATCCAACCATTACAGCACAAGGTGGAGCAAACCGTCGGCAAGGAGCTTGGATTTGGCAATCCAAACCAGCGCTTTTTGCTCGTGCGGAGTGTCAACTCGACCGCCGCCGTACCGAGACCACAACCAGAATTTGTATACACACCCTAGCCATCCCAATCTGGCGTTTTGCGGCACAGAATGAAGGTTGGTGGTTATAGGGGGCACAAGATAAATCTTGTGCTACGGGATTGCTCGAGTAATTGTAACTACCTACCGACAGCCAAAAGGAGGAAAAAACCTGCCGCTGTGTGTCATTGCGAGGACTGTTGGTCAAGTAGGGCAAAGCCCATATCGAGACCCAGCCCGAAGGGCCACGCCGAGGCTCGCCCGAGGCGCAAACCCCGTCATTTGCGGGGAGACTGTCACGCTCGCTCGCAGTGACAGGTAGGCAGGTACGAGTAATTTGTTAATTCGCACTATCACCGGGCTGGCGGGCAGAAGCAAGGGACGGTCAAAAGCGTCCCTTGTCTTTTGATGGGGGAATGTCAATTTCCAATAGGAAAAATGAGATTCCCTTTTTATGACATTTATCTCCACCCCTCTCACGGGCAATTAATCTCATCATGTGAAAATAAGCATCAACTGGAAAAAGTTCATCTATTATTCGTTTTGGAGGCACTGTATGAAAATCAATAAATTCGTCATCGGAGGGCTGCTGATTTTGGGCGCCGTGGTCTTTTTGATCTGGTCTTCTACCGCGGCAACTTCTGAATACTTTCTGACCGTTGATGAACTCGAGGCCAAAGGCGCCAATGTGGTCGGCAGGAACCTGCGGGTCTCGGGGGCGGTGATCGGCGATACGATTCAATATGACCCGCAAACGCTGACTCTCACCTTTGAGGTGGCGCACGTGCCCGGTGACCAGGCGTTGATTGAAGACGAAGGCGGGCTGGCGGAGGCGCTGCATCAGGCAGTGATGGACCCGTCGCGGGCACGGCTCAAGATCGTCTATATCGGTCCCAAGCCCGACCTGCTGCGCCATGAAGCGCAGGCAATCGTCACCGGCAAACTTGGGGAAGACGGCGTATTTTACGCCGACGAACTCCTGCTCAAATGCCCGACTAAATACGAAGAGGCGGTTCCCGAACAGGCGGCAAGCAGATAGACAGGCGTTACCCTAAAGGTCTCACGACCTTTAGGTTTTTAACGAAGGAGATTCCATGATTGCAGATTTCGGATATAGCGTTTTAGTAGTAGCGTTTCTGACGGCGCTTTACAGTGTGGTGACAGCGGTCTATGGTGAACTGAAGAAAAAGCCCGCCTGGGTGGAAAGCGCCCGCCGCGCCATGCTGCTCACTTGGCCTCTGCTCACCCTTGCTGCCGGCCTCCTGCTATACCTGCTGGTCAACGATCATTACGAAGTGCAGTTCGTCTATGAAGTGACCAGCCGCTCGATGCCGCTTTATCTCAAAATTACCGCCTGGTGGGGCGGGCAGGCAGGTTCGCTGTTGTTCTGGTCGTGGTTGATGTCGGCATTCACTTCCCTGGTCACCTTGCGCAAATGGGACCGTGACCGCGAGTTCCTGCCCTGGGTGATTGTGGTCGGCGGGGTGACGATGGCGTTCTTTATCGGCATGAACGTGTTCTTCGAGAACCCCTTTGCCAAACTTTACCAGACGTTCGACGGGAATGTCGCCCCTTATACCTTTCAGCCGGCGAACAGCATGCTCTTCACCCCCTCCGACGGGCGCGGTCTGAACCCGCTTCTGCGCCACCCGGGCATGATCATCCACCCGCCGATGCTCTACCTCGGCTTCGTTTCTTTCGTCATTCCCTACGCCTTTGCTATGGCGGCGCTCATCACCGGCCGCACCGATGACCGCTGGATTCGCATCACACGCCGCTGGACGCTGTGGGCGTGGCTGTTCCTTTCGGCTGGTCTCGTGCTGGGCGGGCGCTGGGCGTACGATGTGCTGGGCTGGGGCGGCTACTGGGGCTGGGACCCGGTTGAAATCGCGGCGTTCATGCCCTGGCTGACCGGCACCGCCTTCCTGCATTCGGTCATGATTCAAGAAAAGCGCGGCATGTTCAAACACTGGAACATGCTGCTCATCATCCTGACCTATGACCTGGTCATCTTCGGCACTTTCCTCACCCGTTCCGGCGTGCTGTCATCGGTTCACTCCTTCGCGCAGAGCGCCATTGGTCCCATGTTCTTCGGGTTCATCGGCATCACACTCATTACGTCTGTGGCGCTCATCATCTACCGCTGGGAAATGCTCAAATCTGAAACGCAAATGACCTCCATGCTCTCGCGTGAGGCATTGTTCCTGCTCAACAACCTGTTGTTCATGGGCATTCTGGTAATTTGCTTCTGGGGCGTGATTTACCCCCTGATTTCGGAACTGGTCACCAGCCAAAAAGTGACCGTGGGACCGCCGTTCTACGAGCGCGCCACGTCACCGCTGTTTGCCGCGCTGATGTTGCTGATGGGCATCGCGCCGCTCTCCGCCTGGGGACATTCCACCGTCAAAACGCTGGGGCGCGCCATCTGGAAGCCCGCTCTCGGAGCGGCTATCGTGACCGCGGCGCTCGCCTTCACCTACACCCGCAACCTCATCGCCCTGACCGGTTTCTTCCTCGTAGCGCTGGTCATCCTCGTCACGCTCTACGAATACGGGCGCGGCGCCTGGGCGCGGCGAAAATCGCAGGGTGAGAATATCTTCACCGCTTTCTGGAACCTGACCGGCCGCAACCGCCGCCGCTATGGCGGGTACATCATCCACCTGAGCATGATGCTGATGGCCATCGGCATTCTCGGCATCGAACTCTTCCAGGTGGAAACACAGGGAAGCATCGCCATCGGCGATTCGCTGGAACTGGCAGGATACACCATCAAGTATAAGGAAGTGGCTTCATGGGATAACCCCGGCGCGGGCGTTAACTACACACGCGCCATCGTTGAAGTGTACGACCAAAACGGCAACCTGCTCGGCAACCTGCACCCGCGCAAGGACTTCTACTTCGACACCCAGCAGCCCATGACCATCCCCGGTCAACTGGCGTCGCTCAAAGACGAAGTGTACGTCCTGCTGATTGACTGGGAACCCATCAACCAGGAAAGCACCACCTTCAAGATTTTCGTCAACCCGCTGGTCAACTGGCTGTGGCTCGGAAGCCTGCTCTTCCTGGTTGGCGTGATTATCGCCGCCTGGCCCGAAAAAGAACCCCAGCGCATGCCCGTCCGTGCCGGGCGGCATGCCCCCCAAACCAGCGCGGCGGATTAACCCATGGCGCTCAACGAGGCAACCATGCTGAATAACAGAAAATTACAATTTACAAATCAGACACTCTTCGCAGCAATGCTCTTGGCGCTGGCAGTGTCCCTCCTCTTTGCAACCGCCGCCTTCGCCCAGGATGGCATGCCCACCGACGACGAGGTGAACAAAATCGCCAAAGACCTGTACTGCCCTGTGTGCGAAAGCACGCCGCTCGATGTTTGTCCGACTGAAGCGTGCCGCCAATGGCGGGAGCTGATCCGTCAGCAATTGGCGGAGGGCAAAAGCGAAGAGGAAATCAAACAATACTTCGTCACCTACTACGGCGCGCGCGTGCTGAGCGAACCGCCCAACCGCATCGCCTCCTACCTCGTGCCGGCGCTCGCCTTCCTGGCGGGAGCGTTCCTGCTCTTCAGAGGCTTCAGGATGTGGATCAAGCCCATCGCGGCTGAATCCGCCTCCCCTCAGGCAGATGCGCCGCTTCCTCAGGATGACTACATCCGCCGCCTGGAAGAAGAATTGAAGAAAGGGAAATAACACCGATGACGGAAACAACAACCACCTACCCTGCCCGCAAAGGCGTGCCGCTTTGGGCGCAAATCGTGATCTGGGCGTTTCTGGCGGGTTTGCTGGTCATCGTAGCCATCGGCCTCAACCGCGCCCAGGAAGGAACCATCCAGCCGGGGCAAGTGGTGGACGACTTCACCTTGCCCCTCTACAGCGGCTACGAATACAACGGCGCCAGCGAAGTCAAACTCTCCGATTTGAGCGGCAAGGTGGTGGTGATCAACTTTTGGGCTTCGTGGTGCAAACCCTGCGAACAGGAAGCTGCCGAATTGCAGCGCGCCTGGGAACAGTACGAACCCACCGGCCAGGTGGTCTTCCTCGGCGTGGACTATGTGGACACCGAACCCGATGCCCGCGTGTATCTCAAGAAATTCGGCATCACCTTCCCCAACGGTCCCGACCTCGCCACGCGCATTTCACAATACTTCCGCATCAAAGGCGTACCAGAAACCTACTTCATTGACCGCGACGGCGTGTTGCGCTATGTGCAGGTAGGACCCTTCACCTCGCTCCAGCAAATCCAAAACATCATAGAGCCGCTGCTCGCCGAATAGAGGACGCATGGAAATCGCCGCCCTTTTGCTCACCGCCGGAATTGTCATTCTGGTTGCCCTATATCTATCCACGCCTCTGCTCGAACATCAGGGACGCCGCGTTACCGCGGAAGAACACGAACTCTCCGCCCTGCTTGCCGAACGCGACCGCGTGGTGAATGCCCTGCAGGAATTGGATTTCGACTTCAAACTCGGCAAAATCCCTGAAGAAGACTACCCCGCCCAGCGCGCCGCCCTGCTCCAAAAAGGCGCGGATATTCTGCGGCAAATCGATTCGTTCTCCCCTCAGGCAGATGCGGGGCAGGATACCGAAAGCCGCATCGAAAAAGCCGTTGCCGCCCGCCGCGCCGACGCCGCACCCGAGCCCCAGCCAATCACCGACGATGACCTCGAATCGCTGATTGCTGCGCGCCGCAAAGGACGTAAAAACAAATCCGCCGGCTTCTGCCCCAAATGCGGCAAGCCGGTGCTCGCCTCCGATAAATTCTGTCCATCCTGCGGTACTTCGCTTGCGCCCCTTCTTTCGAAGGCTTAAGATTCGCCCACTCTACGCACTGGATTCTCTTCATGAAATTACGAATTGCCATTCTTCTCCTGCTTGCAGCCTTGCTTTCCGCCTGTAATATGAGCCTGGCGGAAGATGTCACCCCGCCGCCGGGGTACATCTCGCCTACCCCCATGCCCACGCTGGTACTCGTCCCGCCGCAAATGCCAAACGCCGCCAACGGCGCCGCCATCTACATGGAAAAATGCGCCGCCTGTCACGGCGCAAGCGGCATGGGCGATGGTCCTGCCGGCATTCAACTGGGCGTGACCGTGCCAGCCTTTGCGCTGCCCGAAGTCGCCCGCCCCGCCTCGCCTGCCGCCTGGTACACCGTGGTGACGCGCGGCCGCATCGAACGCTTCATGCCGCCCTTCGCCAGCCTCAACGATCAAGAACGCTGGGATGTGGTCGCTTACATCATGAGCCTGCACACCTCCGAAGAAGAAATTGCCCGCGGCAAACAACTTTTCGAAGCCAACTGCGCCAACTGCTCCCTTGACTACTTCAAAGACCAGGCGCAAATGGCGGGAATCAGCACCGTGGCGCTGGCGCGCATCGTGCGGCTCGGCAACGAACAAATTCCCGCCTTTGGGCAAAACCTCTCGGATGAAGAAATGTGGGCGGTGGCAGAATACCTGCGCTCGCTGACCTACACCACCGAGCCGCAAACCGTTCAAACCACCCCCACGCTTCAGACTCAGGAGACGCCGCTCCCTGCTGCCCAAACCGCTCTCCCCGCTGAGACCGCTGCGCCGTCGGCGGAGGGAACGCCCGAAGCGGCAGACCAGGTTCAGGTCACGCCGGAAGCGACGATTGTCATCGAAGGCTTTGGCACCGTCCGCGGTTCCATCGAAAACCGCACCGGCGCCGATCTCCCCGAAGGCATGCCCGTCACCCTGCGCGGCTTCGAACACGATTTTGCCAACCCCAACGCCGGCACGCAGGAAGTGGTAACCCTGGAAGGCACCGTCGCGCCCGACGGAACGTTCACGTTTGAAAACGTCGAATTGCCGGAAAACCGCATCTACCTGGCGGAGGTCAATTACGGCGGCATCGCGCTCAGTTCGGAATTCGGCATTGTACAAGCCGGGCAAACCTCGCTCGAACTGCCGCCGCTGGTGTTGTACGAAGTCACTGATGATACTTCCGTGCTGGCGATGGACGAAGTGAACCTGTTCCTCAGCGTGGAAAGCGACACTTCGTATCAAATCCTGGCGTTATACACCTTCCGCAACCCGAGTGAAAAAATCGTATCGGTTTCGATGGGCGCACAGCAGGAAATTCCCTTCCTGAAATTCCCCATCGGCGCGGAGGGACTCGGCTACGAAGCCATGCAAGACAGCGCCCGCTTCATCGGCACCACCGACGGCTTTGCCATGCCGCCCAGCGAACAGCCATACGGCTTGATGGCTTTTTCGTCTGTTGCGCCCGCCAAGGAAATTTCCCTCGCTCAGCCGCTGGCGCTGGCGGTGGATACCGTGCGCATCTTCGTGCCGGAAGGTATGGAAGTAAAAGGCGCAGGCATCACCAAAGATGCCGCCCAGGATATTCAGGGAATGAACTATCAGGCTTACATCAGCGGCAGCCGGCAGGCAGGCGAGACGCTGGAATTTACCATTACCGGCTCGCCCAAACAGACCTCCGCCGCCACATCCACCACACCCAACACCACCCTGCTGATTGGCGCGGGCGGGCTGGGGCTGGCGCTCATCCTGGCGGGCGCATGGCTTTACCTGCGCGACCGCCAACGCGCACAGGCAGAGGATAAAGAATCTGAAGCCGAGACTGAAGAGGATGAAGAATTCGAATCTGCCGAAGAAGTCATGGATGCGATCATCGCCCTTGATGACTTGCACCGCGCCGGAAAAATTGCGGACGAAGCATACCAAAAACGCCGCGCCGAGTTGAAAGACATCCTGAAGGAAATGATGTAACCCGCTTATGTCGTTGCAAGTAGCGCCAAATGCCACACCGTGCAGACTATGATCACCGTCAAAAAACTCGTCAAACGCTTTGGGCTTAAAACCGTCCTGCGCGGACTGGATTTCGAAGTGCAGCCCGGCGAATTCGTTGCCCTGCTCGGACCCAACGGCGCCGGCAAAACCACCTTCCTGCGCATACTTGCCTCTCTCTCACGCCCCTCGCTCGGACAGGTAACCATTGGAGGGCATCAACTCCCGCACGAAGCCGCGGCGGTCCGCGCGCGGCTGGGTGTGGTTTCGCACCTGCCCCTGCTCTACGGCGACCTGACCGCCGAGGAAAACCTGCGCTTCTACGGGCGCATGTACAACCTCTCTGCCCTCGAAGCGCGCATCACCGAAGTGCTGGAAATGGTGGGGCTGGAACAGCGCCGCCGCGACCTTGTGCGCACCTTCTCGCGCGGAATGCAGCAGCGCCTTGCCATTGGCCGCGCCGTGCTTCACGACCCCGAGGTGATGCTCTTCGACGAACCCTACACCGGCCTCGACCAGGACGCCTCCTCCATGCTGGATGAGGTACTGAAAACCGTCGCCGCTCAGGGACGCACGGTGGTCATGACCTCACACGATCTCGCCCGCGCCGAAGACCTCGCCACCCGCTTCGACATCCTCTCGCGCGGCGTCATTGCCGCTTCGGCAGCGCGCGCCGACCTCCACAACACCAACCTGCTTGCCTTCTACAAGGAAGCCCTCGCGGCATGACCATGACCGAACAACGCTCCGCCTCCCAACCGCCGAAGGGCAGCTTTCTCAAAGCCGTTTCGGCTGTCGTCTGGAAAGACCTGCAAGCCGAGTTCCGTTCGCGCGAACTATTCTCGGCGATGCTGGTCTTCTCCCTGCTCATCATCCTCATCTTCAACTTCGCCCTCGAACTGGACGTGAAAACGCGTCAATCTGTGACCTCGGGCGTGCTCTGGTCCACTTTTGCCTTTGCCGGCACCCTGGGCCTCAACCGCTCGATGGCCATCGAAAAAGACCGCGGCTGCATGGATGGCCTTCTGCTTGCGCCGGTAGACCGCTCCGCCATCTACTTTGGCAAGGTCATCAGCAACCTGGCGTTTATGCTGGTGGTGGAAGTCATCGTCCTGCCGGTCTACAGCGTGCTGTATGGCATCAACCTCTTTCAGCCGGGGCTGCTGCTCGTCATCCTGCTGGGTTCCATCGGCTACGCCGGGGTGGGAACGCTGCTCTCCGCCATGTCGGTCCAAACGCGGACGCGCGACATCCTGCTCCCCATCCTGCTCTTTCCAGTGGTCATCCCTGTCATTCTGTCCGCCGTCAAAGCCAGCGGAGGCTACCTCGAGGGGCTGCCTTTCGAGGAAATCCTCTCGCCGCTCAGCCTGCTCATCGCCTACGACATCATCTTCATCGCCGTGGCGTTTATGGTCTTCGATAACGTCGTCGAAGAGTAAATTATTGATGTTATGCACTGTCCCGAAGGTTTGGAGCGAAAGCAAACCTGATTCTCGAGAACCTTCGGGACGTTCCGCGAAGTGAGTAAATTACGTGAATTCGGGAAAAGAATTTTTCTCACCGCAGAGACGCGGAGAAGCAGAGAAAATGCCAGTTTTTTGAGGAAACCCCGCGCCCTTGGCGTTCTCTAACGCCGAATTTGCGCAAGAGAGCGCAACTTACGCAAGGTTTTCGTGATCCACTAAAATTGGCAAAAGTACAGTAACCTTATCAAGGAGTTTCCATGCGATCCAAACCTCTCACCCTTACCATTTTGGATGTCCTGGCGCTCATCGTGCTGGGCATCTCCACGTACCTCGCCCTGTTCTTTGCCCCCACCGAACGGGTAATGGGAGACGTGCAGCGTGTCTTCTACTTCCACATCGGCACAGCCTGGACGGCGCTGATGGGCTTCATCCTGGCGGCGGTCTTTAGCATTGCCTACCTCGTCACCAAAAACCTGAAATGGGACCGTTATCAGGTTGCGGCGATCGAGGTCAGCCTGGTCTTCTTCTTCCTCACTATCGTCCTCGGCTCGATCTGGGCGCGTCCCGCCTGGAACACCTGGTGGACGTGGGACCCGCGCCTGACCACCGCCGCCGTGACCGAGTTGATTTACATCGCCTACTTTATGCTCCGCCAGGGCATTGACGACCCCGAACGGCGCGCCCGCTTTGGCGCAGTCTATGCCCTCATTGGCGGGTTGAGCGCCCCCATCACCTTCTTTGCCATCCGCCTGTTCCGCACCATCCACCCGGTGGTCATCGGCGGCGCCAACGCCGCAGCCCAGGGCGGCTTTGCCATGACCGCCGACATGCGCGTGGCGTTCTTCTTCGCTCTGTTTGCCTTTACCATCATCTTCGTTGACCTGTACTGGAACCGCATCCGCCTGGGTGAATTACAGGATAAAGTCGAACAACTAAAGTTGAAAGTAACAATGTAACAGGAGGCCTCATGCTGTTTCAAACCGCCACCCCCGATACGTCCGGTTATATGATTGCCGGCTTTGTCGTCTCATTCCTCGTCATGGGGCTGTATGTTGCCAGCCTTTACCTGCGCAGCCGCAACCTCCAGCGCGACCAGGAAATGCTCGAGGAATTGGACGCCGCCCAGCGCAAAACTGTAACCAAATAACCAGCCTAAAACTTCCCCCCCAAGAGAAGAGAGTCCGCTATAATGATGGCGGATTTTCTTTTTAGATGAACCACGACGATCGGACTCGGAATCGGTGGAGGAAAAGGCTTGGGATGCTGAGCCTGTTCCTCGTCCTGGCAGGAAGCGTTTTCGCGTCTTCCTCCCCGGGGGCTGCCGCTTCGTCCCAAGCCTCCTCTCCCCCGGGGCCGGATCGTTACGCCGTCACAGTAGTGGATTACACCCAGTATTTCTGGTGGCTGGTGCGCTGGGGAGAAAACGATGTGGTCTGTCACATCGAAGTGGATCACGAAGGAATGCCTACGCCGGGGGATATTTATGTGGATTGCGGTGCAGCGATTTACGAAAAATGGGTCAATCAACAGCCTTGCCGTGAAGCCGATATCAACCGCTGCAAGGGGTTTTATGTGGTGCTGGTGGACCAGCAGCCCGCGCAGAAGAAAGTTTCCACCAAACTTCAGCCGCCCATTGTGCAGGTAACGCTCGAGAACTGTAACCCGGTATATTCCTCCTCCACGAGCATTTGTGAATCGGAACCAATCATGGTGTTGACCGGCATCGAACCTTTGCAGGGATATGCGATTACCGGCATCGAGGGGTTGTATGGAGGGCAGACTTTCACTTGCGGGCCGGTCTGCCGCCTGCGCCTGCCGGTGACCGGCGAGGAATTGTTCACCCTGCAGTTTTGGGCATATTCCAGTTATGGCGACAGCAGCGAAGCATTTCAGGCGCAAATCCGCGTGGCGGCAACCGACCAGGGCAACCCCGACCAGCCCACCTATTGGTTCGTGGATGTGTTGAGCAGTCAGTGGGCGGGTGTGCCGGTGGCAACCTGCGTGGAGGCGTGGGGCGTCCTGCCTCCTGTTGGCGGTCCGCCACAGTGGTTGAGCACCCCCACCGAAAGCGAGACACTCGGCACGGAAATTCCCTATAACTACCTTGCCGCTCAACTCATCCGCACTGGGGCAGTGAATGTCAGCGCCTGCGCCGATGGCGGCTTACTGCCGGAGGGAAGCGCCTCCGCCTGCGGGCAGGAAGCGGCGCGGGAGGCGGTCAATGCCTGGCAGAATCAGTTCGACGATATTATTTTGAACGTTGCAAAAGACACCGGCGTGCCGGCAAACTTGCTCAAGAATCTATTTGCCATCGAGAGTCAATTTTGGCCGGGAGCGGGCGGCAAAACCGATGTGGGCCTCGGTCAGTTGACCGAACAGGGCGCAGATACAGCGCTCATGTGGAATCCGCCGTTCTTCCGTCAGTTTTGTCCGCTGGTCATGGATTCGGAAACTTGCAGCAAGGGGTACCTGTATATGGGGGAAGACAACCGCTCTTACCTGCGCCTGGCGCTGATTCACGCTGTCAACGCAACCTGTGAGACCTGCCCGCTGGGAATTGATCTCGAACGCGCCAAGTTCAGCATTGGCGTTTTTGCCCATGCGCTCATGGCAAACTGTGAACAGGCTTCGCAGGTGGTGTGGAATTACAACGGCAGGAAGACCCCCGCACAATTGGGGATTTCGTATGAGGATATGTGGAAGTTCACGCTGGTGAATTACAACGCCGGGGGCGGATGCCTTGCCAGCGCCTTCGAGGAAGCGAGCAAACAAAACGCGCCGCTGACCTTTGAAGGAATCTCGCCTTTCCTTGCGCCAGCCTGCCAGGGGGCAATCGAATACGTGAAGCAGCTCAGTAGTCCGTAGATTAACCTGTTTATCTCGAACTGACGTTCAATGTTGGTGATTACCCACAAGGGGGGCATGTGCAGGTTTGGCAATCCGCACGAGCAAAAAATGGCGGCTTTGACACCGCTAGCTTGGATTGCCAAATCCAAGCCCTTGCCGGCGGTCTGCTCCACCTAGCGCTGTAATGGTTGGATTGCCAGAATAATTTGGAAAAGTGCAATATCTTTTGCTACGGGATTGTTGGAATAATGTGTTAATTCGCAAGAACTGCGCAGCAATTCTGCCGAATAACAAAAGAAGCCGCCAGCGTGCGGCTTCTTTTGTTGCGGTGATTCCCTCACTCGCTCGGAATGACCATCCACAAAATCAGGTAAATCAACAGTCCCGGCACACCGCCCGGAATAAACGCCACCACCATCGCCAGGCGGAACCAGAACGAACTGATCCCAAAGAATTCGGCAAGCCCGCCGCATACCCCGGCAATGACACGGTTGCTTCTGGAACGCCGCAACACCTTCCTTTGATTGACTGTCATTCGAAACTCCTTTCTTCTAACCTCACTCCATGTACGAGCGCAAAAAGAAAAAGTCGCAGCGTGAAAACGGCTTGTGAGCAGGAACAGGCTGTAGATCCGACCGGAAGCGGGGGGCAAATCCCGCTGTACAAAGCCGCATGGGAGCAGGTACAATACTGCCGAACATCCAAACTACCCAAGCGGTATAAAACACTATGATAGCATGCCCTATTCCAATCATGTTCGACCCCAATCCCGCCAGGCGCTCACGGACGTAATCCATACCCCCTTCTGGCTCGACCACCCGCTTCGCCCCGCCCCTCAACCTTCTCTCACAACCCAAACCTCTGCCAACCTGCTCATCATCGGCGCAGGCTTCTCCGGCTTGTGGACTGCCCTGCTTGCCCGTCAGGCAGACCCCAACCGTGAAATTGTCATCCTTGAAGCAGGAGAATCGGCACACGCCGCCAGCGGACGCAACGGCGGTTTTTTGGATGCTTCGCTGACGCACGGCTTCGCAAACGGGCTGGCGCGCTGGGGGCGCGAATTGCCCGCTCTGCTGCGGCTGGGCATTCAAAACCTGAATGAAATCCAAGAAACCCTGGCGCGCTACGCCATCGAATGCGACTACATTCGCACGGGCGATCTCAACGTGGCAACCGACCCTCATCACGTCATCGAAATGCGCACAGAGTTGACCCAAGCCGCCGCCTTCGGCTTGAAGTTTCAATTCCTCGAGCGCGATCAGGTTCAGGAGATCGTCAAGTCCCCTCTCTTCATCGCCGGCTTGAAAAAACCCGATGTGGCGCTGGTCAACCCCGCCCAACTGGCATGGGGACTGCGCCGCGCCTGCCTCGACCTGGGAGTGCGCCTCTACGAAAACTCCCCCGTTATCAAACTAGAGGATGAAGGAAAGTTTGTCGTTGCACGCACGCCGCATGGACAGGTACGGGCAGCGCGCACAGCGCTTGCTACCAACGCCTTCCCGCCGCTGCTCAAACGGCTCTCAAAATATATCGTGCCGGTCTACGATTACGTGCTGATGACCGAGCCGCTCACCGCCGCTCAGCGCGAGTCGATTGGCTGGCGCGGGCGCGAGGGCATCAGCGATGCCAGCCGCCAGTTCCATTACACCCGCACCACCGCCGACGGACGCATCCTGTGGGGCGGTTACGATGCCGTTTACTACTGGAACAACGGCTTCGGTCCGCGCTTTGAAACCTCGCAGGCGGAATTCGAACGGCTGGCAGAACACTTTTTTCAGGCATTCCCCCAACTCGAAGGTATCCGCTTCACCCACGCCTGGGGCGGCGCCATAGATACCTGCTCGCGCTTTGCTCCCTTTTGGGGCACGGCTCACGGCGGCAAAACCGCCTACTCCCTGGGCTTTACGGGTTTGGGCGTCGGCGCTACACGCTTCGGTGCACAAGTCATGCTCGATTTACTGGATGGGAGAAAAACCGAACGCACCACCCTGCACTTCGTGCGCACCAAACCACTGCCTTTCCCGCCAGAGCCGCTCCGCTCGCTCGGCATCAACCTGACGCGCCGCTCCATGGATTGGGCAGACCGTCACGGCGGACGCGAAAACCTGTGGCTGAAAATGATGAACCTGCTGGGCTTGGGTTTCGATAGTTAATCAACGCACGAGGAATACAAACGGGCAGCCTTTTTGCGGCGCCTCGCGTCTCGCCTCACGCAGCACCATCCGAGAGAGCAACAGCGAAAGCAGGCGGGTATCCATCTCGCACAATTCGGGGTGTTCGCCCACAACCGCCGCATACGGACAATGCCCCAACAACACCCGCGGTCCTTCCGCCCCTGCCTCCCAATGCGAGTGATAATGCATCTGGTTTAACTTCTCGACCAGGAAATTCAAGCGCTTCGCGATTGGCTGAGCGGCCTCCGTCGCATCTCCTGCCAGCCGCCGCGCCAGCGCTTCTGCCTGCACTACCGAACCTGCCTCTGCCAGCAAAGCCTTACACAACGCCGCCAGATTATCTCCCAGCGCCGCCAGCGGCAGTGAATAGATTTTTTCGGGTCTGCCGCGCCCCCCACCCTGCCGTTCTTCCTCCACCTCCAGGCGTCCCTCCGCCGCCAATACCCGCAAATGATGCCGCACCGTCTCCGGCGACATCTTCAACCCGCGCGCAATTTCCCGCGCAGAAGCCCTGCGGCTTTTGACCAGATACTGGAGAACTCTTTGACGGGCAGTCGTGGGCATGTGTGGGGGAGGAAAAGGCAACTCGAAACGGGAATCGGCCGGCGTCCAGGCAAGAAGCGGGGTTGTCATCCCGCCGGGGTGATTATACTCACATTCCCTATTTTATAAAAATATTTTTACGCAATTCAATTGACAGTCAGGTTTCCACAGGTATAATCGAAACTTGTGACGGAAAACACCAATCGCACCGCAATTCGCTAATTTATCTCCCGATGTCTCTCACCTGGGAATCCACCTATGCCATCGCGCTCGAGTTGCGCCGGCGGCACCCCGGCGTCAACCTCGAGAACGTAAGCCTGAGGCAAATCTACGAATGGACGGTGGAACTTTCGGAATTCGAGGATGATCCCGCTCTCGCAAACGACGACATCCTTTACGCAATCTATCAAGACTGGTTCGAGGAGAACATTCATGGACAATGAAAAATTAAGCCTTCCCCAATACGACATTCCTGAGGACATTCAGAATGCCGTCGCCATCACCACGCTCGACCGCCTCTACAACTGGGGGCGGCGCTCGTCGCTGTGGCCGCTGATGTTTGGTCTGGCTTGCTGCGCGATCGAAATGATCGCCGCCCAAGCCGCCCGCTACGACATGGCGCGCTTCGGTATGGAAGTGATGCGCCCCACGCCGCGCCAGGCGGACCTGATGCTGGTCTCCGGCACCGTCACCAAAAAGATGGTGCCAGCCATCGTGCGTCTCTATAACCAAATGCCCGAGCCGAAATACGTTGTCGCCATGGGCGCCTGCGCTTCTGGCGGCGGTCCCTTCAAAGAGGGCTACAACGTTGTGGCAGGCATTGACAAGTTCATCCCGGTGGACGTGTACATCCCCGGCTGCCCTCCCACCCCGCAGGCGCTGATTGCCGGCTTGATCAAACTGCAGGAAAAGATAGATAAAGAATCGCTGAAGAAAGTCCGCTGGTACCGCAAGGGACCCGATGCGGTGGAAATCCCCCTCCCCATTCTGGGACCCGACTTGATGGACCCGCGCCGCTTTGCGGAAATCAAAGCGATTGCCGCCGCACAGGAAGGTGAATCATGACCGCCCCCGCTTCCACCCAGACCGTTGACCTGGCTGCCCGTTTCCCGGGCATCGTCACCGCCGACACCCGTCCCGGCTACTCCGGCTTCATCGTCGAAAAAGACAAACTCGTCGAAGTCGCCACCGCCATCCGCGACGAATTCGGCTACGACCTGCTCACCGCCGTCACCGCGGTAGATTACCTCCCCGAAGGCAAAATGGAGGTCGTCTATCACGCCTACAAAACCACCGGCGGTCCCGGATTGGTGTTCCGCGTTCAAGTTCCGCGCGTGGACCCGATTGAAGTCCCCTCCCTGATTGACGTGTACCCCGGCGCCGATCTGCAAGAACGCGAAGCCTGGGATTTGATGGGCATCAAGTTCACCGGTCACCCCGACCTGCGCCGCATCCTCATGTGGGAAGGTTTCGAAGGGCACCCGCTGCGCAAGGACTGGAAGGAACCCTTCTACGAAGAGGACGCCAAGCCCTTCAAGAGCCGCTGGCCCGAAGGCAAACACCTCATGGCGGAAGACCGCAATCCGTTCAAGGACAACCTCAAATTCCCCAAAAACTTCGACCCCGAAAAATGGATTCCCGATAACGACAACATGCTCTACCAGTCCCTCCAGCGCTACACGCTGAAGAACGAGGATGGATTGGAGACCGACCACATCGTCGTCAACATGGGACCGCAGCATCCTTCCACGCACGGGGTCTTCCGCGCTGCCATCACCCTCGAAGGCGAGACCATCGTCGGGCTGAAACCTGTCGTCGGCTACCTGCACCGCAACCACGACAAAATCGGCGAGCGCAACACCTTCCTGCAAAACATGCCCTACACCGACCGCCTCGACTACTTCAACTCGATGAGCAACAACCTTGCCTATGCCATCACGGTCGAGAAGTTGATGAACATCCCCGTGGCTGAACGCGCCGAGTACATCCGCGTCATCATGGCGGAACTCAGCCGCATCCAGAACCACCTGGTCTTCATCGGCATGCTGCTGAACGACCTGGGCGCCATGTACACCCCCGCCCTGTACGCCTTCGAGGAACGCGAACTGATCCTGGATATCTTCGAAGCCGTCTCCGGCGCGCGTATGATGTGCAACTATCTGCGCTTCGGCGGCGTCGTGCGCGATATTCCTCCATATGTGATGCAGAAAATCAAAGACCTGGTCTTCGACCGCCTGCCTGCCAAAACCGACGAAATGGACCGCCTGCTCACCGAAAACGAAGTGCTGGTGGCCCGCCTGCAGGGTGTGCCGGTGATTGACGGCGAAACCGCCATCCGCTATTCGGTGACGGGACCCGTTCTGCGCGCCGCCGGCGTGCCTTACGATATTCGCCGCGCCGATCCCTACAGCATCTACGACCGCTTCGACTTCGACGTGGCAGTGCGCTACAACGGCGACCTGTACGACAATTACCTCATCCGTCTCGATGAAATCCGCCAGTCGCTGCGGATTTTGCAGCAAGCCGTCAAGCAAATCCCGCAGGGACCGATCAACTCCCAGAAACCGCAGTATCAGGTGCGGGTCCCGGCCGGTGAAGCGTATGGCCGCATCGAATCTCCCAAGGGCGAACTGGCGTTTTATGTCGTCTCCAACGGCAAGCCCAACCCCTGGCGCTATCATGTACGCCCGGCATCGTTTGTGAACATCACCTGCCTCGAAAAGATCTGCCTTGGCACCAAAATTGCAGATTTCGTGGCGCTGCTCGGCGTGCTGGATATTGTGATGGGCGAACTCGACAGATAATCGTCATTGTGAGCGAAGCGCAGCCATCTCCCCTCGTTGGAGATTGCTGCGCCGCAGAAAACGCTCCTCGCAATGACGGAAACGGAGAACAATATATGTACGGAAAAGGCATTCTCAAAGGATTGAGCGTAACCTGGAAGCGGTTCTGGGATACGTATCTCGAAGATATTTCGTGGATGTTGAGCGGCAAAAAGCGCTACTTTACCGAGGAAGGCATCAAGCACCGCGCCAGCAAGCATGCGCGCGGCATTTTTACGGTGCAATACCCGGAAGAAAAACTGATCGTCCCCGAAGAATTTCGCTATGTGCCGTTCCTGGTCTATGATGAAGGCGAAGGCGGAAAGAAGGAAATCCGCTGCACCTCCTGCGGCATCTGCGCGAAAGTCTGCCCGCCGCAGTGCATCTGGATCGTGCGCTCGAACGATCCGAACACCGGGCGCCCCATCCCCGAACCGACCGAGTTCTACATTGACATGGACATCTGCATGAACTGCGGTTTCTGCGCCGAGTATTGCCCCTTCGACGCGATCAAAATGGACCACGATTTCGAGATCGCCTCCTACGGACGGAACGTGTATAATCTCGAAAAACTGCTCAAGCCTGCTTCCTACTACGCGAGCATTCGCCCCGAAAACTACGCCCGCGAAGAAGCAGCCCGCAAGGCAAAAGAAGCGGCAAAGGCAGCCAAAACCGCGGCAAAACCAGCGGCATAATCTATCCACAGGGACACAAAGGGGCATAAAGAGAACCAGCCGCTTTGTGTCCTTTACGTTTAAAGGCAGAACGATATGACCAACCAAATTACCAAAGAAGCAGTATTAGCGGCGCTCAGCAAGGTGCAGGAACCCGAACTGCATCAGGACCTGGTCACACTGAACATGATCCGCGAATTGGAGATTCAAGGAGACAAGGTCTCGTTTACGGTGATGCTCACCACGCCCGCCTGTCCCTTGCGTGGAAGGATCGAATCCGAAGCGCGGCAGGCGGTGCTGGCTGTGCCAGGCGTGAAGGAAGTCGTCATCAAAATGGACTCGGATGTGCCGAACGATGGCCGCATGCGCGGGCTGGTGAACATGCCCATCCGCAATGCCATCGCCGTCGGCTCAGGGAAGGGCGGGGTGGGCAAATCCACCGTCTCGGTCAACCTGGCGGTGGCGCTGGCGCAGGCTGGCGCGCGCGTGGGCTTGATGGATGCCGACATTTACGGTCCCAATATCCCCACCATGCTCGGCGTGGAAAAACTCCCGCCGCCGCAAGGACAAAAACTCATCCCCGCTCAGGCGTATGGCATCAAGATGATTTCGATGGGCTTGCTGGTGAAGCCCGGGCAGCCGCTCATCTGGCGCGGACCGATGCTCAATTCAGCCATCCGTCAGTTTTTGGGCGATGTGGAATGGGGCGAACTCGATTACCTGATCGTAGACCTGCCCCCCGGCACAGGCGATGCCGCGCTTTCGCTGGCGCAGGCATTACCCCTCAGCGGAGCCGTCATCGTCACCCTGCCGCAACTGGTCTCGCTGGAGGATGCCGGACGCGGCCTCAACATGTTCCGCACGCTGGAAGTGCCGATTCTGGGCATCATCGAGAATATGTCCTACCTCGACCTGCCCGACGGCACGCGCATGGACATCTTCGGCTCGGGCGGCGGCGAACAACTGGCGCAGGCAACCAAAGCCACCTTCCTCGGCAAAGTGCCAATTGACCAGAACGTGCGCATCGGCGGCGACAGCGGCAAACCCATCGTTGCTACCCATCCCGATTCCCCCGTCGCCAAAGCCCTGATTGAAATCGCGCAAAAAGTAGCGGCGCAGGTCAGCGTCGCGGCGCTCAGCACAAAAAACGAAATGCCAATCAATATCATTGAGTAGCAGACAAGGCACACCTCAAAAGACCCGCTTCAATTCGGCGGGTCTTTTTTTATCCAATTCCGCTCTGTTGCAATAAACTTTATCGGTACGTAGGAAAAACGTCCCGAAGGTTGTCGTCCAGCACTTAAATTACTTGAAACCAAACCTTCGGGACGGTATCTCACGTTATTTCCGATAATCTCTAATGATGTCATTGTGAGACGCCAAAGGCGACAAAGCAATCTCCTTGATGTCAGAAGACTGCTTCGTGGCGTTTTGGCGCCACTCGCAGTGACAAATTTTCAAGGTGTTTACAACAGCGCAATTCAATTCCCAAATGCGATTTTCAACGCAGGCGAGTATCTCAAAGCAACTGGCTTCCCGCCCTGCAAAACTGCAAATTCATTTGCAATCGAGTTGTTTTATTTACAAGGCAAGGGCGTAGGTATACTCGTTTCAACATGAACGCCGCCCCTTCTTACGACAAAATCTCTCTTCTGCGCCTGGCATTCAAAGGGCTGGATGACCGTGAATTGGAGGAAATGGCTGCCCTCACCGAAATTCACACCTACCCGCCCGGTCATATCCTGTGCCGCGAAGGCGCCTACGAAGACGTGTTTTACATCATCGCCGACGGCAAAGCAGAAATCACCAAGAAGATGATCGAAGGCGAAGAAGACAGACTCCTGCGGGTGGCGCAACGGGGTGACATGGTGGGAGAAATGGCGCTGATTCAAAATGCCCCCCGCGCCGCCACCGTGCGCGCCATTACCGAATGCACCGTGCTGGAAATGGAAAAACAGGACTTCGAAACCATCCTCAGCCGCAGCCCTCACATGGCGATGGACATCATCCGCATCACCCTGGACCGCATCCGCGCCAACGACCAGACCATGATCGAAGAACTGCAAAAGTCCAACAAAGTGCTGCGTCAGTTGGACCGCAACAAAATGGAATTCATCCAGGTAGCCGCGCACGAACTGCGTACCCCGCTCACGGTGCTAAACGGTTACGTCAACGTGCTGCGCACCCTGCCAGGCAACGGCGCCACCCCAGTACTGGAAGAAGTCATTCAGGGCATTCTCAAAGGGACGGAACGCATCCACGAAGTCGTCAATCTCATGCTGGATGTGAGCCGCATCGGCACTGAAACCCTCAAGATTGCCGTCGTACCCGTCCCCCTCAAGCGCATCATAGATGACCTGATCCACAACTTCGAAAAAGCCGCCTCCGAGCGCAAAATCCGCATCTACGCCCAGCATGCCGAAGGCGTCCCCATCATCAACGGCGACCCCGGCTTGATTCAAAAGGCGCTCTACCAGTTAATCATCAACGCCATCAAATACTCGCCCGATGGAAGCATGATCCTCATCACCACCCGTCCCATCCGCATGAACAACGGCGCACCCGCCGTCGAAGTGGCGGTCAGAGACCGCGGCATTGGCATAGACGCCGAACACCTCGAATTAATCTTCGAAAAATTCTATCAGGTAGGAAGCGTGGATTTGCACTCCTCCGGCAAAACCAGTTTCAAAGGCGGCGGGCCGGGGTTGGGACTTGCCATCGTCAAAGGCGTGGCAAAAGCGCACGGCGGCAAGGCCTGGGCAGAGAGCGCCGGTCACGACGAAGTGAACTTCACCGGCAGCACCTTTTACCTGCAACTGCCCGTCAACCCGCCCGGCGCAGCCGCTTCATCGGGATAGCCAGCATCTCTCTCGCAAAAACCATCAAAGCATCGAGGGAATTCGATAGTTTGGCGGGGGAATAGTGCGGGCTGCCAAATTCCTCGAGCAATCTCGTAGCACAAGATTTATCTTGCACCCCCGCCCATGACCAGCAACCTTCATGCCGCGTCCCAAAACACCAGAGTTGAATTGCTGGACTCATTTGGAAAAACGCAATCTCTTGCGCCCCAGCAGGAAACTCAATTCCAACCGCCTGTGCGCTGACGGTTACGAATCTCATCCATCAGCGCATCCAGCATTTCAACATAAGCAGCGCGGCTTACTGTCCCCTGCTGAGCCCCCTTTTCCTCCAATTTGGAAAGCAGATACACCACCCACGAAAGCCAGGTGCGCGGGTTGTCATCTGCCTGCACAATTTCCCGTACAGCATCTTCCAAAATCTCCCGAATATTGTCTTCTCTGCTCATCATGCACTCCTGATCGTGGAATAAACTCCTCCCTGCTTCAACTTGAGGCAAATACCTGCCTCAACCCTGACGAACCATTCTATATTTATTGTAGCACGGTGGACCGCCGCCTGCCATTGATGCCACTCACCTCAGGGTGACTAAAAGTTCGGGATAAACAGGCATCGCCCAGACACGTTGCGGATTAACAAATGAATCGAACAACCTCGTAGCATAAGATTTATCTTGTGCCCCCACCCAATGAGCCACCCCCACAAAACCACTCTCGCAAAAGCGTGCAGAACACATACGGTATAATTCCCACCCATGGACAAAATGATTATCGGTGTACGCTTTACCAAAATCGGCAAAATCTACCATTTCGACTCATCCGCCGTACCCGACGTAAAAATCGGCGAACATGTCATCGTAGATACCTCCCGCGGCAAACACCTCGGCGAAGTAGTGCAAATCATGCAGGAACTCCCTCCCAAACCGGAGGGCGGCTGGAGGTCCGTGGACCGACGCGCCACCCCGCGCGACCTGCTCCTGCTCCAAACCTGGCAAGCCAAACAAACCGAAGCCATGATCAACTGCCGCGCCCGCGCCGCCGAACTCGGCCTCAAAGACATCAAAATCATCGCCGCCGAATACAACTACGACGGCACACGTCTCGCCTTCCTCTACAGCACCGAAAGCGACGACAAAGCCGACCTCAAATCGCTCAAAAAAGACATGAGCGACCTCTACCCCAACACACACATCGAAATGCGCCAAATCGGTCCGCGCGACGTGGCAAAACTCCTGGGCGGCATGGGCGCCTGCGGCATCGAAACCCGCTGCTGCTCCAAATTCCTCACCGAATTCTCGCCCATCTCCATCAAAATGGCAAAAGAACAGGGCATCTCCCTCACCCCCGAAGAAATCACCGGCATGTGCGGGCGCCTGCGCTGCTGCCTCATCTACGAATACGAACAATACGTCGAAGCCCGCAAGCAATTACCCAAACGCAACAAAAAAGTTATCACCCCCAAAGGCGAAGGCAAAGTGATAGACGTGCTTCCCATGAGCAACCAGGTCATCGTCCAAATCGAAGACGCGGAAGGCAAACGCACACGCGAAACCTTCTCCCGCGACGACCTCCAACCCTGGGACGAACTCGAAGCCCTGCGCCGCAAAGCCGAAGCCCCCTGCGACCGCCACAACACCGATGGATGCACCTGCGGCAAAAAAAGCCCATTGACCCGAGACAACCAGACAGGCGCTCAAGACTCATAACCCCCGCTTCACACCCCGCCTCAGCCTGATCCTCGCCAACCGCCTCATGCCACCCGAAACCTGGACCTCCCCTCAACGCATCCTCGTCATCCTTGCCCATCCCGACGACCCCGAATTCTTCTGCGGCGCCACCCTCGCCAAATGGGCGCGCGAAGGCCACCACATCACCTACCTGCTCCTCACCTGCGGCGATAAAGGCTTCAACCCCACCACCGACCCCTCCATGACCCCCGACCGCCTGTGCGCCATCCGCCACGAAGAACAAACCGCCGCCGCCAAAATCATCGGCGCTCACGCCGTCCACATCCTCCACTATCCCGACGGCTACCTCATCCCCGACCTCAACCTGCGCCGCGAAGTTGTCCGCGAAATCCGCCGCCACCGCCCCGACATCCTCGTCACCTGCGACCCCCAAAACCTCTTCGCCACCTACGGCATCAACCATCCCGACCATCGCGCCGCCGGCCAGGTCGTCCTCGATGCCGTCTTCCCTGCCGCCGGCAACCCCGTCTACTTCCCCGAACTGCTCCAGGAAGGCTTCCAGCCGCACATGCCCAAAGAAATCTGGTGCTCCCTCACCAGCCAGCCCAACACCACCCTCGATGTCACCGACACCTGGGAAACCAAAATCCAGGCCATCCTCCAGCACAAAACCCAGGTACAAGACCCTCAAAAACTTATCGAACGCCTCCAATCCCGCCGCACCGAAGACAGCACCCCAGAAAACCCGCGCTACGAAGAAAAGTTCAGAGTCGTGAAATACCAATAAGCCACATCAAAAGCAACCTGCAATACCCGACCTTCGACGTCCGACCTTTGACCTTCGACCTCCAACCTTCGACCTTCAACCTCCTCCCCCCAACCCCCAACCACACCAGAAGAAAACCATGACCAATTTCCTCGAACAAGCAAAACAACTCTTCCCCTACACCCAAGCCCTGCGCCGCGACCTGCACCGCCACCCCGAACTCGGCTTCCAGGAAATCCGCACCAGCGGCATCGTCGCCAAAGAACTTGAAGCACTCGGCATCGAAGTCACCAAAGGCGTCGGCAAAACGGGCGTCGTTGGCTACCTCGAAGGCAGCAAACCCGGTCCAACCATCCTCCTCCGCTTCGACATGGACGCCCTCCCCATCACCGAAGAGACCGGCGCCGAATACGCCTCCACCACCCCCGGCGTCATGCACGCCTGCGGTCACGACGGTCACACCGCCATCGGCCTGACCGTCGCCAAAATCCTCAACCAACATAAACACCAACTGGCAGGCAGCATCAAATTCTGCTTCCAGCCCTCCGAAGAAGGCACCAACGGCGAAGAAGTCGGCGGCGCCCTGATGATGATGCGCGACGGCGTGCTCGACTCACCCAAAGTCGAAAAGACCCTCGCCCTGCACCTCTGGAACGACAAACCCCTCGGCTGGATTCATGTCGCCAAAGGACCCGTCATGGCGGGCGCGGAACTCTTCACCGTCAAACTTACCGGCAAAGGCGGTCACGGCGCCGCCCCCGAAACCACCACCGACCCCGTCATCTGCGCCGCCCACATCACCACCGCCCTGCAAACCATCGTCTCGCGTAACGTGCCGCCCCTCAAACCAGCCGTCGTCAGCGTCACCTCCCTCCACAGCGGCACCGCCTTCAACATCATCCCCCAAACCGCCGAACTCAGCGGCACCATCCGCACCTTCGACCCCGAAGTGCGCCAACTCGTCCTCGAACGCTTCGAACAACTCGTACACGGCATTGCCTCCTCCATGGGCTGCGCCGTCGAAATCACAATGCAGCAAGTCACCGCCCCCGTCATCAACAACGAAGAAGCCGCCGCCAGCGTTCTGCGCACGGCACACACCCTCTTCCCCGAAACCCCCATCGCCGAAAACCCCTACCTCACCATGGGCGCCGAAGACATGGGCTACATGCAGGAAAAAGCGGCTGGCTGCTACTTCTTCATCGGCTCGGCAAACGCCGAAAAAAATCTCAATTACAACCACCATCATCCCAAATTCGACTTTGACGAGCAAGCCCTCATCAACGGCGTAGCGCTGATGGCTGCCGCCGCTGCTGACTTGCTGAAATGAAGAAACCCCTCACGCTTCTCTTTCTGACCCTCATCCTGGCTGCCTGCTCCGGGAGCGTTTCTACACCTCAGCCTTTCCCTGCCCAACCTCCCACCCCCACTACCCTGGCGCTCGCCTCCGAGCCGCCCTGCGCCTACCAATGGGCAACCAGCGACCTCCCCGACCTGACCGCCCAACTCAACGCGATGATCCAATCCATCATCCCGGCTTCCGTCTCGCGTGCCGCCGCCTATGGCGAAAACTGCATAGACGCCAACGGTCAAGTCGTCCGCTTCAGCCCTATGGAAACTGACTTCTACGTCACCTTCACCGTCGAAACATTGGATGATTATCAAACCTTCGGCGATTGGATGTACGAAGTCATGCTGATTGTGGATGGTGTCCCACCGGAGGACCTCGCGGGTCCACAAGCAGGCTTTGTCGAATTCAGGTTCGAGAAGAGCGCATCCGAAAACATTACCTTCCGCGTGCCGCTGCAGAGCTTCTTTGAAAGCGCCGGGGGCAAAAGCGGAGAAGAACTCTTCCGCCAGTTTTACCCGGCCCCCTGAGAGAGAGCGGTGAAACCAACCGCCCGGCGCGGACCACAAGCCGGCGTTACGCTCCCCTCTAAATCTAAAAGCAGCCGAAAGTAACTACCTACCGACAGCCAAAAGGGGGAAGAAACCTGCCGCTGTGTGTCATTGCAAGGGCTGTTGGTCGAGTAGGGCAAAGCCCGTATCGAGACCCAGCCCGAAGGGCCACGCCGAGGCTCGCCCGAGGCGCAATCTCCAGCACTTGCGGGGAGACTGCCACGCTCGCTGCGCTCGCTCGCAGTGACAGGGAGGCAGTTACGGCAGAAAACGCCGTTTCCGAAGACCAAACTACACGAAGCAGAATCAGCCGTCCCGTAGGGAATGAAGCGGATGTGAGTTTGCCCAATTAGCGGGGAAAACCTCAAGCGCGGTAAATTCTCCTGGGTTTCCTCTTTCTGTCCTATTTTTGAGGATATTGCCTACGCGCAGACATTTACCTTGACAGATACCGTCTCGTGTTGTATATTTCATTTAGTAATTACTAAACAAACATAATAAACCATATGACACAATCACTGAACAAAATCAAAAAAGACTTCACGGAAGGTCTCAGCCAAATCAGTCGGTTTTGGGGCTTTCCCAAAGGCATGGGCGCGATCTTTGCCGTGCTCTACCTCTCCCCTGCTGCGCTTTCGCTGGATGAGATTGCGGAACAAACCGGGCTAACGAAAGGCGCCGTCAGCACGGAGGTGCGCACGCTGGCGCGGATGGGGCTGGTACACCGCTCCTCCAAACTCGGCGACCGCAAGGATTATTACACCGCCGAGACGGATTTCTACGCCGCCATCCGTTCGATTTTGCAGGAGCGGCAAAATTCGGAGTTTGACCGCGCGGTGCGTTCGGTCAAAGAGACGCTGACCGCGCTCGAAGAGAACTGGGTGGAAGATGAGGAATGGAACTTTGTCTATGAGAGAGTCAAAGCGCTACAGGAGTTTTTCGATGCGATTGACAGCCTGGCGAAGGCGGTCATTCGGTTGGAAAGTTTGGGGCTTTCGAATGTGACGAAGATTTTGAGTGTATTGAAGTGATAAAGAGGCACAATGAAGATTGCAGTTACAGGCGCGTTTAGTTATTCGGGAAAGTACATCACACAGCGGCTGTTGGCGCGCGGCGAGCAGGTCATCACCCTGACGGGACACCCCAACCGCCCCGATCCGTTCGCGGGAAAGGTGAAAGCCTACCCCCTCGATTTCGACGAAGCAGGTATGAGCCGCTCATTGCAGGGAACGGATGTACTGGTCAATACGTATTGGGTGCGCTTCGACCGCGGAGAAAATACCCAGCCGCGCGCCGTTGAAAATACTCGGAAGTTGATCCGCGCCGCCAAAGCCGCCGGGGTAAAGAGAGTGGTTCATATCAGCATTGCCAACCCCTCGGCAGATTCACCTTTGCCCTATTACTCCGGCAAAGCCGCCAACGAACAGGCGGTGGTCGAATCGGGGATGTCGTATGCGATTCTGCGCCCTACGGTGCTGGTGGGCGGCGGGGAAGATATTCTTATCAACAATATCGCGTTTCTGCTGCGGCATTTTCCCGTCTTTTTCATCCCCGGCGACGGGTCGTATGGGATTCAGCCGGTGCATGTGGATGATTTGGCTGACCTTGCCGTGCAAGCCGTGTACGACAAAGAGAATTCGATCATAGATGCAGTGGGACTCGACTCTTACACGTTCAAGGAATTGGTGGGGTTGATTGCTGAAACGATTGGCGTGCGGCGGGCGGTGATTTCCATTCCGCCGCGGCTGGCGCTGGCTGCGGCGCAGTTGATTGGTCTATTTGTAGGCGATGTAGTTCTTACCCCCGAGGAAGTGGATGGTTTGATGGCAAATTTGCTGGTTTCGAAAGAGGCGGCGCGGGGGAAAATCTGCTTCAAAGACTGGCTGATGGAAAATCGGGACGTGATCGGCAAGAAATACGCATCCGAACTGAAGCGACATTACTCTTGAAGCGCCATCAGCCGATCTCCACCATGCCGACGCATCTGGGGCTGTCCATGCAGCCGTAGTAGGTCTTTCCCGCCTGAGGACCGCTGCGATGGATGCGCAGCACCATCATTTTGCCACACACGGGGCACATCGGCACCGCGTCCGCTTCAGCCGCAGCGCGAAGCGGACGCGCCTCCCGCACTTTTAGGACCGCCAGTTTGATCAGTTCTTCCAGGTCATCTTCGAAATACGCATCGCTGGAGGGGACATGCACCAGGGGAAGCCCTGCGCTGAGAAAAAGGTCTTCCATGAATTGATCGGTTTCGCGGGTTTCGCTGCGCGCAATGGGTTTTACCAACTCCACTCCAATGGCGGGTTTGAATTTTTCGGGTTCGCAGAGCAAAAAGTCCACATGCTTGCGAAAGAACTTGTTGAAGAAGTGGACGTTTTCGTTGGGGCGGACGATATAAAAAATGTCATTGAGCGCCACTTTGGGACAGACCACGTAATACCCGCCCGCCATCTTTTGCAGTACGCGAAATAACGCTAACTCCGGTGTGGAGAGGAAAGGTTCGCGCAAGCGGTAGGGAAATTGGAGCGGTTTCGTTTTATGCTCAGACATTTGAAGTTCCCAACCCATTATAGCAGGATGAGTTACGCGCCTGGTAACTATCCGGGGCCATTCGGCAGTGTCGTAATTCTGCTGAGCCAACTCCCGAAAACACCGTCAAAAGGCTGGGGGGTGCGGCCTCTGCGGCGGCTGGATGTGTCACGAAGACGGCGTTTTGAGCAGGGTCTGTAAGAGGACTTTTTCTTCTTCCAACGTCTTCACTTCGCCGTCCAGCCAGGCGTTGCGCAGGCGGCGCAACAGGATGGCATAGCGTGGACCCGGTGCGATGCCAAGCGCCATCAAATCGCTGCCGCTGGTATGCGGTTTGATATAACGCCATTTGGTAATGTATTCATCGAAGCATTCCTTCACACGCGGGTCTTGGGCGGCGTATCCCATCGCTTCGACCGCGCTAAGGGGGTAGGCTTCCAATTGCTGCACACATTCACTGGGCTTCAAGCCAATAAAGGAAGACTGCCGTGCATACATTTTCGAGACGGCAAACAGGGAAGCCAGCAAATCTGCGGTGAAGTGCAGGCGGGCGTTCAACGCCGCAATCTGCTCCTGCGAAAGGGACATCAGCCATAGCAGCCAGCCGAGATCGGAGGTGTGCATTTGTTCCCCGCTGGTGATGTTCGAAGGAGAGAGGTGCTGCAATCCGCGATAGGTGTGCAGGTTTGACATTCGCTCCCGAATGTCGGCGTCGAAGGTTAGGGCGGGGTGAATGGGATGAAGCAGGTCCAGGTCGGCGAGGCGGGCAAGGATGGAAGCAACGTTCCATTCGGCGAGGATCAGGTCAAGTTCACGGCGGATGCGCTGGGCGGAGAGTTTCGAGATGAGGGGTCGCGCTTCGGGAATCAATGCCAGTGTGTTCTCGGCAATTTTGAAATCATACCGTCCTGCATATCGCACAGCGCGGTAGATGCGCGTGGGGTCATCCACAAACGATTGGGCATGCAAGACGCGGATAATGCCTTGTTTCAAATCGTCCAAGCCGCCGAGGTCGTCGCGCAATTCGCCAAAGTGAGCGGCGTCGAGACGGATGGCAAGGGTGTTGATGGTGAAATCGCGGCGGCGAATGTCATCTTCGAGGCTGCCCGGCGCGACGGTGGGCAGGGCGACGGGATGTTTGTAGGTTTCGGAGCGGGCAGAGATGAGGTCCACGCTGTGACGCGAGGCGGAGATCAGGTCTTTGGGCAAGAACCACTTGGCAGTACCAAATTTGGAATGGGCAGTCACCCTGCCGCCGTGACGTTTTGCCAGGGCACGCGCCAGGGTGATGGCATCCCCCTCCACGGTGAGGTCAAGGTCTTTGATGGCAGAGCCAAGAATCAGGTCCCGCACGGAACCGCCGATGATGTAGAGCGGCGCTCCGCTGCGGGAGGCTTCGTCTGCGATGAGGTGCAGAAGACGAAGTTGTCCGGAGTCCAGAGAGGTTTCGAGTTGTGATTTGAGGTTCATATCCAAAAGAGAGGCGGGAAGCGCCCGCGGTTCATTTTACCCTCAACGGCTTTAACTTGCCCCTATTTTTCAGGTATAATCGGCGCATCGCTCGAGGATTGTATGATGATGCTGAACCCGCTGCCGTCCCCTGCTGGTGACCATAAGCCTGCCTGGTCTGGTTAGGTTCAGTTCGATGCACCCGCGAACGGCTCCCAGACTCTGGCGAGCCGTTTTTTTTCGATGCGGAGAGGAAGATAGAAAGTGGAAGGTGAAAAGACGTGGACATTAAACAACTCACCGATGAAATGCACCGCTTTGTTCGCTCGAAAGGCTGGTACGCGGCAGACAGTAAACGCCCGCAGACGCCGCGCAATCTGGCAATTTCGCTGGCAATCGAAGCGGCGGAGATTTTGGAGCATTTCCAATTCACCGATGAGGTCAAAGAGAAGGATGAATTGGGAAGCGAACTGGCAGATGTGACTCTCTACCTTCTGCAATTAGCGGCGGTTTCAGGGATTGACCTGGAACAGGCAGTGTTGAAAAAACTCGAAGTGAACAAGTCCCGCGCCTGGGATACTGATCACTGATAACTGATCACTGAAATTATGAACATCTCTGTATTTGGTGGTTCACAACCAAAGGAAGGCGATGCCGCCTACGAAGAAGCGCTGCTTTTGGGGCGGCTGCTGGCGCAACGCGGTCATACCGTGTTGACCGGCGGTTATATCGGCACGATGGAGGCGGTCTCGCGCGGCGCCTATGAAGCGGGCGGACATGTCATCGGCGTGACGTGCGATGAAATCGAAGTGTGGAGGCCCGTCAAGCCCAATCGCTGGGTGAGGGAGGAACGGCGACGGCACAGCCTGATGGAACGGCTGCAGGTGCTGGTGCGGGAGTGCGATGCGGCGATTGCGCTGCCGGGCGGTCCCGGCACGTTGACCGAAATCACCCTGATGTGGAATCTCATGCTTGTGGAGTCCCGCCACCGGAGCCCGTTGATACTGGTCGGGCGGGGTTGGCAGTCCACGTTCGATCAGTTTTTCAAGGCATTGCACACTTATATACCTGCAAACCAGCGCGAGTTATTGCTGTTTGCGAAGGATGTGAAAACTGCCGTGGAGAAGTTGGAAAGTAGAAAGTAGAAAGTAGAGGTTGGAAGGTTGAAACCTGAAAACCTGTAACTCTGAATATATTTGAGGAAAAAATGGCTGAAGATAAATTACCCACCCGCGCAGAAGACTTTGCAGAATGGTACAACAAACTGGTTCTAAAAGCCGACCTGGCAGATTATGCTCCCGTGCGCGGCTGTATGGTCGTCAAACCCTATGGCTGGACGCTGTGGGAAAACATGCAAGCCGGGCTCGACCGCCGCTTCAAAGAGACGGGTCACGTCAACGCGGCGTTTCCCACGCTCATCCCCATGTCGTTCTTTGAAAAGGAAAAGGAACACGTGGAAGGCTTCGCCCCCGAATTGGCGGTGGTGACTCACGGCGGCGGCGAAAAACTGGAAGAGCCGCTGGTGGTGCGCCCTACCTCCGAAACCATCATCGGTTACATGTACTCCAAATGGGTCAAATCCTGGCGCGACCTGCCCATCCTCATCAACCAATGGGGTTCGGTACTGCGCTGGGAATTGCGCACCAAACTCTTCCTGCGCACCGCCGAGTTCTACTGGCAGGAAGGTCACACCGCGCATGCCAGCGCCGAAGAAGCGAAGGAAGAAACCTTCCGCATGCTCGATGTGTATGCCGACTTCGCCATCAACGACTGCGCCATCCCGGTCATCAAGGGCATCAAAACTGAGACCGAAAAATTCGCAGGCGCGGTCATGTCCACCACCATCGAAGCCATGATGCAGGACAAGCGCGCGCTGCAATCGGGCACCTCGCACTACTTTGGGCAGAACTTCGCCAAAGCGTTCGACATCCAATTCCTGAACAAGGAAAACAAACTCGAATACGCCTACACCACCTCGTGGGGTCTCTCCACGCGCATGATCGGCGCCATCATTATGACACACGGCGACGATCAGGGGCTGATCCTGCCGCCTAAAGTTGCGCCCTTCCAGGCAGTTATCATTCCCATCTACAAAAGCGACGCCGAAAAAGGCAAAGTGATGGAAACGGCAGACAAACTCTTTGCCGAACTCAAAGCTGCCGGCATCCGCGTCAAAATGGACGACCGCGAAGGCGTGACGCCGGGCTTCAAATTCAACGACTGGGAAATGCGCGGCGTCCCGCTGCGAATCGAGATCGGACCCAAGGATGTGGAAAAAGGCACGGTTGCCCTGGCAAGACGCGATATGCCCGGACGCGAGGGCAAATCCTTCGTCTCACAAGCGGCTCTTGCCTCGACCGTGAGCGGGCTCCTGTCTGAGATTCATGATTCTCTCCTCAAGCGCGCCACCCAATTCCGCGACGCCAACATCCACGACCCCCGCACCTACGACGAACTCAAACAAGTCGTTGCCGACGGCTGGGCGTTCTCCTACTGGTGCGGAGATAAAACCTGCGAAGCCAAAATCAAGGAAGATACCAAAGCCACCTCCCGCTGCATCCCGCTCGAAGGGCAGCCCGAGGTCAAAGGCAAATGCATCGTGTGCGGCAACCAGGCGGAAAAGAAAGTGCTGTTCGGCAGAGCGTATTAACCAGTCATCAGTCACTGATCACTCTTCACTATTTCATGCCCGCCATAGACCTCGCCCGTCTCAAAAAACAAACCGCCCGGCTGGAGGACCTCTTCGACCAGCCTGGCGGTTTCGTGCGCGAACTGCGCGAGGTTTTGGATTACTACGTCAACCGCACGCTGCGCAGCCAGAGCGTGGCGCCTTCCTCCGTCCTCCCCACCTATCGAACGCCGGCGGTCGTCCTCCGCCACATCGAAACCGAACTGGGACCGCTGGCAGAACAAAACCCGCTTCAGGCGCTCGAACTCGCCGATGCCCTCTGGGACGAAGGCTGGCTGGAAACCCGTCTGCTCGCCGCCTTTTTGCTGGGGCGCATCCCGCCGCAGGAGGAACGCCTGCTCGCCCGCCTCACCGCCTGGACACAACAAGTGCGCGACCCCGAGGTGCGCGCCGCCCTGCTCACCACCAGCCTCACCCGCCTGCGCAATGAAACGCCGGACTTATTCCTGACCCTCGTCAAGGAATGGCTTCACCCCGCCCGCCAGCGCATGTGGTCGAACGGCATTCAGGCGCTCGTGCCGCTCGTCCAATCCCCCGCCTTCGACAACCTCCCCCCCGTGCTGGATATCGTCGAACCGATCTTCAAAGCCTCGCCCGCCGCGCTGCAATACGACCTTCAGCAGCTCCTCAAAGCGCTCTACCAGGCATCCCCCCAGGAAACCATCTTCTTCCTTCAGGAAATCATCGCCAGGGCAAAAAGCCCGCTCCCTGCGGTATCATTGAGACGCATGTCCCCCGACCTTCCGCCGGACCTCCAGGCCAGCCTGCGCGAAATTCTGCGCAGCCAAAAACACAAGGAAAGGAGCGCATCGTGAACCCCATTACCATCAGAGCCATTGCCGGCATCATCATCCTCTTTTTGGGGCGCGAACTGAGTTTTCTCTTCTCCGCGGCGATGGCGGCATTTCTCGGCATGCGCCTGACCTTCCTCCTCCCGCCCTCCCTGCCCGGCTGGGCAGATACCGCCTTCGTCCTCGCCCTGGCGATCCTCGGCGCCGTGCTGACCCTCCTCAACAAAGACACAGGCTTCTACGTCTGCGGCTTTCTCATCGGCGGCTTTGCCTTCAATGAATACTTTGCCTCACGCAGTGCCGGTTTCCTCCTCCTTCCCTTTGTGGTGGGAAGCGTGCTGGGCGCCGTCTTCATCGGCTTGCTCAAAGAATGGGCGCTCATCCTCGTCTCCACCCTGATAGGCACCTACCTGCTCTATGGCGTCCTGCCTTTGTTCGGCACGGCGCGCATCCTTGCCAGCGGCGGTTTGTTCGTCATTGGCGCACTGGTGCAGGTCATCCTCTTCCAAATGCAAAAACACGCCGAAAGGTAACATGGACACCAGCCGCCTCATCTACCTTCATGGGCTCGAAAGCGACAGCAATAGCGGCAAAGCGCGCCTCTTCCGTGAATGGTTCCCCGGCATGCTCACCCCCGACTTCAAAGGCTCCCTCGAAGAGCGCATGACCCAACTGGAGCCGCTCCTCGCTCCCAAACAAGATTGGACCATCATCGGCTCGTCCTTCGGCGGCTTGATGGGAACCATCTACGCCTGCAAACACCCGGCGCGCGTGCGGAAACTCATCCTGCTTGCCCCTGCCCTGCTGCGCGATCCCTTCGCTTCTTACCTGGACCTCGAACCGGTCTCTGTTCCAACCATCCTCATCCACGGGACGCAGGATGACGTGGTTCCGCTCGAACCCGTGCGCGAAATTGCCCAGCAACTCTTCACCGACCTGACCTGCATCACCGTCGAAGACGATCACCGCCTGCACAAAACCGTCCAGGAATTGGATTGGAAACACCTGCTGGCGTAACACAACGCAAGGCTGCACACTTTCTCCTCTTCCACAATTCCCTGCCCCGCTTCGCCTTTGGACGATGCGGCAGGCAAGCGCCAGCCTTTTGATCACGGGACACTCCAACAAATTGTCCCGCAGGACCAAACATGCAGCAACTCAACTACTGGCTGACAACTGCCCAAATGCCGGGTGAGGAGAACACCATCACCCCCCTGCCCGAACAAGTGGACGTTGCCATTATCGGCGGAGGGTACAGCGGCTTGAGCGCCGCGCGCACGCTGGCGAAAAACAACCTCCATGTAGTGGTGCTCGAAGCGGAAACCATCGGCTGGGGAGCCAGTTCGCGCAACGGCGGCATGACCCTGACCGGACTCAAACTGCCCATGCAGACCGTCCTCAAACGCTACGGGCGGGACCTGGCGAGACAGTTATTTCAATGCTCGCTGGATTCGGTCAACCTAGTGGAGGAGATCGTTCGTGAAGAAAACATTGCCTGCGGTTTTGAGCGCACTGGTCACTTGCTGACAGCCAACAAACCCCGTCATTACGAAAGTCTCAAAAGCGAAGTTGAATTTATGGCCAAGGAATTCAACCACGCGGTACGGCTGGTGCCGCCGCGCGAGTTGAAGGACGAAATCGGCTCGGCGGTGTATCACGGCGGGCTGGTGGATGAGGTCAGCGGGGGGTTGAACCCGGCGCAATATGTGGCGGGTCTGGCGCGCGCGGCGGAACAGGCCGGAGCCAGACTCCATGCCCGGGCGCGGGTGAACAGGCTCGAGCGGAGGGGGACGCGGTTCTTTATCCAAACGGAAAGGGGTACGCTGAATGCCGATTCGGTTCTGGTCGCAACGGCCGGTTATACGGGAAATGTCACCCGCGCGCTGCAAAGGAAAATCATCCCGATTGGTTCGTTTATCATCGCCACCGAGAGGCTGACGGACGCTCTGGCGCGCGAACTCCTCCCCCGCCAGCGGATGGTCTTCGATTACAAACATTATCTGAATTACTTCCGGCTGTGGGAAAACCGCCTGATCTTCGGCGGACGGGCGGCGTTCTTCCCCGAAACGGGGAATACCATCGCGCGCAGCGCCGAGATTTTGCGCCGCGAGATGACCCTGGTGTTTCCGCAATTGAAAGATGTGAAAGTGGAATATGCCTGGGGCGGCACGTTGGATTTTGCCTTCGATATGATGACCCATGTGGGCATGGAAGAGGGGATGTATTATGCGCTGGGGTATGCCGGGCATGGGGTGGCAATGGGAACGTATTTGGGCAAGACGGTGGCAGAGGCAATGCTGAAAGGGACAATCGGCGAGCATCCCTTTGCGCAGTTCAAATTTCCCGGTGCGCCGCTGGGGTTGTATAATGGCTTTCCGTGGTTTCTGCCGCTGGCAGGGGCATGGTATAAGTTTTTGGATTGGATCGAGTAGCAGTACAGCGCAACGTTCAACGCGGCGGCTGTCATCATCCTTCGCTTTAGAGATAATGTGCGGATTTGACAACCGGCACGAGCAGAAACATTGTCAACCCGCAGAAGCAGCCCTCGCGCTCGCTTGAATGTTTTCGGTTCTACCGTTTTTAACGGGAAAACCTTTTTCAAACACAAAGGCATGCACTGAGCCTGTCGAAGTGACACCAAGGTCACGAAAGAAAAACCCCTGTAGAATGACCGCCTTTTCTCCTTTGTGTACTTCGTACCCTTCGTGGTTAGGCTCTTTCCCGTTCATTACGGAAGAGCCATGTTTTCGAGGCGGCAGAGTAGCGTTTTCAAAAATCGGGTGTTTTGGTAAAAAATTGAGCGTTTCACCAAAGTATCCTATAATTCCATATCACCCCAAGGCGCAGCGTGCGTTCGTTGCACATCACACATCAAGAGGAGAGAAACCATGGCTACCAAACAAAAGGAACTGGAAGGCGAAGTTTATTATCCATCCGAACAAGTCGTAGCGCAGGCAACCGTTCAGGATTGGGACGCCCTGGCGGAGTTCGCCCGCAAAGACCTGCAGGGCTTTTGGGCGAAAGAAGCCGAAGAACTGGAATGGTTCAAAAAATGGGATAAGGTGCTGGACGACTCGAACAAGCCCTTCTTCAAGTGGTTTGTCGGCGCCAAGGTCAATATCGTCCACAACGCCATTGACCGCCACCTCAAAACCTACCGCAAGAACAAACTGGCGCTGATTTGGGAAAGCGAAGACGGCAAGGATCACCGCACCTTCTCGTATTTTGCGATGAACCGCGAAGTCAGCCGCATGGCAAACATCATCAAAGCCATGGGCGTACAAAAAGGTGACCGCGTCACCATCTACATGGGGCGCATTCCGGAAATCGTCTTTGCCATGCTGGCGTGCGCCAAGATTGGGGCAATTCACTCGGTGGTGTTCGGCGGCTTCTCGGTGGATGCCTTGCAGGGGCGCATCGAAGACAGCCAATCGAAACTGGTCATCACCCAGGACCGCAGTTTTAACAACGGCAAAGTGGTGGAACTCAAAAAAACCGTGGACGAGGCGCTCAAGCGTTGCCCGAGCGTCGAGAATGTCATCGTCGTCAGGCGCGTCAACGAAGATGTTCCCATGGAAGCCGGGCGCGACCACTGGTATCACGACTTGTGCGCCCTGCCCATCGCCAACGGCAAATGTCCCACCGAAGTGATGGATGCAGAAGACCCGCTTTATATCCTCTACACCTCCGGCTCCACCGGCAAACCTAAAGCCATCCTGCACACACACGGCGGCTACATGGTCGCCACCTACAGCACGCTCAAATACGTCTTCGACATCAAGGATGACGACCGCTGGTGGTGCGCCGCCGACCCCGGCTGGGTGACCGGTCACTCCTACATCGTTTACGGTCCGCTGCTCAACGGCGCCACCTCCTTCATGTTCGAGGGCGGTCCCACCTATCCCTACCCCAACCGCTGGTGGCAGTGCGTAGAGCGCTACGGCATCACCATCCTCTACACCGCCCCCACCGCCATTCGCGGGCTGATGCGCTTTGGCGAAGCCTGGCCCAATAAACACGATCTCTCCTCGCTGCGCCTGCTCGGTTCAGTGGGCGAACCCATCAACCCCGAAGCCTGGAGGTGGTACTACCGCGTCATCGGCAAGGAACGCTGCCCCATCATAGATACCTGGTGGCAGACCGAAACCGGCATGTTCATGATTACCCCTACCCCGGTCGTGCCGCTCAAACCCGGCTCGGCCACGCGTCCCTTCTTTGGACAGGAAGCCGAAGTGGTGGACGAAAACGGCAACCCCGTCCCCGATGGAACCGAGGGATACCTCGTCCTGAAGAATCCCTGGCCCGCCATGCTGCGCACCATCTACGGCGACCCGGAGCGGTATGTGACTCAATACTGGTCCAAGAACCCGGGCAAATACACCACCGGCGACTCCGCCAAGCGCGACAAAGACGGCTACTTCTGGATCATCGGCCGCGTGGACGATGTCATCAAGGTCAGCGGTCACCGGCTGGGGACGGCAGAGATCGAATCGGCGCTGGTCAGCCATCCATCGGTGGCGGAGGCAGCGGCGATTGGTCTTCCGCACGAGGTCAAAGGACAGGGCATCCATTGTTTCGTCCTTTTGCGGGCGGGGTATGCTCCCTCCCCTGATTTGGCGGAGGAATTGCGCCAGCATGTCGCCACGCACCTGGGCGCGATTGCCCGCCCTGAAGAGGTCAAGTTCGTCGAAAAACTGCCCAAGACGCGCTCCGGCAAAATTATGCGCCGTGTTCTCAAAGCGCGCGCCCAAGGCTTGCCCGAAGGCGACATTACCACCCTCGAAGAATAAGGGTTGACTTTATTGGCAAGCAGGAAACCGTCCCGAAGGTTTCGGTAATACTGCAAGAAACCTTCGGGACGGTGCGTAACATCAGTAAGGTAAGTTGCATTAGCGAAGAGCGCTATGTCCACAAAAAAAGAACGCGAATATGAAGAAAAGGTTTTGAAATGGCGGACAAGGAAGTATGATGAACTTGTCCGCGAGAATGGCTGGCTGGCGCTGGCCGGTTTGTTTTGGCTAAACGAAGGCAGAAACCTGATCGGCTCGAACCCCATGTGCGAGGTCGTTTTGCCGGAGCGCGCGCCTACCTTGATCGGTGTGGTGGAACTCAAGGGTGGAACAGCGCGCTTTATGGCGACGAAGGGGGTGCGGGTGAAGGTCAATGGGCGGTTGGTGGAAAAAGCAGTCCTCAGGTCCAGCAGCGAAGCGAAGCCCAGTTTCATCACCTGGGATGAAACTCTGCGGATGGTCCTCCACGAACATGCGGGACGGTATGCCATTCGCATTTGGGATAACAGCCGAAAGGAACGCTTCAACTTTCCGCCCCTGAAGTGGTTTCCCATCGAACGGCAATTTCGCATCTCCGCGCGGTACACACGGTACAAACAACCGCAAACGATGCAGCACACCGACATGTTTGGCGAGACGGTGGAAGAACGCATTGACGGATATGTAACGTTCCGCTTCGGCGGCTCGACCTTTCGGCTGGACGCAACAGAAAAAGCAGACGGCGCGCTCTTCATCCGCTTCCGCGATGGGACGAGCGGGGTTGAAACCTACCCGCCCAGCCGCTATTGCTACACCGAGCCGGTTAAAAACGGCAGGGCAACCCTCGATTTCAATTTTGCCTACAACCCGCCTTGCGCCTATACACCGTATGCCACCTGCATTTTTGCTCCGCCGCAAAACACCCTGCCCTTCCGCGTGGAGGCAGGCGAGATGTATCAAAAATGACGCTGCGCAGCAAGATGACAAAATTGCAAGCCTGCCTGTATCACGAAACGGTATAATCGCCTTATGGCAAACGACGATTATGTAGAAAACATTCTCAAATGGCGCAAGGAAGTGGATGCCAACCTGCGCCGGGAAAACAGCTGGCTGGCACTGGCCGGTTTGTTCTGGCTCCGCGTGGGTGAAAACATCATTGGTTCAGACGCGGAATGTGATATTCGCCTGCCTGCCCGCGCGCCCAAACGTCTGGGAACGTTCGAGTTCGACGGCAACAACGTCACGCTCAATGTGGAGGGCGACATCCCGGTAGAAGTCAACGGCACGGTGACCCAAACCGCTCTGCTGGATGCAGACCAGGAAGATGTGCCAAGTTTCATCACCTTCAACGATATGCGCATGGTGGTTGTCCGCCGTTCAAAGGGGGTGGGCATCCGCTTGTGGGATAACACCCGCGAGCAGCGCCGCACCTTCCCGCCCCGCGAATGGTACCCGGTGGATGCGGCATGGCGCATCCCGGCGGTGTACACCCGTTACGAGACTCCGCGCATCGTCAAAATGCCCGATATTCTCGGCGCCATTCTGGATGAGCGGGTGGAAGGATACGTCACCTTCGAATTGAACGGACAAACCTACGAACTCGTCGCCAGCGAATTACCCGACCGCCGTCTTTACATTCAATTCATGGATTTAACCAACGGCGACACAACCTACCCTTCCGGGCGGTATCACTTCACAGATGCACACGTAAACGGCAAAGTCTTCCTTGATTTCAACAAAGCCTATAACCCGCCCTGCGCCTTTACCGATTATGCCACCTGCACCTTCCCGCCGCAGGAAAACCGCCTCAACGCGCGGATCGAAGCGGGAGAGAAATATATCGGGCATCATTAAGCGGTATACCCCTCCGAGTCGAAAATGAAAAGCGCGCCTGTGCAGGCGCGCTTTGTTTTCGCTGCTTTGACCTTCGCGGGTTAACTAACCGCCGGCAAGTTTGAAGAGCGCTTCGGGGACCCAGAAATTCCCAAACCCCAAAACCCCCAGCGCCAGCGATACAATCAGGATCACAACGCCAATGCGGATGAGCAGGCGGTCTCGCTGCTTGCGCTCCAACACGTCAATCCACGTGCGCGGACCAACGCCAAAAGCGCGCAAATCCATCGCGTCAATAATGTCTTCGCTGCCGATGATGGCATGAATGACCACCGGAACGAAGATCGGTCCCATTTTGCGCACCTGCTCGATCAGCCCGCCGCTGAGTTTTTCCAGTTCGTAGCCGCGCGCCCGCTGGGCATCCACCGTCAATTGGAAGTCGCGGGCAAAGGTTGGGATGAAGCGCATGGTCAAATCCATGGCGTAGGCAAATTTATCCGAAAGCCCCAACCCTTTGAAGGTAATACCGTATAACCGCGGGTCGAGAGAATAGGGAATCAGGATGGTCATAATCGCCAGGCTAGAAACTTTCACAAACTGGCTGATGGCGTAGAAAATTCTTTCGACCGTAATATCCAGCGTAGGCACCCAGCCGAGAATTGCAAAGGACGCCTTGAATTGGCGGATCAAATGCTCCTGCTGGTAATGCTCCACTCCCCCTCGCCCGGTCAGAAAGGTGAGAATGGCAAAGAAGAAGACAAACCCCACAATAAACAAGAACGCGCGGCGAATCTCATGCCATTTTACGCCGGACGTAAACAAAACAAACAGCGCAAAAATGAAAAATGGCAGCAGGTAGCGCACATCCCAAAACGTCACCAAGCCGACCAGATAACAGGCATAAAAGATCAGCCAGGCACGCGGGTCGAAGGATTGGATGAAGGAATTTTCCCGTTTTCGGTATTTCCAGGCAACAAGCATGTATGTAATCCCAAATGAAGAGCAACCAGGCGGGTCGGTGACGGAGGCAGCGTCACCGACCCGTGAATTTCAAAGCCGCTTTATCTGCCCGATTGTCTCTGGACAGAGGCGTAGGCCACTACAAGCAGCGGCACAAGGATGGCGGCAAAGATTAGGTTCGGTCCTGCCGCAGGCAGAAACTCGCCCACAATGGCAACCACCGGGGAATAGCCGTTAATCCAAATATCGGAAATGGCGGCGTACCCAATTCCGAGGATGTTTCCGAGCATGCCCCAGGTGACCGCAGCGGCAATATCAATATTCTTGCCAAACGCAAAACGGACGACAGCCACCAGCACAAACCCAACCAGCAGAGAGATGCCCGCAAAAAGCGAGATCTGTGCATCACCAAAGATATTATTGGCCGGATCGTAGAACAGCGTATTGGGCTGATCGGGGTTGAGGAAGTACATTACCGCTCCCAGCACCGCCAGCACGCCGCCGGTCCAAAACACCGCGTCCAGGCTTTTCTTCTTATCGCCGAACAGCATAGGCAGACCGGCGATGAAACCAACCAGGCCGTTCCCCATGCTCCACTGCGGGAAGAGACCGAAGCCGGTCAACGCATCGCCGAAGGTATTGCCAATCGCTCCCGTAAAAAGACCGACCACCGGCCCAAAGGCATAGCCAAAAAACATCGGAATGGCAATCGCCGGGCGCAACGCCACCTGGCTCACCGAGGGGATGACAAACACCGTACCGTTGAACAGCCAGGAGAACACAGCATACAACGCAGCGCCAATCGCCATCCACACCACCTGGCGGGTGCCTACCTCCCACGCCGCATGATCGCGGGTAAAGTAGTACACCAGAAAAGCCGCCAGCAGCCCCACCCCCACAAAGACAAAACGCATCACAGCGTTTTCGCCGGTCTGGAAGCGTTCGTTGACACTCCCTACGCCATAAACCAGCAAGAGCAGAATTACCAGCACGGCAACCAGAGACAGTGCCACATTGGTGAGTTTCTTGTCCATTTCTATTCTCCTCTTTTGAAATTAGGTATGCGCCAGCGCCTCGGCCCTCATGAAGCGCCCCGTCTCAGCAAAGCGCTGAAGATTGAGCGCCAGCAACGAGGTCGGCACAAGGCGGTTGGCTTTGAGTTGGTCGAAGTCGCGCAGCACCTCCTGCGGCGTTCCATCGGCAACCAGCCGCCCCTCGTTTACAATCAACACACGATTGGCGTAAATCACCGCCAGATCAACATCGTGCGTGATGAACAGAATCGCTTCAAAGGTCGGCAGTTGCAGGATGGAATCCATGAAATTCATGTAATTGCGGTAATCCTGTCCTGCCGTCGGCTCATCCATCACCAGGATACGCGACTGCATCGCCAGAATCGCCGCGATGCTCACGCGCTTCTGCTGGCCAAACGAAAGCGCCAGCGGGGGGTCTTGCTCTTTATCGGAAAGGTTGACAATTCGCAGCGCCTCTTTCACCTCCTGTTCGATCCGTTCCTTCGGATGTTTCAAATTCTTCGGACCAAACGCCAATTCCTCATACACCGTCGGCGCAAACAACATGTGGCTTGGGCTTTGGAACACATACCCCAGCGTCCCTGCAATTTGCGCCACACTGGCTTCTCTCGTATCGCGCCCGTTCACCAGCACGCGCCCCTTCTTCGGTTTGAGCAGCCCAATGGCATGCTTGACGAAGGTCGTCTTGCCGGCGCCGTTCGGACCCAGCACCGCAATCACATCGCCGCGCCGGATTTCCAGATTGATGCCATGCAGCACCTCGACCTCGGACTCATACCCAAACGCAACCTCCTCGAACTTGACCAGCGCTTCTTCCCCTGGACCTTTGCCTGCCGCGCCGGGCAGAATCCGAATCTCCGCTGGGGGCGGATCCTGCTTTGCGCGTTCCACAATCTCTTCCGCGCGGAGTTTCACCTCGTGATAGTTCACCACTTTGGATAACCCCGAAAGATTGCCGAGGTAACGAATCTCGCCGTCGCTCATAAACATCACCCGCTCCGGCTGAATACGCAGCACATCCTCTACTCGATGCTCCACCATCAAAATCGTCATTCCCTGGTCGGCAAGGAAGCGGGCGGTATCCAGTGCATCCTGCGCCGAGGCGGGATCGAGGCTCGCCAGCGGCTCATCGAGCAGCAAAATGGACGGCCGCATTGCCAGCACGCCTGCCAATGCCACTTTCTGTTTTTCTCCGCCGGAGAGGGTGAATGTTTCACGCTCTCTAAGATGGAAAATCTTCAGAAATTTGAGCGCCTCATCTGCGCGTTCCAAAATCTCTTCCCGCGGCAGTCCCAGGTTCTCCAACCCAAACGCGACCTCATTCAGCACCCGTGTGCCGAGAATCTGCCGTTCGGGGTCCTGCAAAACTGTTCCAATCTTTTGTGAAATCTGGGCAAGTTTCCAGGTGGAAATATCCTCCCCAAAGACACGCACCATGCCATTCATTTCACCTTTATACGAACGTGGAATCAACCCGTTCAGGCAGCGGATGAGCGTCGTCTTGCCGCAGCCGCTGGCGCCGGCAATCAAGAGAATCTCGCCCGCTCTGGCTTCAAAGGAAATATTCCGTATCGCCGTCTCTTGACGGTCACGGTAACGAAAGGATAAGTTTTCAACAACAAGGGGGAAGTCGGACATTATGGTTTCCTATGGCGTCGAGTTGGTGCAAATTATACGCGGTAATGCCAATTTTGCAGCGTTGGGGAATGGCTTATTTGGCAGGCTTTCCAATGGATTTCACCACTGAGTTCACGGAGATCAAAGAGATTCTTCTTTCTTTTCTGGTGATTGCCCACATCTTGAGGACAGGGCGTATTCTCTAAGAGAGCGTTTTAAAACTACCTCTACTGCGCGTAAGCGGCGTTCTCTAACGTC
>JBBITE010000009.1:89008-89684 GCA_037440905.1 Anaerolineae bacterium | reverse complement strand
CCTGCCCTGAGCCTGCCGAAGGGAGAACGCGCCCTACGCGAGCATTACGGAAATAATTTCGTAACAATCATAATCTTGTCCTACATTACCCGCACAAATCGCTCCACAAAAGGCGGCGATTTAGGGTATCAAACATGGCGGTATTGAATCGCTCAAGCCGCTCGGATTCTGTGTCACGCCGTTCTCGTCGTAGATTTTCACGAACTGAACTTCGGGGAATTGTTTGAGGGTGAGAGTCAGCAGGTCCGCGATGGTGTAGGTTTGACCGGCACGGTCACAGGAGCCTTTGAGGTAGAGGTGAAGCACACCATCGCGGAATTCGAAGCGTTCGTACCCACTGAAGCCGTTGTAAAGCGCCATCCAGCCGTAGGATTTTTCCTGCGCGCCAGGTCCTTTGAAGTATTCGTCCAGCGCTGAGCCTATCAGGTTATTGGTGCGCGCCCAGCGGCTTCCCTGACGCTCAAAGGGTGGAATGTTATTTTCGTAAGCAAACCTGCCCACAAAATAGACGTTGATGAGTTTCCACTGAGGCGTGGAGGTGGGACGTGGGGTGTTGGTGGGGAGCGGCGTCCGCGTGGGGGTGCGGGTGCGGGTGTTGTATTGGGTGGGGGATGGCGACGCGGAGACGGTGTGCGAGGGGGTGTGACAGGTAGAGCCCTTCTGGTAAGGGGCTGTG
>JBBITE010000009.1:78137-88998 GCA_037440905.1 Anaerolineae bacterium | reverse complement strand
GGGGGGGGGGGGGGGGGGGGGGGGGGGGGGGGGGGGGGGGGGGGGGGGGGGGGTAAGGGTGGGGGTTTTGTATTCGGAGAGGCAGAGCGGCTCGGAATCGCTGTTCCCGTTCGGGTCACGGGTTGAACCGTTCTGGTCATACACTTTGACAAAGCGGATTTCGGGGAATTGCTTGAGGTTGAGGGCAATCAGGTCGGCAATGTTGAAGTCCTTGCCTTCAGAAATGCAGGCGCCGGTCAGGTACACGCGGGCAATGCCGTTTTGAACCTCCAGCCGGCTGTAGCCGGTGAAGCCATTGTTGACGGCAATCCAGCCGTAGGAATAGCGTTCGGTTGAACCGGGGCCCTTGAAGTATTCGTTCAGCACGGAGGTGTAAAGCGCGTTCGAGCGAACGTACCGGCTTCCTGCCACTTCGATGGGAGGCAGGTTGGCGTTGTAGCGCAGGCGGCTGGCAAAATAGACCTTCACCAGATAGTATTGCGGCGTGAGGGTGGGACGGCGGGTGTGCGTGGGCGTCGGTGTCCGTGTGGGAGTGCGGGTGCGAGTAGGAGTGGGGGTAGCGGTCGGCGTGCGTGTGGCAGTGGCGGTTCGGGTGGCGGTTGGCGTGCGGGAGGCTGTCGGTGTGCGGGTGATGGTCGGCGTAGGGGTGACGGTTGGGGTGCGGGTGATGGTCGGCGTGGAGGTGACGGTTGGGGTGCGGGAGGGGGTGAGAGTGACCGGCGTGGGAGGCGTGGAGGTGGTGTCTTCCTGAAAGACGAAGCGGACAGCATCGGCGCCAAGATCGAGGTCGGCTATGGAAGCGGATTCATCCTGGGTAAGGTTGGAGAGTTCGATGTATTCCCCGCCCGCGCCTGTGAAGTTGTATTTTCCTGCATACACCCAGCCATCGGTAACATAGTAGATGTTGGGAAAGACCGCCTGGTTGATGACGATCTTGTCGCTGCGGCCGGCGTGACGGATGGTGTAGATGGCGCCCTCGCTGGTGGCTTTGATGGCAGGAATGCGGATGTACACGGCATACGTGCCGCTTCGTGCGCCCGCAGGGAAAAGCCATTTTGCGGAGCAGGTGGCGGATGTATTGCGCGGTTTGACGGTGCTCATGCGCCCGTTGGTGGCGCTGGAAGCGCTGACCTGCGCCCAACAGCCGTCGGGGGTCTCGTCGAATTCGAGCGAGCCGTCATCTATGAGGATGCCGCCGGAGGGACGGGGCGGGAAGCCGAGCGGGTCGCCGGAGGGGTAAATTGGAGCGCCGTAATAGGTGAGGGCGGGGAAAGCCACCCACAGCGATTCCTTTTGCTGGGGCGCCCAGGGACTGGAGCCGCTCCCCTGCCAGCCGTAAGGGTCCACCGATTTGCCGGAAGGATCGCGCACCAGGAAGTGCAAATGCGGGCCGGAGGAGTTGCCAGTAGTGCCGCTGATGCCCAGCACTTCGCCATGCGGGATGAAGGTGCAGCCGGGCGTGGAACACGCCTGGACTGCCACCGAACTCATGTGACCGTAATAGGTGTTGTAGCCGTTGGGGTGACGCAGGCGCACATAGATGCCGAGGTTGATTTTGTGGTTTTGCGGGTCCCACCAGCCGGCGTACACAACCTGGTCGGCATCGGCAGCGGCATAGACGGGACGGTAGGAGATGCCGTAGTCCACGCCGTCGTGACCGTCGTAATAGACCCAGTCGCCGAGGCTGTAAGACCAATAGCCGCCGCTGCCGGCGTTACAAACGCCGTTTTGCGGGGGTGGGGTGCCGGGCGGCGCAGGGACGGGACAGTTACGGTTGGCGGTATCGCCTTTGTAGGTGATGATTTTGAAGTCGTACTGGTAGGTGGGGCTGGAATGGTCGAAGATGGATTCTTGAGAGGCAGCGCCGGGATAGGGAGGGTAGAGAAAAGGCGCGACAACGGCGGAGGGAACGTCCGGCCTTTCAGCCGATGCGCCGCGGACGCCCAGCAAGAACGCGCTGAACAGGAGCAGGGTGAGAGCGTGTTTGAGAGGTCGGGTCACGGTTCGAGAGTGAAGGGCGGCGGTCTGCCTCGGTGTGGGATATGCCGGCGATTATACCGGCAAGGGGATGGAATCGAAGGTCAGGGTGTGGGCGTGGCTTGGAAGGAGGCAACAGAGCGGAGCGTGGTCAGAACCGTTTCGGCATCTGCCAGGCATTGATCTGCCTGTTCTTCGAAGGAAACTTGAAAGGCGGTGACGATTCTTCCATCGCCTCCAGTATAAGTGACGAATTTTTTGACTCCGTTTTCATAGGCGGTGCCCACATAAAAGGTGACGGTTTGGGTGTACAAAATATCCTGCTCCACAGAAACATTGAGGGGCAGCCCGCGCCCGGACGTGACAGAGATGACACAATAGGGAATGGCGCGGTGCGCGAGGGCTGGAAAGCCAAACGAGTCTTCGGTGAGCGCCCAGGTTTCGGGGTCATACAAAACACGAAAGACGTAGCCGGGCTGGGAATCGCCCAGGTAGGTGGGGACTCCATCCCAGGCAAGCAGGCTGGGGGCGTTGGGAATTTCGGTGGGGAGTTCGAGCGGCGGCAGAGGCGTTTCGGTGGGCGTGACGGTTGGGGAAGGGGACGGTTGAGGGCTGAGGGTTGGGGCGGGTTCGGCGGTGGGGGTGTTTTCGGCAAGGAAAGAGGGGGCGGGTGATTGACTCACGGCGGGTTCTTCGGTCGGCGCGGGAGAGGCGCCGCCGCATGCCGAAAGGAGCAATACTGGAATCAGGATCAGGAGGATTCGCCGAAACATTTGGACTCACTTCCGCATCCACGCGGGACAGCAGGCTGATTCTGTTACGAGGGGCCGGTTCTCACCCGAAACCAGGTCTGCAAGGAACACGCTCATTCTACCATCTACGACTACGTTGAAGGTCAGGGTATTTCCATCCGGTGACCAGTGCGGGGTCTCGGCGCGGCCATTTGCAAGGCGGGTGATTTGAGTCACCTGCCCGCTTTGCGCTTCGATCACGTAAATGTTGCTGAGCAACGCTTCGCTGGCGCGGTTTGCCTGCTCGTCTTGCGGGTTTTCGCGCACGACAAAGGCAATGCGCGTTCCATCCGGCGACCAGTTGGCAGCGTAGCCGTGACCGGCGTCGGCGCTGGCGAGTAGGCGGGCATTCGAGCCATCGGCATCGGCAACCCATAGTTCCCCCACAGGGAAGGGAGTGGCAGTATCGGGAATCTTGATAAAGGCGATTTTTTCTCCGTTGGGAGAAAAGCGCACGAAGGAAATGTAATGGGCGGGGTCGGCGTGCAGCAGCCGCGCGGTACGCCCATCGTCGGAGGTGAGGTAGAGTTCGCTGCCATATCCCAGCCCGCGCGAGAAAGTGAAGGTGAAGGCAGTGGAGGCGGGAGAGGCGGCAAGGTCGTAGGTAAATTCGGAGATGGGCAGGGTTTCGTGTGCGCCATTCGGGCGGACGCGAACGATGCGGGGGTTGAAGAGGGAATCCACTTTGAGGTAGGCAGCGCGCCCGTCGCTTTGCCAGGCGAGGAAGTGGCTGTCGGCGGCGGAAAAGGGTTGGAAGGCAGAAGCCGTTTCGAGGTCGAAGAAAAGAAGCGTTTGCCCGGAGGGGCAATTGAGTTCGATGAGCAGGGTCTCTCCTGCGGGGGCGGGGAAGAGGTCGAAGAGTCCGCATTGAGGCGGGAGGGAAAAGGGGATTTCGCGCAGCAGATGAAGGTCTGCGGAGTATTCGAGCAGGGCGGGCGGGTCGAAGCGATAGAGGAGGAGAGAGGCGGATGGTCGAGGGGCGGGAGCGCACGAAACAAGAAGGAAGAGGCAGGCGGCAAGTGCAATGCGCGGCATGAGGGGAGCACGGGAAGACATGGAGGAATTATACCGGCGCGAGGGTTATAATCGCGGCTGGCGGTTCGCTGATCGCGGATGGCTTATAGCTTATCGCTTATGGCTTATCGCTTATGGCTTATCGCTTATGGCTTATCGCGGAGTGTAGAGGCTTATGCATATTCTTATCACGAATGACGACGGGGTACAGGCGCCGGGGCTGCTGGCGCTGGCACAGGAAATACGAAAACTGGGAAAGGTGACTGTGTTTGCGCCGGACCGCAACTGGTCGGCTTCGGGGCATGTGAAGACGATGGACCGTCCGTTGCGGGTGCGGGAAACGACTCTCGCCGATGGGACCTCTGCCTTTGCGTGCGACGGCGCGCCTTCGGATTGTGTGGCGTTGCCGCTGCTGGGGTTTCTTGGAGAGGAAATTGACCTGGTGGTTTCGGGCATTAACCCCAACGCCAACCTGGGGCATGACGTGACGTATTCCGGCACGGTGACGGCGGCGATGGAGGCGGTCATTGCGGGGGTAAAGGGAATCGCGGTTTCGTTAAATTCGCCGGAGGGTCATAAGGGTCCGCTGGATTATTCGACGGCGGCGGTGGTGGGGCGGCGCGTGGCGGAAAAGGTGATTGCCAACGGACTGCCCGAGGGGGTGGTGTTGAACGTCAATGTGCCGTATTTGAAGGAAAGCGAACTGGCAGGGTATATGATTACGCGGCAGGGGCTGCGCGTGTACCGCGATGCGCTCGATGCGCGTGTGGATCCGCGCGGGAAGCCGTATTTCTGGATTGGCGGCGAGGCGCCCACCGGCGTGTTCGAGGATGGCACGGATTTTGGCGCGCTGGAGGACGGGTATGTGTCCATCACGCCGCTGCAATTGGACCTGACGAGTTACAAGGCGATGGATGTGCTGAGGAAATGGGAGTTTGGGAGATGACGGGTTTCTTCAAAAAACTTTTCAGCAGCGCTCCCGACAAACCGAAAAAGCGCTATTATCTCTTTCAGGTGAAGTGCAATCGCTGCGGCGAGGTCATTGAAGGACGCGTGGACCTCGACAACGACCTGAGCCTCAACGATGAAGGCGACGGCTACCTCGTCCGCAAGGGATTGATGGGAAGCGGGCGCTGTTTCCAGCAAATCGAAGTGGAATTAACCTTCGACTCGAATCGTCAGATACAGGAGAAGACCATCAGCGGCGGAGAGTTTTCAAGCCTCTAATCACCACTCTCCACCTTCCACTTTCTACTCCCCTCTTGAACCAGGAGATTGTATTTAGGCTTTGCCCTGGCAGTGACCTATCATGCGCTATCCATCCCCTCCCAACCAGCAAGCCTATTATGAGCAGGTGTGGAACCTGGTGCGGAAAATTCCGCGTGGAAAGGTTGCCTCTTATGGGCAAATCGCGCTGATGCTGCCCATTCCCGCAGGGGTGGATTTTGAAACGTATCAGGCGTTCAGTCCGCGCTGGGTGGGCGGCGCCATGGCAGCCTGCCCCGATGATGTGCCATGGCAGCGCGTCATCAATGCGCAGGGAAAAATCAGCGAACGCCCCGGCGCGGAGAGGCAGCGTCAATTATTGGAAGAGGAGGGGATTGTATTTGTGAAAGATAAAGTGGATTGGAAAAAGTACGGGTGGAAGGGTCCAGACGCAGAAGATGAACCGAGGCAGGAACGGTTGTTTTGAAAAGCAGGTGTTTCCGCAAAGTATTGAGTGTGATGCTATAATCGTTTTACTCGAAAGGCAGATAAAAATGGCAACCCCTGTCGTAAATCAAATTGTCGAGCAAGTTAGAGCGCTGCCCGACACTTTACAACATCAGGTGCTGGACTTTGTGCGCTCCCTGCGGGCATTTGCCAAACGCGGCACCCCCGGTTCACACCTGCTTCAATTTGCGGGTGGAATTTCTTTGGAAGATGTAACCCGTATGCGCGATGCAATCGAAAGCGACTGCGAGCGGATTGATGGGAATGAGTGGTAACACCCTTCTCGACACCAGTATTTTGATTGACCTCTTTGCACAAGATGCCCAGGTCTTGGCGCGGCTCGAAAAAGCAGAAAATACCTTTATTCCAAGCATCGCATTAGGGGAGTTGTACTATGGGGCAAGAAAATCTTCAAAACCAGACAAGAATCTGGAACAACTGGAACAGTTAGCGGCTCAAACTGTCGTCCTTCCATGTGATGCGGCAACATCCCGATGGTATGGCATGATCAAGGATGACTTGAGAAAAACAGGGCGGTCAATTCTAGAAAATGATATATGGATCGCAGCGATTGCCCTACAACATGGTCTGACACTGGCAACAAGGGACAAGCATTTTCAAGCAATAGAAACCTTGAATCTGGAAATGTGGTAGCCCAAAAGCGGTATTGGCATGCGGGAGAAATGAAGGGTTGTTTTGAAACCGGGTGAGCGCTTGCAGCGAAATTATCCTGTCAATTCCACTACCAGCGTATCCAAAGCCAGGTCAAGCGTGACCTGGCTCGTTTTGACCCCCTCGTCAATTTGGAGCAGCCGCCGATAAATCGCTTCGAGCGTTTCGACGGAAAAATGCGCGGCTTGCTGGGCGGTCTTTTCCGCCACAAAGGGATGCACGCCGAGCGCCCGCGCCACATCGTCCTTGTTGCCGCGCCCATCCAGAATTTCGCGCGCCTGCAATAACAATCTGAATTGACGTACCACCATCCCCCATAAGGCAAACGGGTCTTCGGTTTCGAGCAGACGATGAAGAAGATGCTGCGCCGCCTTGCCGCTGCCGCTGGATAAGGCATCCACAAAATCGAACACCGACTGCTGCGAGGTGACAATGCTGACCGCTTCCACATCCTGGACGGTAATCGGGCGCGCCCAATTGACATACGCCAGCAGTTTGGCAATTTCCATCCCCGCCTGACGGGTATCCACACCGACCATGTCCTTGAGCATTTCGGCGGCGCGCGGCTCGATCTGACCTCCCTGCTGACGGGTCTCGTTGATGATCCAGCCTGCCATGTCCTTCAGGCGCGGGAGCATGAAGGCTTTGGTTTGGATGAGGCTACTGTTCTTCTCCGCCCATTTGAGCAGCCAGTGTTTCTCGGCATCGCGCGGCTCGACGGATTCATATATGACCAGGCGCGTAGTGTCGGGCGTCTTCTCGATGAATTCAAGGAATTTCTTTCTTGCAGAGGGGTTGTTGTATTTCGCAGAGGGGTTTGCCAGCAGCACCAGCCGTCTCCTGGCGAGGAACGGCACGGCATTGACGGCGTTGTTGAGATCGTTGTCACTGACTGAACGCGCGTCGAGGCGGGCGGTGTTCATGTCGGCGCTGGTGGGGTCGGGGAAGTCAGCCTCGAACTCCTTGAGTTTGCGCGAGATGGCAAATTCGTCGTTGCCGAAGAGGAAGAAGAGGTTGGGCATGAGGGTGAATGGGTGGAGAGTGGAAAGTGAAGAGTGGAGAGATAGACGAGGTTATATCGTTTGTGTTGACCTATCTACCTGTATACCTATCTACCTGTCTACCTGCTTTACCTGCCTACCTCGTGACAATACGATGAACGCCTTTGCGAACCAAAACCACATCCACGATCTGCATCCCGCCTGGGTTCGCTTCGGTGGTGATGTGTTTCTGCAGCCAGGGTCCGAGCGGTTTGCTGAGGAAATATCCGAAAACGGCGAAGAGGATGGCAAGCGGAATCAGCAGGAGACGCCACAGGGTAGATTTGGCTCCTCGAAGCGGCGCCCAGGCAAAGGTCGCAGGGAGAAGCGCCGCGGTGAGGAGGTTGGTTCCGCAGCCGGGATGAATGGCGAGTCCGCTTTCGCCGGCGCGCAGGCGGGCGAGGGCTTCCTCCGCCGCGCTTTTCACATCTGAGGTGGAAAAATCGCCGAGCAGAAAGAAGCCTGTTGGGTTGGAATGTCCCGCCATTGGCTGATTGCGAGATTTGGCGGCGAGGAGGTGGAGGGTGGCGTGTTCGAGGGCGTGATTGCGCCGTGTTTCGAGGATGAGGGGAAGATGGAGAAGCATGAAGCGATTATAGCGTTAAACTACTCCCCTGCTCTCAGTCATCTGCTTTTTGCGTTGCAAGGACGAACCCCGCGAACATCATGCCGGCACCGAGCAATTCGCTCAGGTACAGGAAATCCACCAGCCCCGCTTTGAGGAATGTGCCGCCTAACGCAGGAGAGAGCGCGCCAGCTGCGATGAGGATGTTGCCGTACATGCGGTTGGCAAGAACTTTCTTACGCCAAAAGAGAAACGCAGAGTAGATCGCCCCACCCACGAGTGTGAGCGTGCCGTAGATGTTGAGCAGGATGGTGAAGAAAACGGTCAGACCGCTGCGGGTCATGATTTCCTTGTATTGCTCGGAGGCAGGGCGGGATATGTCATACGCAACATTGTTGACAGGCGCGCTGAATACAAGGAACACTGCCAGCAAAGACACACCCGCCAGCACCCACGTCAGGAGATTAGCGGTGTTGCCCTTACGGATGAGCAGATGTACTGTCCCCGTGCCAAGCCAGGCGGCAGTGAGCATGGCACCCATGAGATACCAGAGTTTCAACATGAAGGCGCTGTAGGTCAATCCCAGAGTGACTTCTGCCAGCGTGCCAAGACCGTAAAAGAACAAACCGACAGCCCACAACAGTAAATGTGGGCCCCCGCGCTGAAGATAACGATTGTAGACCAAAGCCGTAAAGATGAAGGTCACAATGCTGGAGAACCAGGGCAGGATGTTCATGAAAGGCTCCTTGTTTAGACTGGAATGTAAACACCGTCTTGCAGGGTTTGAACAAGTTGACAATGTTTGCAAAATCAACTTTTGGAACGTTATCAAGACGGAATGGCGTCTATCAGCGACAGGATAACGAGGACAATTACAGCCGCGAGACCCAGCACAAGCAGGATCAGCACGGCTGGAATAACTTTGTCCATCACAGCGCCCGGCTTGAAACGTTTGGAGTGTTTGGGATCAGGCATAATGGCTGTAGAGCAGAACGCATCCGCACATTCTCAGTGATTGGCGCTCTCAAGTTTGCGATAGGTTTCGAGCAGGCTGATGAGAATTTCGTCGGTAAAGGTGTGGATTTTGGTGTATAGCGCGGCGGCACGCTTGATGGGAATGTTCGCCTCGCCATATACCCTCATCACCGCCTCAACCAGCGCATCGCGGAAGAACAGGAACGCCCTGGCTGCATCCACATAACTCAGGTTGTAGCGGCGGGCGCGCGAGGCATACTCATACCCAATGGCATACGCTTCTGTGGAGGCATCGGCGCCGTTGGAGGCAACATAAGTCATCATTCCCTGAAAGAGCGAACGCGCACTCAGCCGATATTGCGCCCGCGCCTCTTCATCCAGTTTTTGATACCAGGATTCTTCTTGAAGACGCCCCTCCGAAATCTGCATGCGGACGTTCTTCACCACTTCGTTGATCATTCCCTCCGGCGCGAGCGCTTCCTCCCTGGACTTTGAATTTGCCTCCGCCCAAAGGAGAATTTCACTACGCTTATAGCGGCGATGCCCTCCCTGCGTCTTGTGGACGGGGATAACGCCCTTGTCGGACCAGAGCCGCACGGTGCTTGGATGGACGCCGAGCAAGTTTGCTGCATCGCTGAGGGAAAGCCATTCGTCGGTCATAAACATCTTCTAGCGCAAGAGAGGATTCCGCGTAATGGACATTCTGGGAACGTCCCGTTTCGGCGCAGGAGAGCGCCTGCTGCGCTTAATCCGCCACAACCGCCACTTTATCCAGGAAGGCAGGTTCGTGTGCCTTCTTCTGAAAGGCGGCAACATCTATGCGGTAGAGCATGATGGCGGCGGCCAAGAGCATGAGCGCCTCCAATCCAAAGACGACCAGATAGCCGTGCAAGGCGTCGCCTGTGACTTGGGTTGCCACATCTGCCACTACGCCCGCCATGAGCAAACCTACAAGGCGGGAAAGGCCGTTTGAGAAGCCCCACGCGCCGATATACAAGCCGACCTTTTCAGGTACGGTCAGGTCGAACATGAGCGAGAGGTTGGCAATAGTGGAAATGCCGGTGCCAAAACCGAGCAGAGTGATGCCAATGTAGAAGGCGGAGGCGCTGGCGGTGAATCCGCTGATGACAATGGTGATAAACCCGAAGAGCGCGCCAAGGTTGCCCGTTTGCGCCACATATTTCTTTTTGATGCGCCCATCGAGAGCGCCCGCCACGATGAAGGCGAGCAGGGTGAAAGTGTTGGTGATGGAGACGATGCGCGAGGTCTGTTCAATCGTCATGCCGAAGGCTTGGGCGGCAAAGGGTTCGAGCAGCACGTCCTGCCCGAGGATGGCGGCAAGCAGCAGCAACAGGTAGAGGAAGAAGATCTTCGCCACGCGGTTTTCGGTGATGGCGGCGGTCATCTGTTTGAGGGTGTAGGTATCCGCTTTGGCGGGTGAGGTGGAAAGGCTGATGTGAGGCTCCAGTTTCAAGAGGCCGAGCAGGCCCAGGGTCAGGGCGGAAGCGGCAACGATGAGGAAGGCGCGTTCGAGGGTGAGGGGGTCAAAGTTCGGCACGAGGCGGCTGAGGCTGATGCCGGTCGCAATCAGACCGATGACCATGAGCGTGAACATGGTGGCGATGGTCTTGCCGCGCCCCTTTTCGCCGGAGAGTTCGGAGGCGAGGGAAAGGTAGGAGACGGCGGAAAGGTTGTAGCCCATGCCCCACGCACCAAAGGCGAGGACGCCTGCGATGATGCCGAGCGTGAAGTTTTCACTGATGAGCAGGGCCACCTGCGGCGAGACGGCAACGCCGACAACGCACAGGACCAGCCCCGCGAGGATGTAGGGCGAGCGGCGGTAACCGAGGATGGGGTGACGGTCGGAAAAGGAACCGATGGCTACCTGAATAGGTGAGAGCAGGTAGGGGAAGATGGCGAGCAGGGTGAAGAGGGTCTTGGAAATGCCGAGGTCGAAGATCATGACGCGGTTGAGGGTGCTGTTGATGGGGACGAGCGTCATGGCGACGGCAGTGTGGATGAGGGCGAGCTGAAAGCGTTTGAGGAGCATGGCGATAAGCGATTGGCGATTGGCGATTGGCGATTAGCGATTAGCGATTGGCGATTAGCGATTG
>JBBITE010000009.1:66923-78037 GCA_037440905.1 Anaerolineae bacterium | reverse complement strand
GCGATTAGCGATTGGCGATTAGCGATTGTATAACCCGACAGATTGCCTGAATTTTAGACGTAAATTTACGTAAGACAATGTAGATTTACATAGAATTTAACTAGAGTTTTGTGAGCAAACGGGCACGAAGGAGATTTAAAGTTTTAGCGCAAAGTGTTCGATGATGGCGCGGTATTTTTCTTCCAGTTCGGGGGAAGGGTCGCCGCCGTCAAAGTTGAGGAAGACTTTGAATGCCGCTGCGCCGTGTTTGTCGAAAAATTGGAAACTGAGTGCTTCATGCTTGTCGAGATGACTGGGTTTGCGAAAGGCAAAGACCGAAGCCAGTTCCCAGCCGCGAATGTGCATGTCGAGCGTGTCGGTGCGGATGTTGAGGAAGCCCTGCGCCTTGTTGAACTTGCCGAATTGACCGAAGACTTCGATGGTGGCGGCGCCGTTGGAAACAATAACGGTCACTTTGCCCAGGGCTTCAAAGGCGCGGATGATTTCCTCCCAGCGGGAGGCATCTAGTTCGCGGGCGGTATCGCCTTCAAGGGTGCGCAAAATGTCCACTTCGGGGACGCGCAGTTGATGGGCGAGCATGAGGGTCATTTGCGAGCGGTCGGCGTTGTAGGCTTCGCGGATGGCGGCGAGGCGCTCGCGGGGGGTGAGGTCGGGGCTGAGGGGTGATAAGGTTTGAAACATGTTTTATCCTCTCGAATAGGGCAATAGGGGTCTGATTTCGAATGGGGCGTAGTATAATTTTGCGGCCAGCAATATTCTAGATATTTGTTATAAATTTGCTTTATATCTCATTGCAGTTGGTTTTCAACCTGATTGATACCTATCACCTGATGTCATTCTGAGCCGTGAAGCGGTGAAGAACCTCCACCTTGTCTCAGAGATCCTTCGCTCCGCTCAGGGTAACATACCTCACTGGAGTTCCATGACCGTCAGCCCTGCCATGCGGCGTTACGCCGCCGAAATCTACCGCCTGCAGCACGATCATCAGCAGGTTTCGCTCTCGCTGTTGGGTTCGCACATCGAAGCCTCGGCGCAGGCTATTTCGACCATGGTCAAGCGCCTGCATAAAAACGGCTACCTTGTCCATGAGCCGTATCGCGGCGTGCGCCTCACCCCCGCAGGCGAGAAGATTGCCATGCCAGCCCTGCGCCGCCACCGCCTGACGGAAATGTTCCTCGTCAAGGTCATGAAATACGATTGGGCAACCGCCCACGAACTGGCGGATACGTTCGAACGCGGCATCAACGACGAAATCGAAGAGCGGATGTTCGAACTGGCTGGACGCCCCACCCGCTGCCCGCACGGAGAGCCGATTCCCTCCAAGGAGGGGGTGATGCCGGCCGTCAACGACCTGCCGCTGGTGGAGGTGCCTTCGGGGTCCGACTGCATCATCAGCCGCGTGCGCACGCACGACCTGGAGAAACTGCGCTATATCGGCGAGTTGGGTCTCGTGCCGGGAACGCCGTTTCATCTGCTCAGCTGCGCGCCGTTCAAGGGACCGCTGCGGCTACAGATGAAGCCGCAGGATCACGTCATCGGCTATGAACTGGCTGCCTCGCTGTGGGTGGAGGTGACGAAGCGCGGCGAAGGGAATAAACTGCCGCCGCTGAAGACGCCGCGAAAGTAGTTGACGTTCGTTCCAGATAAACAGGCATCTCCCGCACGTGAACGTCCGAGTTAACCAAGCGAAGCCGCCTGCCGGCGGCACAGCCCGCAAAGCGGGCTTCGTAAAGCAGCCTGGTGATTTATCAGCGGGCGCAGCGGGCGGGTAAATGAATTTTTGGATAGATACGAACCGTCCCGAAGGCAAAGGTTTTTCGGGACGGTTCCATTTTCAGGGCGGAGAGAAGCGGTGTACTTCCTTCTTGTGAAAATTGTGACATAAGTCATTGGTCAAGAGCAGGGGGCGGTGAAATAATAAGGTCAACCATAAGATTTTTAGAAGGGTTGCCTTATGACGCTGCCGCATTTGAGCGAAAGCACGGAAATGTATTTGAAGGCGATGGCTGAACTGGGCGATCGCGATGTGGCGATTGCGCGGCTTGCCGAACGCCTGGGTGTGACGCCCGTCTCGGCAAACGAGATGATGCGGCGCCTGAGCGAGCAGGGATTGGTAAAACACACGCCCTATAAAGGCGTGACGCTGACAAAGAAGGGGCGCGAAGCGGCGGCGAATGTACTGCGCCGTCAAAGGCTGTGGGAGGTGTTCCTGTTCGAGCATTTGAAAATCGAGTGGGCGAAGATTTACGAGTTAGCCTGCTCGCTCGAACATGCCACTGCCCCCGAGGTCACCGAAGCGCTGGCGGCGTTTTTGGGAAACCCCACGGTGTGCCCGCGCGGCAACCCCATCCCCGATGAGCAGGGGATGCTCGAACCGCTCAATGGACGGTCGCTGCGCGAGGCGGCGGTGGGAGAAACGGTGAGAGTGCGCGCGGTGAACGCCACGGCGACCGATGTGCTCAAGTATTTGCAAGAGAAAGGCATCCTGCCGGGACAAACCATCAAAGTCATCGAAGCCGCGCCGCTGGAGGGACCACTCACGTTATTGATGAACGGGAAAGAGGTGGCGCTGGGGTTGTCTATGGCAGAGTTTGTGATTGTGGAATAAAAGGGAACTGCATGTCTGAATCGATTCAACTTCACCTCCTCCACCCCGGGCAGCGGGCGGTCATCCAAAAAATCAACGGCAACGGCGCCTTACGCCGCCGTTTCGTGGAAATGGGTATCGTGCGCGGCGAGACGATTGTGATCGAACGTCACGCGCCGCTCGGCGACCCCATCGAATACCTGATCAAAGGCTATCACCTGGCGCTGCGGAAGGAAGAAGCCGCCAACATCGAGGTGACCCTGCAGGGAGAGGCAAATGGCTGACCTGACCCTTGCGCTGGCGGGCAATCCCAACGCCGGCAAGACCACCATCTTCAACGCGCTGACGGGGCTGCGCCAGCACACGGGCAATTGGCCCGGCAAAACTGTGGAAAAGAAGGAAGGCGAAATCGAATATAACGGCATCACTATCAACATTGTGGATCTGCCCGGCACCTACAGCCTGACCGCCTACTCTCCCGAAGAGATCATCGCCCGCGATTTCATCATCGAACAGCGCCCCGATGCCGTCATCAACGTGGTGGACGCCACGAACCTCGAGCGCAACTTGTACCTCACCCTGCAACTGCTCGAATTGGAAGTGCCGCTGATACTGGCGCTGAACATGACGGACGAACTGCAGCGGGAAGGCGCAAAAATCAATGTGGATCAACTCTCCCAACTGCTGGGAAACATCCCGGTGGTGCAAACCGCCGCAAACAAAGGGATGGGCATTTCCGAACTCCTCCACAAAGTGTTGCAGATTGCACGAAACAACTAACCCCAGAACAAGGTTGTGCTTAAAGCCAACTCCGGTAAAACATCCATGACTATTGCAGCAAACACTTTCTTCCGACTTGACTACGGCGGCAAAATCGAACGCGAGATTGCCAAACTCACCGCCGCCTTCGACGAACTGCAATTCGATACAGGGCGCTACCCCAAACGCTGGCTGGCGCTCAAACTGCTCGAAGGCGATGCCGACATCCTGGAGCGCGTGAGCCAAATGCCCAGGGGCGAACAGATCATTGCGCTTGCCCAACAAGGCGCAGCGCACGTTTCGTCCATGCTCGGCGATGACTTCGACCTGCTCACCGCCGACCGCCGTTACGGCTACATCAACGGCGTGGTGCGTCAGTCGTTCCACCGCCCGCTCGTGGACCGCATCACCCTCACCGACCGCATTGACGACATCGTCACCCACAAATGGCTTGGGCTGCCGCTCTTTTTTGCGGTGATGTATCTCGTCTTCCGCCTGGTGATTGACGTCTCCTCTCCCTTTCTGGATTGGACGGACGCGGTCATCAACGGACCGATTGCCCGCTGGCTGCGCTTCTTTCTGGACCTCGTTTCTGCGCCGGCCTGGGCGCGCTCTCTCCTCATTGACGGCATCGTCGCCGGCGTGGGAGGCGTGTTGGTGTTCGTTCCCGGCCTGTTGATGTTGTACTTCTTCCTTGCTCTGCTCGAAGACTCAGGCTACATGTCCCGCGCCGCTTTTGTGATGGACCGCTTCATGCGCGTGGTGGGGCTGCACGGCAAATCGTTCATCCCCATGATTCTGGGCTTCGGCTGCGCCGTGCCAGCCATCTACGCCACCCGTACCATCGCCAGCCGCCGTGACCGTGTCCTCACGGCGTTGCTCGTTCCGCTCATGTCCTGTTCGGCGCGGCTGCCGGTGTATGTGGTCTTTGGTCTGGCTTTCTTCGGCGCACGCGCGGGGACGGTCATCTGGGTGATGTATGCGCTGGGCATCGTCGTTGCCATGCTGGCAGGGATGGTCTTCACGCGCACCATCCTCAAGCCCGATGTCACCTCGGCCTTCGTGCTAGAACTACCCCGCTACCGTCAGCCGGCGCTGACGAGCGTGTTGATTCACATGTGGGAAAACACGCGCGAATTCGTCCGCAAAGCAGGGACGACGATTTTGCTGGCGTCGCTGGTAATGTGGACGTTGCTCAACCTGCCCTGGGGCGTGAGCGATCAGCGCGAGTCGTACTTCGGCAGGGTGAGCGGCGCAATTGCTCCGCTCTTTGCCCCGCTTGGTTTTGGCAATTGGGAGACGGGCGGCGCGCTGGTCTCCGGCTTCATGGCGAAGGAAATCGTCGTCAGCACGCTGAGTCAGGTCTATGTGGGCGGGGAGGAAGGGCTGGTTGAGGAGCAGCCAACTTTCGGCGAGGAGTTGAGCGGCATCGGTCTGGGGTTTGTGGATGCGGCGGTCAGTTCGGGGAAGATCCTGTTGAGCATTCTGCCGGGCGTCAATCTGGTGGACGAAGAAGCAGCCAGCGAAGATACCGCCTTGAGCGCGGCGCTGCGCGAGAGGTTCACGCCGTTGAGCGCGGTTGCGCTGCTAGTGTTCGTGCTGCTGTATGTGCCGTGTGTCGCCACGCTGGGGGCAATCCGCCATGAATTTGGCAGGTCATGGGCGCTGACTTCCGCCGTGTATCAAACGGCGGTCGCGTGGATCGCCGCCTTCCTCATCTATCAGGGCGGGCAGCTGCTTGGGCTGGGGTGAAGCATCCATGCTGAATCAGATTGTGGCGCTGCTTGAAGCGCGGGAGAATGGGCTGAGCCTTTCGGAAATCAGCCGCGCCATGAATGCCCAGCCCGCGGCGGTACTCTCGATGATTGAGTTGCTGGTCCGGAAGGGGAAACTGCTGGAGATTGGGCCGGATGGTCAATGCTGCACAACATGCGGCGCACAAGCCGAATGTAACCTGCTCAAGGCAAGGGGGAAGCGATATGTGGCGGCAGCCGCAGAGAGAAAGAAATTCGCAGCGCCATTTTCGCCGCAGGGGTGATGTGCGGATGTGATAATCCGCCCGAACAAAAGGGATGTCAACTTGCAGAAGCAGCCATCGCGCTGGCTTGAATTGCTGTTGGCTTGGATTGCTGCTGGCCTGGATTGTCAAATCCAAGCCAAGATTGCCGGCGGTTCAAACCGCTTCCCCAGGTTCTACTTCCCCTTGATCATTCCGCGCGCCACCTGCATCAACTCATGCGCCGACCTGAGAGTTCCCTCGCCCACTTCGCCGAGCATCTGCGAGAGTTCGAGCAGGCGCGCTTCACCGTCGAGCCGTTCGACGCGGGTGATAGTGCGGTCGCCCTGAACCAATTTTTGTACCTGATAATGTTCATCGCCAAAGACCGCCAGTTGCGGCAGATGCGTCACGCAGAAAACCTGATGCGAACGCGAAAGGTTCCATAACTTCTGCCCAACGGTCATGCCCACGCGCCCGCCGATGCCCTGGTCAATTTCATCAAAAATGAGGGATGGCACTTCATCGGCGCGCGCCAGCACGTTTTTGAGTCCCAGCATCAGTCGCGAGGTCTCGCCGCCGGAAGCGATTTTGACCAGCGGCTTCAGTCCTTCGCCAGGGTTGGGGGCAATGAGAAATTCGACTTTGTCGAAGCCGTTGTGGTCAAAGGCGACGCGGGCGCCATCGCCCAGAGGGATGCCGTTCGGGTCGGGTCTGGTTTGAAAGTCCACGCGGAATTTGGCGGAGGACATCCGCAAATCGTCGAGTTCGGCTTCGATGCCGCGGCTCAGCGCCTCGGCAGCGGATTTGCGTTTTTCGCTCAGGAGATTGCCCTGTTTTGCCAGCGTATCGAGCAGTTTGGCTTCCTGCAATTCCAGTTCTGCAATCCGTTCCGCCGCCCCGCTGATCATCTCAAGTTGTTTGCGGGCATCCTGCCCATACGCAATCACCGCCGGAATGCTCCCGCCGTATTTGCGCTTGAGCGAATGGATCAGGTCGAGGCGTTCTTCCACCTGTTCCAGGCGGCGGGGGTTGAACTCGATCTCCTCCAGATAATTCCGCACGCTATGGACAATCTCGGAGATTGTTTCGAGCAGCACCTCCGCCTGATTCGCCAGTTCGCTTTGAGCGGGGTCGAGTTTGGCAAGGGTGGTCAGCGCCTGCGCCGCCTGCCCAAGCAGGTCGCTGGCGGCGGGCATTTCGGGCGAGCCTTCATCGAGGATGGCAAGCGCTTCCTGCGCATTTTGCGCCAGCGCTTCGGCGTTGGCAAGACGGTCACGTTCCTTGCGCAGGTCCTCATCCTCCCCCACTTTCAAGCGCGCGGCTTCGATTTCCTCCGCCTGATACGTGAGCATTTCGAGGCGGCGGTCGGCGTCTGCCTGGGCTTTACGCAGTTCGCTCAATTCGCGGCGCAGGTTCAGCAAGGCATGGTAGGTTTGACGGTACTCGCTGAGGGGGCGGGCAACCTCGGCATAACGGTCGAGCAAGCCCAGGTGTGCGCGAGAATCGAGCAGGGAAAGATGTTCCGCCTGCCCGTGAATATCCACTACCAGCGCGCCGATTTCCTTCAAGAGCGAGACTCCCACTGTCCGCCCGTTGACGCGCGCCACACTTCGTCCCTCTTTGCGGATTTCGCGGGAGAGGACGACGTAATCGGGATCGTCCATCAACTCCTCGCGCTTCAAAATTTCATGCACCGCTTCTCTTTCTGGACCTTTCAACTGGAACACCCCCTCCACCAATGCCGCGTCTGAATTCGTTCGGACGTAGGTCGTATCAGCCTTGCCGCCGATGAGCATGACTACAGCGTCGAGGATGATGGACTTGCCCGCGCCCGTCTCGCCGGTGAGGATGATAAGGCCGGGACCAAAGCGCAGGTGGAGTTTATCTATGATGGCAAAGTTTTGGATGTGGAGTTCGGTGAGCATGAATCAGGGTTTAGCGAAAAAGTTGAATCCCAGAGAGGCGGGTGTACACAACCGGAACGGCGATAAAAAGATAGATACCTTGAAAGATGACGCCGAATAAATCGAAGAATACCAGTTGAAAGAGCAGGACCGGCAGCGCGCCCAGCACAACCCCAACGGCAACCGTGATAAAAAGGTTGCGCGCCCTCCGCTTGCGGACGGCATAACGCACCGCTTCTGCGATGAGGGCGCCAGCCGTGGGCGCACCGGCGGCAATGAGGAACCAGCCAAAGAAGCCAATCCCGCCGATGAGCGTCACCAGGAAGGCAGCAACCCCCGATAAGACAGCCGCCAGAACAAAGCCGACGATATAGTCGTACCATTCAGCCGTGTTGAAAATCTTCTGCTGACCTTTTACGCATTCCTTACAGCGATACCCCGTGGGTGTGCGAACGGCGCACGAGACACAGATGGGGCGCTCACAGGTAGCACAGCGCAGGGTGGTTTCGCGGTTGGGGTGAACATAGCAATAAAGAGTTTCGACGGAGGTCTCGGTCATCGTGGTAGTCCTAAAGAGTTTTCGTTCATGTGAGCGGTCAGGTTGCGGTAAAAGTAACCGGGGTCGCCAAAGCGCACAAATTGAGCGGTCACATCGGCGGCGCGCACATCCACGCGGTCGTCTTCCATCAGCGTAATGGAGGGCTGGCCGTCAATACTCAGCACGGCATTCTCGCTGTTGACGCGGATGCTCACCATCGAGCCGGCAGCAAGCACCACGGCACGGTCTACAGAAAGATGCGGGGCAATCGGCACGAGCAGGATGTTGCGCAGTTCGGGCGGCAGAATGGGTCCGCCTGCGGCGAGGGCGTAGGCGGTCGAACCGGTGGCGGTGGAGGCGATCAAGCCGTCGGCGACGTAACTGGTCAACTGACGCCCATCCACAAAGGCGGTGAGGCGCACAGGGTGCAGCGTTTGCCCGCGCCCAACGACGACCTCATTCAACGCATCCCACGAACCGACAATTTCGCCGGCGCGAATCTGTTCGGCATGGATCATCATACGGTTCTCGATCCAGGCTTCGCCAGCCAGCAGTTTTTCGAAGTATTCGCGCCATTCGCTGCGATCCACCTGAATGAGAAAGCCAATGTTTCCCAGGTTCACGCCCAAAATTGGCACCCTGCTGGGGGCGCACAAATGCCCCGCCCGCAGCACACTGCCATCGCCGCCGGCAATAATGAACAGGTCAAACTCTCCCGCCCGCACCCGCCGGCGCAGGTCTTCATCGTAAATCGAACCGTGCGGGGCATCTATTCCCTTTTGCTTGAAAAAAGCCGACATTTCCGCCGCTTCTTTGAAGGCTTCGGGCATTTTGGGGTAGGCTGTCACTACCGGATGGCGGGGAATGAACGCATCGGACATGGCGAATGAATTATACCCTTACGCCAACGACTGGTCGCAGGCGCTTCGATAGCCGCATCGTTTGCAGCGGGATATCTGCTCGTGCGAACGGGGAATTTCTTCCTTACGCTCATCCCGTTTCATCTCTGCTAGTAAATCGAGCAGGGAGGCTTCCAATTCGCGGGTGTATTCCACTGCAAAATCGCGTCCCTCGTAGTGGATGATGCCATACGGCGGGCGTTTGTGATAGGTCTTTTCCACCAGCAGACAATAGGATGCCAGTTGATAGATGTGCGAGTCATACGGCGCCTCCGGCGCCCGCCCCGATTTGACCTCCACAGGGATGATCTGACCGTTCTGTTCGATGAGGTAATCGGGTTTGCCGGTCAATTCGAGCGCAGCGTAAAAGAGCGGCTTTTCCACTTTGTTCCAGCCGCGCGTATCGGTGTAGAGGATGCGCCCACCGGGCAAACCGGCGGCTCGGCGCTGGCGGCTGGATTGCCAGAAAAAGAGGAAAGCAAGGAAGAGCAGGGCGAGAGCGAGGTAGAGCATGTTTCGTTGGAATGTTGACAGGTTCGAACGTTTCCACCTTGAAACTTTCAAATGATGCGGGCGGTGCAATATGCCACCAGCAGAATCAATGCGAACATCAGCAGCGCCATTCCAATCGTCCGCGTGATGGAGGAGGCGAGCACCTGACGGCCATGTTTTCGATGCAGTTCAGTGCCGGCGGCAAGTTCAGCCTGGTTTGCCGGTTCGACTCCCTGCCTGCGATACCACCAGGCGCGGCGGCAATAGAGATAGGCGCCAATTTCGGAAGAACGGATGACGGGCATGGCACGAGTATAGCACAAATTTTCTAAAGCCAGCGGTGTATAATCGCGCCCATGACCCATTTTCATTTCTACCATCCCATCGAAGTCCGTTACGGGGATTTGGACCCCCAGGGACACGTCAACAACGCGAAATATCTGACCTATTTTGAGCAGGGGCGCATCGCTTACATGATCGAACTGGGGCTTTTCACAAAGGATCAGTCTTTTATGGAAATCGGCGTCATTCTGGCAGATGTGCATATCACCTATCTCGAACCGGTGTATTTCGGGCAGAAGATCAAGGTCGGCGTCCACGCGGCGAAGTTGGGGAACAAGTCCATGACGTGGGAGCAGAACGTGGTGGACGCCGAGAACGGCAAGGTGCTGGCGAAGGGCGAGGTGGTCATGGTGACGTATGATTACCGCGCCGAAAAAACCATTTCCATTCCGCACGAGTGGCGAGAGAAGATAAAGGCGTTCGAGGGACTAAACGTTTGAACGTTGGCAGGTTTGAACGTTCAAACGCTTTCACTTGTAAACGTGTAAACATCATAAAGAGGAGAGCCATGTCACTACCAGCCATAGACCAGGAGTATTTCGTCAAGTTCCTCGTTGACCTGCTCAACATTCCCTCCCCTACCGGCTTTGCAGAACCTGCCATTGCGTTCGTGGAGAAGGAACTTTCGCAGTACAAACAACTGGAATTATCGAGAACGAGAAAAGGGGCGTTGATCGCAAAATGGAAAGTAGAGAATGGTTTGCCCCCCATCGCCCTCACCGCCCACGTGGATACGCTCGGCGCGGTGGTGAAAGAGATCAAGCCAAACGGACGGCTGAAGTTGAGCCGCATTGGCGGGCTGCAGTGGAACAGCGTGGAGACCGAAGGGGTGTGGGTGTTTTCTGCATCAGGCGAAAAGATCCGCGGCTCGCTGTTGATTGATAGGGCTTCGGGGCATATCTATGGCGCGGAGGGAAGCCAAACGCCGCGCAATGAAGATCACATGGAAGTTCGCCTGGATGTGAAAACGACCAGCGAAAAAGAAACGCGCGCACTGGGCATCAACGTCGGCGATTGCGTGGCGTTCGATCCGCGGGTGGAGGTGAGGAACGGCTTCATCCGCTCGCGGTTCCTGGACGATAAGGCTTGTGTGGCAAATCTCGCAGCGGCGATTCGGTCGTTGGCAGAGGCAGGTCTTAGTCCCGCGCGAACCGTTTATTTCCACATCTCCAATTATGAGGAGGTCGGTCACGGCGCGGCGGCGGGAATTCCCTCCGAGGTGGAGGAATTGGTCAGCGTGGACATGGCGGTGGTCGGTGAAGGGCAGGAATCGGATGAATTCCATGCCACGTTGTGTATCAAGGACGGCGGAGGACCGTATCACGAGGGGCTGAATAAGAAACTGCGCACGCTCGCTGAAGAGTATCAGATTCCCTACAAGACCGATGTGTACACGTTCTACGGGTCGGATGGCGAAGCGTTTTGGCGGGCGGGCGGCGATGTGGCGCTGGCGCTGATTGGGCCGGGCATTGACGCTTCGCACAATTACGAGCGCGCCCACATGGACGGATTGAACGCCACGACGAATTGGATCATGGCGTATTTGTTGGAGGGATGAAGTATCCACGCAGACGCGCAAGAAAGTACACAGGTA
>JBBITE010000009.1:23028-66823 GCA_037440905.1 Anaerolineae bacterium | reverse complement strand
AAGTACACAGGTAAACAAGGCAAGCAGTGATGTGTTTACCTATTTACGTGTCCACCTGTTTCCCTGTATACTCACCCTATGAAACTTGATGCCGCACTCCCCATCCTTGGATTGAAAGATGTCGCCGCGGTTGCGAAAGCCGCGGAGGAAATTGGATTCGACGCGCTGTGGACTCAGGAAACACAACACGATCCCTTCCTGCCCTGCGCTCTGATCGCCGAACACACAACGCGTCTTAACTTCGGGACGGCGATTGCTGTTTCGTTTGCGCGTTCGCCCGCCAACCTGGCGTACACCGCCTGGGACCTCGCCGCTCAATCCGGCGGACGGTTCATCCTCGGGCTTGGCACGCAGGTCAAGGCGCACATCGAGCGCAGGTTTGGCATGCCGTGGCCCGAGTCGCCGGTGAAGAAACTGCGCGAGCAGATCGAAGTCATTCGCGCGTTTTGGGATTGCTGGCAGAACGGCACGAAGTTGAATTACCGCGGCGAGTATTACAAGATTACGCTGATGTCGCCGTTCTTTCAGCCCGCTCCCCTGCCCTCCCCCTCTGCTGGAAAAGGGAATGGAGGCAAGGGAGAAATTCCCATCTACATCGCAGGCGTCAATACCGGGCTTGCCAAACTTGCCGGTGAACTATGCGAGGGGTTTCATGTGCATCCGTTTCACAGCGCAAGATATTTGAAAGAAGTTATTCTCCCGGCGATTGAGGAAGGAGCGGCAAAAGCAGGCAGAAAGCGGAAAGACATCTCGGTCTCGGTGACGGCTTTCATCGCCGCCTCGCCGGAAGAGATGAACTTTGCCCGGGCGCAGATTGCGTTTTATGCTTCCACGCCATCCTACCGCGCGGTGATGGACCTGCACGGCTGGGGCAGCATCGCGGAGACGTTATCCGCGCACGCGGCGAAAGGCGAATGGGTGGAAATGCCCATGCTCATCACGGATGAAATGCTGGGCGAGTTTTGCCTGGTAACCGATGAAACACGCCTGGCAGACGACTTGAAGAAACGCTACGAAGGACTTGCCGACCGGCTGACGTTGTACACTCCCTTTGTGCCTGGGGAGAAGGATGAGTGGTGGAGAGGGTTGGCAGAAGAGATCAATTCATGAACTTCAACGACTACCAACAAAAATCACGCAAGACGGCGGGGTATCCTGCTATTGGACATCCTGTGATTTACCCCGTGCTGGGACTTGCCAACGAAGCGGGCGAAGTGGCAGGCAAAATCAAGAAGGTGTTCCGCGATAAGGACGGGCAGATCAGCGAAGAGACCCGCGAGGCGCTCAAAGCCGAACTTGGCGACGTGTTGTGGTACCTGGCGCAGGTCGCTACCGAATTGAATTTAACGCTCGACGAAATCGCCGAACACAACATCGAGAAACTGTATAGCAGGCTGGAGAGGGGGAAAATTCGGGGGGATGGAGATAACAGATAGTCTTCTAGTCCGCTGGTCAGATAGTCCTATAGTCATTCGAGTCGACCGACTATTAGACTATATGACTCTTGACTTGGTGACCTTTTCCATAATCGCACAACTTCCGGATGGGGCATTTTTCACACATCGCTTTGCGCGCAGTGCAGATTTCGCGCCCCAGGCGGATGAGGTTCAGGTGCGCGGCGTAGTAGGTTTCGGGAGGAAATAAAGCCTCCAGATGAGGATGGGCTTGTTCAACGGTCATCCGCTGCGGGCGGAGTCCGATGCGTCCTGTCACGCGGTAGATGTGGGTATCCACCGGGAAGGCGGGTTTGTTGAGCGAAAAGCACAGTACGATGGCAGCCGTCTTCGGACCGACGCCGTTGAACTTTGTCAGCCAGGCGCGCGCTTCCTCCACAGATAACGCTTCGAGAAACGACAAATCCAAATTCCCGCGCTCCTGCGTGATTGCCCGTAACACCTGCTGAATGCGCGGACCTTTTTGATTTGCCAGCCCCGCCGGGCGGATGGCTTCGATGACCTCTTTTTCCTTCGCATCGCGCACCGCTTCCCAGGTGGGGAATTTCGCGCGCAAGGCCTCGAAGGCGCGGTCGCGGTTCACGTCGTTGGTGTTTTGCGAAAGGATAGTGGAGACCAACTCGTCGAGCGCGGGCAGAGGGTTGCGCCAGAGGGGTTCACCGTAAAACTCCAGCAGTCTCTCATGAATGTTCAGCGCGCGCTTAGCGAGCGAAGCAGATGCTTTCATGCGTAACCGGCCTCCTTGATGAGCCTGAGCGTGATATTCACAACTTCACGATGCCTGTCGGGAATCAACGCATCGAACATCGCCGCGGTGAGACGGTACAACATCAGCGCCGCCGCGCCGCGCGTTTGATATTGGGCGGAGGTCGAATCGAGCCCCCATGCCGAGCGGAAGGCGCTCACCCATTTCGTATCGCGCCCTACCGCATCCTGAATCAAATCGAAATAGCGGTTCTCGCTGACGATGAGAATGCCCCGCTGCACCGCCACCGCCTCGAGCAGGTTTGCCGCCAATCCCCACACGGCATACAACACTGCCGATTCATGCCCGCGCGCCAGCCCGTTCAAAATCTTATGCACTTCCTCCGCGCAGCCCATCACCGTTTCAGCCGCGAACTCGTCTGCAAGAGGCTGGAGCGGGGAAAAGTCGAATCTCTGCGCCTTGTGTTGCAGGTCCGCCAACGAACCGTTTTTGTCGAGAACGATTTTCATCCCGCTCAAAGCCGGCGCCGCCCAAATCGCCCGCCTCGGATTCGTCAACGCGGCGAATTCATCTTCGAGCAGGACATATTTCAGACTGACCAGTTTCCCATCCCAGTAGCGCAGCGTGGAGCGGTCATATTTGCTCTCGGGCAGGCTGCGGACGAAGATATCCACGTCCACATCACTGTACTTCGATGCCTGTCCGCGCGCATAACTTCCCACCATGCCAACGCCGATGACATCGGGCGAGTTGATTCTTTCAACGATGGTTTGGATGAATGGGTCGGTCAGGGTCATATACAATTCCATGTCATTGCGAGCCCGAAGGGTAAAGCAATCTCCTCGTATTATCAAGAGATTGCTTTGTCGAGCTTCGCCCTCCTCGCAAGACATCACTTCTCCACTCTTCCATTTTCCACCTTCCACACTTCCGCCTTTTCTACAAAATCGGGAGAAAAGAGATTCAAATCGGTGGTTGTAAACAGCGTCTGCTCGCATTCACTCACATACTGCAACAGATCGGCGCGGCGCTGAAGGTCGAGTTCTGCCATCACTTCATCCAGCAAAATCAGGGGCCATTCGCCGGAGCGCTCCTTGAGCCAGTTCACCTCCGCCAGTTTCAACGAGAGCAAAGCCGTGCGGATTTGCCCGCGTGAACCGTAAGCGCCGAGGTCCATATCGTTGGCAAGAAAACGCAATTCGTCACGATGCGGACCGATGGTGGTCACCCCGCGGGCAATTTCTTCGTTTCGCAGTTCCCGCAGCCGCGCGCGAAAGCCATGTTGAATTTCATCCAACTCCAGGTGGGAACGATCCACCACCGTATCCATTTTCAAGCCCAATTGTCCGTTCGGCTTGGGCAAAGGATCGAAGGCAGGCTCATAAGCGAGACGGAGAATCTCGTTCCCGTGCGTCAATTCGTGATGGACGCGCGCGGCGAGAAGTTCGATGCGCTGAATGGCTGCAATGCGCCACAGGATGATCTGCGCCCCGAGGCGGCTCAACGCTTCATCCCAGACCTCCAACTGGTCCCTCCCTCCCAAGCCTTCGCTCAACGCCTTGAGCAGAGCGTTGCGCTGCGTGAGCGCCTGGTTATATTCGCCCAGCACACGCGCATAGGCCGGCACCGATTGCGCCAGCGCCAGGTTGAGGTAACGGCGGCGCTCTTCCGGCGCTCCCTCGATGATTTGCGACATCTGCGGCACGAAGACAACCGCATTGAACTGACCGATACTCTCGCTGACGGGTTTCTTCACGCCATCGAGCAGGATTTCCTTGCGCAGGCGTTGACCATTCATCACACCGACAGGCTCAAGGATCAACCGCACCTCGAGACGGTGGCGGCGCTTTGCCCGCTGAAATTCCGCCACCAGCCGCGTGACGGTGAGCGTATCCTTCTTTGCTTCTTCCAGCGTTACGATTTGCCGCTCGGCGTGGGTTTGAAAGGAAGTAAACGCCGCCAGGAAGTGGATGGCTTCCAGGATGGTGGTTTTGCCCTGGGCATTTCCGCCGCTGAGCAAAATCACCCCCTTGGGCAGGTCGAGGTCCAAACGTGTGAACTTGCGAAAATTAGTGAGGGAGAGGTGTTTGAGGTACATCGTTACAGGTCAAAAGTCAAAGGTCGAAGGTTGCTCATGCTGCGATTCGACCTTTGACTTTTGAAGTGTCCAGTTAATTCAACAATAACTCAATCTTGGCTCGGCTCAGGCGGAAGAGCGAATCAAAACTCCTGCTGCTCTTCAACTTCCTGTTTGGGCTGCCAAACGCGCACAGCGCGGTCGGTGAACAGCACGCCGTTCAGGTGGTCAATCTCATGCTGGAAGATGCGTGCCAGCCAGCCCTTTGCCTTGACCTTCATCGGCTTGCCATGACGGTTCAACCCTCGGACGTGAACTTCAGCGTGCCGCTCCACCTCCCCCAGCAGGCCGGGAATGGAAAGACAGCCCTCCACACCCATCAGGGTCTCTTCGGAGGCTTTGACAATCTCCGGGTTGACGACCGCCCACACTTTCTTTGGCGCATCTTCTTTTTCTTCGTCTTCTTCGTGTTCGTAATACTCGACCACAATCAGGCGTTCCGAAAGCCCAATCTGCGGCGCGGCGAGTCCCACGCCCGGCGCTTCGCGCATGGTTTCCACCATGTCGTCAATCAGCGTTTGCAGGTTTTTATCGAATTGAGTCACAGGGCGGGCTTTGCGCCGCAGGACGGGGTCGGGAAGGGTGACAATCTTACGCAGGGTCATTGATGGTTACCTTTTATATCATCAGTAATTACGAAAACCGCGCGCATCCCGTAGGACAACGCAGGGCGATTTTACTCCGGTTTTGAATTGCGCCGCTCTTCTTCCCTGAAGGTATCGGCGCTGCGGTGATACGTGGCGAGCCATTCAGCCATGCGTTCGCGCTCTGTTGCCACTTTGGCGGCGGCTTGCGCGGCGGAACGCGCCATGCGGCGGCGGTCAATATCCGATTGGACGGTGGCAGGGTCCATCACATCTTCAAAGGCGAGTTTCGTCCCGCCGACGGTAATGTACACCGTGCCGTAATTGAACAGGTTGCCCAAAATCCCCTTGCGGATGTAATTCGTCCCCAAAATGCTTTCCAGTTGAGCGGCATTACGCGACTCAGTGCCAAAGGGCTTGCGGTCTATATCTATGATTTGCTCGTTGGTGACTTCGTATTTGTCGTTGCTCCAATCCATAATCTCGTAAGCAAGCCAGCCGGCAAACGGAAAGAAGACCAAAAAGAAAACCGCCAGCCAGGTATCCGGCAGCCAGCGGCCGGGGTGGGGAAAGAACGCCAGTTGCGGGTCGAAGAGAATCTGGAAGAAGCGATACAGAAAAGCAAGCAGCATGCCCAGCGTACCGCCAAAGGGCATCCATGCTTCCAAAATGAGAACCACCCAATGCTTGCGATAGACCACATGGTCTCCCAATTCATAGCGCATTTTGAGGGTGTTCGAGCCGAGAAAACGCAGCAACGCGTTGGGACGACGCGGCGCAGGCGGAGTGGCGGCTGAAGATGTTGAATCAGCCTTCGACGAAGAAGGAATCGGCAGTCCCAGATGTTTGCGGATAGCGTTCTTCATCGCTTCCTTTTCCATGCTGACGGCTTGCGCCTTGGTGCGGTTCCAGTATTCCTCGATCATGTGCTGCGCCTGCTCCGGGTGGCTGACATCGTTGAACACAATCTTGCCCACAAAAGTGCGGATGACCACATCGCCAAAATCGAGCATGCGCCCCAATTGACGAGTCTCCACTCCCACCGAAAGGATGGTGCTAAGCGGCGACTCCTGGCGGCTGTCGTAGATGCCGATTACTTTTTCCAGCCACACCACGCGCTGATTGGTGACGATGTAATAGTCGTTGCCCCAGTCGAGGATGTTCCAAACGATCCAGCCCGCCGACACAACCAGAGACAGAAGGGCAGCAAAAAGCACCACAAAGGAATTCACAATTGCGGCGTAGGCGTAAAACAGCATCAGAGGCAGCCCCGCCGAAAGAACAGGCAATACAAGTTTTTGATACAACACAATGGGATGCTTGCGCGCGAGGAAGTAAATTACTTCATCGGGTCTCAGCCATTTGAATTGCAGCGAGCGCGCGAGGTGACGGCTGCGTACCGCCACTTCCATGTTAAGCCGCAAACGCGCCGACTTCCTATACAATTGCTCGAAATTCTCGCGGGAGAGAATCAACAGCGTCGTCTCGCTGGTGGCAATGACGGTCCCTGAGCGTTTGCGGTGACTGATCAAGCCCATCTCGCCGAAATAGTCATTCGCCACCAACACCGCCAGTTGAATTTCCTTTCGCTCCTGCTGGCGGACGATGCGCACGCTCCCCTTGTAAATCATGTAAAAATATTCCGACGGACCGCCCTGCTTGAAAATCACCTCGCCGCTGGCGACCGACACTTCCTCCAACTGAGCGGCGATGGTTTCAAGTTCACCATCATCCAGCCCATAAAACAGGTGAATTTTCTTGAGAAAGGCGATACGTGCGGGGATATCAATCACGGTTCGATTCTATCAAATTTCGCGCACGATGGCGCAGCCGTAGGCGGGCGTCTCACCCACTTCGGGCAGGCGCCCGGCAAGCAGCGCCTCTACCGCTTCTTCCAGATAAAAGCGCGTGGCAGTACGATGCCGAAAGGTGACATCATCCGCCGCGCCGTGATAACGCAGGATGCCCTCACGGTCAATCACAAAGACGTGCGGAGTAGCGACTGCCTCATAGAGATCTGCCACCCGCTGTTCCGCATCATGCAGGACCCTGGGCAGGCGCCGGCTTCGAGCGGCTTCTTCCAACGCCGGAAGCGATTCGTTCCGGTTGGCGGCAATCGGCAGCAATTCCACCTCCCCGCCCCACTGAACCAGAGACGCCATTATCGAACGGTCGGTGCGTTCGGCATGTGGGCATTCCGCCGACCAAAAATTGACGATGACAATCTTTCCGCGATAGCGGCTGAGGCGGTGGAGGTGTCCGTGGAGATCGGGCAATTCGAAATCGGGCGCAGGCTGGTTGAGTTGCATGAGAAAGATTATAGCCGTAGATTTCAGGTGCAGGATACACCAGCCGCAGGTGAAGACACCCTTTCATATCTGGCAGTGGGACAAGTCATAGACTTGTCCCACACCAGCCGCAGGCAATCGGCGGCTTTTTACATCTGGTACAATGCCCCGCATGAAAAAATGGCAATTCTGGCTTGGGATGCTGATCAGCATCCTATTTTTATGGCTCGCCCTGCGCGGCCTCCACCTGGGCGATTTCTGGGGCGCAGTCAAGGATGCGAATTACATCTGGCTCCTGCCGGGGATCGGTGTGTATTTTATCGGCGTCTGGGTGCGGGCATGGAGATGGCATTACCTGCTGGGTCCCATCAAGAAGATTCCCAGCGGTACCATGTTTCCCATCACTGCCATCGGCTATATGGGCAACAACATCTATCCCGCCCGCGCCGGTGAGGTGCTGCGCGCGGTCATCCTCAAACGGCGGGAGGGAGTGTCCGTCTCGGCTTCGCTGGCAACCATCATTGTCGAGCGCATTTTCGATGGCGTGGTGATGCTGGCGTTCGTCTTCGTCAACCTGCCGGAACTGGCAAAACTCACCGGCGCTTCGGGGCTGGTGGGAAATATTCAGCAGGTGGCCATCTTCGGAACGGGAGCCTTCCTCGGCGCGCTGGCGCTGTTTCTGGCGGCAGCCATGTTCCCGCAGCGCGCCATGACAATTGGCCTCTGGCTGGTAACGCATTTCACGCCCAAACGTCTGCACGCGCGCCTCATCGGCATCGCCGCAAAATTTCTGGATGGACTTGCCTCTCTGCGCTCCCCCTGGAACGCGCTGATGGTTTTCTTTACCTCCATCATCATCTGGCTGCTGGAAACCGGCAAATACTGGTTCGTGATGCACGCTTTTGATTTCAGCGTTTCGTTCTTTGCCCTGATGCTGATGAACGGCATCGTCAACCTGGCAACGACCATTCCATCCGCGCCGGGCTACATCGGCACATTCGACGCGCCCGGTATCGCCGTCCTCACCGCCTACGGCGTGCCTCAAGCCTCGGCGGCAGGCTACACCCTGGTGCTGCACGTCGCTTTGTGGCTGCCGATCACAGCGCTGGGAGCCTACTATCTGGCGCGGGAAGGAATCCGCTGGAGCGAAGACATCCGCCGCGAGTTGGGAGAGCCGGCCTCAGGTCCAGAATGAAGCGGTGAGTTATACTTGAGTCAGCCGCCGGCATAGGTTCTTGCATGCCGGTCCGTGAGTCTGAGCATCCGATTTTCCGTCAAGTCTTGCGCAAGCCTGATGAGGCAAAAAATCGTCATGGGAGCGATGTTCTCTGAAAGCCGTCCCTCGGCAACAGACTCGTTCTGAGGAAGGCAAGGCATCTCTATGACACCGCCCGAAGAACTTGCAAGCAGGAAGATGAGAGCGCTCATCGCCGATGACGTTCAGGAAGCGCGCCGCAATACCCGCCTGATGCTGGCAGCCATAGACGAGGTGGAAGTGGTGGCTATGGCTTCCAGCGGCGTGCAAGCCATTGAACTTGCCAGAGAACACCGCCCCGATCTTGTGCTGCTCGACATTAACATGCCTGAGATGGATGGGCTGACGGCTTACAAGGAAATTTTGAAATTGCGCCCCGATACGGGCTGCATCATTATCTCTGCCGAAAAAGATGCCGCCACCCTGCGCGCCGCCATGTCGGTTGGGGTGCAGGAATATCTCATCAAACCCTTTACGGTGGACGAGTTGGAAGCAGCCGTTGCGCGAGTGCGCGAACGCATTGGGCAAATGCGTCTCAAACTGGCGCAAACGGCGCAGTTACAAAAACAACGCGAAACCTACCTGCTGCAACTGGCGGTGGAGTATGCCAAATCCCGCCGCACCGATGATAAAGCCCTGGAGGTCTTCGAGCAGTTGGCGGAAAATCCGCGCTGTGAGATGCGCTGGCTGCAACACCTGGCAATGATCTATGTGCTGCGTCAACAGTGGACGCGGCTAAAACTGCTGGCAGAAAAGATTGAACAACGAAACAAAACATCCGGGTGAATGCTGCGCTCATCACGCGGCAGACACCTTGCAATGGGAGAACACATGAAAACAGCCATCATCGGCGCGGGGTTTGGAGGTTTGGCAGCCGCGTTCGATTTACGAAAAGCAGGTCACGAGGTGACCGTTTTTGAATCTGCAGACTATGTAGGCGGGCTGGCAAGCGGCTTCAAGGAGCCGCATTGGGACTGGTCGGTGGAAAAGTTCTATCACCACTGGTTTCAATCCGACAAACACATGCTGGGGCTGATTGCCGAATTGGGGTGGATGGACAAGGTGATGTTTCCGCGTCCGTTGACGGTGATGTACCACGACGGAAAATTCTATCCGTTCGATTCGATCCTCAAGGCGCTTCTTTTTCCCGGACTGGGGTTTGGGCTGAACAAAATTCGCTTTGGCCTCGTCGGACTCTTCCTGCGCCTCACGAATGACTGGCAGGCGCTGGAAAAGGTCACCGCCGATGAGTGGATGATGAAATGGGCGGGGAGGCAGGTCTATGAGCAGATGTGGAAGCCGCTGCTGGTGGGAAAGTTTGGACCGTTCTACCGCGATGTGAATATGGCATGGCTGTGGGCGCGCATCAAGGCGCGCACGACGCGGCTCGGCACGTTTGAAGGAGGCTTTCAAAGGTTCGCCGATTTGTTTGCGGAAAAACTGTGCGGCATGGGGGTGGAGATTCGGCTGGGAGTGAGAATCAGGCGCATCGAGCAGGATCAGGCTGCGGGTCGTCTGACCGTGGACGGTGAAGCGTTCGATAAAGTGCTTGTCACCACGTCTCCGGCGCTGATGGCGGAGATGTGTCCTGCTCTGCCTGAGGAGTATTTGAAGGGGCTGCTGGGGCTGCAATCTATGGGCGCGGTGGTGATGGTGTTGTCGTTGAAACATCGGTTATCGCGCGAAGGGTATTACTGGTTCAACCTGCCCAAGGAGGCGGGGTATCCGTTTTTGGCGCTGGTGGAGCATACAAATTTCGTGCCGCCGCAACACTTTGGCGGCGATCACATTGTGTATGCGGGCGATTATCTCGAAGCGGGTCACGAGTATTTCTCGCTCAGTGATGAGGCATTGCTGGAGCGGTTTTTGCCCGCGCTGAAAAAAATCAATCCCGCCTTTGAGCGGGATTGGGTGAAGAAGGTTTGGGTCCACCGTACGAAGTACGCCCAGCCCGTGCCGCTGGTGAATCACTCGAGGAATATTCCTGCCATTCAAACGCCGCTGGAGGGATTGTATTTTGCCTCGATGAGCCAGGTGTACCCGTGGGACCGCGGCACGAACTTTGCAGTGGAAATTGGAAGACGGGCAGCAAACATGATGCTGGCGCAAAACAACGCCAGCGGTTGAGGCTAGCGCTTTCCAAACCACATGCGGGCCAGCAGGTTATCTTTGCGAATAAATTGGTGATAGAGCGCCGCACCCACATGCAGGAGAATGAGCAGCACAAGCAGGGTGGAAATCAATCCGTGACCGATGCGCGGGGGGTAAACGAAAAAATCGGCAGGGTAGGGAGACGCGCCGCTGAAAACTGCGGGCAGGTTTGCCTGCTGGAACATCCCCAGCCCGCTGACCGCCATGCCAATCAAAAGCAGATAAAAGAGGATGTGAACTCCTCTGGCAATCAGGTTCAGAAAGGCATTTCCGGCATCGGCAGGGGCGGGGCGTTTGGTGGTGAAGAGCAGCACCACGCGCACAATCAACAGCAGGGTAATGAATGCGCCGATATAGGCGTGGATTTGCAGCATGGAAGGCTTTTGAGGGTTATCGGCCGGCACGCCCGGCATGACAAATTTGCCCACACCAAGCATCATGATCACAAGCAGGAACATGAGCCAGTGCAGGGCAACGTGAACGGGATGATAGCGGGCAGGGGTGGTTTGGTCAGACATCATTCTCCTCCAAGTTGGGTGATTTTGATGTTTGACAAGGGAAGCGCAGCCTCTCTTACCTCTCGCGCGCATAGGGCGCATTGTGGCAGTCTCCGCGAAACCATCTCTAGGTGAACCGCCAGGGTTGGAGTAAAATGATTGTATGTTTGACCCCCGCCGCAAGCGGCGGGTACCTGAATCTCAAAGGAGACCCTTTTCATGTATCACACGCTTATCATCGTCGGCAATGTAGGGAAAGACCCCGAAATGCGCTATACTCCTTCGGGGCAGGCTGTCACATCGTTTTCGGTTGCCAGCAACCGCCAATATACCGCCGGCAACGGTGAGCAGGTCAAGGAAACGATTTGGTTTCGCGTCACCACCTGGGGCAAACAGGCGGAGGTGTGCAATCAATATGTCAAAAAAGGAATGAAGGTGCTGGTGGAGGGACGCCTGACCCCCGATAAAGCCACCGGCGGCCCGCGGGTGTGGACCAAACAGGATGGCTCTGCCGGCGCATCCTTCGAGGTCACCGCAAATACCGTTCGGTTCCTCTCTTCCCGCGGTGAAGAAGGCGGCGGGGCGCCCATGCAGGGCGGCGGCTTCGAGATGGCAGAAATTCCGCCCGAAGACGACATTCCCTTCTAAAAGCCGACTTGCACACAGGTCTAATGAAACGGCACCCCTGTTTGATTAGACCTGTTCTTTTCAAATAATATGAACACTCCCTCTCCCCAACCCCCACCGCCCGGTCCGCGTATGGAAATTCCGGAGGGTCTCAAACCGTTCTACACCAACCTGGCACGGATCGCCCACTCCCCTGCCGACATCGTAATAGATTTTGCCCAAATCCTGCCAGGTGAGACCAAATCCACAGTGCAGGCGCGCATTCTCATGAGCCCGCTCAGCGCCAAGTTGCTGCTGCGCGCCCTGCAGGAAAACCTGGCGCGTTACGAAGCCGCCTTTGGCGAAATCACCGTGCCGCACGCCAGCAACCTGGCAGATAATCTCTTCAAGGGCATTCAACCGCCCGAACCCCCTAAAGAATGAACTTCAAGGCTGCTGCCATGCATAAACTCGAAAAAATAGCCGAACAAATCCGCCAGGATCTCGAACAGCGCAACGCCGTTCGAGAGAAGGCGCTCAAGCAGGCGCGTCAATTGACCCGCGCCTGTTCGCTGGCCATCCGCGCCGTACACCGCAACGAATTCGACCTGATGGAAGGATTCCTGGCGGAGGCGCAAGCCCTCGCCGACACCCTAAGAAGCGACCTGCTCGACTACCCGGACCTGTACTACGCCGGCTACTCGCAAGACGCCCTCAAGGAATTTGTCGAAGCCAACGTGACCTGCGCCCTGATCCAAAATCAGGCGCTTCAGACTCCCGAAGAGTTGGGTGTGGAATACACCACCTACCTCAACGGTCTGGCGGAAGTGGTGGGCGAATTACGCCGCCGCATCCTCGACATCCTGCGCACGGGATACTCTCAGGAAGCCGAACGCCTGCTCAACCACATGGACGACATCTACTCCGTGCTGGTCACCATGGATTACCCGGATGCCATCACCAACGGGCTGCGGCGGCAAACCGATAATGTGCGCGGCATCATCGAGAAAACACGCGGCGACATCACCTTCAGCCTGCGCGGCGAGGACCTGGCTCAGGCAATCCACCGCCTGGATAAACAATTGCGCGGCAACTCCATCGAAGTAAAGGAAAACAGCGAGGTTGCCTTCATCAAAAAAGACGACGAGTAGGCAGCATGGCGCGCGGCGGTCGCAAATATCCTCTCCTCGTTTACCGCCACCTGCTCAACCGCTGGTGGACTCCTATGTTCGCCATCGGGCTGGTAATGTTTTGGCTGGCATATCAGGATTCTGCCGACCCATCCCTCCGCCTGCTGGGGCGCTGGCGTTTTCTGGCTGGCATTGGCGTCCTGGCAATCGCGGGGGGAATATTCTTTCTCCTGCTGCGTCAGGCGGCGTATGTGCAGCCCAGGCGCGGTTACATCAAAGTGGTCACGCCATTCCTCCGTTTCAACATTTCCTACAAACGGCTGATGAAAACGACCACCGTTGAAATGTATCAGCTCTTCCCTGCCAGGAGCATGTCGGGCTGGGTGCGGGAAATCTTCGAGCCGCTTGCCAGCCAAACGGCGCTCGTCCTCGAACTAAAATCGGACCCGCTCCCGCGCTGGGTGCTGCGGTTATTTCTTTCGCGTTTCTTCTTCAAGGATAAAACGCCTCATCTGGTGCTCCTCGTCCGCGATTGGATGGGGCTGAGCACAGAAATAGATAGTTTCCGCACGGGGGGTGATACGCCGCAACCTCCCTCTGCGGGTCGGCGGCGCGATTCGATCCTTTCGAGGCTGCCTCAAAAATGAATGTGTACTTCGCCTGCTCCATCACCGGCGGACGGGAGTTCGAGCCGCTGTATCAGGAAATCGTCCGCGCGCTGCAGGAGCAAGGTCACGGGGTGCCGACGGCTCATTTGGCTGAATCAGGCGTCGGGGCGCGTGAAGCGGCATTGAGTCCGCAGGAGGTGTATGCGCGGGATACGGAATGGATCCGTAACTGCGATGCGTTGATTGCCGAGGTCAGCGTTCCTTCGCATGGCGTGGGGTATGAAATTGGCTTTGCGCTTGGGCTGGGAAAGGAGGTGCTGGCAATCTTTCAAGAAGGACGCAAGGTTTCGAAGATGATCAGCGGGAATCCCGCTTCGCGCCTGACGGTGAAAGCGTATCGTACTCCGCAGGAGGCGCGCCAGATTATCGCCGAGTTCCTTGCGGCGCTGCCTTGAGGCCGCGCCACAAATCCTGCTTTATGTCACCGGCGGACGGTTACATTTTGCATGGCGTATTGGGAAGAGGTAAGGTATCATAAAGGCGGAGACAATATACAGACACCTCCAAATGCTCCTCATTGTCTCCTCCTTTGGCGTAAGCCGCCGCCGGGGCAAATCACCCGGCGGCGGCATTGCTTTAAAGTATCAGTTACGCAGCAGGGGGAGGTTCTTGTTTTCTGCCAACGGGAATGGTTGGGCTGTTTACCGGCAGAACAATGAAGAAGGTGCTGCCCTGCCCCACATTCGATTCCACCCAAATGCGCCCCTGATGGGCATCTACAATGCTCTTGACGATTGCCAGCCCCAGGCCGGTGCCTTCCTGATTGTTGATGTTCCGCCCGCGGTAAAACTTATCGAAGATGTGCGCCTGGTCTTGAACCGGAATGCCGGGGCCGTTATCTGAAACCTGGAGGATGACCTGGTCGCCTTCGGCGCGGATGGAAATGCGCACTTCGCCTTCGGGGTTGGAATATTTGATGGCGTTTCCGACAACGTTATCCAAAACCTGGCGCAAGCGGATGGGGTTTGCGCGCAGGGGCGGCAGGTTGGAGGCAATATCTGTTTGCACTTTGATTTGCTTGGCTTTGATTTGTCCCTGGAGCATATCCAGGGTATAGCGCAAGAGTCCATCCAGTTGCACCCATTCGCGGCGGGTATCGAGGCCGGCTTCGATGCTTCCGATGTCCAACAAGTCGTTGATGAGTGCCGTGATGTGATGGACGCTTTCCTGAATGCGTTTGAGGAAATCCATTTGGCTGTCGTTGAGGGGGCCGGCGCGGGCGATCAGTTCGGTGTAACCGATGACGGAGGTCAACGGGGAGCGCAGGTCATGAGAAACCGTATGCACCATTTCGTTGCGGACGCGGTCCACTTCTTTCAGGTAGGTGATATCCTGCATGGTGATAACGCAGCCGATTTCCGGGATGGCGGTGTATTGCGCACTCGCCACTCTGCCATCGGGGAAACTGATTTCGTGGTATTGAAGCGGATCGTTGTTGGAATGATGATTGTTGGTGATCAATGCGCGCAGATCGGGATGTTGAATCACATCCAGGACAGGTTTGCCAATCACCTCTTTCTCATTCAACCCAAAGGAATTGCACATGGCGGGGTTGACCAGCAGAATCTGATTGTCTTCATCCAGAATCATCACGTTGTCGTGGATGCTGTTAATGACGGTCTCCAGACGGGAACGTTCGGCTTCTGAAATTTGAGCGCGTTTTTTGAGGGAGGAGGTTGTCCGCCGTACTTCGCGGCGCAGCCAATCGCCGATGCGGTTGGCGCGGTTGAGCGCACCTTCCACAATCCCCACGATGTCGTCCGTTCGCAGCGGCGGAGCCAGAAAGCCGTTGATGCCCAGTTTGAAGACCTGTTTGGCAAACTCCGGCGTCGCTTTCTCAGTGTAAATCAAAAAGGGCAGGGTGGGAAAACGTTCGAGTAATTCTTCGATAATAGCCAGCCCATCATGCCCGTCGAAGCGCTCCCCCATCAGCAGGAGCGCCGGCGTGGTTTCCTGCAGCAGACGGCTCAAGGCAGGTAGATCTGCCGCAATTGCCGTATGATAGTTGACGGCTTGCAGGGCGCTATCCATTAATCTCAAGGTATGAGATTTATCGAGCGCCAGCAGGATAAGGTCTTTTTTGGGCATGGGCTTGTGTAAAAATTTTACTTTGTTTTCGCCGTCGTGGGTGCGGCGGGCATGGTCTTCTCCGCCGCAGCGGAGAGCCGCTGCAGGGCGGCGCGGGCGGTTTGCAGTGCCTGCCGCTGGTCGTTCGTCAACACGCCGGGCATTTCTGTCAGCAGCAAATCCACCGATTGAGTCGCCGCGCGGACTTCCTCCGTGACTACGTTGCGAATGTTTTCCAGGATGATAAACTGCCGCTTTTGCGCCTCGCGCGCAGCCTGTACGGCTTCATTCAGCGCGCGGAACAGCCGCGCGTTGACGAGCGAAATCGAAGCATAATCGGCAACCGCTTCCAGCAGGGTTTGTTCAGAGGCGGTAAACGGCTTCGCTTCACGCCGTACCACCACCAGCATGCCGATCACCTCCAACTGCACCTTGATTGGCACCACACAAACCGCTTTGCCCAAACTAGCGATACGGAACTTGGTCAGCGGGTCGCCTTCCATGGCAAGCGTTTCGCCGGAAAGCGCCACCAGCGCGCTGATGCCGTCGTCCAGCGGCGTGTTCATCTTCTTTGCCCATGCCTGCGGCAAGCCGCGCTGAGCGGCCAGCAGAAAGGTCTTCCCCTCCCGCTCGCGGATGAGCAGCCAGGCAATGTTTGCACCGGTCACTTCCGCCGCGCCGTCCACAATCTTCTGAAAGAGGATACGCTGGTCGGTAATCGAAATGACCGCCTTGCCCAACCCAATGATGGCAGTCAACTCGCGCACTCTGCGCTGCAACTGCGCATTCATTTCAGCCACCTGGCGGTCCAAACGGCGGTTTTCGCGTTCGCTGCGCACGCGGGCAAGGACACGTTCCACTGCCGAAAGCACTTCGGTATCGCGCGCGGGCCACAAAATATAATCCGCCGCCCCCAGGCGGAACGCCTGGATAATCTCCTGTTCCTGTCCTTTGTTGGCAACCACCAGCAAAGGAGTATCCACGCCTTGCGAAGCCAGCGCCACCAGCAAGTCTTTGGTGCTTAAGCCGGGCAGGTTCAAATCGGCAATGATCAAATCGGGGGGAGCGTGAAGCGCCTTCTTGATGGCAGCAGCGGCATCGGCGACAACATCCACCTGGTAGCCGACAAAATTGAGCGTCTGACGGGCAATCAGGTCACTGATCTTTGGATCATCTTCGACAAGCAGGATGCGATCCCCGGTGGTTGGCATGATGTCTCTCAATCTGATTGTACGCTATCATCATTGTAACACCCTTGCGCCGAATCGTGAGCGGGCGGGCGTTGCAGCAATCTTTCAAAAGAAAACGTTACAGAGAAAACGATGGACGCGCCTCGCCGGTTTGGATTCCACGGTGATTCTGGATGGGCTTCACGGGTCCAAACCGACCGAGAGCCTGTTTCTGCGTCTCAGACAGGGCGCCCAACTGATTCAGAATCTCCAGCGTCACGGCGGGGCGCACACGGACACTCCACTCATAATGAACGTTCATCCGCGCGGGGTCGCCATCCTGCACTTTGAAGGCGATGCCCACCGCGGGCGAATCCTTGCCCAGCACACCGGGCATGAGACCGATAATCTGGTATCCCTCCGCGCCGCGCTTGCAGACGATACGTCCCTCCCCCGCCCGCATCAACTCGCAGTCGAATTCGCCGGCGGCGCTCACCATCTCAGGGTGAGAGGTCATGGCGGAGGTGATTTTGCGGCAGGCAGCGGCGCGCTGCGGCGGCAGGTCGTGCGGGTCGCACAGACGCGCCATGCCCAGCGCGGCATTGTAGAGCGGCAGGGCAAAGTTCGGGGCGGAGCAGCCATCTATCCCGAGGTGAATGTTTTCGGACGGTATCCGGCACAGGTCGGAGAGAGAAGCGAGGATGTCCTGTTGGATGGGGTGATTGGGGTCGAGGTAGGTTTCGAGGGGCAGTCCGCGCATTTGGGCGTGGGCAAGCATGGCGGCGTGTTTGCCGGAGCAGTTATTGCAGATGGGCGTGGGGCGCTGGTCTTGCAGGATGAGCGTCTTGAAGGCATGCGGGTCGCCGGGCAGGTGTGCGCCGCATTGCAGATGATTTTCGTCAATGCCGATTTTGTCCAGCATGCCGCGCACGGTTTGCACGTGTTCATCGCTGCCTTCATGCGAGGCGCAGGCGATGGCAAGTTCGCGGGCGGTGAAGTGAAAATGCTCCACGCCGCCGCGTTCGACGAACGGTATCGCCTGAAAGGGTTTGGCGCTGGAGCGTAAAAAGGCGATCTGGTATGGGTCGCCGAGAGAAGCAAGCAGCGAGCCGTGGACATCCACAACGGCAATCGAGCCGTAGTGAATGGATTCGATCAAGCCGCCGCGGGTGACTTCGAGGAGAGGTTGTGAATTCATTATTCGTCTATGGCGGTGAAGGCGGCAGAGGGGTAGTGACGCGCAAAGTAGTTCCGCAAGCCAAAGCGCAGGCGCTGGAGGTACTGCCTTTGCCGTGCAGCAGGCGCTTTGAATTCTTTCAGGAGTGTATCGGCGAGTTTGTCGGTTTGCGCAGGGGTGACGGAACGTTTTGCGACCAGTTTTTCGATTTTTTCACCGATTTTTTCGAGCAGTTCGGCTTGCGCGCGGACAGTTTGAGGGGTGACGGCTCCACCGCGGCCGCTCACGATGGTGTAGCCCTTGAAGTCGGCGCTTTGCAGGTGCTGGAGGGTTTCGAGCCAGGCGGGAAGGTCGGCATGGGCAAGGAAGGGAGGCTGCCCTTTGAGGACAGCATCGCCAACAAAGACCACTTTTTCTTCCGGCAGGATGACCCAAATGGCGCCGCTGGTGGGGCCGGGACGGCTTTCGAGCAGAACGGGCAGATCTCCCCAGTGAAGGGTGAGGGTGTGGACGAAGGAAATTTCCGGCGGCAGCCAGCGCACGCTGCCCAGGCCGGGGATGGATTCCCAGTTGGCGCCGGTTTCGTCGCCCTGGGCTTTGAAGGTGTTGGGGCGGTTTTGGAAGGCGCGGGCGGTCATTTCGTGGGCGATGACGGTGCAATCCATCATGCGGACGCCCAGCGTGCGGTCGGGATGGGAATCGAGGTTGATGAGGATGCGTTCATACCCGTCTCCCAACCCCATCAGGGAGGCGCGCCAGGCGCGGCCGTCGTCGGGGGCGGGCGGCGCGTCAATTTGAATCAGCCCGCGCGGTTGGACGATGACGCCCAACGTCACGCCGGGGAAGCGTTCTTCGATATAGACGTTCTTTGCAATGGACTCCATCTGATGACTGCTCCTGAGTTTGTTGACATGATCAGTACTTCACGAAAGCGCGTATTCGGCGGTCTTTCCCGTCAATGTTGCGCGAGGTTTTCGTGATCTACCGATTATCTTACCACCAACGGTTAGGGGGAATTATAACGCCCATGCGGGAGGCGCATGGGCGGGGAAGTACCATAGAGTGATTTTACAAAACAAACGCCGCCTACGAGGCGGAGTCACCCATCTGTTCCTGGGTTGCCACCGGGAAAGTGAAGTGGAAAGTGGAGCCTTTACCGGTATTGCTTTCCACCCAAATGCGCCCGCCATGTCCCTGCACGGCGAGGCGGCAGAACGCCAGCCCAATGCCCAAGCCGCCCACTTTCCCCTTACCCCGAATGCGGGTGAACTTGTCGAAGATGTGATCCTGTTCGGAGGGGGGAATGCCGGCGCCCTGGTCCTTGACCCAGAAATGCACCCAGCCCTCCTCCGCGCGCGCGCCCACCTCCACCGTGCTAGCGGTAGGCGAATACTTGCTGGAGTTTTCGATGAGGTTAATCAGCACGCGCCGCGCCATATCCTCATCCACCCAAATAGGCGGAAGCGCTTCTGGCAGGTTTTGGATGAGAGTCTGGTTGCGTCCGCGCAGGGCAGGTTCCACATCTTCCAGCGCTTTGTGAACCAGCGCCAGCACATTCACCACCGATTGATCGGCAACCGGCTGCCCAGACTCGAGGCGGCTGACATCGAGCAGGGAACTGACCAGGCGTTGGATACGGTCGGTGGAGTTTTCGGCAATCTTGAGGATGGAAAGAACCGTGGCGCGTTCCTCTTCCGGCACCATGGTGGCAATCACATCCAGGCTGGAGATGATATTCGCCAGCGGCGAGCGCAAATCGTGATAAATCATCGAGGTCAGGTCTTCGCGCAGGCTGTCGAGTTCCTTGCGCTCGGTGATGTCGCGCAAAATCCACTGGATGGAGTCGGTCGAGTCGAATTCCACGCGGCGGGCATGCACTTCCACGGGAATACGCGTCTCGTCGCTCTTGTGCAGTGTGGATTCGTATGAAATCATGCGGTCATGGCGCAGCAGTTCGAACTCGAGGCCGGTCTTGTTCCAATTGACCTCGTGCAGCTGCTCGATGCTCATGGTTTGCAATTCCTCGCGCGTATATCCGCTGAGCAGGCTTGCCTGACGATTGGCTTCGATGATGTCTCCGTCCCAATTGGTGATGATGATGGGGTCAATGCTTTCCTCGAACAGTTCGCGGTAGCGGCGGTGCGCCGCCTGCAAACGCTCGAACAATTGCGCGTTCTGAATGGAAGTGCCAGCCAGACCGCCAATGCCCGTCATCACCAGCAGGGCATCGGGATCGAAGACGCCCGAAAGCGGATTGATCGCCTCGAGGATGCCGATCACACGTCCCTGGGTTTGAATCGGCGCAATCACCACCGCCCGCATCTCGACGCCCTTCAACCTCTCTGCTTCGCTAAAATTCTTTTCCTGGCTGACATCGGGAATCACCACCCCGTGTCCCTCGCGCGTGACCGTGCCGGTGATCCCCATTCCCAGCGGGAGAGTCATCCCGCGAATGGCGTTGTCATTCTTCCCTGCCGCAGCGTGGAAGACGATTTGGTCCTCCTCCACCATGCCCAGCGCCACCGTTTCCACCTGCAGCGCCTGCATGGTCTGAATCAGGATGCGCTGATACACATCCTCCCGGCGCAGAGAAGCGTTCATAGCGGCGGCGCCCTCTGCCAGCGCCGTCATCACCCGCGCCTGACGCTGGCTTTCGGTGTAGAGGCGGGCGTTCAAGACGGCAATTCCCGCCTGGTCGGCGATGGCTTGCATCAAATCAAGCTGCTCAGAGGAAAAGGCATTGGGACGGGTATGTACCAGCGTCAGCACCCCCACCAGTTTTTCACGCGCTAATAAGGGAACACAAATCGCAGACTTGGAGCCAATACGGTCGGTATCATCGGGACGCATGAGCCAGCGTTCATCTTTTGCCGTATCGGGAACATACACCCCCTTGCGGTTCTGAATCACCCACCCCGCCAATCCGCGCTCCACGGTATCGCGCATTTGCTGAGTGGTATGCTCGTGGATCTTCGAGCCATAGACGATGGTGGCATCCACCGCTTTGCTGGCGTCATCCAGCACGACGATACTGCAGCGCTCGCCGCCCACATTCTGCAGCGCTCCATACAACACGCGTTGAAGCACCGTCCGCAAATCGAGGGCGGTAGCCAGCTCGCGGCTGACATCATAGAGCAATTCCAATAATGCGCGTGTTCGATCGGAGTTTTCGGAAAGTTCCATGGATAAGTTATCAGGATAATCAAAGTATAGCACAACCCGTCCCCTTCATAGTCAAGGTACAATTGAGCGCATGACCTTCGACCTCTCCCGCATAAAAGCCCTGTGCTTCGACGTGGACGGCACCTTGAGCGATACGGATGATGTATTCGTTCATAAAATTGCACAGTTCTTTCCGCGTCTTTTGTTCAAAGACCCTGAGCATGCCGCCCGCCGCCTGGTAATGTGGATCGAAGCGCCGGGCAACGCCCTGCTCGGTCTCACCGATACCATCGGGCTGGATGATGAAATCGCGACGCTGATTGACTGGCTCTCGCGTCACCGCAAGCATTCTTCGAAGATGTTCTGGCTCATTCCCGGCGTGGACGAAATGCTAAGACGGCTGCAAGGACATTACCCTATGGCGGTCGTCAGCGCGCGAGATGAAAAGGGGACGATGCGCTTCCTGGAACAGTTCGACCTTGTGCGTTATTTCGATACCATCATCACCGGTCAATCGGCGGCGCACACCAAACCCTATCCTGACCCCATTCTGCTCGCTGCGCAGAGAATGAGCGTCCAACCGCAGGAATGCCTGATGATTGGCGATACCACCGTGGACATCCGCGCCGGCAAATCGGCCGGGGCGCAAACGGTGGGCGTCTTGTGCGGCTTCGGCGAAGAACCTGAATTAAGGCGAAAGGGCGCAGATCTCATCTTGAAAAGCACCCCAGAACTGACAGACGTGCTGTTGAAACCTCCCTCCCCATAAAACAAACAAGACGGCGGTTGACAAACCGCTGTCTTGTTTGATCGTCCTATTGCATCCTTCCCTACCGGGCTGGCGTTGCCCTCAGCCTGCGCGCCAGCAGAATGACAATCACCAGCGCCAGCGCCATGATAAACATGGACGGCAAGCCCACTTCATCCACAAAGCCGGTGTTGGGCAGCGCGGTGGACGTTGGGATAATCGTTTGGGTTGAGACAGCAATCTGCGTAAACGCCGCGCCGACCGTTGCGGTGGCAGGGTTGGGTGTTTCGGTGGGCGTGGCTGTCGCTTCGACGATGACCGGCGTATTGGTCGGCGTCGCCGTTTCGGTCACCGCCGCCTGCGTCTGCGCCTGAACAACGGCGGTCTGCGTGAGCGCCGCCTCGATGGTCACTTCCTGCAGGGCGGCTTGAGTCTGTGCGGCGGCTTCATTCGCCCGGTTGGAATTGGCGGTGATATACACGTAACCAACCACACACAACAGCGCCGCCAGAATCAGAACACCCAGCCCGCCTGCCGCCAGCAGGAAAGTACGGTTGCTGGATTCCTCCGGCGCTTCCTCTTCCACTTCAAAGGCATCGTCAATCGGGTCATAATCGTTGACTGTCATGGAGCAATCTCCTCTTCATTGCATTGCGCCGATTATCCCACAACTTCGAGATTAACCAAAGGCACAAGCAGCGTATCGCCATTTTCCAGTTTTACTTCCGCCGCAGGGGCGCGCAGCCCGCTGGGAAGTTGGCTCAAACTTGGCGGCAGGTCGGTGATTGAGCCAATCATGCCTGCATGAGGCGAGCGGCGCATCCGCACTTTTTGACCCACCGCAAAAGGCACGAAATCCTGCGCTTCCTCCGGTTCGTTGACCACTTCTTTGGGAATGATCACCTCGGGGCGCCCGCCGCTATATCGTTCCGGGAATTCGGCGTTCACCGTGACGGTATTCCTCTCGTGTGTTCGCAATAACTCAAAAGCAGCAGAATTCATCGGCATTTTGCCAAAACCATCCAGCACCAGGATGGGGAAGCGCATCTGCACCGCAGCAGCAAGCAGGGAAAAGTGCAGGCTCGAAACAATCAGCCCGCGCACCGGCAATTCGGCGGCCGCCCGCAGTGTTGCCGCATCGCCCACATGCCCGCCCAAAATGACTGAACCGCGCAGACTCACATCCAGGCGGTCGGGGGTAAGAATATCATCCTCACGTTCGATGAGGCTGGTTATCAAACCGTGGTCAACCCGCCCATTACCCCACGTCCCCTGAATCAACGTGCCCACTGTGCGAATCACAACTCCACGGTCAGGGATGATGCGCACCACCGTTCCCGCCAGACCCGCGCGCAGTTCGAGGCGCGCATCCCCCACCTCTATCAACACCTGCCCGCTTCCCGCCACCACCACGCGCCCGGCGCGCGGCGCCTTCATCGAACGGGAAAGAAAGCCGCCGTCTTCCGCCACCACCGCCCCCTGCTTGAGCACATCGCCCGCCTTCACTTTGATCATCAAATCGGCAATGCCGGGAGATACATCAAACGTGCGCGCCACATCCAACAGCAGGTGTTCGCGCGAGAAAGACGCTTCCGCCACCACATCGGTCGGGCTGACGGGTTGGTTCAGCGCAACATTCACCTTTCCCTTCACCGGCAAAACGCGTTCGCGCACAATCGTTGTCAGAGGTAAAACATGTAAAACCGGCGCCAGCATTTAACCTCCCACCGTGTATTGCCACTTCTTGATCAACTCGCGCCTGCGCACCGCATCCGAGGGAAACTTCAGCGGACGCCCGCGCGCATCAATGACCACACCCAGCGCGCCTCCCGTCACTGTGACCGTGCCGCTTCTTCCCGGACCCAAACCGGCGTCTGCTTTTTGAAGCGGCTGCAAACTGAGACGGGCGCTCTGCCTGCTTGGCAGCGGCAGAATTTCCAGCCCGCCGAATTTGACATCCACGCGCGCATCGGTCCCATCGCTGTAGGTCATCTTCACCCGCAAGATCGTTTCCCCATACGCCGCAGAAGCAGCCACCGAAACGACCGTCCCCAGCCCGATAAACGCCCCCGAATCAATGACCTGTACCGGCAGGAAATGATTGCGCGCCGCCGCCGCGCCCAGCAAAGGCAAAAGATTGTTTTGATCCACCAAAATCGGCAAAAAGCCCATCGGTTGAATTGCATCCAGCAGCAACAACAGCGCCTGCCCCAGCGAAAGACCGTCGCTCACCGCGCCGCCTCCGGCAATGATCAAATCCAGCGGCGGCAAAACATCCCGCGAACCGTGCGCCCCATCCGGAAAGTCCCGCCGTGCCGCCCGCACCGCCAAATACAGCGCCTGGCGGGCAATTGCCTGCGCGATGGCATGATCGTCGCTGGTGGCGGGGAGCGTGCCAGGGTAGAGCGATTTTTGATACAGATATTCACGAATCACATTCGGGTCAATATCCAGCGGCAGCCAGCGCAGGATGCTTTCAATATCGGTGTACTGAAGCAAGCCGGAGAGATTCTCCCCCAAACCGAATTGCGGATACGTCCGCAAAACAAGCTCGCCGTTGAAGCCAGCCGCCACCGAAGCCGCCGATGCGCCGATATTCACACTCAACACCCCGCGCGTCGACTCATACTGACGGCTGAGGAAGCGCACCATCCGCCCCTGGGCATAGGAGGTGGGCAGCAGGGTGCCGCCCGTCCATGCGTTCAACTCTTCCACCCCTTTCAACTGCCGCTGGCGCAGACTCACCACCAGCGAGGCAAGTTCGCTGCTGGCGGGGTCTAAATTTTCCACATCCAGCGTTGGGCGCACATTCTGGCTGACCTTCAAAGAGCCGGCGTGAGGGCTGAGTAATTCATGTACCTCGTCCGCCAGATGTTCGTTTCCGGCATACAGCACCATGGGGCGCTTCTCGGCGGGCATGAGATAACACGCCAGCCCAATCGCCTCCAGCGTTTTCAGCATGGAGCGGGAGGCGCCGCCGTCGGTTCCGCCGGTCAGAATCATCAGGTCGGGGCGGGCGCGGATGATGGCATCAAACTGCTGATCCGGTTTGCGATGATCCGAGAGATCGAGGGTCTCAACCACGCGCGCGTAGGTCGTCTCTGCCAGGCGGCGCGCGCTTTGCACCGAGACATCCGAAAGCAGACCAACAATCACCGTTCGCAAGAGAGGACCCGTAGAGATGACTGCCACGACCGAGTCAACGCCGGAGCCATCGGGCTGGGAGGGGAGAATGAGATTGCCGCCCTGCCCCAGCAATTTTCCGCCGGTGATTTCCTGCAAGGCGGTCACTGCTTCGCGCACGCCGAGACCAATGTCCTTGAACGGCACTTCGGCAGTGGAGGGCGCCTTGCCCGCAGCCACGAACCGATACTGCCCTTCGACCACGTCGAACAACACGGCGCGGGTCACCGCTGTGCCAACCTCAATGGCGAGAACGGATTCGTTTTGGACGAGAGATGTCGGCATAGGTTAGAGACCCAGGAAGGATTTGATAAATGTGATGAGCGAATTCAGCCGCTCGATCAGAGCCGTAAGCGCGGCGGTGTACACGCCGGCGAATAAAACCCCCAGCGTGACGGCGATAAAGATCCGCCCTGCCCATGCCGCTGCTTCGAGGAGGGCATTGCGGCGCACGGAGCCATCTGCCGCGCGTTTTGCGCCAAACTGAAAATATGCCAGGGTGAAGATAGTGCCAGCCAGCATCACGCTGCCTTGAAGCAACCCCGGCAGCGAACGGAGGTCCACCGCATTCACCGCCGCTTCGCTCTGAGGAATCAACGTGCCGCTCACTGCCCCGGCGAGGGCGGTTGCCGCCCCCACCCCCACTAACAGCGCCATTGCAAAACTTCCCAGCCAGGCAACACGCGGAAAGAGTTTTGCCAGCAGGCTTGCCGCCAGCAGGAAGGGAATCAATCCGAGCGCCAGCCGGGCGGAGTCTGTCAGTGGCAGGGTCTGAAGCCGGGCAAGCAAAATGTCGTTGACAATCACAGCCGCCGCATAGCCCGAAGCGACGCCGATAAACAGATAAACCGCAAAGCGAAAGAGCGGGTTATCGCCGATGAGGTAACTGAAGACCATCAGCGTGAGGACAAAACCAACCAGGGCGGAAACGAGCTCAACAACAGGCATGGTCATCCTTATTTCATCGCGTTACGCTGCTCGCGGAGGCGCAGGGATAGATTCCACACGCCGCCGATGAAGATTGCCACAATCGTCAGCATCAACCCGAAGCCCAGGGCATCCCAATAGGTTCGCACCGTGCCAGGACGAGAGACGTTCAGCGCTTCATACTTCGCCGCATCGTACAACCCATTGACCACCAACTGCGCCTGCCCCGAGGCGGCATAGGGCTGCAGCATGGGAGCAGCCTGCGCGCTGGCAACCACAATCAGCGGCTTGGCAGAAATTTGGGGGCCGGCGGCTTCCAGTTGTTCGATCCAGCCGCGGCTGGATTCGACGTTGTCGGTGAGGAGAGCAATGGCGGCATAGCGCGAGAAGGTTTGCGGATTGCCGATGAAGCGCGCCGCTCCTGCCGCGCCGCCGGGCAGGTAACCCAGATTGAAATAGTGTTCCGCAGGGCGGTAGCCCAGCCCGGAGGGGAAGGGTTTGCTCAGGTTGGTGTTACGCATCAGCCGCTCCACCAGCCCGCTGGCGGTGGGGGAGGCTGCAATGAATTCGAAGATGGAGTGTTTGGAAAGCGCCAGTTGATCGAGCAGCGGTCCTGCCGCGGCTTCCAATTCGCCGGCAAAGGCGGGGTCGTAATCTATGACTATCAACACGGGGGAGGCATCGGGCAGGGCTGAGATAAGGTCCGACAGGGTGGAGGAGGGAGGGATATACAGCACACGCAAGCCAAGCCAGAGGATGGCGCTCAGCACAAGCAGGAACAAGGCAGAAAGCGCCCAGCGCAGCGCATGTTGGGCGGCAGCCTTTGTTGCCGGTTGGGAAGGCTTTGCGGCAGTTTCAGATTCGATCAGGTGTTCCAGCAGAGCGGCAGCGGCTTCCTGTTCTTCGCTGGCTTGTAACTTCAAAGAGAAGGGTTTGGGGCGCAGCGAAGAACCAATGGGAGAGAGCGGGATGACGCCGCGAAAGCCCGCCAACGGTCCTTCGCGCTCGGTGACCAAGTCCGCAGTGGAGGGGGTGCTGCTGATGGCAGATTCGACCGGGCGCATGGCTTGCACCCAGGAGGGCAGTTCTGCCGGAGCAAGTATCTCCCCTTCTTCTGCAAAGGGCGGGGCAGATGTGGTTTCGGGCGAAGGCGCGACGGGTTTTTCCGGCTCGCCGGTCAGCCAGTCGGGCATTTCTACATTGAAGAGAGCGTCCAGGTCTGGCAGGGAGGAGTCGCCGGCGGGGAGGTCAAAGGCTGGGGTGGGGGCGCCAGGCGAAGGCGGAGTCGGAAGCGTTTCTTTCGAGGGAGGTTCCTGCCGGTCAAACCAGTCCGAGAGGTCGCCAGGCGCCGGCATCTTTGGTTCTTCCAGCGCTGCTTTGAGCCAGTCGGGGGTGGCATCGCGCAGGGCTTCATCCCCAAGGAGTTCGTTGAGGGGCGCGGTTTGGAAAGGCTTGGGGGAAGCAGGCGGTTCTTTGGTTTCAGCAGGCTCGGCAAAGGCAGGAGCAGAAGGCTGGGCGGGTTCGGAAGTGCCGAGGTTTTTGAGCCAGTCCGAGTCTTCGCCGGCAGCAGGTTGGGCAGGGGCTGGCTCAGTTGGGGGTTCGGTGACGGCGCTAAGGTTTTTGAGCCAGTCCAGGTCTTCGCGGGCGGCGGGCTGGGCAGGGGCGGGTTCCTGGGGGACAGCGCCCAGTTTGTTCAGCCAGTCGAGGTCTTCTTCGGAGGAGGCGGGGGCGGTTGGCTCCTCCGCTCCTTTGGCTGCGGCTTCGAGGTCACGCAGCCAACTCAGGTCTTCGCCGGCGGCGGGTTGGGCAGGGGCGGGTTCTTCTGGAACGGTAAAGGCTTCAAGGTTTTTCAGCCAATCATCGTCGGAGGGGGCGCTATCCGTTTCCTGCGGGGCGGGTTGGTTGAAATTCTCCGGGAACCACGCGGCCAGTTTATCGGCAGAGGGTTCTGCCGGCGCGCCTGTGGAGGCGGGTTCGGCGGACGGGTGGGTTTCACCAAAGAAAGGCGGAGGAGAAGGTTGCGCAGCAGGAGGCGGCGCGGCTTCTTCTTTTTTGAGGGAAGGAGCGATGCCCTTCAGCCAGTCCGGCAATTCCTCTTCTTCCGACTCGCTTTGCGACATGAGCCCCGCAAGGAGATCGGGCGGTTCTTGCTGGACCTTGGGCTTGGGCGGCGGGATCAGGATTTCATCTTCCGCCTTATCCATTTCCTGCTGGCGGATATCTTTGAGCCAATCGGGCAGGATCGGTTCCAATTCGCCGGTGCTTTTGGGGGTTGGTTCTTCGCCGATGTGAATCTTCCAGTCGGAGGGCGGCAGCGGAGATTGACAGAACTGGCAGGTATCCAGAAAGTCGGGGTTTTCTTTTCCGCAGTTGGGGCAGCGAATGTCAGCCATTAGTTCCCCCCGTATGGACGGTCAATGCCGAAGAGCACGCGCAGGGCGGTGAGCAGCGTTCCAAGCGCCACGCCAATCAGCAAGCCGCGCGCGCCGCCGGTGGAGAGGGTGTTCATTACGCCGAGGATGAATTGATCCAGGAAGGGGGTGAGGCCAAACGGTTTGGGCATGGCGGCAAAAAGGAGGAGCAGCAGCACGGCGAGGAAGAGGATACTCATCAGGTCGCTGCGGCGGCGCAGCAGGCGGATGCTGGCATAGACGAGGGTCACGGTGAGGATTGCCAGCAGGGAGGCTTCGACCGGCACGATAACCGCCTCCATGGCTGTGCGCAGGAAGAGGTGGTCCGTGCCAAAGACCAGCCCCAAGCCAAAGGTCACAACAAGAGCAAAAACCAGCAAAGCGCCATACAAGCCGCCGGGCTGGCGGGTGCGCAGTTTTTCCATTTGCACGGTGACAAGGTTGAGGATACCCACCAGCACCGCCCCCGCGGCAATGACAATTGCCCAATCGGTGAGAAGCAGGCGTAGTTGTTCAAAGAGGGGAAACGCCTGACGCAGGAAATATCCTAACAGGACGATGATGCCGGAGGCGATGGCAAGGGCGGCGGTCAATACTCGCATCATCAGAAACCAACTCCCAAAAATTTCAACACAACCCCGCCGAGGATGGCAAGGATGACCAGCCAGCGCAGGATGTCTTGCGTTTGCAGGCTCGCCTGGTGGGAGGCGCCAGCCTCGAGGTAGGCGCCGGCGGCAAAGAGTTCTTCGCCAATCAGCGGCTGCTGCGAGGCGGCATAGAGAACGGCTTGCGCGGCAAGGTTATCACTGGCGGCAATGAGGTCAGCGTTTGTGGCATCGGCGGCGTCTGCCAGCAGGGCGGCTTCAGCGCCGAACTCGCCGAGGATGACGTTGGCAGAAACGTCTTCACCGCGGATGACGGGCAGCGTCCCTGCGGCGAAGGCAAAGGGGGTGAGGCCGGTCAAACGTCCGGCAGTGGTGCGGTATTGGTCTTCTGCCTGGGCTGCACGGTAGCCGGATTGCAGAGTATCCTGTGAGAGCAGCGCCAGCGAGGCGTCACCGGAAGTGACGATGGGCTGCTGATCGCTGAGGGAGGCGCGCTCGGTAAGGCGGCGCAGCATAGCAAGCCCAGCCAGCGCCGAACCGCCGCGCGCTGTGAATAGGTTGCCGCGTCCCAGGGAGATGTGCAGGCGCGTGCCGCCTTCTACCGAGAGACCAATGGCGCGGTTGAGACGCTCATAGGCTCCGATGGCGCGAAAGACAGCGGGTGATTTGCGGCGCAGAAGGGTGAACCCCAGCAGAAGTACAGCCGCAAGGAGGAGGATGAGGAATGCCATCATGTCACGCTCTCCCCGCGCAGATATTGTAGAAAGGCGTGAGTCTCCTGTTCATCTTCGAGCATGTGTGCAAGCGACTTGAGGCTTTTGCCCCCCAGCAGCGGTTGAGCGATGTATAACAGTTGCGCCCCCAGCACAGCAATCGGAGAGCCAGCCTCCAACAGCCACAAAGCAAGCCCGTCTACTTTGAAACGCCGCAATGTTTGTGCCCATGCCAGCCAGTTTGCGCGTGATTGCATGTATGAAGTATAGCATATTTTAGAAACGGCTCGTCTCAGCCATCCGTCACGTCAATTTCATTGTCGTTGTAATTCCGCGCCGCACAAGGCGTCAAGGCGGCATAGTATAATCGTGGCAGAATTCACGTATGGAGGAACCATGACCGAGAAAAAGATTCGCGTCCTCGTTGCCAAGCCGGGGCTGGATGGGCATGATCGCGGCGCAAAAGTGGTGGCGCGCGCCCTGCGCGATGCCGGCATGGAGGTCATTTACACCGGCCTGCGCCAAACGCCGGAAATGATCGCCGAAGCCGCACTGCAAGAGGATGTGGATGTCGTGGGGTTGTCCATCCTCTCCGGGGCGCACATGGCGCTGGCTCCGCGCATCATGGAACTGCTCAAAGCCAACGGGCAGGAAAACGTCAAAGTCTTCATCGGCGGCATCATCCCGGATGACGACATGCCCAAACTCAAGGAGATGGGCATTACAGGCATCTATGGTCCCGGTGCGTCCACCGAGGACATCATCCGGGACATACGCGAAGCGGTGAAATCCTGAAATTACGCATTACGCAAGAGGTATTGCGTAATTTCATGTAGAGGACTATTTTGCAAACTCAACAGATTCTCGAAGGCAGCCGCCTGGCGCTCTCCCGCCTGCTGACTCAGGTGGAAAACGACACCCCCGAAGGACGCCGCATGCTTGCCGAACTCTTCCCTCATACGGGGCGGGCGCATCTCATTGGCGTAACGGGCGCGCCGGGCACTGGCAAATCGTCGCTCGTCAATCAACTCACGCTTCATTACCGAAAAGCCCACCAGAGCAGGGTTGCCATCATCGCCGTGGACCCCTCCAGCCCGTTCACGGGCGGAGCGGTGCTGGGCGACCGCGTGCGCATGCGCGATCTTTCCGGCGATGAGGGCGTCTTCATCCGTTCGATGGCTTCGCGCGGCTCGGTGGGCGGGTTGGCGCAAAAGACCGCTGCTTTCGTACAGGTCTTCGATGCCGCCGGTTACGACATCATCATCATCGAAACCGTCGGCGCGGGTCAAAGCGAGGTGGATATTGCCCGCCTCGCTCATACCACTCTCGTGGTGGAAGCGCCCGGCCTCGGCGACGATATTCAAGCCATCAAGGCTGGCATTTTGGAAATCGCAGACGTGCTGGTCATCAACAAGGCAGACCGCCCCGGCGTGGAAAACACGGAACGCGCGCTGCGCTCCACGCTCGAACTTGCTCATCCAACGAAGCGCACCATCCTCCACCACGGGCAAAAGATGGACCTCGGCGGCGGAACGCCGAACGACGCCCCCCTTTGGATTCCCCCCATCATCAAAACCATCGCCACCGAGGGAACGGGCATCCCCGAACTAGCGGAGGCGATTGCCAGCCATAAATCGCATCTGCATCAGAGCGGCGATTGGTCTGCGCGTGACAGAGCCAGGCTGAAGTCTGAACTGGATGCGGTGCTGCAGGAAGAACTGATGAGCCGCTACCTGAACGGCTCTCATCAGAAAGCCTACGAACAGGCGCTGGAAAAAGTCATCCGCCGCGAATGGTCGCCCTATGAAGCAGTTCGGGTGCTATTGAACAGAAAGTTGGTCAATCACGAAACCACAACCGAGACACCTTCGTAAACTGCTAAAACAAGGAGCGAAATGTCACAACATCCGCATCATGAAATCAAAATGTATGGAGAAATCAAACTCTACGCCGGCTCCGGTTCGCCGGAACTGGCGCAAAAAATCGCCGATTACCTGGGACAAAAATTGAGCCCGCGCGAAATTATTCAATTCCCCAATGAGAACATTTTCGTCAAACTGAAAAGCAGCGCGCGCGGACAGGATGTGTACGTCATTCAAACCACCTCCTCGCCCGTACACTATAACCTGATGGAATTGTTGATCATGATTCAAACCATCCGCCTGGATTCGGCGGCGCGCATTACGGCCGTGGTGCCTTATCTGTGTTACGGGCGCTCCGATAAAAAAGACCAGCCGCGCGTGCCAATTACCGCGCGCCTCGTAGCGGATATGATCGAAAGCGCCGGCGCCGACCGCTACATGACCTTCGACCCTCACGCCGGTCAAGTGCAGGGCTTCTTCTCCATCCCCGGCGACGTGTTGACCGCCTCCCACATGATCAGCGACTACATCAAAAAGAACCTGTTCCATCACATGGTCAACCCGGTCGTTGTCGCCACCGACCTGGGTTTTGCCAAACGCGGGCGTAATTACGCCCATGCTCTCGACATCCCTATTGCCTTTATCGAAAAACGGCGCATCGGCAACGAAGCCAAAGCCGAAGCCCTGACTCTCATTGGCGACGTGAAAGGCCGTGATGTTCTGATTGTGGATGACGAAGTGGATACCGGCGGCTCGGTGGCGCAGGCGGTTCAAGCAGTCAAAGAGAACGGCGCGCGCGATGTGTACCTGGCGTTCATTCATCCCGTTTTCTCTGGCGATGCTACCGCCCGGCTCGCTGCCCTGCCCATCAAACACATCATCACCACCAATACGATTCCCATTCCTCCGCAAAAGCTCAAACTGCTCGAAGGACGCATCACCATCCTCTCCATTGCCCCCATGCTGGGGGAGGTCATCCAGCGCGCGCACCAGGGACGCAGCGTGGGCGAAATGTTCGGAGAGTAACGATGAGGGAGTCAGCCAGATTGCCGGCGTGACACAAGAGCAATCTCTCTGATTCCTAAAGTAATACACCATGCCCGAACTCCCCGAAGTCGAAACCATCGCCCGCCGATTAAGACCCGCCCTGCTCGGTAAAACCATCCGCCAGGCAAACCTGCGCTGGCAGCGCACCCTCGCCGCACCCGCGCCCAAACAATTTATACAGCAAATCGAAGGGCAAAAAATCACCGCCGTTTCCCGCCGCGCCAAATACCTCATCCTGTCGCTGACTTCCTTCCACCTGCTCATTCACCTGCGCATGAGCGGCGACCTGCTCCTCAGAAATAGTACAACCGAACCAGAAAAACATGACCGCTTGATATTAAAATTATCGGGCGGCACGTCGCTGGCGTTCAACGATCCGCGCAAGTTTGGGCGCGTGTGGCTCACGCCCAACCCCCAGGAAGTGCTAGGCAGCCTGGGACCCGAACCCCTCAGCGCCGGCTTCACCCCTCAATGGCTCTACGACGCCCTGCACGCCAAACACCGCCGCCTCAAACCCCTGCTGCTCGACCAAACCTTCCTCGCCGGGCTGGGCAACATCTACACCGACGAAGCATTGCACCTCGCAAAACTACATCCGCTAAGACTCTCCGATTCGGTTTCGAGGAAACAGGCTGAGACGTTGTACGCAGCGATCCGCCGCGTGCTGAACGAAGGCATCCGCCGCAACGGCGCCTCCATAGACTGGGTCTATCGCGGCGGCAGTTACCAAAATCACTTCCGCGTGTACGACCGCGAAGGACAACCCTGCCCCGTTTGCCGCACCCCCATCCAGCGGCTGGTGATCGGTCAACGCGGCACACACATTTGCCCGAAATGTCAGGCGTTGCAATAAGCGTATGGAAGTCTTGAATCTCCTCCCCATCCTCATCCCGCTCCTTGCCCTGCTTGCAGGCTGGGCAATCGGCTTCTTCGATTCGAACCTGCGCACCGAAAAGAAAATCAAGCAGGCAGAAGACTCGGCGCGCGCCGCCATTCAGGCAGCGGAAAAACGCCTCGAAGAGGAACGGGAAAAACTGGCCGCCCTGCCGCCCGCTTCGCCCGATGACCCCGGCCTGCTGCGCCTCAAAAGCCAAAACAACACCCTCAGCCTCGAACTCGACGGCGTTCCGCTGCAGCCCGCCGCCGTCACCCTGCAGCAGCGCAAACGCCTGATTGAACTGCTGAACCTCATTCGTCCCTGGGTGGAGGGAAAACCAATCCCGCCGCATCCCTCTACCCCTCCGCCTACTGCCTCTCCCGCCGCCTCGCTTCCGCCTCAGCCGCCCTCCCAACCTGTCCGCCCGGCGGCTGCCGTCAAACCAGCGCCCGCCGCCCCCTCAACCGAAAAACCCAAGCCGCCCTCCACCTCCATCGTCGAGCAAATCAACGACATCCTGCAAGCGCGCATTGCCGGAACGGCGCTTGAGTCGCCGGGCATCGTCCTCCTCGAATCCGCCACAGGCAGCGTGCTGGTCTACGTGGGCATCAACAAGTATGAAGGGGTGGACGAAGTTCCAGACGAAGCGGTCAAAGCCGCCATCCGCGCCGCCATCGCCGAGTGGGAAAGAAAATACACACCAAGGATATAAGTCAAGCCTGCTCTTCCCCCAGCGGCTGATACCTCGCCGTCAACAGCGGGCAATGCGCCGCCTCCGCCACCTCGGCAGTCACATTGGGGGCATACAACTGCCGCAGCGAATGGGCGCTATAAGGCGACCCCATGCAGACCAAATCGTAATTTCCCTCTTTGATTTCCGCCAGAATTTGCTCCACCACATCCCCCTTGCGGATGACCGCCCGCGCCTGCAACCCCGCTTGCCGCGCCAGTTCCAGCCCCTTGCGCAGGCTGCGCCCCGGCAGGGTGTCAGTCTCCACCAAGTTGTTGACATGCTCCCACACCTCGCGCGCGCTGGGGTAATCCAGGTCGCCCGGCGGAACGACGTGCAAAAGAACCGCTTCCGCCTGGCAGGCAGCCCCAATCCGAAACGCTAAATTTTCAGTCGCTTCGGCATATTTCAAACCGCCCAGGCTCACCAGCATCCTCTTCAGCGGCAGGCGCATCTGCGGCACATACAAAATCGGCACGCGGATTTTTTCCATCAACGGGCGGATGGAACGCCCCGTCAGCCAGCGGCGCAGAGGCGGACGCCCCAGCGGACTGACCACCACGATAAAGTCTGCGCTGTTCGCCTTCTGCGGGATGACCTCTTCCGCTTCGCCATTCTGGACCTCGAGCCGGTATTCCACACCCCGCTCCTTGAACAACCCGACGGCTTCTTCGAAGATGTCTTCCAAAGGGTGGTGGTCGTCTATCGCAGCCGGGCTCAGGTTCTCGGTCACGCCCAGAAGCGTGATTTTCATCCGCATAGTTTGTGCCAGCCAGGCGCCATATTCCACTGCGTAGCGCGTTTCTTTGTATCCGTTTGTAGCAATCAGCACTTCCGACATTATGATTGTCTCCGTCCAAATAGGATAATCCCCAGGATACCCGCGCCAACCAGAACCAGCGGCGTAGGCAGTTTCAACCAAAAGGCAAGCGCGCTCGAGGCGGCAATCAAAACAACGCGGTGATCTACCTTTTTCCTTGCGCTGGTGCGGAACAACTGCCAGGCGACCACCACCATCAACGCCGCCACCGCCGGGCTCATGCCAGCCACAAAACCGTTCAGCCAGGTTTCATGCTGAACCCGCTGCAAAAAGACCGCCACAAGCAGCATCAGCAAAGTCGGCGGGATGATCGCTCCCAGCAGGGCGGTAAACACGCCCGGCACACCGCCCGCCGCAAAGCCGACGAACATGGCAAGTTTCAGCGCCTCGCTGCCCGGCAGAAAATTGGAAAACCCCACCGCCTCCACAAAGCGTTCCTCGGTCATAATCTTTCCCACCGCCTCCTTGTACAGCAAGCCGATGGAGGCAGGTCCCGAAGGCGCGAGCACATTCACCTTGAGGAACATCCACAACAGCCTGAGCCAGATACCCAACTTTGAGCGGTTCATGTTCATGAGAGAAAGATCACTCCAACGATGCCTGCCAGGAGGATGACAATCCGCTCCGGCACTTTATCGGAAATCATGGCTATCAGGCTGACCAGCGCGATTGCCCAGCCCTCCCAGCCGGTGGCGCCGCCTTTTTCGAAGATCTTCCATGCTGTGAAGAGCATCAGCACGGAAATGGCGGGGGCAAGCCCATCTACGAAATTACTGATCCATGCCTGGCGGCGCAGACGGTGCAGGATCAACGTCACGCCGAGGATGATAATCGTCGGCGGCAGGATGGAGGCAAACAAGGCGACAAATCCGCCGGGGATGCCGGCCACTGCATAGCCAACATACATGGCAAGCTGCAAGGCGTCGCTGCCCGGCAGGACGGAGGAAAGCCCCACCGCTTGCACAAACTGACCCTCTGTCACCAGTTTCCCCACCGTTTCGTGGTAAAGCAGACCGACCGAAGCCGGTCCCGAGGTGCTGAGCAGGTTGACTTTGAGAAAAATCCAGAAGAGTTGAAGGAGTTGCTCCACAATGTATCCTTATGATTCGTATTACAGCACAAAGCCCGATGTTGTCCCTCTCCTTCCGTTTTGCTTGAGGGACGAGATGCAAACTGGACAACCCGCAAAAGCAAAAAGCGCTGGCTTGGATTGCCAAATCCAAGCCCATCTTGCATACAGAGCGTTATGACAACAGACATAATTGTAAAGGCAAAAGCCAGGGCTGCCCGCCGGGAATTTCCCCCGCTTTCAAGAGAGGTGAGTCTGGGCAAGAAGGTCATCTTATCGCAGCGACGCAGAGGACACAAAGATAATGGCGCGTATGCAGCGGCCTCTTACGCATTCAACCTTTGCTTTCTTCCTCCCGCCCGCCGCTATAATCCCCCAAGCGGAGCAGGGGAGCAGACGGCAGGGTGCTTTTGACCTTTACCAAAATTTGGTTAATTAACGTGAGTTCGGGATAAACAGGCATCGCCCGGACGCAAACGTCCGGGCGAACCAAGCGAAGCCGCCGGAAGGCGGCTCAGCCCGCAAAGCTGGCTTCGTAGAGCAGCCCGGCGATTTATCAGCGGGCAGGCAAATGAATTTTCGGATAGATTACGAAGCAGTCTTCTGGCAGCGAGGGGATTGCTTTGCCACTCTGCTCTTCATGGACTATCAGCAAATCGAGGCTGCGCCCGGTCACACCGCTTTGTACAGCAAAGTCACCCAAGACACCGCCTACGGGCGTATTCCCCTCGAAATTCCGCCCCTCCCCGCAGGAAAACATCACCTCCTCGTCCTGCGCATTAATACTCCCGGCGTACCCATGTGCCTTTTGATAAACCCAACCGCACGCACCCTGCCGAACAGTGTTACCGGCGCCTTGGTAGGGGTTGAAGTCCTCCCGCCCAAGTAGCCATTCGCTAATACGGTTGTGCCAGCAATTCCTCCAACACCTTCTTCGAACTCTCGTCCAGCGTGGAGTGCTTGCTCACGCCGTGCGCGTCCATCGTGACGACAACCGGGAAGTTCTTGACTTCGATCACCCACATCGCCTCGGGGACGCCGAACTCCTCCAGTTTGTAAACTCCCAGCACCTTTTGTACCGTCTGCGCCAGGAACGCCGCCGCGCCGCCGATGGCATGGAAATACACGCCGGGCGTCTCCACACAGCCCTGCAGGGTCTTTGCGCTCATGCCGCCCTTGCCGATGACGCCCTTGATGTTGAAATGACGCATTACATCGGCTTGATACGGCTCCTCGCGCGTGGAGGTGGTGGGACCGGCGGCGACAAATTTGTACTCCTTCGTATCCAGCCCGGAAACGACCGGCCCGCAGTGATACAACACCCCATGATCGAGGTAGCGTTTGATGGCTTCGTACACCTGCAAATCGTCGCCCTGCGGCTGACGGGTCTTCTTGATGAACGTTTCGCTCATCCACTTATGGACGGCGTCGCGCCCGGTCACCATCACGCCGCTCAACTGCACAGGATCGCCCGCATGTAAACTGCGGATCACTTCATCACTGATGGGAATGGTAATTTCGCGCATGGTTTTTTTCCTTTTTCAACCACGAAGGACACAAAGGAATTCGTTTTTTGGTGCCCTTCGTGGTTAAAGAATCAATCGTATTCCACTTCCTCGCCCTTCACCGTCATCTTGCGGCGGCGGTAGGCCCAGCACATGTAGGAAACCGTGACAAAGTACGAGGCAGGCAGGCGGTGCATACCGGTAATCTTTGTATCCAGAACGGTTGTCTTGCCGCCGAAGCCCATGGGACCAATCCCCAGTTCATTGGCTTCTTGGGTCAGGCGTTCTTCCAGTTCCGCAATCTTCGGGTCGGGGTTGCGCACGCCCATCTTTTCGAACAACACTTCCTTCGACTTGATATAAGACGAGCCCCGATCACCGCCGATAGATACCCCTAAAATGCCCGGCGCGCAGCCCTGTCCCTGTGCCTTTTGCACCGCATCCAACACCACCTTGCGGACACCCGCCAGGTCGCGGCCAGCGCCCAGGCTGTTATCGGGCAGGGAATACTGCCGCCCCACGTTCTCGCAGCCGCCGCCCTTGAGCATCAACTCGATGACCAGCGGCTGGCCCGCCTCCACTTCTTCAAAGTGGATGTAGGGGAAATCGTCGCCGCCGAGGTTGTTGCCGCTGTTTTTATCGTAGATGGCATCCACGGCGTTCGGCCGCATATAGGACCGTTTGGTCGCTTCCGCCATCGCCGCGCGGATCTGCTCCCGCAGTTTGCGCGTGCTCATCCCTTCGGGATAGTGGACGTAAAAAATCGGCGTGCCGGTATCCTGGCAAATCGGCGTCGAATTGGCGCGCGCCAGTTCGATGTTTTTCATGATCGTTTCCAGCGCCCCCCGCGCCGCCGACCCCGGTTCTTCCTTTTCGATGGCTGCCCGCAAACGGTCTTCCACGTCCTTCGGCAGGCTGGACGAGGTGCGGCGGATCAGTTCGAGAATTTCGTTGGTATAGTTTCTTTGCATGGTACCTCCGATGGCTACATCATACTCCGAATCTGTAAGAATGCCATTAAGAAAAACCCGCCCACCGCTTGCCGTGACAGACTGCCAAATTACGGGTACATTTGGTGGTACAGCGCACCGTCCGAGGTAATGTCGGTCCACTTCGCTTTAGGGACGACAAGCAGGCGGCGCCGGAAGAGAACGCCTCTATGCTTTGAGCGCAGACGCTGGAAAGACGGACTGGAATCAGCCTGTCTTCTTAACCGCTCACCTTACGCGGAACGTCCCGAAGGTTCTTGTGAATCAAGTTTACCTTGGATCCAACCCTTCGGGACGGTGCATAACATCAGTTAAGCAATCGTGCAGGGTTTCTTGAGTGATCCGAATTGAGGTAAGCAACATGCGCAAGAAACTGATTTTCCTCTTGTTTTTCATCGGCGGGACAGTCTGTTTATTCCCCAGCCTGTACCGTGACCAGTGGAACGTCGTCGAACCGGGCTACTACCGCATCTGGGAACAGACCTACGAGCGCGTGGTGGTTGCGCGGCTTGCCAAATCGCGGCAGGATGGCATCTTCTCCGCCGGAGGCTTGCTCGGGCTGGCAAACTCTCCCGATGGCTGGAATTTCGACCTGGAACTCCAATATGACATTTACAGCAGCGGCGCGCGGGTGGAACATTACCTGCCTTACAAGTCGCATCCGGGGGCACAGGGAGTTCTTTTCAGCCTGTTCGATGCCGCGCTGACTCTGCCGCCGCGTCAATTCATCACCTTGATGCGGGTTTTCACTGCGTTACTATCGGCGCTGGCTATTTCGCTTCTCTCCGCCTATCTTGCTCTGGAGTTTGGGTGGCTGGCTGGGATAGTTGTCCTGCTTTTTGCCGCCTCCACCGAATGGATCATCCTGCCGGCTGTCAACTCCTATTGGAGTTTATGGGCGTTTTATATCCCGCTGATCACGGCTATAGCCGTCATCAAAAACGCTTCGGGGACGGAGGAGTTTCCGTCTCGAAAGGTGTACCTTTCCCTGTTTGGGGCGCTGCTGATCAAAACCCTGTTTACCGGGTTCGAGATGATTACAACGGTGCTGGTGATGACCACCGTTCCTTTCGTCTTTTTTGCCATTGAGAAAAAATGGAACTGGAAAACCCTCACCGAACGCCTGGTTAAAGCAGGGCTGGCGATGACGGCAGCCGTTCTGGTGGGGACAGGCATTCTTCTCGCCCAAATTGCCGCCAACGATGCGGACCTCAGAAGCCCGCTGGAATACATCGTCAATACGCTTGGCAGGCGTTCGGCTCTCAATGTGGGCAAAGACAGCAACGCCAAAGCCTATCAAGACAGCAAGAAAGCAAGCATTGTGGAAGTCGTTTCCATTTATACGAACATCAATGCTTTTAATACCCAAACTCCGCCGCGGTTCTGGCAGGTTCCCTATTGGAAATTGATTACCCTCTTCGGCGTTTTTACGGCGCTCTTCCTGGCAAAATACAAGTTCTGGAAGCGCAGGCAACTTCCTGCGGCAGGACTGGCGCTCACCATTTCCACCTGGTATTCCATCCTCGCCCCGTTATCATGGTATATCCTCTTCAAGCCCACAGCCTATATCCATACCTTTTTATTCCCCATGGCATGGCAAATGCCCTTCACCCTGCTGGGATTTGCACTGTGCAGCTATATTCTCGAAGATTTGTTCAAGAGCAGCAGCGCGTGATCAGCGCAGCGCCCTGGCGCGCATCACATATTTATTTATCCCTCCAAAACGATACTTGTATTCCTCGTCGCCGCGCATGAAGTCGAACTCTTCGCGTCCGTTTTCGCAGCACCATTCGATGGTGTGGGCAAGCAGCACCCAGCCGGGGGAAAGTTCCATAAAATCGCGGCCGAGGCCGGAGTTGTAGCCCCAGAGTTTGTTTTTGTAGTCGAAGTTGAGCGAGGCGGCGGCTTTCACCCCGTCCACCTCGAGGAAGCCCAGCCAGAGATAGCCGTATTCGTGCGCCGCGCGAATGGAGCGCGACATCTGATCACGCATCACATCGCGCAAAAAGAGGGCTTTGTTCGGCTCCTGCACCATCAAATGGAAGAAGGATTCTAGTTCGGGTTCGATATCGGCCTTTTTATCCACCACATAAAAGCGCACCCGTCCGCTTTCGGCGGCGCGGCGCATCTTGCGGCGGATTTCGTGCCGCTGTTTTTTATCTATGCGGGCAAGGTATTCCTCGAAGGTACAGCCAAGGGGAATGCGCGGGGTGGGACGGTAGGTTTCCTCGGCATAGGTCCAGCCGCGTCTTTCGGCTTCTGACCGCAAGGCGGGGAGGGTGGGAGAGGCATCGGGGAGGTTATACCAATCGAGGGCAGACCAGGCTTCGGGTAAGGAAGAAGCGAGGTAGTCCAAAAGCCCGCTTAGAAAGCGCGGTAAATCCGCCGGGCGCACGATCAGGTCCAGATAGTCGGAAATTTCGATGCTTCCAACAAGCAGCAGCGCCTGCTGTCCGTCGTATTCGTGCAGGAAGAGCGGCGCAATGCCAAGCAGTTGATTGTCTTCGCTGGCAGAAAGCAGAACCAGGCACGGATCGTTCCACTCGCCGCCGCCCCGCGTCTTCCACCATTCGCTGAGATATTCGTAGCGGGAGAAGGGCGTATCGGCCATGCTTTGTTCCACCAGGGCGTTCCAGGCGGCAGGGTCAATTTCAGAGAAGTCGTGATGTCGTTTGAATTCCATAGTGTGTTCTTTGGCAGAATGAAAGGGCATAGCGGGAGAAGAGAGTCCGCCATGCCCCTGCGTTGTACCCAAATTTTACCAGTATAATGATAGCAACGTTTTCGACGTTCTTACGCCGTGACACCTTTCGATTTGACCATTCTCCCCATTCATCGTCAAAACGGACAAGCCTATGCCGACTTGCCCGGTCTGCTAGCCCTGGCGCCGCCGCGCCGCACCGCCCGCGGGCGCGAACGCGACAGCCTGGTGCTGTACCTGATGCTTTCCGGCAATGCCGCTGTTTCGCCTTCTGAAGTGGAGGCTCTCGCCAGCCGCGCCGCCGATCTTTTCTATCAAACGCCCGGCTCGCTCACCTCTGCCATGCGCCGCGTGACCGAAGCGGTCAACGCCGCCATCCTCGAGCGCAATCTCTCCACCACCGGGCGCGGGCAGTATGTCCTCGCTTCGCTCATCCTGGCGGTGGTGCGCGAGAACCTTTGCACGCTCTCCCTCAGCGGACCGGTGCATGTGGTATGGGTGACCGAAGGGAATCAGCGTCATATTCACGAACCGGCGCTTTCGGGCAAGGGCTTGGGCTCCAGCCAGAGCGCACACACCTACTTTTCGCAACTCGAATTCCGCGCCGGCGACCTGATTGCCCTGTGCGGCAAATTTCCAAAGGATTGGGAAGCCGACCTGCTGTATGAACGTCCGCCTGTCTCGCTGGAGGCAAGTTACCGCAAGTTGACTTTCACCAAAAGCGACCTGCACGCCGCGCTCCTCCAACCTCAACCCGGACGCGGCGTCATCACCATTCTGCGCCCCGCCACAAACGCTTCTTCTCCTGCACCGCAGCCTGCTCCTGTCATCCAGGCAGAGTCCTCCCCCTCTGCCGTCCTGGAACCAGACTCATCCCCCGCTGTGGAAGCCAAAGAACAGGACCCTGCCATCAGTGAAGCGGACCTGGATACACTGGCAGAGATGGGCGCTCACTTTATTCAGCCCTCCGCCTACGCCATCCCTCGGCGTGCAGAGGAACCTCCCGCCGCCGCGCCAACGCCCTCGGCGCCGCGGCAATTCCCGCCCTCCATTCCGCGTCTCAAAGCGGCAGAGACATCCCCCGATCCCGAAGCGGCGGCAGTCAACGAAGCGCCCGAAGCGCAAATTAGCCGCGCGCCGCGCTTCCGCCTCTTCCCGCCCGCCAACCCCGATGCCCACGCTCAGGCAGCGCGGCAGATGGCAAAAGTAGTGGTAGGAGGGATTCGCAGCGGGCGGCGTCTCACCGAACGCATCGGCGATTGGCTGCGCCAGTTCATCCCCAAACTGCTGCCCGGCGCCGAAACCTCCCAGCCATTGACCATCCCCACTTCCATGATGGTCTTCATGGCCATCTTCATCCCGCTGGCGGTTTCGGTCGTCTCCTGGCTCGTGTACAGCAACTATGGCTTGAACGAAACCTACCGCGAACTCTACCAGCAGGCGCTCGTCGAAAACGCCCAGGCTGCCAGCGAAACCGACCCCGTCCGTCAGCGCGACGCCTACCTGCGGGTGTTGGAACGAGTCAACCAGGCAGAACAATACCGCGAAACCGATGAAAGCCGCCTCCTGCGCAACGAAACACAAACCAAACTCGATGCTCTGATGGGCGTCATCCGCCTCGAATTCATCCCCGCCTTCACCAACGGCTTGGGCGGAAACGTGCAAATCAGCCGCATGGCAGCCAGCGAAAGCGACCTGTACATGCTCAACGCCGAAAACAGCGCCATCCTGCACGCCTCCTTCAACGGGCGCAGCCTCGAATACGACGCCGCCTTCAACTGCCAGCCCGGAACACACGGCGGCGTACAGGTCGGCACGCTGGTAGATATCCTTGCCCTGCCCAAAGCCAACGCCTACGGCGCCAGCGTCCTCGGCATAGATACCAACGGCGCCCTCCTCTATTGCGCCCCGGCTCAAACTCCCCGAGCCACCCTCCTGCCCGCCCTCCCCAACCTCAACTGGGGACGCATCACCGCCTTTGCGCTCGATAACGACCACCTCTACATCCTCGATTCCGAAACCCGCTCTGTGTGGGTCTATCGCGGCACAGGCAGCGCCTTCAATGACCCGCCTTATTTCTTCTTCGGCAATCAAATTCCCGACATCTCCACCGCCATAGACCTCGCCGTTAGCGGCGACGACCTCTACCTGCTCCACGCCGACGGTCATCTCTCCACCTGCACCTACAGCCGCATCCCCGAAGTCCCCACCCGCTGCATAGACCCTGCCCCGCGCATGGACAACTACCCCGCCCACCGCGACCTGGACATCTTCGCCCAGGCGCACCTCACCCAACTGGCGTTCACCACTCCGCCCAACCCGGTCATCCTCCTGCTCGATGCCGAAAACCGCAGCATCTTCCGCCTCACCCCCCGCTCGCTCGAACTGCAAAACCAGGTCACCGGCTACGCCGGCAGCGCCAACCCTTTCCGCTCAGGCTCTGCCAGCGCCATGGCCATCAGCCCCAACTACGTCCTCTACCTCGCCATTGAGAACCAGGTCTACTTCGCCGTCAACCTGCCCTAAAACGACCTTCGACCTTCGACCTTCGACTTTC
>JBBITE010000009.1:0-22928 GCA_037440905.1 Anaerolineae bacterium | reverse complement strand
ACTTTCTACTTTCTACCTACTTCCACCTCCCCCTCCCCATGAACATCCTCCCTCGCCTCGGCCGCCTCTTCCTCAGGGGGACCTCTCCGCCTCATCCTCCGCCCAAGCCTGTTCCTAACGACCCAGCCTCTCCGCCACAGACAACCCTCCTCAAGACCCTCGTCATCGTCTACGACCCCATCGTGGACAAAGCCTCCGGCAAAAGACTCTCCGAATTCATGCGCTGGAACCGCGTCGAAGACCTTGCCCGCGACTTCATGTCCGATATCCTCCTCGCCAGCGCAGGACTTGCCCGTTACCAAATCATCGAACGGTTCGACGTGCCGGACTTCCCTCCCAAAATTGACGGCTACCGCTACGACGCGCCAACCTATCTCGACCTCGTGCGCGGCGCCGCCCCTCCCCACTCCCCGCAAGAAGCAAATTATCCCGCCATCATCCAACAATTTCACATCCTCGAGCGAATCGCCAAACGCGAAATAGACGAGGTCTGGATCTTCAACTTTCCTCACGCCGGCTTCTATGAATCCATCATGGGCGGCCCCGGCGCCTTCTGGTGCAACGCCCCGCCTCTCAAACAGACCCAAGCCGCCGGGCGGCGTTTCGTCATCATGGGCTTTTCCCCGGAGCGCGGAGTCGGTGAAATGCTCGAAAACATGGGTCACCGCGCCGAATCCATCATGGAAAAAGTCTTCGAAAACATCCCCGAAGATCAAAACCTGTGGAAGCGCTTCACCCGCCGCGAACTCACCCACCCCGGCAAAGCCGCCTGCGGGAACATCCACTTTGCCCCCAACAGCCTGCGCGACTATGATTGGAACAACCCCGCCCCCGTCCTGAGCGAATGCGACGACTGGCTGTACAACTTCCCCCACTTCAAAGGCGAAGGCTTCATCCGCCAGGTCACAGCCGCCGATTGGGGCAGCGGCGACATCCGCCGGCATCACCTCTGGTGGTTCAAGCACATCCCCAAAACAGCCGGCGTCACAAACGGCATCCTCAACAACTGGTGGATGTACATCATGAACCCCAATCTCGTTTCCGCCTGAATGCTGCGCCAAGAGCGCCACTTAATGCAAGAAGCAGTGCATCACCAAAACGCTGTTCACAAGGATGACCGCATCAAGGCTAACAAGGGATTGCCAAATCCCAAAAATACAGGCTGCAGGCTGACTTGTGCTGAATCTCTGGAGGCTGGATTTGTCAATCCAGCCGAGCATCGCGGCGCTTGCCAGAGAGCCCAAAAACGCTGCATCATACGCGCTTTCGTAAAGTACTGAGAATGTTTTAGATGATTGTCATAGCGCTCTTAGAGAGTGTTTAAAAAGTCCTTTTTGTTCTTTCTATGGCGCGTAGGGCGCGCTCTCTAGCGCGCCTGGCGGCGTTACACTTGCCCTCCCACTCCGCTTCGCTGCGGGGACGATGTGGCGTGCAAGTGCCAGGGGAGAACGCCTCTTACGCGCAAAGTACATAGGTTTAAAACACCTTCTTAACCGTGATCAGAGTCTTTTGCCACGGATTTTGAATTCCAATCTATGGAAACCCGTGAAACCTGTGACTGAGGTTCTTCTTTGCGCAATACTCCCAGGTTTCTTGTAGTGCTACTTAATTTCGTGCCTGTAGAGGTTTTCAAAACAGAAAAGATACCTGTACCTAACCTGCAATCTTCATTTGACAGCACTCTTATACAATAAATGCCAATGCTCTTCCAAAGGCTGCTTACACCCGCCAATCGAACCATCCGCTACGGCATCGTTGCGGTTCTATTTGCGCTCTATCTGGCGTTCTTCGCCGTTTTCCATCACCTGATTGGCGCAGTGACCACCGCCGTGGCGGTGGTGCCGGTCATCGCCGGCAGTTGGTACTTCGGCATTCGGGGCGGAATCATCACCAATCTCTTTTCGATCATTGCCACCATCGCCGTCATGCGGATTCTTGACCACTCTGCAGAAATGCTCTTTAGGGGACCCGAATATACCATTGGCAATGTCATCATCTTCTTCGTCGCCTTTATTGTTGGGCTCATGGCAACCCTCCTGCGTCAAAAAACAGCCGCCGAAACCGCCCTCCTGCGCCGCGACTCCATCCTGCGCGCCGTCAGCGCCGCTTCCGAATTGTTCCTCAAAACCTCCCTGTGGGAAAAAAACGTCAACACCGCCCTGGAGCAACTCGGCAAGGCAGCCAATGCCAGCCGCGTGTACATCTTCGAACGCCATTTCTCTGAAGACGGAACCTCCCTCATCAGCCAGCGCTTTGAATGGGCAGCCGAAGGCATCGAGCCGCAAATGCCAAACCCCGCCCTGCAAAACCTGGCATGGCGTGAGGCTGGCTTTGCCCGCTGGGAAGATACCCTCGAACAACATCAACCCATCGCCGGGCGGGTCAAAGATTTCCCCGCCTCCGAACAAGAACTCCTCGCCGAGCAAAGCATCCTCGCCCTTGCCGTCATGCCCATCCTGACCGAAGAAAAACTCTGGGGCTTCATCGGCTTCGACGAATGCAGGCTAGAACGCCTGTGGAGCGACAGCGAACTGGAGGCCCTGCGCGCCGCCGCCGACCTCTTCAGTGCCGCTCTCATCCGCCAGAACATTCAAGCCAGCCTGCTCAAGCGCCAGCAAACCCTGAACCTGCTGCAGGAGATTCTGCACGCCGCCCTGAGCAAAAACAACATGCAGGAGATGGCGCAGTTTCTCGTTGATCATCTGGGATTCCTCATCGGCGCCGATAACTGTTACCTCACCCTCTGGGACGAAGAACGCGAACAAGTCACTCCCATTGCCGCCTACGGCATGCTGCGCGACACCTACAAAACCATTCAAATATTGCCCGGCGAACAAACCCTCACCCAGTCGGTGCTGGAAGCCGGGCAAACCCTCATCATCGAAGACCTGAGAAACTCCCCCTTCCTCTCCCCCCGCCTCGCCGAATTATTCCCCACCGCCTCCATGCTGGCAATCCCTATGGTTGCCAACGGAAAGAAACTGGGGGCCGTACTCCTCGGCTCCACCCGCCTGCGCCGCTTCACCCCCGACGAAATCATCATCGGCGAGCAGGCAACCAACCTCGTGGCGCTGGCAATCGCCAAACTGCAAGCCGTGGAGCAAGCCCGCCGCCGCGCCGAAGAAGCCGACACCCTGCGCAAAGCCGGAGCGGCTGTGGCAGAAACCCTCGACATCCGCGAAGCCACCGCCCGCATCCTCCAGCAACTTGCCCTCGTCCTCCCTTACGACAGCGCCTCTATTCAATTACTGCGCGATGGCGAACTGGAAATCATCGGCGGCGCAGGCTTCAAAGCCCCTGTCATTGGCATCCGCTTCCCCGTGCCGGGAAACAATCCTAACAGCGTTGTCATTCAAACCCGCAAACCCTACATCCTACACGAAGCACACAAACACTTCGAAGCCTTCAACCACCCCCCGCATGACCACATCCGCTCCTGGCTGGGCGTTCCCCTCATCGTGCGCGACCAACTCATCGGCTTGCTCGCCATAGACAGCGTTCAACCTTTTCACTTCACCAACGCCAACCTTGACCTCGTCAGCGCCTTCGCCGACCAGGTGGCAGTCGCCATCGAAAACGCCCGCCTCTTCGACGAAACCCAGCGCCTGGCAATCACCGACGGTCTGACCGGCCTTTACAACCGCCGGCACTTCATGGAAATTGCCCGCATCGAATTCGAGCGCGCCCGCCGCTACAAACGCTACCTCTCCGCCATGATCTTCGACGTGGACCACTTCAAAAAAATCAACGACACCTACGGGCACGCCGCCGGCGACGAAGTGCTGCGCGCCATCGCCCAATTATGCCGCGAAGAAGTGCGCGAAGCCGACCCTCTCGGCAGGTACGGCGGCGAGGAATTCGTCGGTTTGTTTGTAGAAGCCGGCAGCGAGGTTGCCCAAAAAGTAGCCGAACGCCTGAGAAAAAAAGTGGAAGAACTCGTCATTCCCGTCGGCGAGCATAACCTGCGGGTGACCATCAGCGTTGGCGTTGCCGAACAAAATCACTTCACCCCCAATCTCGAAAGCCTGCTTGCCCGCGCCGACCAGGCCATGTATATCGCCAAGCACAAAGGACGCAACTGCGTTGCCCTCAGTTTCTAACCGCCTCCCACACCTCATACAACCCCAAATTCCCCGTCTCCCCATCCGAATAAAACACCTCCCGCACCTCGAAGCCGGCCTCAGCGGCAAGCGTTTGCAGCTCCTCCTCGCTGAAGTGATGCACATACCGCAGACCGCTTCCCTCGCTGCGCCAATCGAGCAGATAATCCCCCGCTTCCACCTGCGACCTCGAAACTGCCGCCGCCTCCCAGGGCTGAATCCTCTCCCTCAGCCGGGCGCTGTTCAAAAACTGCCAGTTCGAATGGATAAACCTGCCGCCGGGCTGAAGCAGCGCGCGGACGCACTTCACAACCTCCAGCCGTAATTCATGCGAGGGAATGTGATGAAGCACGGCAAACGCCGTCACCAGCGTCCAGTCACCGGCCACCAGCAAGTGTTCCCTCAGCCAGGGCAGGCGTGTCAAATCCGCCTCCATGAAGCGGAACGAACCGCCTTCAGCGTGGAACCCGGCTTCTCGCAGCAGAGGCAGGCTAAAGTCCAGGCCTAGATACGAACCGTGGTGACCACGCTTTTTCAATTCACGGGCAAACCATCCGTTGCCGCATCCTAAATCCAGAATGTTTTCATCCCCCTGCAATTGCTCCAGCACCCGCCGCCCCCCCGGCTGAAGCCGCCGCCGCGTGGCAGCAAACGAACCGCCGAAGCGGGAGTAAAACTCACGGTTAATTTCAATCAGGCGTTCCGTCACAGCCGAATCCATGTGGCAATTATAGTATCAGTGCGCCGCGAAAACTGTTGCTCCCTTCCCCTGCTGCCTTGTTCTCACCTCTTATAGCACAAGTCAGAGACTTATGCTACAAGAACGTTACAAGCATAACGGTTATAATCCCGCACAACCTATGCACCCCGAACGACGAGAACTCTGGAGAGAAACTCATCTCCTCACCCCCGATAAAAAGGAACTGGCGCGCACCGTGCTGGAAGAAATTCGGCGCGGGCGTGACGTGACGCGCACCCTGCGCAGCCACCCGCTCAAAAACGGCGGCTACCTGAACAAATCCATGCTGGTCACGCTCTATCACGAGATGGTGGCAGCAGGCGAGATGGAGGAAGATACCCGCCTGCTGGAGCGCCTGCGCATGAAGCCTATGCGCACACTATCCGGCGTCACCACCGTGACTGTCCTCACCAAGCCCTACCCCTGCCCGGGGAAATGTATCTTCTGCCCCACCGATGTACGCATGCCCAAATCGTACCTGCCCGATGAACCCGGCGCCATGCGCGCTGTGGAACATCAATTCGATCCGTATGCACAGGTTCGCTCGCGCATCGAGCAGTTGCAGAGTTTGGGTCATCCCACCGATAAAATCGAACTGCTCATCCTCGGCGGGACGTGGTCCTCGTACCGGCGCGATTATCAGGAATGGTTCATCAAGCGCTGCTTCGATGCAATGAATACCCCCCTTTCATCCCCCTATTTTACCGAGCAAAATGAGGGGACAGAGGGAGGTGCTTCAGGGGAATGGAAAGTGGAAAGCGGGGAACTGGCGAAAGACCATGCCCTCAACGAAACCGCCGCTCACCGCAACGTGGGGCTGGTCATCGAAACGCGGCCGGATGAAATTACGCCGCAGGAAATTCGCTGGCTGCGGTATCTCGGCGTGACCAAGGTGCAGATGGGCGCCCAAAGCCTGGATGACCGCATCCTTGCGCTCAACAAGCGCGGTCATGACGTGGAATGCACGCGCCGCGCCGTTGCCCTGCTGCGCGCGGCGGGCTTCAAAATCGTGCTGCACTGGATGCCCAACTTGCTGGGCGCCACCCTCGAATCGGACCGGCAGGATTTTGCCCGCTTGTGGACCGATTTCTGTCCGGATGAAATCAAAATTTATCCCAATCAATTGCTGGCAAATGCCGAGTTGTACGAATACTGGCAAAGAGGCGAGTTCACGCCCTACACCACGCAGGAATTGATTGACCTGCTTGCCGATATCAAGCCGACCATCCCGCGCTACTGCCGCGTCAACCGCGTCATCCGCGATATTCCCTCCACCAATGTGGTGGAAGGCAACCGCCGCACCAGCCTGCGGCAGGATGTCCATGCGGAGATGCAGCGGCGCGGAACGCAATGTCAGTGTGTGCGCTGCCGCGAGGTGAAAAGCAAATCGGTTCACCCCTCCTCCCTGCAACTGGACGATCTGGTCTATCGCGCGGGGGCGGCGGAGGAACATTTCATCTCGTTCGTCACAGCGGAAGATAAACTGGCCGGGTTTGTGCGCCTTTCGCTGCCGGGGAAAGATTCGCCTCAAACGGGTCTGGCGGACCTCGAAGGGGCGGCATTGATTCGTGAATTGCATGTGTACGGTCAATCGCTGCCGGTAGGAGCAGAAAAAGAAGGCGCGGCGCAGCACGCCGGGCTGGGAACGCGCCTGCTGGAAGAAGCCGAACGGGTGGCGAGAAAACACGGCTTCGAGAAACTGGCTGTGATTGCCGCCGTCGGAACGCGGGGATATTACCTCGGGCGCGGCTTCGAGCGGGGAGAACTGTATCTGGTAAAAAAGATTGGTTGAGGCGCAGCAGGTTCCAGGTCGAAGAAAGAAGCGGAAGAGGGGCGGACGGAAGCACATCGGCGCCGAGGACATATCGCGGCAGGGGGAATTAGAGTTATGTTAATCGTCCACTTAAGCGCTTGACTTGAACCCTGCGCGGTGATAAGAATTATTCCTATGGAATATAAAGATTATTACAAAATCCTGGGTGTGGAGCGCAGCGCCAGCGAAGAGGACATCCGCAAGGCATACCGCAAACTGGCAAAGCAATATCACCCGGATTACAACCCCAATAACAAACAGGCTGAGGAACGCTTCAAGGAAATCAACGAAGCCTACGAAGTGTTGAGCGACCCGAAAAAGCGCGCCCACTACGACCGCCTCGGCGCCGATTATTCGCAATGGCAGCGGCGGGGCGCACCGGGGGATTTCAATTGGAACGAATATGGCGGCTTCCCCGGCGGCGCGCGCATCAATATTGACGACCTCGGCGACATGTTCGGCGGCTTCTCCGATTTCTTCCAAACCATCTTTGGCATGGGCGGAAGACAAACAGCGCAGGCACAGCCGCAGGGGTATCAGCAAGACGTGGAGATTACCCTCGAAGAAGCCTACAAGGGAACCACTCGTCTCATCAGCAGCGCAGGCAAACAGAAACGTGTGCGCATTCCGGCCGGCGTACGCAGCGGCTCGAAAGTGCGCGTGGCGGGGGCTGGTCCCGATGGGCTGGATTTGTACCTGAACATCCATGTCGCCGACGACCCGCGCTTTGAACGGCGCGGCAATGACCTCCATACCAGCGCCACCATAGATGCCTTTACCGCTATCCTCGGCGGCGAAGCGAATGTGGAAACCCTGGATGGACGGGTCAAACTCAACATTCCTCCCGGCACCCAGCCGGAGCAGGTTTTTCGCCTGGCAAAACGCGGCATGCCGCATGTGCGCGAACCAAAGGAAAAGGGCGATCTCTTCGTAAAAGTGAAGGTACAAATCCCCAAATATCTCTCGTCCAAGCAGAGGGAACTTCTCGAAGAAGCCTCCAAAATCAAATTTTAGGAGCAGGAATGAAACGAATTTTACCTGTAGTATTGATTCTGACTCTTGCCGTCCTGGCTTGCCAGTTACCCGGCGTGACGCCTCTTTCCGCGCCGGGAGCGGCTCCTTCGCCCCAGGCCATCGCCACTCTGCCGCCGGTCTCTGCCAACCCCGCCCTGATGGATGGTTCGCTGACGGCGCTCTATCAACGGGTCATTCCCGGCGTCGTTTCCATTCGCACGGATACGGGTCAAGGCTCCGGCTTTGTGTACGATGCGCAGGGTCACATCGTCACCAACCAACATGTTGTTGAGGGCGCCAGCCAGGTGGAAATTGACTTCTCCTCCGGCTACAAAGCCTACGGCACCGTCATCGGTTCGGATGCCGATGCCGATCTTGCCGTTATCAAAGTGGATGCGCCCGCTGAAGAGATTCACCCCCTCCCCCTCGGCGACTCGGACACGTTGCAAGTAGGGCAGGCGGTGGTTGCCATCGGCAATCCCTTTGGGCTGGATGGCACGATGACGCTGGGGATTGTCTCCGGGCTGGGGCGCTCACAGCCCTCCTCGCAGGCGGCAGGCGGCGGGTTCTTCAGCACCGCCGATATCATCCAAACCGATGCGGCAATCAACCCCGGCAACTCCGGCGGTCCGTTGTTCAACATGAACGGAGAAGTCGTCGGCATTAACCAATCCATCCGCACCACCAGTTTCAACCAAATGACCGGCAATGCGGTCAACTCGGGGGTCGGGTTTTCCGTGTCCATCAACCTGGTGAAGAAGATCGTGCCGGTGCTTATCCGCGATGGGAAGTATGAATATCCCTTCCTGGGTATCACCTCCTCCAGCGACTTGAGCCTCGAGGAAATCGAAGCGCTGGGGTTGACGAGATACACCGGCGCCTATGTTTTGAACGTCACGCCGGGCGGTCCGGCTGATCAGGCAGGCATCCGCGCGGGCAGCACCCCCACCCGCATCGAGGGATTGAACGCTGGCGGCGACCTGATCCTCGCCTTCGACGGCAAGCCGGTGACCTCCTTCGAGAAATTGCTGAGTTACCTGCTGACCACCAAATCCCCCGGCGATACGGTCGTCCTCACTGTCCTGCGCGATGGCGAACAGATGGACATCACGGTAAAACTGGGCAAAAGACCATAAACGGCTGTCAGCCGCAACCAATCGGAAACGGGCTGCCCCTGCGGGACAGCCCGTTTGTCTTACCCAAACCGTTCTTCTTTCCACACATCTGCGCGGTTATGATACCCCGCCTGCTCCCAGAAGCCGCGCCGGTCGCGCGGCATGAACTCCAGTGAGCGGAGCCATTTGGCGCCCTTCCAAAAATACGGCGTTTCGAGGTCTTCGCGGCCGGGGATATATCCCACCACGCCGCGCAAGGGATAACCGTGATCGGGCGTCAGCGGTTCCCCGTTGAAATGAGTGGCGAGCAGGAAGTTATCCTGCAATACCACCTCCAGCGGCAGATTGACCGTAAAGCCATACTCGGCGTGCTGCATTACATGCGTGGCAGTCGGTTTGATTTTGAAGAGCCCGTTTTCCACCATCGTACGCACCGAAACCCCCTCCCACACTGTATCGAACTTGCTCCAGCGGGTGACGCAGTGAATGTCCATCTGGATTTTGGTGCGGGGCAGTTGGTTGAACTCCTCCCACGTCCAGCGTTTTTCTTCCTCCACTTCACCCCACACACGGAAATCCCAGGTGGCGGGGTTGAAGGGCGGTACGGGTCCATAATGGAGAACCGGAAATTTAAGCGTGAGCGCCTGCCCCGGCGGAAGACGCCCCTCACTGCGAACTTGGTCCTCTGCACGGCGGCGGTCGGGTCCTTCAAATGATGAAAACATAGGTGACTCCTTGTCAAAGCCAAAAGGGCGGTAATTTTTGCGTTGATAAGACTGCGCGATTCCCCCAAATGTTACTGGAGATTCGTGATCCTGTCATTAAGACGGAGCATTCAAATCGCCAATCCCCCATATATCCCCTGATTTTTGAGTACCCCTTCAAGGCGGGACGGTTTATAATACATTCTACCGACTAGCCTCATGACCTGCATTTTTTTCTTGTCGTGGAAGCAAACTCATGGAGACGGAGCAGCCTGAAATGATAAATGACGGGGTGAATCTGCTCAAAGCCGCCCAAAAGCTGGACGAAGAGGCGCTCACCGCCATCTTCGACACCTATGCGCCGGCGATCTATAAATACGCCCTGAGGTTGTGTCACGACCCCATCGAGGCAGATAACATCGTCGGCGATGTGTTTTCCCAACTGCTGGAACAATTTGCCAACGGCAAGGGGCCGCGCACCAATCTGCGCTCGTACCTGTATCAGACTGCCTACCACCTGGTGGTGGACCGTTCGCGCGACAACAAGCACACTGCCCCGCTGGACGTGGCTATCAACGTGCAGGAAAAAGAGCGCACCATTCCCACCGCCACACAAATCGAGGAGCGCGTGCTGATGGAAGCGTTGGTCTCTGCCATGAACTCGGAACTCACCGATGACCAGCGGCACGTCATCATCCTGCGCTTTCTGGAGGATTTCAGCCTCAAGGAAACCGCGCAAATTATTGGCAAAGAAGTCAATAACGTAAAGGTGATTCAAAATCGCGGCATTGCCAAATTGCGCAAGGCGCTCGAACATCAAATTGGCGATGAACTGGGTGACGTGTGAAACAGAAGTTCAGCAGCAGCCGCATTTTGAAGATCTTTTTCAGCCTGAAGAACATCGAGAGCAATTACCCTGCAGGGATGCTGCGCAAGCGCCGCCAACACTACCTGCGGCAGTTGCAAACCGCCAAACGGGAAACCGCTGCCAGGCAAAAATCCGCCTCTCGCTGAAGAAACGGCGTTCCGCCGTTTTTTTGTGTCGCGTAAGGGAGATTGCTGGCGGTTCAAACCGCATCCAGCAATCACAAAGTCAGCCTTCGCTGACTTGAGAACCTGCGCAGAGAGGCTCTGCGAGGTAAACCGCGACTTTAGTCGCCGCGCAGCGAAAACAAGCCTGTTCCATGAGAACCTTCAAGGCGTTCTGTGTAAGGTGAGTTAATGAAAATCAAATATTAGGGAGGAAGACCGCCATGCTATAATCCTGCCCCGAAAGGTATCCAATGCTCAAGAACTTCGTCAAATTGTTTGGGGGCGACCCCCATAAAAAGATTATCGAACAATTAAGTGAAACCGTGCGGCAGATCAACGCCCTGGAACCGCAATTCGAGGCGTTGAGCGATGACGCCCTGCGCGCCAAAACGGAGGAATTCCGCGCGCGCGTGCGCCAGTCGCTGGGGAATGTGGAAGGCTTATCGGAACAGGATCAGTTCCGGGCGGAGCAGGAAGCGTTGAACGACATCCTGCCGGAAGCGTTTGCCGCCGTGCGCGAAGCATCCAAGCGGACTCTGGGGCAGCGTCATTATGATGTGCAGTTGATCGGCGGCATTGTCCTGCACCGCGGCTCCATCGCAGAGATGCGCACAGGGGAAGGCAAAACGCTCGTTGCCACGCTGCCCATTTACCTCAACGCTCTGTTGGGCAGAGGCGTTCATCTGGTAACGGTCAACGATTACCTCGCGCGGCGCGATGCGCGCTGGATGGCGCCTATCTTTCATTTGCTCGGCATGTCGGTGGGCGTGCTGCAAATGGCGGCAGTGACCGATAACGGCAAGAAGGCGTTCGTGGTGGATTTTACGCGCGAGTCGCCCCACGAAGACCAGCAGTACCTGCGAATGGTGGACCGCGTCGAAGCCTACGCCGCAGATGTCACCTACGGCACAAACGCCGAGTTTGGCTTCGATTACCTGCGCGATAACATGACCATGAGCCTGACCGAACGCGTACAGCGCGGACATCACTACGCCATCATTGACGAGGTGGACAATGTGCTGATTGACGAGGCACGCACGCCGCTCATCATTTCGGGTCCCGCTTCGGGCAACCTGGAGTGGTACGCCAAGATGGCGCAGGTGGTAAAACAACTCAAACCCGAAGATTACGAAGTGAACGAAAAAGACCGCACCGTTTCCATTACCGAAATCGGGTTGGAACGTGTGGAGCAGATGCTGGGCTTGCCCCTGATGGACCCGGAGCGCCCGGAAGATGTCACGCCGGAGCAGGCGCGCCTGCGCGGCTATCTCGAACAGGCGCTGCGGGCGCAATTCCTCTTCCACCGCAACAAAGACTACCTGGTACAGGCGGGCAAGGTCGTTATCGTGGACGAATTCACTGGGCGGCTGATGCCGGGGCGCCGCTGGAGCGATGGCTTGCACCAGGCAGTGGAAGCCAAGGAAGGCGTGCGCATCGAAGCGGAAAACGTCACCTACGCCACCGTCACACTCCAAAACTACTTCCGCATGTACAAAAAACTGGCGGGCATGACCGGCACCGCCCTGACCGAGGCGGAGGAATTCAGCAAAATCTACAACCTGGAGGTCGTCCCCATCCCGCCGCATCTCGAATATCAGGCGTTGGGGAAAGACGCCCCGCTGGTCGAAATTCAAACCAAAGACGAAGAGGGCTATCCCTACTCGTATTTCGCCAAACGCGACGATCCGCAAAAAACGCCGCTCTTCTACCGCCGCAAAGATTATCCCGATGTCATCTACCGCACGGCGGAAGCCAAACTGCGCGCCATCGTCATGGAAATTGTGCGCGAACATGTGCGCGGGCGCCCGCTGCTGATTGGTACCACCTCGGTGGAAGCCTCCGAGCGCCTCTCGCTGCGTCTCAAAGCCGAACCTGTGCGCCGCTTGCTGCAAATCGCCCTCGTCCGCCGTTTGTGGATGGAAGCCAACCGCCGCGAAGAAGACGGCCGCCTGATACCGGAACTGGCGCCATTCAACGCTCCCCTCGAAAGCATCTCGCCGGACACGCTGCGAAAGTTTATCCAACCGTTCGGTTACACTACCATCAGCCTTGAAGACCCCGCCAACCTGCAAATCATCCTCGAACTTTTGCGGCTGCAAGAGCAAGATGCCAGCCGCCTGAAGGCAGTGTTACAGGGCGGCGTTCCTCATCAGGTACTGAACGCCCGCAAACACACCGAAGAATCGCAAATCATCGCCGGCGCCGGCGCCTTTGGCGCAGTGACCATTGCCACCAACATGGCCGGGCGCGGTGTGGATATCAAACTCGGCGGTGAACTCGCTGAAGAAGTCATCACCGCCGTCAACCGCGTGCTGGGCAAAAACGGCTACAAAGACCCATTCGATATGACCCACGAAGAGCGCCGCGCCGCCCTCCAGCAAATTGACCCGGCTCATTACGGCATTTACGCTGCAGAGGTCAAACTCTTCCGGCAATACTTCGACGACATGGAGCGCGTGAAGGAACTTGGCGGGTTGCACGTCATCGGTTCCGAACGTCACGAAGCCCGCCGTATTGATAATCAGTTGCGCGGCCGTGCCGCACGTCAGGGCGACCCCGGCTCCTCGCGCTTCTACCTCTCCCTCGAAGACGACCTCATGCGTCTCTTCGGCGGCGACCGCGTCAACAGCCTGATGCAAACTCTCAAAGTGGACGACTCCCTGCCCCTTGAAGTGCGGCTGGTGGGCAACATCATCGAAAGTTCCCAACACCGCGTAGAAGGCGCCAACTTCGACGTCCGCAAACACCTGCTCGAATACGACGACGTCCTCAACAAACAACGCAACCAAATCTACGCTCAGCGCGACCGCATCTTCACCAAAGAAGACCTCAGCGATGACATCTACGCCATGCTCGAAGACGAAGTGCGCCAACGCGTGCAGGCTGGACTGGAAGACAAGGAAGGACCCTGGAAACTGATTGCCTGGCTGGAAGAAATTCAGCCCCCCTTCCGCAGCGGCGAACGCTTCTTCCCCAGCTTTGGCTTGTCTCTGCTGCTCAAAGAATTATCCAACGCCGATAACCTGCCGCACGCCCTGCACAGCCTGATTGCCCGCGCCGTCGAAGCCGAACACGAGCATCACCTGCACGCCATCGAAGACCTGCTCGATCGCAGCGAAGAGGCTTTCAACAATCAACTTGCCTCCCGCCTCGACACGCTCGACGCCTACTTCGACGGCTTGCAGGAAATGGAAGCGCTCCCCCGCCCGCAAAAAATGCTGGAAGAAATCAACTCGCTGATGGGCATGCAGATGCGCATGAACGGCGAACAACTGCGCCTGCTCGAAGAAAACCCGCAACAAGCAAAAGACCTGATTGCCAATACCGTGCGGGGGCAGCTCACCGTGCTGTATGCCTCGCGGGTAGCCGCCGCTGCCGCCAGCCGCATCGGCGAACCACTGGACGAAAAATTCCAGGTTCAAGGCTGGGACGACGCTGCCGATACAATCCTCGACCTGACACACCGCGCCCTCGAACGCAAACGCCACACCCTGCTCGGCGCAAATGGTCAAATCGAAAACGATATTCACAACCTGATGCCGGCAGCGCCGAACGACACCACCAAACTGCAGCTGCTCCTCAGCCTCTCGCAGGGTGCCCGCACGGTGTTCAATCCGCACACGCACCGCCAGGAAAGGAAGTTCTTCCGCCGCTTCAGTTACACCCACCTCATGGCGCAACTGCTGGAAGGGATGGAAACGGAGGAATTGACCGAAGCCATTCTGTCGCACCTCGAAGAAGCCGAAGAAGCGCTCACAGCCGCGTTGGGGCAGGCAGAATACGCCCGCCTTGCCGCGAATGCCACACAGCTGGCAGAGTTTGGCGAGGCAGCGCGCAAAGCCTTCGGGGAGGAACGGCTGAACGAAAGCGCAGCAGGCTTGAGTGAGTCCGAACGGCAGGCGCTGGTGGAGGCGCTGGGCAGATATGCGTTGAACGAGTTCCGCCGCCGCCTGCTGCTGGGCGCCACCACCGAACTGTGGGTGGATTATCTGACCCGCATCGAAGCCCTGAGGGTTTCCATCAACCTTGAGGCTTACGCCCAGCGCGACCCGCTGGTACAATACAAAGCAAGGGCATCCGAAATGTTCGCCCAATTAATGGAAGATATTCGCGGGCTGGTCATCAGCCGCATGTTCACCCTGCAGCGGCAGCCGGTCGAGGTTGCCCCCGTTGAAGTGAACAGCCAGCCTTCGGAGCAGGCACAGCCTTCCCAGCAACCCAGCGGCGGAAAAAAGAAAAGACGCAGGCGAAACTAATTTTTATTGTCATGAATGAACGTGTTACCGCCTCTCTGAACGCATACCGCATCCTTCCCAAAGTGGAACTGCACCGCCATCTCGAGGGGTCTTTGCGCCTCGATACGATGGTGGATATTGCCAAACAACATGGCATGACCATCCCGGCGGACATTCTGCGGCTGAGCACGCTCGTTCAAATTCAGGAAGAAGACAAGTTCACCTTCCAGAACTTTCTTTCCAAGTTCAACACGCTGCGCATGTTCTACCGCTCGCCCGATGTGATTCACCGCATCACACGCGAAGCGGTGGAGGATGCCGCAAGAGACAATGTGCGCTACCTCGAACTGCGCTTTACGCCCGTCGCTCTCAGCCGCGCCGAGCGCTTCCCGCTGCACGATGTGATTGACTGGGTGCTCACCAGCGCCAGAGAAACCGCCGCACGTTACAACATCAAAGTCAATCTCATCGCCTCGGTCAACCGCCACGAAAGCGCCGAACTTGCCGAGCAGGTGGCATGGCTGGCGGCGGAACATATCAAAGACGGGCTGGTGGGGCTCGACCTGGCTGGCAACGAAGCGGAATTCCCCTCGCAGCCCTTTTACGGCATCTTCAAAGAAGCCCGCCAGGCGGGGCTGCACGTCACCATTCACGCCGGCGAATGGGGACCGGCGCAGCACATCCGCGAAGCCATCGAAGAACTGGGCGCCGAGCGCATCGGTCACGGCGTGCGGGTGCTGGAGGATGAAAACGTCACCGCCCTGGCGCGCGAAAAACAGACCGCCTTCGAAGTGTGCATCACCAGCAACTATCAATCCGGCGTGGTTGCCACGCTCGAAGCGCACCCGCTGATGCTAATGTTCGAAAACGGACTCAACGTCACTATCAACACCGACGACCCGAGCATTTCGCGCATCACCCTCAGCCACGAATATTACAACGCCTGCGACACTTTACAAATGCCGCAGTACACCCTGCGCGAGCGCATCGTCGCCGCAGCGCAGGCAGGCTTTTTACCCAAAGACGAAAAAGATAAACTCGTCTCTCAACTGAAGAAAGACCTCAATTTGTAAACAACACCACACAGGCAAGGATAGCAAAGGCGCTCCTTTGTATTCTTCACAGGTTTGTGGTGAAAGTCGCTTTGCGTAGCGTGCGCTCTCTTGCGCACACAGCGACGTTAGAGAACGTCAAGTACGCATTCGGCAAAAAATCACCAAAGGAGTATCCTAATGAACGATTTCTTCAACGCACGCCACATTCTCAAAGTGGGGAACAAGGAATACGTAATCTACCGTCTCGACGCATTGGAAAAAGCGGGTCTGACCGACCTCAAGCGTCTTCCCTTCTCGATCCGCATCCTGCTGGAAGCGGCTCTGCGCCAGTGCAATGACAGGGAAATCACCCGCCAGGACGTACAAAACATCGCCGCCTGGACGCCCGCTCCTAACACTGCCGCAGGCAAAGCAGGCCGCCCCGGCATCCCCTTCCTGCCGGCCCGCGTCGTCATGCAGGATTTCACCGGCGTCCCCGCCGTGGTGGACCTGGCAGCCATGCGCGCAGCAGTCGCCCGCCTGGGCGGGGACCCAAAGCGCATCAACCCGCTTGTGCCGGTGGACCTGGTGATTGACCACTCCGTTCAAGTGGACTTCTTCGCCACCGCCGACGCCCTCAACCGCAACACCGAAATGGAATTCCTCCGCAACAAAGAACGCTACGAATTCCTCAAATGGGGGCAGCAAGCCTTCAGCAACTTCCGCGTCGTCCCGCCGATGACCGGCATTGTGCATCAGGTGAACCTGGAATATCTTGCCAGCGTTGTCATGACCAAACAAGTCGGAGAGGAAACGCTCGCCTTCCCCGACACCCTCGTCGGCACCGATTCACACACCACCATGATCAACGGTCTGGGCGTGGTGGGATGGGGCGTGGGCGGCATCGAAGCCGAAGCCGTGATGCTCGGTCAGCCTATGGATATGCTCCTGCCGGATGTCATCGGCTTCAAACTCTATGGCAAACTGCGCGACGGCGTCACCGCCACCGACCTGGTCCTCACCGTCACCCAAATGCTGCGCAAAAAAGGCGTGGTGGATAAATTCGTCGAATTCTACGGTGAGGGTCTCGCCTCCATGTCCCTCACTGACCGCGCCACCATCGCCAACATGGCGCCCGAATACGGCGCTACGATGGGATACTTCCCGGTGGATGCCGAAACCCTGCGCTATCTCGAACTGACCGGCCGCCCGAAAGAAGTCATCGAACGCGTGGACGCTTACATGCACGAACAGGGCCTCTTCCGCGACGCATCCACCCCCGACCCCGAATTTACCGATACGCTCGAACTGGACCTCGGGTCTGTCGTCCCCTCGTTAGCCGGTCCCAAACGCCCGCAAGACCGCGTCCCCATGTCGGAACTGAAGGAGACCTTCAAAAAGGCGCTCACGGCTCCGGTCAAAGAACGCGGCTTCGAGCTCAAGCCGGAAGCGTTGGATGCCGAAGCCACTTTTGGCGCCAACGGCAGCGCGACGAAGATGAAACACGGCGCGGTTGTCATCGCCGCCATCACCTCCTGCACCAACACGTCCAACCCTTCGGTGATGATTGGGGCGGGCTTGCTGGCGAAAAAAGCGCTCGAAAAAGGGCTGAAAGTCAAACCCTACGTCAAGACCAGCCTTGCCCCCGGCTCGCGCGTGGTGACTGAATACCTCAAAAAGGCGGACTTGCTCGAACCCCTTGCCCAACTCGGCTTCAACATCGTCGGTTACGGATGCACCACCTGTATTGGCAACTCTGGCCCTCTGCCCGGCGAAGTGGCAAAAGCCGTCACCGGCAGCGACCTCGTCGCCGCGGCGGTGCTTTCGGGCAACCGCAACTTCGAAGGGCGCGTGCATCCGCTCGTCAAAGCGAACTTCCTCGCCTCGCCCCCGCTGGTGGTTGCCTACGCCCTGGCTGGCACTGTTGATATCAACCTGGATACAGAGCCGCTTGGCGAAGGAAACAACGGACCGGTGTACCTCAGAGACATTTGGCCCACCCAGGAGGAAATTGAACAAACCATCACGTCCAGCCTCGATGTGAACATGTTCAAGGAACGCTACGCCAGCGTCTTCGAAGGCTCCGAGGCGTGGAAGGAAATCAAAGTCTCCGGCGGCGATCTGTACGAGTGGGATGAGAGTTCCACCTACATCCATCACCCGCCCTACTTCCAGGGGCTGACGCTGGAAGCGGGTTCCGTTTCTGAAATACGCGCGGCGCGCGTGCTGGGTCTCTTTGGCGATTCCATCACCACCGACCACATCTCCCCGGCCGGCAACATTGCCGTAGACAGCCCGGCCGGCAAGTATTTACAGGAACGCGATGTGGCTCCGCAATACTTCAACTCGTATGGCTCCCGCCGCGGCAATGACCTGGTAATGGCGCGCGGTACCTTTGCCAACATCCGCCTGAAGAACCTGCTGGCGGCGCCCAAAGAAGGCAATTGGACGAAGCACTTCCCCGACGGCGAAATCCTGCCGTTTTATGATGCCGCCATAAAATACAAGCAAGAAGGCGTGCCAGTCATCATCATTGCCGGGAAGGAATACGGCACCGGCTCCAGCCGCGACTGGGCAGCCAAGGGTCCGCTGCTGCAAGGCGTGCGCGCCGTCATTGCCGAATCTTTCGAACGCATTCACCGCTCGAACCTGGTGGGCATGGGCATCCTGCCGCTGAAGTTCATGGACGGGCAGAACGCCGAGTCGCTGGGGCTCAAAGGCGATGAAACCTACGACATCGAAGGCTTGAGCGACACGATGGCTCCGCAATCGGTGGTCACGGTGAAGGCAAAAAAGGCAGACGGCTCGGTCATCGAATTCAAAGCGATTGCCCTGCTGAATACCGAAGTGGAAGTGAATTACTACCGCAACGGCGGTATTCTCCACACGGTGTTGAGAAACCTTGTGAAGTAACTGAAGAGGCTGTCATCTGCGAGATGACAGCCTCTTTTCTATCGGAATGAAATCCGTTGATACGGGTTTTGTTTTTTTGAGCAGTTCAAATTTACTGATAAAGGAGTTTCGATGAATATCTATCTGCTCGTTTTGCGTTTGGTACACATCTTTGCCGGGATCATCTGGGGCGGCGGCGCTCTCATCATGGAGTTTTTTATCAGCCGCTCCATCGCCGCCACAGGCGACTCGGGAAAAGAGTTCGCGCAATATCTGATGGCGAGGCTGCGCATGCACAACTTTATGACCGCAATGGCCATCTCCACCGTTTTGGCGGGCGCCCTGCTCTACTGGCACGACTCGAACGGCTTCACCTCCGCCTGGATGAAATCCGGTCCAGGTATCGGTTTTGGAGTGGGCGCGCTTTTCGGGTTGATCGCTTTCGTGTTCGGCGCAATCTTCGGGAATACGAACGCGAAACTGGCGCAGGTCGGCGCACAAATTCAGGGAAAACCAACGAACGAGCAGATTGCGCAGGTGCAAACTCTGCAGAAACGGATGAGGACTGTCTCTCCCCTCCATACCTACTGCATGATGATTTCCATGATCTTCATGGCAACCGCACGCTATCTGGTTTTGTAGGCAAAAACGTCCCGAAGGCAGCGGCTTCTTTGCTCACGCAGCCTTCAGGGCGAATGGATGCGGTCATAAGACCCTGCCTTCTTTCGGGCAGGGTCGTTTTCGTTTATCTCTTCCTTTCCCGCATGATCCATGTTCCCCCGAGAATAAAGACCATCAGCACCGCCACCGCCAAAATCAGAATGGACGGCATCCAACCACCCGCCAAACTGACAACCAGCCCCAACACCACGAGGAACGCCAGAAACACCATGGGGCGCAGGAGGTTTTTCTCCATCCATTCATCCGCGCCGCTCGATTTCTTCAGCGCATACAGCCCCCACCCCATGCCGGTCAGGTTGAGTGCAAGGACGAGCGCCAGGATGGCACTTCCGCTGCCCGGCAGGTCGAGGATAAAAATCCCGCACGTCGTCTCGCGGTTTGGCAAAGGGAAGATAGAATACACTAGCGTTTTTGCAAAAATAAAACGCTCCAGGTCAATGTTTTCCGGTCCCACCGTCCATTCCAGGCGTTTTGTCTCGCCGGGCGCCAGTTCCAAGGGTTGGAGAAATTCCTGCGGCAGCAAGGAGGTGCTAATCTGCGTCCGTACCACCGGGCGGAGGGGAACATCCAGCGGATTCGAAACGCTCAACGAAATCGAGCGCGTCTCGCCGCGCGTCATCAACACCGGGCAGCGAAAACCGCTCAGCCCCGAATCGGCGCCACGGCGAAAGCCATAGAACGCCGCTTCCAAGTCTGCCCAGGTGGAAACGACCGTCAGCCACAACCCTGCCAGCACTCCCACAAAATAGGGGAGGAAAATCAACAACGATGTATATCTTTTTTGCATATCAGTTACCTCAGTTGCAAAAGCAATTGTAGCCGCTTTCTCTGGTCGCCAAATCCTCCCGCAGGAGGGTTCGTCCATTCATTGTACGCAACATATTCTGCTGGGTTTCAAGGATTTGCCTTCAAACAAAAAAAAGAGCGGGTGCTTCCCGCTCTAGAGCGAAATCAATTCGGGCTGCTTCTGCAAACTTGCCAGCATGGACCACGGTCCCGTCCAGGTAACGGTGACGGGCAGGATTTTGCCTTTCAAGTCTTCGTCTGACTCAACAAAAACCAGTTTGTTGGTAGGGGTGCGTCCCTTCCAGCGGTTCTTGACCTTTTCCTCGAACAACACTTCCACCGTTTGACCGAGGTAGCGGCTGTTAATCTCAGCCACAATTTGTTCCTGCAGCGTTTCCAACATACGGAAGCGGCGCATTTTCTCTTCCTCGCTCACGTCATCCACCATGCGGCGCGTGGCGACGGTCCCCTCACGGGGAGAGTAACGAGCCAGATGGGCGACATCCAGTTTGAGGTCCGATAAGACGCGGTAGGTTTCCATGAACTGTTCTTCGGTCTCGCCGGGGAAGCCGACGATGATGTCGGTGGCGATGGAACAGCCGGGAATCTTTTTGCGAATGAGGTCTACCAGGTTGCGGTAGTCTTTTTGGGTGTAGCCGCGTTTCATGTTTGCCAGCACCTGGTCATCGCCGGCCTGAATGGGGACCTCGATGTGCGGCATGACTTTGGGCAGTTCGGCAACAGCGTCCATCAGGTCCTCGCCGAAGTAGTTGGGATGCGAGGTCAGGAAGCGGATGCGTTCGATGCCTTCGATTTCGTGAACGATGTGCAGCAGGCTGGCAAGGTTTGGTCCGTCAGGAATGTCTTTGCCGTAACGGTCAACAATCTGACCGAGAAGAGTCACTTCCTTGACGCCCTGTGCCGCCAGCGAGCGGATTTCGGCAACGATGTCGCCTACCGGGCGGCTGCGCTCCACGCCGCGGCGGAAGGGAATGATGCAGAAGGTGCAGGCGTGCGAACAACCATACACCACCGGCACGTGTACGCTGACCAACTGCCCGCGTTCGTGCTGCGGCAGGAGCAGATCGCCATCCATGTAGGCAAAGCGGCGTTCGGTTTCGCTCGATTCGATGGCGCGGATTTCGCCCTGTGTCAGATAGGAAATGAGCGGGCCAGGGTCGGAGGGAGGCGAGAAGACATCCACATACGGCAGGCGTTCGCGCAGTTTTTCTGCGCCGCGCACTCCGACCAGGCATCCCATCAGGTTGATGACGAGGTTGGGGTTGCGCTTTTTGAGGGGCAGCAGGCTGGAGAGACGTCCGAGCGCTTTGTCTTCGGCAGACTGCCGTACAACGCAGGTGTTGAGAACGATAACGTCCGCTTCTTCGACTTTATCGGTAAAGGTGTAGCCCAAATGCTCAAGCGACGAGCCGACGCGCTGCGAGTCGGCTACGTTCATCTGGCATCCTTCGGTCCAAATGTGATATTTCATGGCGGGGAATTATACTTGAAATGGGTAGTGGCGGGTTTAGAATTTCAGAGAGCGGCTAATTGGGCGGGCTTTCCAATGGATTTCACCGCCGAGTTCACGGAGGTCACAGAGATTCTTCTTTCTTTTCTCTGTGTTCTCCGTGGTAAGAAAAGGGTTAGCCCATCCTTTTAGCCACTTCCGATTTCAGGGGGCGGGGCGCATATTGCAAGTTTTGGGAACGCCGGGGAGCGGATCGCCAAAGGTGGCGGCGTTACAAGTCATGACGAGAGGACCGGTGACGAACTGTGTGTAATAAACGCCATTTGCTCCATACTGAACCTCGTATGTTCCCGCTGGAATATTGAAGGTTTCGCCCTCGTTCGCCGCATGTACAAAATCTCCGCTGTTAAGCACCCCCACCCTATCCAGCGATGTATGGATGGCGCTGAAGGTATTCCCCACTTTCGGGCCCATCAAACGAACCAGAGCAATGACGATGACAGCAACAAGAGCAATAATGATGGCATATTCCGCCATTCCCTGTCCTTTGCCTGACTTGAAAGAAAGAAAACGTAATTTCATCTTTGAAACTTGCTGGTAAAAGGAAGGATTTGCTCTATTACCATCTTTCGTTTCCGCTTTCATTGCGAGACGCTGAAAGCATCGAAGCAATCCCCTGGCATGCAGGGAGCAATCACTTTTTTATGAGACGAGGCTCTGACAGGAAAGGTTACATGTTTGAAAGGCGAGAGGGGGAATAAGGGGTCTTGTTTTGAGCAGGCGAAAAAACCAAACCCTGGTTTTATTATATGCTCACCTTACGCGGAACTTCCTGAAGGTTCTCGTGAATCAGGTGTACTTTCGCTCCAACCCTTCGGGACGGTGCATAACATCAGTTATATGGTAAAATTTCGTCCGCCTCGCACAGGCACGTGGAGGGATGGCCGAGCGGTTGAAGGCGCATGTCTTGAAAACATGTTTGGGTCACACCAACGTGGGTTCGAATCCCACTCCCTCCGCTGGATTTACGATTTCAGATTTTCGATTGACGATTGGAAATCGCAAATCCATAATCGAAAATTGTAAATCGAAATGGGGAGGTGCCAGAGTGGTCGAATGGGGCCGCCTGCTAAGCGGTTACTGGGGCGAAATCCTCAGTCGCAGGTTCGAATCCTGTCCTCCCCGCCACAAGAAACACGTCCGCAAGGGCGTGTTTTGTGTTCAGTCCCACGCCCCCATTGAGGGGGTGCTATTCGCATCCTGTCCTCCCCGCCACAAGAAACACGTCCGCAAGGGCGTGTTTTGTGTTCAG
>JBBITE010000008.1:0-98059 GCA_037440905.1 Anaerolineae bacterium | reverse complement strand
ACCGTGTTTCAGTTCCATTGTGGGGGGCCACCCTCTCAGGTCCCCTACCCGTCGTAGCCTTGGTAGGCCGTTACCCTACCAACTAGCTGATGGGACGCAGGCCCCTCCCAAAGCGCATTGCTGCTTTAGTCACCGGTTTCTAAACCCGGAGACCACATGAGGTATTAGCAATCCTTTCGGACTGTTATCCCACACTTTGGGGCAGGTCACCAACGCGTTACTCACCCGTTCGCCACTAGGATACCTTCGTATTGCTACAAAGGCACCTCGTTCGACTTGCATGTATTAGGCACGCCGCCAGCGTTCATCCTGAGCCAGGATCAAACTCTCCGCAAAAATTTTCACTCTTGCGAGTGGTTGTTTACGGATGTTACTGGATCGACAGAGTTGTTGCTTCCTATCACTGTTCAGTTGTTAAGGTTCTGGTAGCAAAGCGCACGGATTTTACCCGTACTACTTTCGCCTGTCAAGGCATTACAGACAAAAACACCGATGTTTTCTTTATCCAACATCGGCTCGTCAGACTGCCAAACCAACAGGCTTGTGTCTCTGACTAGAGACGGCTATTTGGTTTTCAATGATCTGTCAGGGGGACGAGATCGTTATAACGTACTGGCGAACGTTGATTATATGCTTTTCCCGATCTTTGTCAATAGGTCTTCAGACAATTAAACCTTAAAATTTTTTCCAACTGGAGAGATGCGTCTCAATCAACTCAATTGCCCGCTCCACTCCGGCTTCGCTTCGAATTCTTCGACCGATTTCCTGTGCCCTTGTTCTCAAATCTTTTGTCTCAGCCTGGACAATGGCATTCGCCAATATTTCAACTGAAAGTCTTTTTACAGAAATGGGCTTAGGACCTGCCCCCAAAGCATACACCCGCCCGCCCCAAAAAGGCTGATCTGCTGTGAATGGGATTACAACATTCGGGATTCCTGCACGCAGCCCCGCAGAAGTGGTACCCGCGCCACCGTGATGGATGAGCATTTTACAGTGAGGCAACAGCCAGTCATGCGGCGCCTCATCAAGATAGAGGAATTCTCTGGAAGAGGGACGATTAACCTTCCCCCATCCTGAAAGAATGACACCTCGCTGACCAGTACACTTCAATGCCTCACGAACAATATGATCAATCCGTTCTGCGTCGCGATTCATCATGCTCCCAAACGTTACACAAACGGGAGGCTCTCCGTCCATCAAAAAGGTTTGCAATTCACGCGAAGGTTCATAGGATGTAATGGAGCCCAAAAAGAAATATCCAGTAACGTGGACATTTGGACTCCAGTCGTTTGAGGGTGGGAGAATGCTCGGGCTCCAAGCGCACAGGATCGGGGTCGGAGGGCAAAGCGAATTGCCGTCAAAGGGGAAGTAAAGTTTTCGAGCGGGAAGTCCTGCGCGGCGGCGAATCTGCTGATATCCAAAGCGGGATGTCCACCATGCGATTTTTTGGGCGGCAAGATGCGTCAGACGATTCAAGGCGCGCACTTTCAAGTCGGGCATAGTGACATTGGGATAGTCGCCGGTGGGAGCGAACATCGGAAAAGTTTGGATGTGAAGATCGGGGATGTGTTTCTCGCGCGCGAGGGTGTGCGCTCCAACGGCATGAGCAAAGGTATGGATGATGAGGTCTGCATCGCGGCAGGCTTCTTCGGTTTTGTGAAGCATTTCTGCGCCAATCTCCACCGCATGAGAAAGCATATCGCGCACCTGCTTGAGAGAGTTAAAGCCTGAGTTGTTGAAACGGCGGCTCAAATCTTCGGGGTCGCCAGCCAACGGCGAGAAGGAAACGCCATGCGCTTCGACAAAATTTTTGAAGCGGGGAGGCGCTGCAAGCCTGACTTGATGCCCGCGCGCCGTCAAGCTGAGGGAAAGGGGAAGAAACGGCTGAACATCGCCACGCGAACCGTAGGTCAGAATGGTGATGTTCATGGGGATAATGGGCGATAGACCACAGATGATAAACACTCGTCTGTGGTCTATCGCCGGTTAATTCATCTCCTGCCTGCCAGATAGGGCGCGGAGCAGGGTGTTTTGATCGGCATATTCCAAATCGCCCCCCATGGGCAAGCCGCGCGCCAGACGCGTCACCTGCACGCCAAATTGCTTCAACTGGCTTTGCAGATATAACGCTGTGGCATCCCCTTCCATGCTGGGGTTGGTGGCGATAATGACTTCTTTCACGCCCCCCTTTGCAACACGCGCAAGCAGCTGTTTAATCCTCAAATCGTCGGGACCAATGCCTTCGATGGGAGACAATACTCCTTGTAATACATGATACTTACCTTGATACCCACCCGTCCGTTCCAATGCCAACACATCCAGCGCTTCTTCTACAACACAGATAACACTTCCATCCCGCCGCGTGGACTCGCACACTTCACAACGCTCACGTCCTGCTTCGGTGATGTTGAAACATTCCTGACAAAAGGCTGTGTTCTTTTTGAGGTTTGCCAACGCCAGCGCCAGGTCATCCGCCACATCGTCGGAGGCGCGCAGCAGATAAAACGCCAGCCGCGAAGCGGATTTGGGACCGATACCGGGCAGGCGCTCGAGGGCATTGATCAGGGATTGGATGGATTCGGGTAATAACATAAGCGCCCAAAGTCAAAAGTCGAAAGTCGAACGTCCCGTGACGTTTGACCTGTGACCTTTGACGTTTGACTAGAACGGTAATCCCCCCGCCAGCGGACCCATCAACTTTTGTTGAAGTTCACGCGATTGGTCGAGCGCCATATTCACCGCGGACAAGACCATATCTTGCAGCATTTCCGCGTCGGCATCTTTCATGAAATCGGGGGAAATCTCAACTGACTTGCAGACTTGATCGCCCGTCATCACGACCTTGATCGCGCCGCCGCCCGCCGTGGCAGTGACGGTTTCCTCAGCGAGTTTCGCCTGCGCCTCTTCCATCTGTTTTTGCAGGCGCTGCAGTTGCTGCATCATGCCTCCGCCTAGTTGGGGACCTTTGTTGAATCCTTTAGCCATTATTGAGTCTCCTGGTCTTATGGTCTTATGGTCTCTTAGTCTCGCAGTCAAACGGTCAGCAAGTCAACAAACGATAATCAACCTTATGAGTAACTGACCAGCGGACTAGCCGACTAAATGAACTAATCCACATCCACCACTTCCCCGCCGTGCTGGATGGCGGTTGCCACCATGCCATCCTGAGGCACATTGGGAGGGATTTTCCCTTTTGCGTTTGTCACCACGCAGCGCACATTCATCTCAACACCAAACTCATCCTTGACCAACTTCCGGATGGTTTCGATCTGGTCGGGCTTGTCGAGTTTCGAGACCAGCACATCGCTTGCCAGCCCCAGGATGAGCGTGTTCCCCTGCACGTCAATCATCCGCACCGAGTTCATCAACGCGGCAAGGTTGGCTTGTGATTTGGGAAGCGAAGCGGAGAGATGCTTCCACGCCTTGATGACCTCTCCTGCACCGACAGCGGGTTGTTCTACGGGACTTGGCGCCGCTTCTTTCTCAACCTGAGGCTGGGACTCGGCTCTCGAAACGACAGCAGGCTTGGGCGTAGTCTGACGCGGCGCGGCGATAGGCGAAGATTCTGCTGGGGCGTCGAGCACTTCCGCCAAAGCAAGTTCCAGACTCAAAGATGGCTGCCAGCCGCCGCGCAAATCCACAGCCGCATTGTTGAAGGCTTTCATCATCCGCAAGACGTCGCTCGTCGAAAAGGACTTGGCGTGCGCCTGCATCTGCTTCTTGACATCCGCCGTGGCTTCGACCTGATTCGCGTTGCCCATTTGAATGAGCATGAGACCACGCAGATATTCCACGATTTGCCGCGCCAGCGAACGCGGATCAGCCCCCGCATCGAGCGCCTTGTGGATGGTCTCAAGCCCGTGCGCAGGGTCGTGATCCATGATGGACGTGAGCACATCGAGCACGGTCTGACTCGTGGCGGTGCCAAGCACAGTTTGCGCGAGCGCGAGCGTGATCTTTTCGCCCGTTGAGGCAAGTTGATCGAGCAGGGAAATGGCGTCGCGCATCCCGCCCGCGGACTGGCGCGCGATTTGAATCAAGGCATCGTCATCTGCCTGCAGGTTTTCAGCCTGGACAATCATCTTGAGATTGGCAACGATTTCCCCCACCGGCACGCGGCGGAACTCATGACGCTGGCAGCGCGAGAGAACCGTGGCGGGGATTTTGTGAATCTCGGTGGTAGCCAACACGAAGATGGCATGCGGCGGCGGCTCTTCGAGCGTTTTGAGAAGCGCATTGAACGCCGCCGTCGAAAGCATGTGCACTTCGTCAATGATGTAGATTTTGTATCTGCCCTGCGAGGGCGCAAAGTTGATTTTGTCGCGCAGGTCACGGACGTCGTCAACAGAGGTGTTAGACGCTGCGTCAATTTCAATCAGGTCGAGAAAGCGGTTCTCGTTGACCGCTTTGCAGTTTTCACATTCATTGCAGGGGCGTTTTGCCGCCTCGGCATGGGTGCAGTTGACGGCTTTCGCCAACAGACGCGCCAGGGTGGTCTTCCCCGTCCCGCGCGAACCCGCGAAGAGATAGGCATGCGCAACGCGGTCCGCTGCGATGGCATTCCTGAGCGTGGTGACGACATGGTCTTGCCCCATCACGGCATCCCACGATTGGGGTCGGTATTTTCGGTAGAGGGCTTGGGTCATTTGAGCGAGCAGTTATCTCAGTGAGCAGTTATCAGTGAACAGTTATCAGTGAGCGGTGGAATCGCGGTTCAATCACGGAACACGATACACGGCTCTCACGTTTCCGGCGGGGTCGAGCAGTTGGGCTTCTTCGCCCGATTCCCAAACGGGATCGTTCAAGCCCCAGTATAAGTCAATTACGGTGTTGGTGCCGGCAATGGTATGGATTTGCACGGCGCCGCCACTGTTGAGGGTCAGGTTGGGAAAGGTGAAGACGTGGCGGTTGGCATCTTGCAGCTGCCAGCCTGCCAGACTGAGCGGCTCCGTACCCGTATTGCGGACGACCACCCATTCGGCATCCAGCGTCCCTGCCCCCACAATGCTGACGATTTCCACCGAAATGTCGGTGGCGGGGTCTAATGTGGAAGCAGATGCGACGTTTTGGCTGCCCGAAGGCAGGGCAGGTTGAACGGCGGAAAGACTGGCGGAACGATAGTTGCGGTCGTACCAGAAGAGGATGCCGCCCGTCACACAGGCTGAGACGAAGACGTTCAAAAGCAGGTAGAGGAGAAGTCTGCGGCGATCCATGTGCCTCGAATAATAGCACAGAAATTCCGGCTTCAAGTTAAAAATTCGCCTTACGCAGAACGCCTTGAAGGTTCTCGTAAAACAGGCTTGTTTTCCCTGCGCGGCGGCTGAAGTCGTGGCTCATCCTTGCGAAGCCTGCCTGCACAGGCTCTCAAGTCAGCGAAGGCTGACTTCGTGATTGCTGGATGCGGTTTGAACCGCCAGCAATCACGAACCGCATAACATCAGTTAAAAACTGATATTACGCACCGTCCCGAAGGTTGGGAGCGAAAGCAAACCTGATTCTCGAGAACCTTCGGGACGTTCCGCGTAAGGTGAGTTAAAAATTCACCGGCGATCCTGTTCGGGACGGCTCAAGCCCCCGCAAAAAGGTTCTGCCGTTCCCTCCAGCAGAGAAATGGGAACGGCAGGCAAAACAAAAACTGCTGAGGAAGCCACTCCAGAGCGTTAGGGCAATTCCGTCATCACAAAATCATCAAAGGAAACGTTGTTGACCTTGCCCGCATCCTCCGCGCTCCAGACCACCAGCGCCACCTGCCCCTCGGTGTGAGTCGAATCACGGACAGAGGCAATCTCCTGCCCATCCACAAACAGCGCCAGCCTGCCCCTGCCGCAATCCACGCCCACGCGGTAGGAATCGGCATTGACCGCAATGAAATCCGAATCTGCCCAGGCATCGTTGTTCGTCAGAAAGACATCCTTCTCTCCGCTTTTCGCCACCGCAATCGCATACTGACCGGCCGGCGTCATCAGCAGGTAATAAAAATCATCACCCGACTTGTTGCAAATAAAACCGAAAGCGGTCGTGGAATCGGTACCATGATTCAGCACGGTTACTTCCATGTGAATATCCTTGTACACCTGAGCATCGGGCGTACTCCAGACAAAAAAATCTTCGGTAAACACATTGAAGTTCAGCGCTTCATTCACATATTCCACTGCGCTGTCGGCATCCGTCCCTGTGCCCCAGCGGTCCGAGGAAAAATCGTCGCGGAAAATGACCTTGCCCTGCGGGATGACAGGCGCCGGCGGTTGAGTGTTTGCCGGCAACACCGGCACCGAAGGCGCGGAGTCTTCCTGCACCGGCGCGCCGCCCAAATTCAGCGCTTGGCACGCCAAAGCCGTCGCCGAAAGCGCCGTCACAACAAGGAAAATACGACTTCTAATGTTCATGACAAACTCCTTTGGTAAAAAATATTTGGCAAGCGCGCCGGGATTTTTGCAGCGAGCGCAGGCGGCACGGCTTGTTTTTATGTGCGGTGATTTTACCCGCAAGGGGGAATATAAGACAATCAAACCGGAGGGGATTTTGCGCCTCAGCGATTCATCTGCAGCGCCACCCAGTCCCCCATCTGCCTGCGTTCGCTTCGCTTCAGACCTTTCGCCTGCGCCGCCTCAATAACGCTTTGCTCCTGCTCGAACAGAATCCCGCTCAAAATAATGATGCCGTTCTCTTCGACCAAATCTGCCAGCCCCGCCTCGAACAAGCGGACGATGACCGGCGCAAGGATGTTTGCCATCACCAGCGGCGCAGACTGGAACGCAAACCGCCCCGCCAGAATCTCCTGCACCGACCCGGCGCCCAGCATCAGCCCGTCACTCACCCCGTTGACCTCCGCGTTCTCGCGCGAATTCTTGAGCGACTCTTCGTCAATATCCACGCCCAATGCCCGCTCGGCGCCAAGCTTCAACGCTGCAATCGAGAGAATCCCCGAGCCGCAGCCCACATCAATTGCGGACAATGGACGATGAACAATCGTATGTGGTCTATCGTCAAAGTATTTTTCCATCAATTCCAGACACAACTGCGTCGTCGGGTGCGTCCCCGTGCCAAACGCCATGCCGGGGTCAATTTTGATGGCGATGCGCTGCGGGTCGGGCGAATCCATCCACGCCGGCAGAATGAGCAGCCGCTTGCCGATAGGAATCGGCTTATAGTGCTGCTTCCAGGCTTCCATCCAGTTTTGATCCGCAATCTGACGGTAGGCCGGCGCGGGCAGCGGGCGGATCATCCCCAGATAGTACAGCGCCTGCTCCAATTGATGGCGCGTTTCCTCCAGCCGCTCGTTCGCCTCCAAATACGCCCGCACCGTAATCGGACCGACCGGCGTCCCGGCATCTTCGGCATCGTTATAGGTCACGCCCTGCTCCGTCATCACGCCGTTGGGAGCAAAACGCGCCAGCACATCAGCCACCGCTTCCGCCAGTTCACCGTCCACCGTCAGAGAAACTTCAAGCCAGTTCATGTTCCACCTTTTCGTAAATTTGTTCAATCAGTTCAACATCCAGCGGGCGTACATCGGGAAGAGTTTCAGGAGAAAAATAGCCAAACTCCGAAACTTCATCGCTGGGCTGAAATTCGCCCGCTACAATGCGGCACAGATAATACAAGCCGACGCGGTCCGGCGCCCAGGTTTTGACGAAAAGCAATTTCTCGATCTCCACCTCCCACCCCGTTTCTTCACGGACCTCGCGCCGGACGCCGGCTTCGGGAGACTCGCCATACTCCAGGCTTCCGCCGGGCAGTCCCCAGGGATGCTCGCGCTGATAAGTTAACTTGACCAGCAGCAGGTCGCCATGCTCATTGAAGATGACCGCCGCGGCAAAGACCTGAAACAAGGGGCGGATGAGCCGCGAAGCCACAGCCTGCAGCCAGCCCGGAAACCAGCGCCAGATTTTCAAGAGGATGACTTTCAGCATGACGCAGGCTTACGGCTCGAAGCGGTAAAACTTGACCTGTGCCTTTTCGATAGTCACCAGCCCCGCGCCGATATGCGGCTCGATGACAGCCAGGAAGTCGTTGAGTTTTTCCGCCGTATCCACAATTTCCACGATGATCGGCATATCTTCCGAGAGGGTATCGAAGCGGAAGGTGCGAATTTTGCGGGTATTGGCGCCGAAGCCCATCATCCCGCGCAAGACGGTGGCGCCTGCCAGCCCATGCTCGCGCGCCTTGAGGACAATCCATTCGTAGAGCGGTTTTCCTTCGTGTTTGTCCGCTTCACCGATGAAGATACGAAGCAGTGAACCTTCTTGTGGCAGCTGCATGAGAACCTTCCTTTTGGGCAGCCCGCCGGCGCTGTAAATGAAAACGCCGGCGCCGCGCCCCTGTTCACTTCCAAATCCAATACGCGGCTGAACGCCCCAGCCAAACCAGAAACAACCCTGCAATCACATTCGCGCCGATGTTTACCAGCGCGTTGAGCGTTTCGCCATCCCGCAGCAGGTTGAGCGTGTCGTTACCAAAAGAAGAAAAGGTGGTGAACCCGCCCAAAAACCCAATGAACACCAGCGTCCGGCTTTCGGGGGTGAAGATGCCGCGCGCTTCGGCTAGTTGAGAAAGAAAGCCGATGACAAAACAACCAATGAGGTTAACCGTCAGCGTACCGTAAGGAAAATCAATGCTGTTGCTGGCGTTTTGTACCCATGTACCAAGCACATAGCGCGAAACAGATCCCAGCGCGCCGCCCACGGCGGCGTAGAGGACAGATAAAAGCGAAGGCATGGATAAATTGTATCAGGCAGTTTCAGGAATCGGCGGAGGGCGAAGCGTATTCCACATCTGCCGCGGCGGGCAGACACAGATCACAGTACAAGGCATCGGTGAGACAGTCCGCACATTCCAATTGCAGGGTGACGTGGGTAATGTTGTAGCGGCGGGCAACCATCTCGCTGATTCGACGTTGAATGCCCGCCCCGCTGCTGATGGACAGGTCGGCAGTGAGAATGTGGGCAGACATGGTGCGCAGGTTTTGAGCGATGCTCCACAAATGCAAATCATGAACGCCCAGCACGCCTTCGATGCGGAGAATGTCTTCAATCAGATCGGCGGAGTTGATGTCACGCGGCTTGGCTTCAAGCAGAATATCCACCGCTTCACGCAGAATGCCCCAGGCGTTGTACAGGATGAGCCCGCCAATCAACACACTCACCAGCGGGTCGAGCCAATTGGCGCCCGTGAAGTAGATGGCAACGCCCGCAAGGACCGCCCCGACGGTGGAAAGCACATCGCCCATCAGATGGACGAACGCCGAACGCAGGTTGAGGTCGGAGTCGCTGCCTTTGTGAACGAGCATGGCAGTGACAATGTTGACGATGACGGCAATCAACCCAACGCCGACGAGAATGCCCGACTGCACCTCAGGCGGGGAGGTGAAACGCCGCCAGGCTTCCCAAAAGATGCCCAGCGAAATAAGAACAAGGGTAGTCGAATTGATGAGCGCAACCAGAATGCCCACGCGGTGATACCCATACGTCTTGCGTTCGTTGGCGGGGCGCGCCGTGATGCGGAGGGCAAACCAACTGAGCGCGAGGGCAATGACATCGGTCAGGTTGTGAGCCGCATCGGTGAGCAGGGCAAGGCTGTTGGAAAAAATCCCCGCCGCCGCTTCAACGATGACGAAACCAAGCGTGAGGACGAGCGAAAGACTCAGCCGCCTGGTTGATTGACGCGCGGCTTCGCGCAGGTGGGAATGGGTGTGAGGAGAGGTCATGGAATGATGGGGGAATGTCCTTTCATCCGTGTTCCACGTGGTCGAGACCCAGCAGATACAGTTTTGACACGTGGTCGTCGTCGAGCGCGTAGAAGACCTGCCGTCCTTCCTTGCGGCTGCGCACCAGCCGCATCTGCCGCAGCCCGCGCAATTGATGCGAAACCGCCGACTCGGTCATCCTCAGCCGGGCGGCGATCTCGCCCACGTTCATCTCTCCCTCCAACAGGGCGGAAATGATGCGCAGGCGGGTCGAATCGCTGAGGGCGCTGAAAAGATCGGCAAGGCGGGCGGCGGTTGATTGAGGCAGGGACATCGTTTTATATGAATTATTGTTCAAGTTTTCAATATTTTAGGAAAAAAAAAGAGAACCGTCAAGCGGTGGTCCTCCCGGCAGATGTTAGAGAGTGTTTCTTAAGTCCTTGTAATGCTTTAGTTTACGGGCAAACCTCCCGTGTCTCGGCTTGGATTTGGCAATCCAAGCCAGCGAAATGAATTTATGAAACAGTCTCTTAGAAACGTGTTTTAAAACTATGTACTTTGCGCGTAAGAGGCGTTCTCCCCTGGCACTTGCACGCCACATCGTCCCCGCAGCGAAGCGGAGTGGGAGGGCAAGTGTAACGCCGCCAGGCGCGCTAGAGAGCGCGCCCTACGCGCCATAGAAAGAACAAAAAGGACTTTTAAAACACTCTCTCAGCCGTTTGCTCTGATAGAACTTTTCACCCTCATCTTTGCATGAGACGAAGCATCCCCCAATCGGCAGGCTGTACAGAGGAATGCAAAAGGTATAATTACTGAGCGGCGTTATTTTTCGAAAGAACAAGCAACAACCCGCTTTTCATTTTTGCAAGGTAAAAAATAAAAAAAGCCGGAAGTTACAGACAACCTGTAAAATTGAAACGGATTACCCATGAACACATTGCAAATCGCAAGATACAAAAGCATCTCAGAAATTGACCCCCTCATTTGGGATCAAATCGCTTCCGGACGCGGGTTTCAAAGTCATCAATGGTACACCTTTGGTGAACATGTGATGAAGGACTGCCCGCCTACCTACCTGATTGCCTGGGAGGGGAAAACGCCCATCGGCGCGGCGGCGCTGTTCCGGGTCAAGAACGAACCGCTGCCCCTGCCCAAAGTGGCGCGGGAGTTCATGGCATCCGTTCTCAAGCACAAACCTTTGCTGGTCTGCCGTTCGCCTATGGCAGATACCTCTGCGCTGCTGCTGCCCGGTGAACCCAAACGAGACGAGGCGCTCATGGCGCTGGCGACCGCCGCGCAGGAGGAATTCAAGAAGCAGCGCTGCTCCTTCCTCATTTTCGATTACCTGCTCACCGAACAACTCCGCTACAAAGCCTGGCCCCCCGGCTATGAGCCAATCACCATTTCAGAACCGGGCACCTATATGCCCATCGTGTGGGACAGTTTTGAAGAATACCTGACCGCCGGCAACAAAAAAGACCGTCAACACTATAAACGCACCCTCAAAGAGACCTCCGATAACGACATCGAACTTCGGCGGCACAGAACCGTTCCCGATGTGGATGCCGCCCTGAAACTGATTCACAACGTCTCCATCTGGCACGGCTCGGCGCCCAACCCGTGGACGCGCAGCCTGCTCGAAAACTTTTCGATGATTGACGGCACCTGGCTCGAACTGCGCAAAGAGGGAAAACTGGTGGGCTGCGGCGCGGTGTTGCGCGATAACAAATTCCAACTCACCTCCTCCCTCGGTCTGGAAGATGATGTGCCGGGCGGCTACTTCCTGCTGCTTTACGCCGCCTTGCAGGAAGCCTTCGAACACAAAGTGCGCCTCATCCGTTTTGGAAGCGGCGCCTACGACGTGAAACGCCGCCTGGGCTTTCACCTGGAAGATACCAATCACGCCATGATCACCATGGCAGGTCTCCTCTCCCGCGTTGCCAAACGTGCGGTAGCCAAAGAGTGAGGAGGTCCTGTGCTGACCGGCCTCCCCCAATCTGCCGCCACATTCCTGACCATCCTCCTCTTCTACGCAGTAGATTTTCTCCTCATCCGCCGCTACGACAAACAGCGGCAAGCCAGCGGCTCCGGCCGCGCCTGGGATTTCACGCTCTTTATCTTTCTGGCAGCCACCGTCCTCATCCTGCAGCCTGCTCTGCTTCCCTCTCTCAGTTACCGCACCGCGGCGTGGTGGGGTCTGGCTGCCCAAGCCCTGGGGGCGTTTTTGATTCTTGCCGCCTTTGCGCTGCACATCTGGTCGCGCATTCATTTGCAGCATTATTACGCCGAACGGGTTGAAGTCCAGCCGGATCATCAGGTAATTGACAGCGGTCCGTACAGACTGATGCGTCACCCCGTCATCACCTCCTTCTTCGGCATCGCCGGCGGTCTGTTCCTCCTCAACCCTGCCCTCCCCAGCCTCGCCGCCCTGCTCTACACTCTCTGGGACTTTACCCGCGCCGCCCAACAGGAGGAAGACTTGCTCACCCGCACCCTGCCCGGCTACGCCGACTACGCGCGTCGGACTCCCCGCTTCCTGCCCCGCCTGCCGAGGAGCCGATGATTCCCTTTGAACAATTCCTCCAACTTCCCGCCGCCGAGGTCGCCGTGCTCGTTCGCGCGCACGGACAAAAAGTGGTGGCCTTCCCCGTCAACGGCACACGGCGCTGGTTCCTGCTCGAACACAGCGAGAACCTCAAAGGCGACTTCCTCTCCGCCTACCTCCACGCCTCTATCCAAAACCATGTGCAGCTGTGCGCCATGCTCTTTGATCACGGCATCCACACCCTGCTTGCCCCGGTCTTTGGGCGCGAACTGCTGCGGCGCGGCGACGAATACACCCGGCGCGTCGGCATGGATGGTCTTGTCCGCACCGCCACCGACAAAACCTACCGCGAATTTTTCGAACGCTACAACGTCCGCGTCCGCTTCTATGGCGATTACCGCGACGTGTTGAAAGGCACCCCCTTCGAATACGTGCTGGGCGCCCTCTATGAAGTGATGGAAGCCACCCGTCACCATACCGCCTGCAACCTCTACTTCGGCGTTTTTGCAGACGAAACAACCGAGACCATCGCCCGCCTCGCCGTCGAACACTACCTCGCCCACGGCGCCATCCCCGACAAAACCACCCTCATCCGCACCTACTACGGCGAAGACCTGCCGCCCGTCAGCCTCTTCATCGGTTTCGATAAATTCAGCGCCTTCGACATGCCCCTGCTTGCCAGCGGTGAAGAGGACTTGTACTTCTCTGTCAGCCCTTCGCCTTACATGACCGAACGGCAACTGCGCGCCATCCTCTACGACCATCTCTACCTGCGCCGCATCCCCGAACCCGATTACACTCAACTGACGCCGGACGAACGCGCCTGGCTGCGAGATTACTACCGCGCCAACCGCAACCTTGCCCTCGGCGTCGGCAAACTCAAATTCAACCTGTGGTTTCCTCACATCGAAAACGCATCATGACCGAAGACCTCATTGCCCAACTCATCGAAGACATCGGACCCGGCCACATGGCCAGCACCGCCTACGATACCGCCTGGACGGCGCGTCTGGGCGAAATCGAACCGGAGATCAGCAACCGTTCGCTCGCCTGGCTGGTGGAAAATCAACTGCCCGACGGCTCGTGGGGCGCCGCTGCGCCAATGTACTATCATGACCGCGTTCTTTCCACCCTCGCCGCCATGATCGCCCTCACCTACCGCGGACGGCGCGAACACGACAAGGTTCAAATCGAAAAAGGCAGGCTGGCGCTCGAACGCATCGTGGGCAATGCCACAGCGGGGCTGCAGGCGGACCCCAACGGAGCAACCGTCGGCTTTGAAATGATCGCGCCCATCCTGGCAGAGGAGGCCGAGCGCCTGGGGCTGATCAACAATCAGCGTGAACGTATCCTTGGCAGGCTTTCTCAACTGCGCGCAAAAAAACTCTCCTACCTGAGGGGCAAAATGATCAGCCGCTATGTGACGATGGCGTTCTCCGCCGAAATGGCAGGCAAAGATGGACAGCACATGCTCGACATCGTAAACCTGCAGGAAGATAACGGCTCGGTAGGTGTGAGCCCCTCTGCAACCGCATATTTTGCAACATACATTAAACCAGGCGACCCGCGGTCTCTAAACTATCTGCGGAAAGTGACCAACCCCGATGGGGGTATGCCCAATGTTGCTCCTTTCGACGTTTTCGAAATCGCGTGGACTCTCTGGAATCTGAGCCTAATCCCCGGGTTGGGCTATAGAGAAAAACTCAAGCCATATCTGGACTTTCTCTCACAGGCATGGCAGCCCAAAGTGGGAATTGGCTTCGCAGCCGGCTATTCCGTAAAAGATGGAGACGACACCGGCCTCGTTTATGAGACACTCCTGCACTATGGCATCGAAAAAGACCTTTCCAGTGTTCTGGCTTACGAACAGGAAGACCACTTCCGCTGTTTCGACCTGGAGGTAAATCCCTCCATCAGCGCCAACATCCACATTTTAGGGGCGTTGCTGCGCGCCGGGCTTGGCAAAAACAATACTTCCGTACAAAAAATACTCGGTTTTCTGCGCCGCACCCGCAACCCGCAATTTCCCTTCTGGGCAGATAAATGGCATTCCTCACCCTATTACGCCACCGCCCACGCCATCATCGCCTGCGCCGGCGTGGAAAATGACCTCGTCGCCGAATCGGTCGAATGGATTCTCAAAACCCAAAACCGCAACGGTTCCTGGGGCACCTACCTTCCCACCGCCGAAGAAACTGCCTACGCCATCCAAGCACTTTGGGTGTGGGATCAAAAAGCGGGCAGCGTCCCCCGCGGCGCGCTGCTCAACGGCGCCCGCTGGCTGAGAGAAAACCTCGACCTGCCCTACCCGCCGCTGTGGATTGGCAAGTGTTTATACAGTCCCAACCTGGTAATCCGTTCTGCAATCGTCAGCGCTTTGGCGCTGGTTGGATAAGGTATGAAACGTTTCTGGGATACTATCCTCAACGTATCTGTCTCAGACCCGGATGACGCACGCCGCCGCCGCCTGCTCAATATTCTCCTGCTTGGAACCCTGGCGGCAACCATTATCGGTTTCACAGGCATCCTCCTCGGCTGGTTGACCTCCAGGCAACTAAACGAAGCGGATATCCGTCTGTTGCTGGCAGGAACGTTGATTACCGCCCTCGGCACTCTGGGTATCTATTGGGTCAACCGAAACCACTCGGGGCGGCTGGCAGCGCTGTTCTTCCTATTTCTTATTACCTCCATCTTTACCCTCACCGATACCCCGGCTCAACTTTCCAACGGGCGCTCGCTCTTCCTCTTCACCGTTCCCATCGCCATTTCCAGCCTCATCCTGCTCCCCGAAGCGAGTTTTCTCTTCGCCCTGCTGAGCAGCGGCATCATCACTTTGCTGGCGTTTTCCATCGGGCAAACCGCTAACATCTTTGCCATCATCGGCTTCTTCCTGCTGGCGCTGGTTTCATGGCTTTCGGCGCGCAGTCTCGAATCCACCCTGCTGGAACTGCGCACCATCAACGCCAACCTCGATCAGATCGTCACCCAACGAACCAAAGCCCTGGCAGAAGCGCTCACACGCGAACGCATCGAAGCCGGGCGCAATCAAGCCATCCTCAACTCCATTGCCGACGGCGTCATCGTCTTCGACCGCAATTGGAACGCCATCCTCGTCAACCCTGCCATCCGCAGCCTGCTCGAACTGCCGACGGAAGTCATCGTCAACCACAACTTCCGCGAACTCATCGAACACCCCAAACTTTCCGCGCACAGCCGCGGTCTGCTCTACGCCATGATCGAACACGACACACAGCCCCTCAGTTTCCGCATCGAATGGGGCAGCAAGACCCTCTCCATCAGCGCCGCCCAGGTATATGACCGCCGTGAAGAAGGCAGCAGCAATATCGGCACCGTTGCCGTCTTCCGCGACTTTACCCGCGAAGCCGAGGTCGAAAAACTCAAAAGCACCTTCGTCGCCATCGTCTCGCACGAATTGCGCACCCCTCTCAACGCCATCCTGGGCTACGCCGAAATGTTCCGCGAGGCGGTGTACGGTCCCATCAACGAAAAACAAATCAACATGGCGGAGCGCATCATTATCAATACCCGCCGCCTGCTGGGATTGATCAACGACCTGCTCGACCAGGCACAGATAGAAGCCGGCAAACTGACCATCACCAACGGACCCGTCAGACCCTCCGAACTGCTCGAACACATTCACCACCTGCTGGATAAACCCGCTTCAGACAAACGCCTGCGCCTGACCAGCGAAATGGACGATACCCTCCCCGAAATCCTGATCGGCGATGGCGCCCGTCTCGAACAAATTCTGGTCAACCTGGTCACCAACGCCATCAAATTCACCGACGCGGGAGAAATCCGTATCCGCTTTTTTCACTTGCCCCACTTTAATAAATGGGGCATCGAAGTAACCGACACGGGCCGCGGCATCCCAGCCTCCGAACTGCCGCACATCTTCGAAACTTTCCGCCAGGTGGAAGAGGGCGTCACCCGCACCCGGGGCGGCGTTGGGCTGGGACTCGCCATCGTCAAGCAACTGGTCAGCCTGATGAATGGCGAAATCAAAGTGGCGAGCGAACCGGGCCAGGGAAGCATCTTTACCGTCACCCTGCCACTGGTCACCCCCTAGGATCGAAACAAAAAGGAGAGAGAAAACCATGAACGAAGCGGCGCTTATTATCGAAGACGATCAAGACCTGGCAGAGATTTTTGCCGAAGCTCTGCGCGGCGTGGGCTTTGCCGTCGAACACGCCGCCGACGGGAAAAAAGCACAGGAACGGCTGCTCAACGGCGAACCGCCTTACCTCATCCTGCTGGATATGCACCTGCCTCACATCTCCGGCGGCCAGTTGCTTACCGACATCCTCAAAAAAGACAGCCGCTTCGAAAAAACCATCATCATCATCACCACTGCCGATGCCCGCATGGGCGAAGCCTACGGCGAGATGGTAGATTTTGTGATGATCAAACCCATTTCCTTTGTGCAATTGCGCGACCTCACCACACGCCTTAGGCCCAAACAATAACCCGCCCAGGCGAAACAGCGACCGTTAGCCGCCTATTTCCATTTTGTTCTGTTCGTTCAACACAGCGGGGAAATACGCGCCTTACCGCCGACATACAGAGAGCGCGAAGTTCAGAAACTCCGCGCTCTCTGCAGCGGCAAATCAATCTCCCTCTTCCTCGAAAGTATCGGGCAAAAGCAACCGCATTAATCCGCCCAACAATCGAATTCAAGCCCGCCCGGCGTTTTCACAAACAGCCTTCTTTCATCTTCCACCAGTTGATAGCGCGCCAACTCCGCTTCTGCCTCCTGCAAACGGCGCTCCGCCAGATAGCGGGAAAGATGAAAAGCCTGCCAGGGGAGTTCGGCAGCGGAAAATTCACGCACGCGGCTTTTACATGTCAACACAGCGCCCAATTGCTCGCGCACCTCCAGCGGCAGAGAGGGGTTCATGAAAGCATCGGTCAGCGCCGGCACAGCATCGTCCGAAAGGCTCAAGAAGTATGGCGCATCCAGCGCCGCGCGGTCTTCGATGGACGAGGTCTTCCCGCTCACTTCCCGCTGAATATTCTGCCGCACGATGAACGCATCTACATTCAGCGCGCCCAGCGAAAGGACAAATCCCAGCACCGCCAGCAAAATCGCCGGCACAATGGCATGCTCGCGGCGAAGCGCCTCCAGCACGGCGATTGCCGCTAACAAGACACCCAGCCAGATGATGAACACATGGGTGTACGTTCGCAGGCGCGAAAATCCATAGGCATACTCATACAACAGCAGCCGTTGAAACGCCGAAACCAGCATCACAATCACCAGCGCCACCAGCGTTACCCCCAACGCAGAAAAGGCGCGCCGCTGTCCTTCGCTTTCGCGGCGGGTGATAGCCCCCAGCCCCATCAGCAGGAGCAGGCTGAAAAACGCCACCGCCGCCAGTTCTCCAAATCCACGGCGGGCATATTCGGCATAGGTAAATCCTTCCAGCGTAATATTTGCCCGCCCGCCAAAGAAGTATTGAAATTGAACCAGCACAAACGCGGCAAACAGCGCCATCACGCTGCCCAGCACAATGGACGCCTCGGTAAACCCCAGGAACGGCGGCACCAGCGGCTTGCCGCTCAACGGCTCATCCGATTTCTGCGCGGCGTGCAGATACGTCCCTGCCAGGGCATAAGCGGCGGCCAGAATCATCACCAGGCGGAAGATATACTCGGGCAGGTTTTGAATGTTGAACAGGTCAATCAACGCGCTCAGCCGCTCCTCGAAGATTGGATCGGCGGAGGAAAGCAGCGATGCAAAAACAGCAACGACCGGCAGCGCTAGGACAATGCCGCGCACGACCGCCCACACCCGTCCGCTGCGCTTCTCTCCCAGGGACGGTTGACTCTTCCGCATCTCCAGGCTGAATCCCAGCGGACGCATGAGCATACTGCCCGCCAGACGCAGATACCCCAGCAGATAATCGAGCAGACCGAATTGGAGCCACTGCCCGCTGCGGTAGGTGATGGCAAAGACGCCCATGAGGAAGAGCGTCGCCGCCACCGAGAGAAAAACCGTCATCGGTTCCTGGCGGAGAAAGGTCACAGCGGCAAAAAAGGCAATGGCGGGCAGGAGCAGGCTCGAGCGGGGAGCGATGCGAAGCCCGTCTGCATTGAGCAGGTACATGCCCACGGCCAGAGTCAAGCCCGTGTAGAGGAAAAAGTTGATGCCCGGGGCGGGCTTTTCCCAAAAGAGAAAATCGAACGTCCAGCCTAGCAAAAGGACAAGCAGCAGGAATCGGTTAGGGTTGGTTTTCATATCTGCCTCCAAACAGAATTTGGCACAGCATAGCGCTGGCGGGCTTGCGAAGTCTCTCAAAAAGTATCAAACCTCTCAAAAGTGGAAATTACAATTTGATAAGAGCATTTTCTTGACTATTGACATCCATTTTGAAGTGTGCCATACTACCCCCATCGCTGGGGGCAAGGAGTTCAACCGCCATCCTTTAGAAAGGAGGAGGTGATGTCCCCAATGGATAGTAGTAACAAACCCAGCGCTGTGGCATCCCTCCTCAAGTAAGTCAAGGAAGCCACAGCGCGCCACGGAAGCCGTCCAGCCTTGGGCGGTTTCCTGGTTTTAAGACCCCTACCCAGCCCCCCAATTTCGGACGAAAGTCAGTCGGAAATTGGGGGAGGGTGTCCAGAGGGCGGGAGGGGGTCACTCGTCCCCAAATGAAATACCGGTGTTGCGGGCGGTGAGGACGGCGTCGCCGTGAATATCCACCCGTTTGGGGACGGCGATGGCTTCGCCCAGGGGGATATCGAACACTTTGCCGGAATCCAGCGCAACCATGCGGTCGAAGCGTCCTTCTGCCGCCACACGGACAGCCGCTGCGCCGTAGCGGGTTGCCAGCCAGCGGTCGAAGGCGGTGGGTGTGCCTCCGCGCTGGAGGTGACCAAGCACAGTGACGCGGGTTTCAAAGCCGGCTTTTTCCACATACTCTCCCACCACCTGACTGATGCCGCCCAAGCGCGGCACATAGACCTCGTCCCCGCGGCGGGCATAGACCTTTTCGCCGCCGGCGGGTTTTGCCCCTTCCGAAACTGCCAGAATGCTGAAGTAGGTACCGCTCTCCACACGCCGGCAGATTTTCGCCACAACCGCTTCGAACCTGAACGGAATTTCGGGGATGAGGATGACATCGGCGCCGCCCGCCACGCCGGCGTGTAAGGCAATGAAGCCGGCGTCGCGCCCCATCAACTCCAGCACCATCACGCGGTGATGCGCCTCGGCGGTGGTATGCAGACGGTCAATGGCTTCAGTGGCGATGGTGAGCGCGGTATCGAACCCAAAGGTGACATCGGTGCCGCCGATGTCATTGTCAATCGTTTTCGGCACGCCGATGATGGGAACACCCTTTTGAGCCAGTTCATGGGCAATGTGCAAGGTGCCATCGCCGCCGACGACCAACAGCGCATCTAGTTTGAGACGCTCGATGCCTTTGATGACCTCGTCGGAGACGTCCACCGTCACTTCCTGCCCATCGCGGATAACTTTCCGCGCGAAGGGATTGCCTCGATTCGCCGTGCCGAGGATCGTTCCGCCGCGCGGCAGAATTCCGCGCACGTCCGCCAGACCGAGGGATATGATACCTTGCTCGTCAATGAAACCGTCGTAGCCGTTGCGCACTCCCATGACTTCACATCCGTACTCATTAATGGCAGTCTTCACTACCGCACGAATGACCGCATTCAGCCCTGGTGCATCTCCGCCGCCCGTCAGAATCGCAATTCGTTTCATGATACGCTCCTCCGTCGGTTTCAATCATACCGCAACCCAGTCCGCATCCCATCGTATATAATGGGCGTCATGGAACAAACAAAGAAACAAAGCATCGCACACAGCCTTTCTCACTGGCTGGTGCCTGTGGCGGCGCTGATTGCTTTCGGGCTCTGGTTTTCCATTGCGCCGCCGGGCATCCTGGGCAAAGCGGATGCAATCGGCTATGCCGTGTGTCACCGCATTGACGAACGCTCCTTCCATCTCTTTGGGCGCCAACTTCCGTTGTGTGCGCGCTGCACGGGGGAGTTTTATGCCGCCTTCGTCTCATTGATATTTTTTACCATCCTCAGTCCCCGGAAAAGCGGAATGCCCGGCTGGAAAGTCGGCGCGCCACTGCTTTTCTTCCTGCTTGCCTTCGCCGTGGACGGTTCGAACTCCTACCTTTACCTGCTCAAACAGACCTCCGCCGGCAGGCTTGAAGGTATTCCCAATCTCTACATCCCCAACAACACCCTGCGGTTGTTCACAGGGAGCGGCATGGGCATCGCGCTGGCATCCATTCTTTACCCGGCGTTCAACAGTTCCGCCTGGCATCATCAAGATTCCACGCCCGCTCTGACCTGGAAGAAACTCGCCGCCCTGCTCGGCATCGTGCTGCTCACCGATCTGCTCATCCTCAGCGAGCATCCCGCCGTTCTCTATCCCATTGCCATCCTCAGCGTGCTGGGCGTGCTATCGTTGCTCGTGATGGTTTTCAGCATGGTTTGGGTATTGATGATGCGCCTCGAAAACACCTTCGACGCCTTCGCTCAGATGTGGATGCCCCTCCTCGCCGGCGCGACGCTCGCCCTGCTTCTCATCACCGTCATTGACCTGCTCCGCTTCCGTCTCACCGGAACCTGGGGAGGCTTCCCCCTGGGCTGAACCAACTCTGGAGGCTCTATGGAACTACTCACTGGAATTTTCACCGCTTTTGGTCTTTCTGCCAGTGCCGGGCTAAACGCCTACATTCCCCTGCTGGTGGTCGGCTTGCTGGCGCGCTACACCGACCTGCTCCACCTCAACCAACCCTGGGATACGCTCGCCAACCCGTGGATCATCCTGCTGTTGTGTATCCTCGTCATCATCGAAATGCTGGCAGATAAAGTCCCCGCCGTCAACCACCTCAATGACCTGATTCAAACCTTCGTGCGCCCCACGGCAGGCGCCATCGCCTTTGCCGCCAGCGCCAACGTGGTGACCGACGTCAGCCCCGTGCTGGCGTTGGCGGCTGGTCTGCTCGTGGCAGGGACGGTGCATCTCACCAAATCCGGGATCGTGCGTCCGGCGGTCACTGCAACGACGGGCGGCGCGGGCAATGTTCCGGTCAGCATTGCGGAGGATGTCACTTCAACGGTTCTATCCATCGTGGCAGTTGTTCTGCCCATTCTCATCGGCACTCTGCTGGTCGTCATTGCCTCGTTTATCGTCTGGCGCATCTGGAAACGGATGAACAAGGATGTTCCTTGATATAATCCGGAAAATCATTTGTTCCAAGGAGAAGAACTCATGAACGAACAACTGCCCCCCACCGCCGAAACGCCCAAGAAGAACAACACAACCTTATACATCATCATTGGCGTCATCTTACTATGTTGTTGCTGTGTTGTAGGAGGTTACGTTTTCTATCAATACCTTGGCGATCCGCTCATGAAAGCGCTGGGGTTGATGTAGATGTAGAACCGATTGTTTGAAACAAAAATCCTCCGCCTTCATCCCAGCGGAGGATTTTTTACCGCGAAGAGACGCTTCACTTCCTCCAAGCCTTTGAGCGCGCCGGCGCTCAGCGTTTCATCCAAACCCAGTTTCACAAACTCGTCCTCATCCAAAACAGTCTGTCTGCCATCTGCCGAAACCCACAAATCGAGCGCCAGGTCCACATAAGAGACGGCGTCCTCTTCAATCACGGCAGGCATGCCCACATTGCAATACCAGCCCTTGATTTTCCCATCGTCGCGGTCGTAAATCTCAAAGATGTTGTACCAGCGGTCGGCGTAATAATATTCCACAAAACGATCGCCCGTGCGCAAAACGACATCCTGAAAGGGCATATCCTTGCGGTCAAACAAGGCTTCGAGGACAATCTCGTTTTCATTGCGGCGCAGCAAATCGCCCTGGTATTGATACGTCACTTCGCCGGCGGGGTTTTTCTTCTGCACTGTGATTCTCATGCCAGGCATTCTACCTTAACCCGCGCCGAAACCCTTTCGCCAATCTGCGGCGGCTGCTCCAGATAAACAAACAGACCGTTCTCCAATGTGACTTTGAACCGCTCCTGCTGGAAGACGACATCTGTGACAATGCCCGAAACCGGCTGCGCTTCATTCTGGACCCCGAACGGGCGCGCCAGCAAATGAACTTTTTCTCCGCTTTCGTGTTTATGCCCGCAACCGACCACAAAGACCCCAAAATCGCTTTCTACTTTCCACCCGCCATTCTGGGCGCTTCTCACCCGCCCCTCGAATACCTTCCCCGCGCCTAAAAACTCCGCCACATACGCCGCCTGCGGATTTGCCCACACCTCCGCCGGCGTCCCTTCTCGGACAATGGAGCCGTTGTACAAAATCAAAATCCGGTCGGCAATGGTGAAGGCTTCTTCTTGGTCGTGGGTGACATAAAGGGCGGGGATGCGGGTACGGTGGAGGATCGCCCGCAATTCGTCGAGCAGGTCTTCCCGCAGGGAACGGTCGAGCGCGCCGAGCGGTTCGTCGAACATGAGCAGGCGGGGACGGATGGCGAGGGCACGGGCGAGGGCGACGCGCTGCTGCTCCCCGCCTGATAAATCTGTAACTCTTCTTTCTCCAAACCCACTTAGATTTACTAACTCCAAAGAACTGGCTACACGCTTCTCGATCTCACTTTGCCCGAGTCGGCGCATCCGCAGCCCGAAAGCGACATTCTCGTTGACGTTGAGGTGAGGGAAAAGCGCATAGTCCTGAAAGACCAGCCCAAAGTCCCGAAGATGAGGCGGTGTGGAGGCAAGGTCGGCGCCGTTGAACAGAATCCGCCCTGTGTCCGGGGCTTCCAATCCGGCGATCATCCGCAGCAAGGTGGATTTGCCGCTACCCGATGCGCCCAGGAGGCAGAGCGTCTCGCCAGGGTGGACGGTGAAGGAGATGTCGGTGAGGAGCGGCTTGCCTTCGTAGGTTTTGTGGATGTGAGAGAGTTCGAGCATGGGGGCCCTTTGAATTGCACGCTAGAGAGCGTACAGTACGCGACTAGAAGTCTCCGGCGTTGGGCAGGCGGAGTTTTTCGATGAGCAAGATGCCGGCGACGGTGAGCAGCATGAGCAGGGATGCCATTGCCATGGCTTGACCGTAGTTCAAACCGCCAGGCTGAGAAAGGAAGCGTTCGATGGCAACCGGGAGGGTGGGATATTCAGGACGTGAGATGAGCAAAGTTGCTCCAAATTCACCCAGCGAGATGGTAAAGGCAAAGGTGGCGGCGGCAAGCGCAGCACGGCGCAGGATGGGCAGGTCTATGGTTTTCCAAACATCGAGAGGCGAGGCGCCGAGGGTTGCGGCGGCATCGCGCAGGCGCTGCGGGATGGAGGCAATGGCTGGCTGCAGCGTGCGGATGACAAACGGCAGCGCCACCAGCGTATGCGCAAACGGAACGAGCAGCGGCGAGGTGAGCCACCTGCCATAGCCGACGATGAATCCTAGCCCCAGCATGACGGTGGATGAACCGAGAGGCAGCATGATGAGCGGGTCAAGGATTTTTTCGAGGCGGGTGGGTTTGGCGAGGGCAAAGGCGGCAGGGAATCCAAGCAAAAGAGAGAGGACGACGGTGGCGCAGGCGTAAGCCAGCGAGTTGGCCATGGCTCTCACCGGCGGAACATAGAAAACCGAACCGCGGCGGTTGATGAAGAGTTCGGTGTAGTAATCGGTGGTGAAGCCATATTGAACTTCGGCGCGCTGACCGCGGTCGGCTTCGAGGCGGAAGAGGGAACGAATAGGGAGAGAGAAAAGCGGAAGTGCGAAGTACACAGTGATCAGTGAACAGAGAGAGAAGACGAAGAGTTTTTGTTTGAGAGTGACCGGTACAACCGCAACAGAACGAGGGTTGAGCGGCTGCGCGCTGCGCAAGGCGTATTTCGAATAGAGCAGCGAGAAGACGAGGGTGCAAAGGAGTTGGATGACGGAGAGCAGGGCGGCAAGCGGCAGGTTGAGAAATTTGACGGCTTGCAGGTAGATTTCTACTTCGAGGGTAGAGAATTGGGAGCCGCCGAGCAGGAGGATCACACCAAAGGAAGTAAAGTCGAAGAGGAAGACGAGCAGCGAGGCGGCAAGGATGGAGGGACGCAGCAGCGGCAGGGTGATGTTCGTCCACACGCGGAACGAGTCTGCGCCAAGTGAGCGGGCGGTTTGTTCGAGTTTGGGGTCGAGGCTGGAGAGGGCAGTTCCCACGATGCGGATGACAATGGTGGTGTTGTAGAAAACGTGGGCTAATAAGATAAGGATAAAGGGTGAAGGGTGAAGGATGAAATTTTCAGAAAGAGGGAAGAAGAAAGAGTAGAAAGTAGAGAGTAATCCGCGTGAGCCGAGGAGGGAGTTGAAGGCGGCGGCAACGACAACGGTTGGAAGCATGAAGGGAACGGCGGTGAGGGCGCGCAGCAGGGCTTTGCCGCGAAAGTCGAAGCGGGCAAACAAGACCGCAGACGGAAGACCGAGAACCAACGTAAGCAGGGTAGAGAGGAAAGCCTGGTAAAAAGTAAACCGTAATGCGGAATGGGTGATTTGTAAATTTTGGGGCGTGATGACTGCGAGATTGAAAGTAAGCGTCAGGATTTTGGAAAGAGGGAAAAAGAAAAAGGCAGCAAGGAAGGTGAGAGGCAGGAGCCAAAGAAAAACCCTGTTTAACCGCGAAGACGCGAAGAGCGCAAAGAAATTATTTTTTCTCTGTGCCTCCGTGTCTCCGCGGTTAAGTGTGTGGGTCATGATGATGTGTGGTTTCGGTACGCCCTTCGCAACAAGCGCTCAGGGTTACTCAACCCCTGAGCAGGGTTGCATTATTTCATCACCGCAGCCGTCCACTCCTGAATCCAGCGGTCGCGGTTGGCGGCAATTGCTTCGGGAGAGAGGAAGGCGGTTTGAGCCGGCGCCTGAGCATACTGCACAAAGGCTTCGGGCAGGGCGGCATGGGGGTTGACGGGATAGACGAACATTTGCAGCGGCACATCTTCCTGGAATTGTTTGCCAAGCATAAAATCTACAAATTTTTCGGCGAGGGCGCGGTTTTGAGTCCCTTTGAGGATGCCGACAAATTCGATTTGGCGGAAGCAGGTGTCGGGTCCGAGAATGGAAGCGGTGGGGGCGTCATCCACCGGCGGGTCGGCAAAGATGACTTCGGCAGCGGGCGAAGTCCCATAAGAGACGACCATCGGCTGCGGTCCTCTGCCTGAGGAGGCGCTAAAGTTGGTGTAGTAGGCGGTTTCCCAGCCATCCACCACCACAACGCCGTTGGCTTTAAGGGCGCGCCAGTAATCGAGGTATCCCTCTTCGCCAAAGTGTGCAACCGTGGCAAGCAGAAAAGCGAGCCCGGTGGAGGAGGTGGCAGGGTTTTCCACCACCAACAGCCCGGCATATTCGGGTTTGGTCAGGTCTTCGAGCGATTGCGGCACGGCAAGCGCCCGTTCGGCGAAGTAGGCTTTGTCGTAGTTGATGCATACGTCGCCGTAGTCAACGGGCAGGGCGCGGTTGGAGGGGTCGAGGCGGAAGGCTTGAGGAATATCAGCCAGCGCGGGAGAGGCATACGGCTCGAAGAGATCGGCTTCGAGCGCGCGGGAGAGGAAGGTGTTATCCACGCCAAAGAGTACATCGGCAAGCGGCGCGTTTTTGGCAAGGATGGCTTTGTTGAGCATGGAGCCGGCGTCGCCGCTCTGCAGGAAGGTCACTTTGGCGTTGTTCACCGCTTCGAATGCCGCAATCACCTCTTCACTGGCAGAAAAGGAATCGTGCGTCATGACGGTGAGAGTCTGAGGGGCGGGTTGGGTTATTTCGGTCGCCTGGGGCGCGCAGGAGGAAAGAAGAACGAGGAAAGTGAAAAGCAGAAGAGTAAGTTTTTTCATGGGAACCTATTTCGATTTACGATTTACGATTTACGATTTACGATTTGCAATTGGCGATTGGCGGCGATGGACAACGAGCAGCAGGCCCGATTGAATGGTGATTTCTGCACTGTCGCCTGTCATTTCGTTGCTGATGCCGCGCGTCTTTTCGGGGTGGAGCGTTTCGCCGTTGAGGGACCATTTGAGATGTTCGGTACGGACGCCGATGACTTCCCTGCCCCAGGGGATGAGCGAAACGAGGTCGCCGCTTCTTCCCTGGACCTGAGACCGGCCGCGGCAAAAGAAGACTTCTTCTACGCCGTCATCGAGTCGAACGTTGAAGGGCGCGAGGCGGGGGTCGCTGAGGAGGGCGATGTTGGCGAGGGTCTGGTCGAGGCGGCCGCCGAGGGCAGCGAGGATGACGATCTCTTGCGGGGCGAGGGAGATGGCTTTGTGCAGGGCAAGTTCGAGGTCGGTTTGGTCTTTGTCGCGCGGGTGACGTTCGATGGGGATGCCGCGGGCTTGCAGGGTTTGCAGGGAAGCGCTGTTGGCGGAGTCCAGGTCTCCGAGGAGGAGGTGAGGCTCGAGGTCGAGTGCAGAAGCGTGACGCAAGCCTCCGTCGGCGCAGAGGATGAAGTCGTCTGTGTGCAGGAGCGCGCGGGCTTTGTCCGGGTTGGGCAATTTGCCGTTGGCGAGGATGATGATGCGTTGCAACAAAAAACCTCCGCGGGCGGAGGCAGGTGAGCGATGAAGTATGTTCCCTCCGCCAGTATGATCTGGATCAGGTGATGCGGGTCGAGCGCTTCACGCTCCTCTCAGCCCCGTGAGGCGGGGCTCCCCGTTGGATTGTGAGGTAGTTATATGACAAGGAGGGGAGTTTGTCAATATAAAAATGATCTGCTCTGTTGCCATCTTCCGCTTCCACTGTCATTGCGAGACACTGAAAGTATCGAAGCAATCCCCCGCCTTGAGAAGACTGCTTCGTGGCGCTTTGGCACCACTCGCAGTGACAAACGATGATAATGTTTGCAACGGAGCAAAATGATCTGGTGATTGCCCCTACTGGGAATGATGTGCGGATTTGATAATGCGCACGAGCAAAACCCTGCTACCGAACGCGGCGTTTCCACTCGTCTTTCATTTGCAGTTCGGTGGGGCTGATGCCGGAAGGCAGGGCGAGGAAATCGGTGAGCAGGCGGTTGAATTTGGCGGTCTCGTCGAGCATGGGGAAGTGCCCGGAGCCTTCGAGGACGATTTGATGGGTGAAAGTGGATGCGGCGTTTTCATAAGAGGGGATGGTGATGGCGGGGTCTTTTTCACCATAGACCAGCAGGCAGGGGATGTCCAATTCGCGGAAGGCGGGGAAGAGGTTGTCGGATTGCAGGGTAGCGATGGAAACGGCAACCGCCTTGGGGTCTGTCTTGGGAGCGTCGGAGAGCGCCTGGGCGGCTTCCGGCGTGCGGCTGGAGAGCCAGTCGGAAAGTTCCTGCGGAGAGTTGGTCTTCAGGCGGGAATGAACCGCATCGAAGTTCAGCGGGCAGTTGACCGCCATGAGCCGGTCCACGCTTTGGCGGAAGCGCTGGGCGAATTTCATGCCGACCAGCGCGCCCAAGCCATGCCCCACGAGGGCAATCTTGCCGATGCCGAGTTCGTTGAGGAAGACTTCGAGCAGCCTGGCTTGTTCGTCGAGGGAGTATTTCAATTCGTTGTGCGCGGTATCTCCGAAACCCCACAGGTCGAGGGCGTAGGCGCGGTAGGAGGTCGAAGCGACCTGCATGGAGTCGATCCAATATTTCCAGGAACCGACCCAGCCGTGCAGGAAGATGACCGGACGTCCGCGTCCCAGCACCTCGTAATGCACAATGGAGTTATCGAGAAGGACAGCGCTCAAAGGTCACTTTCCGAATTTGGCGAGAATGGCTTTGATGCGCGCGGTCAGTTGATCGGGCGCAAAGGGTTTGAGCAGGTATTCTTCGGCGCCGGCATCCATGCCTTGTTTGATTTCGCTTTCCTGCCCTTTGGCAGAGAGGAAAACGACGGGGATGTCTTTCAGGCTGGGGGTTTGTTTCATGGCACGGCACGCCTCATAACCGGTCATACGCGGCATGCGCACGTCCATCAAAATCAGGTCGGGGTTGACTTTGGAAGCCATTTCCACCGCTTCTTCGCCGTTGGTGGCGGCAAAGACTTCGTAGCCTGCAAACCGCAGGGTAAAGGCTATCAGGTCTCGAATATCTCGTTCGTCTTCAGCAATCAGTATCTTTGCCATTCATTCCTCATTTTTTTCGTAGAGCGGCAGAGTAAAGGAGAATACGCTGCCTTCGCCGGGGACGCCGCTGCTCTTCATCCAGATGCGTCCCTTGTGCATCTCTACGATTTGTTTGACGATGGAAAGTCCCAGCCCGGTGCCGGGAGTAGCCAGGACAAGGGGATGTTCGCCGCGGTAGAAACGCTCGAAGATGCGCTCCTGGTCTTCGCGCGGGATGCCCACGCCGTTGTCTTCCACATCCACCTGTACCTGGTTTTCGCCGTTCAGGGGATGGATGTGAACGGTGATGGTGCCGTTTTCGGGGGTGTAGTGATAGGAGTTGAAGATCAGGTTGCTCAACACCTGGCGCACGCGTTCCATATCGCCATAGACGAGCGGCAGTTTTTTAGGCGCGTTGAGGGAGAGCGCCATGGGTTTGTTTTCTTCCTGCGAGCGGCGCAAAACGTCTTCGATGACGTCTTCCGCCAGTTCGCGCAGGTCGAGCGCCTGAGGCGAGAGGGTCACCCGTCCGGATTCGATGCGGGAAATGTCGAGCAGGTCGTTGACCAGGATGTTGAGGCGTTCAGTGTTGCTTTTGATGATGTTGAGGAAGTGCGCCTGGTTTTCGTTCAGGGCGCCCGCCGCGCCCATGAGCAGCACGTCGGTGTAGCCGCGGATGGAGGTCATGGGGGTGCGGAGTTCGTGGCTGACCGTGGCTACAAATTCAGACTTGAGGCGGTCCACTTCCACTTCGTGGGTGATGTCGCGGAAGATGGACACGGTGCCGAGGAAATCGTTTTGGAAGATAACGGGAGCCAGGTGAACCAAGATGATGCGTCCGTTTTGCAAATCGAGGCGTTCGGCGTAGGTTTCGCCTTTTTGGTATTTGGAGGGCGCTTCGGACCAGGCGCGGATGGTTTGCATCCACGAACCTGCCGCCTTGCCGAAGAGACCGGCAAACACATCGAGCGGCTGCCCCACCATGCGTTCGGCTTCGAGTTCGAGGATTTTCTCGGCGGAGTTGTTCACGAAGGAGATGCGGTTGTTCGGTCCGGTCACCAGCACGCCGTCTGCCACGGCTTCGAGGATGGCTTGCGAACGGCTGGCTTCTTCCTGCTCGCGGCGCAGCATACTCCCCAGGCGTTCCGCCTGATCGCGGATGAGTTCGTAGAGGTGGGCATTGTTGATTGCCACCGAAACCTGCCCGGCAATGGCTTTGACCATGTTCAGCCGTTCGGGACCGAAGAAGTTGGCTTTGCGGTGGAAGACCATCAGCACGCCGATGACATCCTCCCCTACCATGAGGGGAACGACGATGGCGCTGCGGTGTTCACGCGAAGAGGAGGGGGTGGTCACCCAGCGCGGGTCTTTCAACAGGTCACCGATGAGAACCGGCTCGCGGTTTGCCACCACCCAGCCAGCCAACCCTTCACCGACTTTGAGTTTGAAGCCGCGCCGCTCGCCGCTCATCATCTCGGAGAGGTAACCGTAGCCTGCGCGGTAATGCAGCATGTTGTCATCGGCGTTGAGCAGCATGATGGTGCCTTGTTCGGCGCCGATGGCGTCATTGAGCAGGGCGAGGGTGCGATTGAGGGCGCGATCCAGGTCGAGGCTGGAGGAGACCTCCGTCAGAATGCGCAGCAGGGTTTCAGTGTTCTGTTTTTCGCGTTCCAGTTCGGCGGTGCGTTCGACGACGCGCTGTTCGAGTTCCTGCGCCAGGCGGCGGGTTTCGTTGAGCAGGCGTCCGTTTTGAATGGCAACCATTGCCTGGTTGGCAAGGGTGCTGAGGATTTGCAGGTCTTCTTCGGTATAGACGTTTGGCTGGTAACTTTGAGCAGAAAGCATGCCCAGCGCCCTGCCGCCAAGGAGCATGGGAACCGCCAGAATGGACTGCGGCGTTTCGGGTCTGCCATAGGGAATGCCGCCCATCTCTTCCACGCTGGAGGGGGTGTGCAGGAGCAAAGGCTGCCCGGTAGAGATGACGCGGCCGCTCAAGCCCTGGTCGCGCGGGATGCGCGCAACGGGAGCGCGTTTATCGCCATCCACCAGATACACTCCCTCGATTTCGCCTTTTTCTTCATCCAGCAGGCTGATGACGAAGGATTCGACCGGCATCAGTCGTTGAGCAGCGCGGTGGACGGCAACGTAAATTTGTTCGGGGTCGAGGCTGACGCCAACCTGATAACTGGATTGATTGAGGATGGCGAAGCGTTCGGCGGTGGAGAGGGTGGACTGGTACAGGCGCGCGTTTTCGAGCGCGATGGCTGCCTGGTTGGTGAGGGTAAGCGCCAGTTCGATTTCGGCATGGCTGAAGCGCACGGATTCGTTTTGCTGCACAAAAATCAACGCCCGCAGGATGGAACTGCTGGCGAGCGGCAGGATGAGCAGCGACTGCGTATCTTCTCCCAAAAAGCCTGTGAGGGGCGCCAGGTCCGCTTCGCTGCGGACCGAGTCGGTGGTGAACACGCCCAGCGATTCGCGCAGCCGCTGGAAGATGGGGGCATCGGGCAGGGTTTGCGGCAGTTTGCGGGCTGGCTTGGGGTTGGAGAATTTCCACACCGCCCTGCCGCGCTCGAACACCACCACCGAAACGCGGGCAGCGCCGGCGGCATCCTGAATTTCGCTGGCGGTGAGTTGGAGAATTTTGTCTTCATCCAGCAGCAAGCCAAGGGAGGAGGAGAAGCGGTTGAGCAGCGCCAAACGCTTCGAGCGCTGGTCGAGTTCGGAGGCGCGGCTCAGGCTTTCTTCGAAGAGGCGCGCATTTTCCAATGCCACTGCCGCCTGGCTGGCAAAGGTGGTGCCAACCTGAATGTGTTCGCGGGTGTAGAAGTATGCCTGCCATTTTTCGAGCGCCAGCACACCGATGACTTCCTTTTTTGAAACGAGCGGCAGCCCCAGCCAGGAAAGGCGCGGCGCTTCGAGCGGCGGGAAACGCGGGTCCTGCCGCACATCGCCCACGGAGATTCCCTGTCCGGTGCGAATCATTTCCTTGAAGAGAGCGCTGTCTTCGGCGGCGATGGTCAACCCAAGGCGTGGTTCGGAATCGGGGAAACCGCGCGCAGCGGCAACAGTGAGGCGGTCTCTTTCACGAATCCACAAGGTGGCGGTATCGAAGGGAATGACCGGCTGGAGTTGATCGAGCAGTTCTTCGATAAGTTCGTTGCTTTTCAGGCTGGAGGTCAGGTTGGTGGCGGCAGCGGTGAGCGCTTCGAGTTGGGCGGCGCGTTCCTGCGTTGCCAACACCAGACGCACGTTTTGAAGCGATAACCCAACCTGCTGGGCAAGCGAAAGGAGCAGGGTTTCGTTTTCTTCATGGAAGGCGGCGGGGGTGTTGAAGTTATCCAGCACGATGACGCCCACCCGCTGATCGCCGGATTGGATAGGAATGAGCAGGCTCGAAACCGGCAAACGTCCGCCGGTGGCTTGACGGTAGAGCAGTTGCGCTTCGGTGGTAAAGATGTAATCCTGGGTGAAATGCACCTCGTCCACGCGCAGCGGGCGGTTGTTCTCGAAGACCTGTCCCGGCAGGGATTCGCCGGAACGGTAGGCGATCTTCTTCATCGCTTCGTTATCGGCATAGCCTGAAACGGCTTTGGGGATGAGTTGACTGGTGTGTTCATCCCAAATCAGCACCACGCCGGCGTGGGCGGTATTGAGCGCTTTGCGGGCGCTCTCCAGCAGCGATTTGACGATGTGATCGGCGTCGAGACCGCGCAGTTGACGGCTGAAATCGAGCAGCAGGTTAACTTCCTGCAGGCGGCGGCGGGTTTCGCTGAGCAGGGAGATGTTTTGCAGGATGACGGAGGTCTGCCGTGCAATTTGGTGATAGACCTGCAGGTCTTCGCTGGTGAAGGCGGGCATCGGTTCGGGGCTGACCGCCATCATGGCCGCTACGGTGCGTTTATCTATACGGAGCGGCAGACAGATCATGGATTTGGCGCGCAACGCGGTCAGCAGAGGTGTGTCGCGCCATTCGGCGCTTTCATCCAGCGAAGAAATGAGAATGGATTCGCCGCTTTGCAGGGTTGCGCGCAGCGGGTTGCGTTGACCGAACAACGCTTCCGGGTTGGTTGCGCGGGGGATGTTGCCCATAATGTGCGTCAGGCGCGGTCCTTCGGGAGAGACTTCTGCCACCAGCGCGGCAGACATGCCCAACTGGGTGAGGGTTTCACGCGCCAGAGCCTGAAGCGCGGAAGATGCATCCAACTGGCGGCTGACCGATTCGGTGATAGCCAGGCCGGCACGCACGCGCTGGGCGCGCTGATCGAGGTTTTGAATGGCGATGGTCTGGTCGAGGTCTTTGCGCAGGAGGATGGGCAGGTCGTTTTGGGTATTGGCAAGCAGGCGTTGTTGACGTTCGAGGCCGGCTTTGAGCGCTTCTGCCTGGCTGCGCAATTCTGTGATGCGGTTGTGAACGCTGATTGCCAGGGATGCTTGCGCGGCAAAGAGTTCGAGGGATTCGATGGTGGCGCGGTCCGGGCGTTTACCGTCGCGGGGGGCATCCACACTGAGGATGCCAATCGGTTTGCCTTCGTTGTCTTCGAGCGGGGTGACCAGGGTGTCATCCGGGTCCCAGGCGTTGGGAAGGTGCGGCTGGCGTTCCTTCGTCTGGATTGTGACCATGTGAAGGTCGGAAGGAACAATCGGAGATTGATCGGCTGGGATGAAATAGGAACGGCTGATGCGGAATTGCGGTTTGAGAAATTGCTTGAGGCTGGCAAAGGGTTGTTTGCGCGTCATGACTTCTGCCATGACTTCCGGCGGGAAGCCCACGCCGGTCACACGGCGGAGCATGCCGCTTTGCGGTTCCAGGATGCTGATTAAGACCGCCTTGAAAGGGGTGGCTTCGCTGATGTTTATGGCAATCTCGTGCAGCGATTGGTCGAGCGGTTGTTCGAAGTCCACAGGTTTGCTTTCAAACAAGCGGGAAAGCACGTTTGTGCGGCGCTGCAAAAGTTCGGATTGCCGTACTTGTTCCTGATAGCGGCGGACGTTGGTGATGGCAACCGCGGCTTGTGCCGCCAATGTTTGAACGATTTCGAGGGAGGAGGTGTCGAAGAACGCCGGCTTGTTGAAGTGCAGGTGAATCAACCCAACGGTTCTTCCCTGACTGACAATGGGGACCACCATTAAGGCTTTAACTTCCTCATGAGCCGAGACGTAGGGCGTTTGAGCAGTGTTTTCCACTAATTGCGCTTCTCCGCTGTGGAAAGCATGTTTTTCGAGGGCGGAGAGCGTTTCGGGGAAGGGACAGCCGATTGTGAGCAAAACAGGCAGAGGGTCGGTTGATGCGTTGGGGTCGAAGAGCAGGATGGTGCCGCAGGAGGCGCGGCTGATGCGCAAACTTTCGCTGTGAATGACTTCGAGAAGAGCGCGCAGGTCGGTGATGGCGTTGAGTTCACGGCTGATGCGAGCAATGGCGGTCAGTTGTTCGACACGGCGGCGCAGGGCTTCATCGGTGAGGTCGGCGCGCGAGGCGTCGTCGAGGGCAGAGGCAATCTGCCCGGCGGCAGTGGAGATGATTTGCAGGTCGTACTCGTTGAAGAATTCGGCTTTGCGGCTGCCGAGCATGAGTTCGCCCAGGCTGCGGTCGCGCACAAGGAGCGGCACCACCACCGCCGATTCGACTTGCAGGGTGGTGACGAGCGGCAGGTAGGCAGCCAGGACTCGGCGGTCGGCGCTGAGCCTTCCGGAAAGGAAGGGTCTTTGACTGCCAGATACGGTGAAGCGGTATTGGGAGGCGTCCACGTGCAGACGGCTGAGAGCGGTTATCTCTTCCGCTTTGGCGCCAAAGACGGATTCTTTGTGCAGGTTGAGTTGGTCGCGTTCTTCATCGCGCAGGAAGATGGCAGCGAGGTCACCCTGGAAGAGGCGCGCCATCTCCTGAAGTGAGAAGCGCAGGATTTCATCTATAGTGGCGTTAGAGGCGGCAAGGCTGGCAATGCGGCGAAGAGCGTCGGAGCGGAGGGCGCGCTGGCGGGTCTGTTCAATGGTGATGGCATTATCAATCAGGTTCGCTGTTTGGCGGGCGATGGTTTCGACGAGGCGGATTTCGGAGGCGGAAAATTCCACGTAGCCGCCTTTATGGTTGGAAACCTGAAAGTATCCAATCAGACGGTCCTGAGCAACCATGGGGGCGAGGATGGATTCCCGCAGGCTGGCAGCTTGCGCCAGCGTCTGAAGCCCCAACTGACTCCAGTGAGGGTCGGCGGCAGCGTTGGAGGTGACGATAGTGCGTTTTTCGCGGATGAATTGTTCCACTGCGCTGCCGGACGGAACGGAGGCGCGGTAAATATCCACCACGTGCGGGGGCAAGCCCTGAAAGGGATGTTGGGCTTCGAGAGTTTGCTTCCCTTCGTCGAAGAGCAGGAAACCGATAATTTCAACCGGCAGGAGAGATGCCGTATTTTGAACCAGGCGTTTGAGAATTTCTTTGTAGTCGTGTGAGACGCCAATTGCCTGGGAAAGGCTCGCCAGCCCGCTCAGTTCAGCAATGCGTTTCTGCTCCGCTTCGTAGAGGAGTGCATTGCGGATGTGGAAGGCAATTTGGGGAGCGATCAGTTGAAGCAGGTCCAGGTCTTCCTGGCGCAGGGCGGATGGGGTGAAGCGCCCTAGTTCCAGCGTCCCCACCCGTTGCTGATTAGCAAGAAGGGGCAAGCCAAGGTAGGAGCGAACGGGAGTGTTGCCCAATTGAAGGTGAGCAGGAAGCGAAGGAGAGGCGGTATCGGTCAGGAGCAGGGGCTTGTTTTGTTCGAGCAGATGATTGGTGAAACCGTTAAATTGAGAAAAGGGAGCGCGTTGGGCGCCCACTTTGCCGGTGGGATCGAGGGTAAAAGGTATGAGTTGGGTTGTCTCCAAGTCCTGGACTTTGAGTTCCAGCAGGTCGGGAGAGAACAGCTGCGAGACGTTTAGCAGGATGGCATGCAGAATATCCTGGAGCACGAGGCTCGCCGAGAGTTGCCTGCTGAAGTCGGTGAGCAGCCGCAGGATGGACGGCTGCGCCTGTGCTTCCTGAAGGTTTGTCGAAAATTCCAGCGCTTGGAGCGCCACCAGGGTTTGCGCGTATGTGCCGGGTAACGGGTAGGATGCGGCTTCCACTAACCGGCTGCCAATAGAAAGACGTTTGCGGGCAGAGGCGGCGCACAGGCGGAGGAAGTCTTCGGAGGGACGCGTGCGGCGCGCTAAAATTTCGAGGTCGGGGAGTTCGTCCGGACGCAAGCCAAACCATTCCCGCGCCAGGTCGTTGATGTATTCCACGCGCCCGCCGGGTTGGATGAGCAGAATGGCTTCGCCGCTTTGTGAGGTGGAATCGAGGGAAGGGAGAGGGGATGCGGAAGGAGAGGGGAGGGATGATTTGCGAAAGGCGCGGCGGGACGCAACAACCGCCAGCACCGGCATGAGAAATGCCAGCGCCAGCAAGATCAGGTAGTGACCAACGTCCAAACCGGCAAACATCCTCTGCTATCAGCCTGTTTTCCCTGCCGATGGGGTATCCTGACGGCGGGCTTCCGCTGCAAGTTCGGTAATTTCGCGAATATCGGCAAAGGAATGTTCCAAAGGCGAGACAATTCCCACAGACATGGTCATGAAAGGCACTTTGGTTGTGGTTCCATCGGCAGCGGGCGCCTGAATGAAGCCCTGCTGACGGTCCATGAAATTGTAGTGCGACTGCACTTCTTCGTTGAAGCGCGCTTTGAGGCGCTCGCGGATGGCGGCGGCTTTTTCGGCTTTGGTGATGATGATGAAATTATCGCCGCCGGCGTGGCCGATGAAGTCGGAGGCGGTCCCCAGTTCGTCCACCACTTCGCCGATCAGCATGGCGGTAAAGCGCAACACGTCATCGCCCGCCACAAAGCCATACACATCTTTGAACGGCTCAAAGTAGTTGACGCGCGCGTCTATCAGCGCCCAGTCTTTTTCGCGGATGATGCGGCGCAGCTGTTCTTCGATCAGCCGTCCAGCGGGGAGGCCGGAGCGAGGGTCGGTCAGGCTTTCGCGTTCGGCGCGGCGAATGGCGCCCTGCACGCGCAGTTTGAGTTCTTCGATGTCGAACGGTTTGGTGATGTAATCGTCTGCGCCCAGTTCCAGCCCTTGCAGTTTGTCGCTGCGCTCATCCTTCTGGGTGAGAAAGATGACCGGAATATGGCTGGTGCGCATGTTCATGCGCAGGTTGCGGCACACTTCGTAGCCGTCAATATCGGGCAGCATAATGTCCAGCACAATCAAATGAGGCAGGACCTGCTTGGTTTTTTCCAGCGCATCCGAACCGCGCACTGCGACATCCACATCGAACCCCAGGCCGCCGAAGTAAATCTTCAGCATGTTTCCGATGTCGAGGTCATCTTCCACAACCAGCAATCGTGATTTTCCCATACACAACCTCCGAAATTACGTATGCGCCGCGCGCAGCCGTTTTGCGCGGGCTGCGTTACGCCGCACGATTTCAATTTGTTCGGCTGTTACTTCCTGCTCGAAGGAGCGGAAGCCGCTCAAGCGAAAGCCGTGTTTTGCGGCAATCGAACCGATTTCTTCGACGCGTTCCCTGGTAATGTGTTTGCCGAGCGTGTAATCTTCGAAACGCCCCTCCAGCGCCAGGGCAATCGTCTCCGCCATGCAGGCATACGCCTTGCCAGGCGGGAAACCGAAGTTAAAGTGGAAATCAACGGCTCCTGGCACATCCACCATTCCACCGTCAATCACTAATATATCATCTCTCATCCTCGCCACCATTGCAGAAACATCACGGGGGCGGGCTACATCGCACACCACACTGCCCGGCTGTAAATGCTCCGGGCGGATGACATCATGGATGGCGCTCGTCACGGTCAGAATCAACTGCGCCTCTGCCAGGACCTCCATCCGCGTACTGACAATCAATTCGGCTTGTGCTGAGCCTGGTCGAAGCGCTCTGGCGCGGACCCTCAGCCTGTCGCGCAGCGCTTCGAGTTTTTCCTGCCTGCGGCCGATGAGGAAGAGACGCGCTACATCGTCTGCCAGCAGTTCAGCGCACACCTGACCGATGGCGCCCGTAGCGCCCACCACAGCAGCGGTGGCGCCTTCAAGCGGAATATCCATCAGGCGCGCCGCTTCTCGAACGGCTTCGACTGCCACCGTTACCGTATATGAGTCGCCGGTGGTCACCGGCACGTCCAGGGCTTTCGCAATGGTAAGACCGGCATCTCCCACCACCGACGTAAACGCTCCTAAGCCAAGGATTTGCGCGCCGAGTTTTTCCGCCAGGCGGCCGGTCTGAATAATCTTACGATAAACTGTCTGCTCTGGCAACTCCATCATACGCCTTGGCGTGTAGGGACAGGCGATGAACCAGCCTTTGATTTCCTTGCCCGTTGCCTCCGAGCGAATTCCCTCGATTTCGGAAATATACACCGGCGGGAAGAAGGTGGAGAAAAAATCTATCTGCCTCTCACTCAACAACCGCCCCAGCAGTGGAAATTTGCGGCTGACATCCCGTTTTGGATCAATGGGATGGATAATGAATGCAAAGGTATCCATGTGCTACCATGATTCCAGCGCTTGCTTTTCCCTGCTTCTGGGATCATACAATCTCTTATGCAGGCCGGGATACCTGAATTTGTGGTGGTCGCTGTCTTCATAGCGGACATTACGGTCAATGACGCGCCGCTCCTTCGATGCCGCCAGCACCACATCCGATTCAATGGTGCGCGCAGGGTACACGATCATCCCCGAACCGATGCGGCAGTTATGACCCACTGCACTTCCCATTACGGGACGGTTGGCGTAACTCAGGTTGCCGTGACCATCGAGGGCGCGAATGGGGGTTGGCACCAGGTTGTAATCGGTAAAGGTCGAGCCGGCGCCGATGAACGTGTTGCGCCCCACAACGCACATCTGCAGACAAGTGTTTTGCGCGATCATGCTGTTGTCCATCACGGTGGTCATGAACAGGGCGGCGCGGAAGGGCAGGAAGGTGCCATCGCCCACCACCGAGAGCATCAACTGTGCATCCTGCGAGATGTTGACGTTATCGCCGATGATACAGTTTTCGATGACTGCCCCGGCGTTGATGGTGACGTTATCGCCGATGGTCGTCGGTCCGTGAATGACGGCGCGCGGGTCAATGACGCAGTTTTTCCCCACCTGCACCAGTTCAGAACATTCGAGCACCTGCCGCCCTTCATATAACGCTTTGCTCAAAATCTTCAACTTAAATGCCAGGTCTTCGTTCAGGCGTTTTTCGAAGCGGGCGCCGCGCGAGAACAGACCAAAGACAATATCAGCAATGAAAATGTGCACCCACGAGTCAATCGCCAGCAGAGCGCGCAGCGGCACCTGAAAGGTCAGGTCGCCGCTTTGATCTGCCATGTAGGTGGGCACATGATAATAACCGAGTTCACGAGCTTCCAAATCAATCACCAGCGGCTCGACATCCGCCACCGGTCCCTGCGGGTAATACCACAGGTCTGCCAGGTAGAGGTTGCCCGCCAGCATATAGGAGGTGGAAAGCGGCAGAGCATGTTCTTTGAAGGCGGGGTCCTCGGCAGAAAATGCCGCCCGCACCGCACGTTTTTTCTTCCGCGCGGCGGAAATAAACGCCTTGATGTACTCCTCGTCGAAGAACAAATTGTTGCGGTACACCAGCATTTCCACCCGCTCATTGGGAAGATGTTCCTTCGGTTCGAGTTCCTTTTCACGAGTGGTGTAAGGGGCAAGGACATCCCGCTGGTGTAACCAGAGCGGCTTGTTTTGAATACGCAGGTCGCGCGCAGGTTCATTAAAAGGGGAAATTAACCGGGCATCCGGAATGATGATCTTATACATATTCTGCTGTATTATTCCACAAAATTCGGAAAACAGGGAATGCCAGGCTGCGGCATTGCCCGCTGACAGATTTGTTTGGAGGACTATCCCTGCCTTACCTTTGCCCTTCCCTGCCCCGCAGCGGGACAAACGCCACCGGCAGCAAAGTGGTATGCGAAAACTTTGCTCCCTCCCGCCGCCACAACTCCAGCACCTGGCTGCCATGTTGACCGACAGGCAGCACCATGCGTCCCTGCTCTCTCAATTGATTCAACAGGGGCTGCGGCACACGCGGCGCAGCGGCGGCAACCAGAATGGCATCGTACGGCGCGGCTTGCTCCCAGCCCAGTGAACCGTCTCCAATGTGGACGGAAACATTGGTCACACCGATCTGTTTGAGAGTCTTTTGGGCGCGTTCTGCCAGGGCGGGAATCATTTCGATGGTATGCACCTCAGCCGCCAGGGCGGAAAGAATCGCCGCCTGATAGCCGGAGCCGGTTCCCACCTCCAGAACGCATTCATCCCCCTTCAAATCCAGCAGGTCGGTCATATACGCGACGATGAAAGGCTGCGAAATGGTCTGATGAAAACCAATCGGAAGCGGACCATCCTCATATGCCAGGTGGCGGTATTCCTCCGGAACAAAGAGATGACGCGGAATGGCTGCAAACGCATCCAACACACGCGGATTGCTAATCCCTCGCCCCCGAATTTGATGCTCCACCATGAAGCGGCGCGCCGTTTCAAAATTCTGTTCCACACAGCCCTCCCGTGACATGTTCATTATACGCCGCAGCCACACACCCAGCCAGCAGCGATTTGCCAGCCCCACACCTGCTCCCCAACGGTAGGGAAAGGGAGAAAGAATTGTGCAAGGTCAATTAACGAAATTGACAGGCAGTAGTACCCGCGTATTGTCTATGCTATACTATCCGCAACGGAGGACACATGATAGACGCCGTACAAATTCCCATCTTGTTGAAAGCCATAGATTTCGTGTTCGACGAAGGCCGCCGCATTCTGGAAGAGCGCCGCGAACGAAGAAAAGCGCAAGCCGCAGAAATGCAGGCGGCGCCGGAGGAGAAGGAGACGCAGGTCATCCCAGCCGAACAGGCAGAGACAGTCAAAAAAGACCTGGCTGCCGCAAAGATTGACGAAATTCTGTGGCAAAACCATGAGGCGGAGATCCGCCATCTGGTTGCCCTGCTGGAAACTTACTCTCGCAATTACCACCTTTCGAAAGAACAGTATGCCAAATGGGGGAGCGCGCTCGTGCCTCCGATTATCATGCATAACCTCACCGAAGCAGAAAACGCCGTGCTGGATACACTCAAACAATTGGAAGCGGCGCTCTCGAAGGTTTATAAAAAAGACGTTCAGTCCACCTTATAGACAAACGGCGAGTGAGTCATGGACAAGGAAGAAGAAGTCGCACACCTTAAACGCCTGATTGAACTCCACAAAAAGAATCTCTATACGCTGGAGGAAATGCTGGCGCGTTACGGCGCCGACCAGCCTCTGCACCTCATCAACAGCCTGACGATGGAGAAAGAGGCGATTGCCCGTTACACCAAGCAGCTCGAGCATCTCACCTCCAGTAGCCATCAGCGCGAAAAGAGCGCCCTGCTGGCAAATCTGCCGCGGCGCCCCTACTTTGTGGGCAGGGAAGAAGAGATTAAGACCATCCTTCAATCGTTACAGCCCGATAACCGCACGTTCATCGTCGGCATTGAAGGCATCGGCGGAGTGGGGAAATCTGCACTTGCTATCGAAGTCAGTCATCGCTGCGTGGAACAGGAACTCTTCGAGTCGGTCATCTGGATTTCCGCCAAGGAATCCGTCCTCACACTGCACGGCGTCGAACCCATCATCCCGGAAGCCAAATCGCTGACCGATATTTTGATTACCATTGGCGGAGCCCTGGGGAACCCGACCATTGGCAATCTTTCGTTGCAGGAGCAGATTCGCCGCGCCTACAGCCTGCTTGCCAGCCGCACCACGCTTCTCATTTTGGACAATTTCGAGTCGCTCTCCCGCAAGGAACAACACGACATTCTAGAATTTTTGCGCCGCTCGCCCATCACCCTCAAGGTGATTGTCACCTCGCGCGAGCGTGTCGCCGAGGGACAAATCATCCGCCTGCAAGGATTGAACGAAGAGGAAAGCGCTGCCCTGCTGAAATGGGACGCCCGCCAAAAGAACATTCACCTGACCGAAGAACAAAACAGACAGTTGATTGACCTGACCGGCGGCTTGCCGCTGGCGTTGCTATGGGTGCAGGGGCAAATCGCTGTGCTGGGCTATTCCGTCACCCAGGTGCTGGACAAACTCAGCCTCGACTCGAGCATTCCCATCTTGCAATACTGCTTCAATCACAGTTGGAACCTGCTGAAAGAGGGCAACGAGAAAAAACTGCTCTTCATCCTTGCGCTTCAGCCGGAGGCAGTTTCGCGGGAGGCGCTCAAGGAAATTTCAGGCATCGAGGACGAAGAAGAATTCGAAAGCGCCCTCAGCGACTTGCTGCAACTGACCCTCACCGAACGCGAACCAGACCGCGACTACTTCAGCATCCTGCCGCTTACCCGCCGTTTCATCCGCACCCAGTTTGCCAGCAACCGCAAATTCATCCAGCAGGCGGAATGGAAGACTGCCCAATATTACAGCCGCCTGGTGACCCAAATGAGCGGCTTCAAAGAATGGCGCGGCTACGAAAAACTGCTGCATGACCGCAATAACATCCTCAGCGCCGCCCAATGGTGCTACAAATCCATTCAGAAAAAAAACAGCGCCGGCACCCTTCCCAAGCGGACACGCGACATCGCCGCCACACTCGTCCAAATTGGCCTTCAATTCGGCAGCGTGCTGTGGCAGCGCGCTTACTGGTATGACCGCCTGACCCTCGCTCATGCTGCCCTTACAGCAGCCAACTTGCTCAACGATTGGAAATCCGTCAGCACCTTTGCCCGCAATATCAGTTGGATTTACTTTTACCAGGGAGATTACCTGCGGGCGCTGCGCTGGGCAGAAGAAGCCCTCTCCGCCACCACCCTGACCGAAGATAAATTACTCATCGCCGCCGCCAAACGCTCCCTCGGCACCGTGGAATTGCGCCTCGGCAACTTCGACCGTTCCCGCACCCTGCTTATGGAGGTGCTGCAAACCACCGAGGAATTCCCCCGAGACGATTACGGCATTTACAGCAAAGGCTTCGCCCAATACGGTCTTGGCGACCTCGAATACGAATTAGGAAACCTGCAACAAGCCCGGGCATGGTACCAAAAAGCCCTCGAAACCTGGCAGGACCCGCTGCGAAAAGACCCGATCCGTCATATCAGTTATGCCCTCAACGGACTTGGCTTCGTCGCCTTGAAAGAAAAGAATTTCGTAGAAGCCGAACACTACTTTCGCGAGGGCATCCGCTCTGCCGAGGAATTTGGGCGGGTAGATGAACTGGCAAAAGGGCAACTCGGTCTGGCGTCGGTATCCTTTGAAGTGGGAATCGACCTGGATAACGCCCTGATGCTCGTCACCGAATCGCTGGAGAGTTTCCAGCGTCAGGGTATGCAGCACGAGATTCGCCAAAGCCAGGAATTGCACGAAAAAATTTTAGAAGCCATCTCTCGTAAACGGCATCTTGAAAGCGGACATGGATAACGAACTAAAGATTTTCCTGCAATCTTTCAAGGAACTAGAGAATCTTTTTCAGGTACTGCCCATTAGCGAAAGCCAAATTCAGGAATTGAAGCGTTTGGTCTCGGTGGCGTTGAAAAATGCCAAGAGCCTAGCATTGTACGATTCAATTACACACGCCCTGAACTCGCGGGCGGAAAAGTGGCTGATTCCGCCCGATCAGGTGCGGGGCATTGCCAAAGTGGATATTTACGACCTGCGGCAGGCAAACAAGGTCTATGGCGCGCTGGTAGTGGATGCCGAACTGCGCAAACTCGCTTTCCAATTTATGTCCGCTTTCAGCCTCGATACTGGCGACTTTGTGCGCCGCGCGCCCGGCAGCGACGAATTCCGCATCATCTCCACCACCAAAACCCCGCGCGAAATGAACAGCATCCTGGCACAAATGTATCACAGACAGGAAATGGAAACGCTGCTCACCTGGGATTACGGCACCGGCAGCACCGATACCGAAGCCGAAAACGAACTCCAAAAGCGCCGAAAAAAATACCGCCCCGTCGTATTGCGGCAAACCATCATCGAAAGCCATTCCGAGATTCCCAGACGCATCGAAGACAACGACGGCTACCAGAGTTGGCATGAGTTTAATATGCCTTACGCGAATCTTACGGCTAAAATTCATTCGCTCAACCTTCCCGCTGCGCTGAAGCAACAAGCCATCACCCAGGTTCAAATCACTCAGAACATTGCCGAAAGCGTGGTCACCAAAGAGTATCTCACCGGCACCCTCAACGGTTTGGCAGCCAAATGGTACCTTGCCAATCAAGTCATTCACGGCGTGGCGCTGACAGATATGCTCAACATGCACGAAGGCAACGCCCGCTATGGCAGTTCAGCCATAGACCAGGACCTCAAGCGCTTCTCCAACCTGCTCCTCTCGCGTTTCCCTAAAAAAGAAGGTTTCCTCGTCTTTCGCTCGGAGCGCGCCGGCGACGAATTCAAAATCGTCTCGCTCAAGAACAGCCTGTCGGAACTAGAAGAGCGCATCCGCGCCGTTTGGCAAAGCGACCTGCACCGCGGTCTGCTGGCATGGAACTATGGCGTTGGCAAAAACGACATCGAGGCGCACATTGAGCTCTACAAAAACAGGCTCAAGGAAATAGAACGTATGCAAACATCCCGCCCAAACGGCAAAGCCACCTTCATCATCATCCGCCCCGAAAACGAGGCATACTCCCGCCTCTTCAAACTTTCGGAAGAGACCGCCAAAGTCACCGATGGAACCCCCATCATAGACCTGCATCTGACCGTACAGGCAATCCGCAATGTGGAAGACTTCGATGCCGTCAAACAGCGCCTCGCCGAATACGCCCGCCGCATGAAACCCTTCCAAATCACCGTCAAAAACATTGCCCGCATGAACGTCAACAACCAGCAGGGCCGCTTATGGCTGCTGGCAGAAAAAAACCCCGCCCTCGAAAAAATGTACAACGACCTCGCCAGCCTCGCCGCCGAAATGGGCTGCGAAGGATACCCCTACCACTCCCAAAACTGGCTCCCCCACATCAAAATTGTCGAACTCCCCGAAGACCGCTCTACCCGCATCAAAGACCCCACCTTCGGCGCCAGAGACCCCATCACCTTCACCGTCAATGGCTTCGAATGGACCGTCCAAACCGCTGAAGCACACTGGGAACTGCTCGCCCAATTCCCCTTCGGCGAATAACCGCATCCGGCCCCATTCCTGATAATGTTGAAAGGAAGGACTTTCCCCACCCGCCCCTCCAACCAAACCATGCTATGATTTTTGCGCGCCGGGGCGAAAAACAAATAGACTTGAAAGCCGGCGTACCGCCCCGAAACCGACACTCCCCCCACAGAGACATCTCCCATGGCAACCATCCTCGTCGTAGATACCAATGAAACAGACCGCAACACCTATGTAGCCCTGCTGGGCAACTATGGCCACCGCATCATCGGAGCCAAAGACGGAGTCGAAGCGCTAGAAATCGCTCGAGCCGAACTCCCCGACCTCATCATCACCGACATCTTCATGCCCAAAATGGACGGCTTCACCCTCGCGCGCCGCCTGCGCGCCGAACCTCTGCTCACCGCCGTACCGGTCATCTTCCACACCGCCAACTACGACGACAGCCAAATCCACCGCCTGGCGCGGGCAAGCGGCATTCAACACATCCTCCGCAAACCCAGCGAGCCGCACGAAATCCTGCGCGCCGTCAACGACGCCCTCAAACGTCCTGCCGCCCCCGCGCACCTGCCTCAAACCGGCCAACTCCAGCGTGAACACCTTGAAGTGCTTGCCAACAAACTCTACGAAAAAGTCACCGAACTGGAAAGCGCCAACGAGCGCCTGCGCAGCCTCTCCCTCAACGACAACCTGACCGGCCTCAATAACCGCCGCGGCTTCATGATCCTCGCCACCGGCCTGATGAAATTCGCACGCCGCGCCGGCTACTCCCTCTGCCTGCTTTACATAGACCTGGACAGCCTCAAACACATCAACGACACCCTCGGTCACGCTGCCGGCGATGCCATCATCCTGCGCTTCGCACGCATCCTCACCGACACCTTCCGCGAATCAGACATCATCGGGCGGCTGGGCGGCGATGAATTCGTCGTCCTCATGGCAGACGCCACCGACAGCGACATGGAAGCCATGCGCCAGCACCTGCAAAACAACGTGGATACATTCAACCGCCAGGCAGGGCAAACCGCCATCACCTTCAGCCTGGGGGCCATTCGCGTCCCGCCCACCTCCACCATCACCATGGAAGAACTGCTCTCACAGGCAGACAAAGCGATGTACGAACACAAACGCCGCCGGCAAGCATCATGACCATCGCTTCATTCCGCCCCTCAGCCTGATTTCACACCCTCAGCCATCCCTCCCCGCCGCCTTTCCTACCCCCGCCACCCCGCCAGCGGATTCTCTCCGCGCAGGATCAGGCGTCCATGCAGGAGCAGGCTGAACTGAGAAAGACCGAACCAAAACAAAAAGAGGGTCAGCAGAATCGAGAGGCGATCCACCCAGGCTGGAAGCGCCTCCTTCACATCCAAAATCTGTTCTCTCCAACCCGCCACGTTTTCGCGGTACCCTTCCACCTCAACAAGAAAACCTTCCAGGTTGGCGCGCGTCTCCCCCAAATCGCCGCCCAGCAGGTACGAGGTATCACTGACAAAGGTCGAAGCGCGCTGCGCCAGTTCCTCTGCGCTGGCAATTTCAGAATCGAGCGTTTCGGCAGAGGCAATCAAATCGATCAACACCTGATCGGGAAATTGCAAATCGAGATTGATGAAAGACAGAGAGCCAATACTTTGAAGAAGAGCGCGCAAGCCTTCAAGGGCTGTGCGGGCAGCGCCAAGGCGCTCGCGGGTGCTGCGTAACTCAGGCAGCAGTTTGTCATCCAGCGAAGACTGAATCCCATCCAGCAGCGAATCGGCGCTGGCAGATTGCGCCGTAAGTTGTTCCAAGGCTGCCTGCGCTGCATCCAGCAGGCGCAGCGCCCGTTCCAATTCCGCCTGCGTGGCTTCCAGCGTGACTTCAGCCTGCGCCAACTCGCCATCAATGCCTTCGAGCCGGGAGAGCGCTTCGCGGGTGAGGGGCTCGTTATACACCCACGCCGCAACAATCCCCGCCGCACTGAGAAAAAGAAACAGCGAACTCAACATCACCAACACCCAGGCGAAAACAATGCGCGTCATAAAAAACTCCTTTGTGCTAACAGCCTGCCTTGCTCATTGCCGCATCCAACCAAACCATCATTGTGCCGGTCTTTGCACTCCGCACTTCGCCCGAAGCGAGAGAGCGGGCGTTATCCTTCGCGGAGATTATACGCTTTTCACTTCGCTCAACCACAAACCGATTGGCGATTGTCCCTGCTTCGCTTCAGAGCACAAGCATCGCCCAGACCTGAACATCCGGGCGAACCAAGCGAAGCCAGCGGAAGGCGGCTCATAAAGCAGCCTGGTGATTTTGAGGATTAACAAAATAATCGAACAATCCCGTAGCACAAGATTATGATTGTTACGAAAATATTTCCGTAATGCTCGCGTAGGGCGCGTTCTCTTACGCCGACGGGCGCGGTTACGGAATTAATTTGTAAAACTTCATTATCTTGTGCCCCCACCTGTAACCAGCAGCCTTCCTGCTGCGTCGCAAAACACCAGATTTGGATTGCTAGAATAATTTGGAAAAGTGCAATATCTTGTGCCTTTTCACCGGCTAATAGTACAGCGAGACGCCCTTCCTCCAAGAGATGGGCAATCACCGCAAATCACCTCTTGACAAAGGGCATGGATTAGACTATTATCTAATTAGTCATTTATCTAATACATACAATCACCTAACACATTGCCGTTTGGATTTCGCCCCTCTACCCGTTATGTAAAGTGCTGAGAGTTTTATTCGAGGAGAGCAGCCATGTCTGATTATCGAGCAGCCGAAAAATTGCCGCAGTGCATCACGATCACGAAGAAAAACAAACAAACACCCCTCACCCGCCAAACCGGGCAGGTACTGCTGACATTTGGAATACTCTTCAAGCACGTCCCCCCTTTCAATGAAACCGTGGACGAAAACACCGGCGAAACGTTGATTTCCATCGGCAGAAAATTGCTTTTCAAATGAACCCAACACCCGAGGCGATGAATGAATAACCCCACCGATACCCCCTCCTTTTCCCCCGCCATCGAATGGGATTTCGGCACAGCCTACGAGTTGTTCATCAGCCTGCATGTGTTGATCGAGCCGGAGCATTTTGGCATCCGCCCGGCCTATGCCGCCGGCGTGCGCGCCCGCATCCCTCAAGCGGAGCGAAAACTGCTGGAGGATTTGTATCCTTTGCTTGGCGTGCCCCTCAAGTGGCTTCATTCCCTGCCCACCCCCAAAGACTCCATCAGCGCCTTGTGGGCGCTCAAGCAAATTCCCGCCGCCGAACGGATGAGGACTCTTTACCGCCTCGACGACCCCTACGAAAGCGATGACTCCGCCGAAGCGGAAAAACACAAACAATTCAACGAGACGTTGCGCCGCGTCGCCGAAACAGGCACATGGTCCAAAGAAGATGCGGATTTCCTCTTCAAAGTCCTGAGTAAGAAGGACACTCATCTCAAACGCGAGGCTGTGGAAAACGCCCTGGATTGGTGGAGCCGCCCGGCGGACTTGGGCGAAGCGTATCTTCAGGCTTTCCAGTCTTATTACCAGGCATTCTTCCAGGAGGAGGAAACGCGGGTGGAGCCGGTCTTGCGCGCTGCGCTGGAACGCGCCCGCGCCCTTTCCGCCTCCATGAGTTTCGAGGCATTCTTCACCGAAATCACCCAGGGGCTGCAATTGGGAGATGAGTTCAACGCCTCGCGCTTTATTATCGCCCCCGCTTTCTGGACCACGCCGCTGGTCTTCTTCGAAAAATTCGACCGCGACACCATCCTGCTGACCTTTGGCGCCCGCCCGGCGGAGATGTCCGTCATCCCCGGCGAAGTGGTGCCCGATGCGCTTGTCCGTTCGCTCAAAGCGCTTGCCGACCCCACCCGCTTGAAAATCCTGCGCTATCTGCTGCACGAGAACCTGCCTCCTTCGGAAATTGCGCGCCGCCTGAAACTGCGCCCTCCCACCGTCACCCATCACCTGAAGGAACTGCGTCTCGCCAGCCTGGTCGAACTCTCTTTGACGCACGAAGAAAATCGCTACACCGTTCGCAAACAGGCGCTCGAAGCCCTCTTCGCCAGCCTGAACGCCTTCCTCGAAAAACCCTATTCAAACGAATGAACCGTCTCATTTCCCTTTTTCGCCTGCCTGGCAAATACGCCTCGCACATTCGCGCCTTTCAACCGAATGCCCGCCTCTACCTGCTCAACGTCATCCTCAGCGGCGCAGTGATGGGCGGCTTTCGCCTGATTTTCAATTTCTATGTGTTAAGCCTCGGCTTCGACGAAGCGCTGCTGGGCAGCCTCATCACCGCCAGCAGTTTCGTTGCGCTGCTTGCCGCCCTGCCCATGGGCTACCTGGCAGACCTGCTCGGGCGCAAAATCTCACTGGTTCTCTCCGGCGCGCTGCTCAGCCTCACCATTCTGGTAATGGCGCTCTGGCAAACCGAAGCCGCCTTTTACTCCATGAACATCCTCTCCGGCATTGCGCAAAGCCTGGCAGGGGTGACCATGTCTCCTTTCCTGATGGAAAACAGCAGCGAAAAAGAGCGCACCTACCTCTTCAGTTTCGGTCAGGGCTTGCAAATGACGATGGCTTCGGTGGGCAACTGGCTGGGCGGCTACCTGCCTACCTGGATGGCACAGGCACAGGGCGCCTCCCCCACTAGCAGCCTGGCATACGGCAGCTCGATCTTCGTCATTGGCGTTGGCGCCGCTCTTGCCGTCCTGCCGCTTCTCTTTTTGCGGACCCCCAAACTGGAACGCAGTCAACGAGCCATTTTCGCCCCGTTTCAGTATGCCGCACAACACCCCCTGCTGTTGAGCAAACTCATCCTCCCCATGCTGCTGACCTCACTCGGCGCAGGGTTGGTAATGCCTTTCATGAATGTCTTCTTCCGCGTGGTGCATCATCAGCCAGACCCGGTCATCGGGGCGCTGTTTGCGTGGGGATCGCTGGCAATGGGAATCGGTCTGTTAATTGCGCCGCCGCTTGCCGAACGCATCGGCAAGATTCAACTGGTGGTCATCTCTCAGGCGCTTTCCATCCCCTTCCTCATCCTGCTCGGCTTTTCGCCCGTCTTCTGGGTGGGCGCAGCGGCGTATTACATCCGCCTGACGCTAATGAACATGAGTTCCCCCGTCTATCAGACGTTTATCATGGAGCACGTGGACCCTTCCTCGCGCGCTACCGTTGCCAGCCTCACCAGCATGGCATGGAATTTCGGCTGGGCATTCAGCCCCACCGTCAGCGGATGGCTGCAGGTGCGCTACGGCTTTGCTCCACCCTTCATCGGGACGATTACGCTGTACACCATCTCCGTACTTATGTATTGGGCGTTCTTTTGGCGCGAGCAGAGAACCCCCGCCCCGGCAACCGCCGCCGCCGACTGAACCAATACCGGAGCCCTATCCTCCTCCTTTTTGCGCCCCCCTCCCAAGCCGGGAGGGGGGAACAGGTTAAATGGGCAGCACCAGTTTCCCGTCACAAATTGAAGCGCCCTCATTCGGGCTATAATACCCAAGACACAACATCCCCCTGACTTTATTGAGGAGGCGCGTCATGCTTGTCATCATCAGCGACCTGCACCTGGGCGACGGCACCACTGCCGCGTCCATCCCACCCAGCGCGTTTTATCTATTTGCCAAACGGTTGCGGCAGGATGCGCACTTTGCCTCCCTGCGGCGCGGCAAATACCGCCCCATCGAAGAGCTGGATGTCATCCTGCTGGGCGACATCATTGACCCGCTGCACTCCACAAAATGGCTCTTCCCTCCCAAAGGGCAGGAAGAATATATCGAGGTGGACGGAGAAAAACACATCCGCATCACCGAAGAGGGCGAGCCCGCTTACATCCGCCCCTGGAGCGACCCCTCCCACCCGCTGTTTGCGCCCAAACTGCTCGAAGTGACTCAAGCCATCCTCGAACACAACCGCGAATCGCTGGAGGTCATGCGAAAACTGGCAAACGGCGAATTCATCCAGTTCGACCCTCTCACCGAAACCGGAGAACGCGATGCCTCCCGCGCCGACAAAATTCCCCTCAAGGTGCGCTTTCACTACATGGTAGGCAACCACGACTGGTACTACCACCTCAAAGGCGAACCCTTCGACCACATCCGCCGCGAACTCATCCGCGCCATGGGCTTGAGCAACGCCCCCACTCCCTTCCCCTACGACCTGCACAAGATGGACCCCAACCTCCCCTGGGAACAGGATGAAGCGCCCGAAATCGAACGCCTCTTCCGTGAGTATCAGGTCTTCTGCCGTCATGGTGATTGCTTCGACCCTTTCAACTTCAACGCCAACTTCGGGCGCGACCACGCCACCCTCGGCGATGCCTTCACCATGGAAGTCTGCAACCGTTACCCGGAAGAACTCAAACGCAAAGCGGGGCTGAACTCCGAAATTGTGAACAACCTGCGCCATATCACCAACGTCCGCCCGGCGCTGGCAACCCCCTTGTGGATCTCCGGGCAAATCAAACGCCTCTCCAGCGAACACGTCCTCAGCGGCTGGAACGAACGCGAACTCAAAAAAATCTGGGATGACCTCTCCGAAAAATTCATCAACCTTTCCTTCGTCCGCAGCAAAGACATCCCCTTCCGCATTGACATGGTGGACAAGATGCAGGCGGCAATCAAAATCTCGAAACTCATCTCCCTCGAAACGCTCGACAACTTCGTCTATCGCCTGCAAAACCGCCGCATCTTCGGCAGCGGCGGCTCCTTCACCCAATTTGCCCTGCAGGAACCCGCCTTCCAAAACGGCAGCGCCCGCTACATCATCTACGGTCACACCCACCATCAGGAAACCGTCCCGCTCGATTTCGACGAGCGCAGCGGCAATCAAATCTATTTCAACTCCGGCACCTGGCACACCTACTTCGACCTTGCCCGCAAAGACCCACAGGAAAAGAAATTCGTCCCCTACAAAGCGCTCAGTTACATCACCTTCTACAAAAAAGATGAGCACGACGACCGTGATTTCGAAACCTGGAGCGGCGCCTACGCCTGACCCGCCTGCATGACATACGACATCCTCATCCTCGGCGGCGGACCCGGCGGACTCTCCACCGCCCTGCACTTGCAGCGGATCGCTCCGCATCTGACTCCCCGCATCCTGATTCTCGAAAAAGAGCATTACCCGCGCCTGAAACTGTGCGCCGGCGGCCTCACCCCCGACGCCGAAATCCTCCTCGAACGCCTCGGCCTGGACGTGAACGAAGTACCGCACGTCCTTGCTGGCAAACTTCGCTTCGACTTTGAAGCCAAGGGGCTGACCATCCGCATCCCGAAGCGGCACGCCTTGCGCATCATCCGCCGCGACGAATTCGATCACTGGCTGGCAAAAAAAGCGGAGAGCAGAGGCATAGCCATCAGACAGGGAGTCACCGTCAAAAACGTAGTTGCCACCCTCAACGAGGTAATCGTCGAAACCGACCAGGGAACCTTCCACGCCCAAATCGTCGTCGGCGCCGACGGCTCAAACGGCGTTACCCGCCGCTGCCTCTTCCCTCAGGAACCTGTTTCCACCGCTAGGGTGCTGGAAGTTTTGACCCCTACCCAACCCTCCCCCAATTTCCCTGACAGGGGGGGAGGGCCAGGGAGGGAGCGGGTCGCGTATTTCGAATTCTCCCCCGTCACCGCCAACATCGCCGGCTACCTGTGGGACTTCCCCACTCAGGTCAAAGGCGAGCCCATGCGCTGCTGGGGCATTTACGATACCAACCTGCTTGCCCACGAAAAACGCCCGCCGCTCAAAGAGCCGCTGGCACAAGAAATGGCGCGCCTGGGATTCGACCTAACCAACTATCCCCTGCGCGGGCATCCCATCCGCTGGTTCACCCCCTGGAACAAAATGTCGGCGCGGAGGGTGTTGCTGGTAGGCGATGCCGCCGGCGCCGACCCGCTCTTTGGCGAGGGCATCAGCATCGCGCTGGGGTATGGCTGCTTGGCGGCGCATGAAATCAGCCAAGCGTTTCAGCAGGGCGACTTTTCGTTTGGCAGATTCAAGAATCGGGTCGTGCGAAGCGCGCTCGGGCAAACGCTCCTCGCGCGCTGGCTCATCACAAACCTCATTTACCCGCTCAAGTGGCGCTGGTTCCAGGTCTTGCTGTGGCGTTTCTTAAAACCGCTCGTCCTCTTTGTCGCGTGGGGTTTCGTTCTGAATTGGGGAAAACGGATGCCTACTCCCTGATCTTGCGCAGGAAGCCGGGGGTGTTCAACTCGCGCTCGAGCAGATAGGTGAAATAGCCCTGCATCAGACTTTCCGCTTCTTTCTGGACCTCGAGGCTGGGACGCGCGCGAGCGGCTTCAGCATAACTCGAACGCTGAAAGTGACGCAGATACTTGAGCGCCTCCACCGAGATGCCGTGCAGGTGAGGCAGCCCCCGCCCGCAGCGCGGACAAATGACTCCGCCCCCGCTGAACGAGAAGAACTGGTCTTCGGGCTGCAGCGGGCGTCCGCAGTTGACGCATTCGAAAAGCTGCGGACGGAAGCCCACCAGGTCGAGCAGGCGCATTTCGTAGTAGCGGCTCACCAGCCAGGGGTCGTGACGCGAAGCGAGGCGGGAGAGGGTTTCGGTGAGCAGACGGAAGAGGGACGGGTTTTCAGTTTGGTCTTCGTAGGTGAAGCGGTCGAGCAGTTCAATTGCATAGGAAGCGTGAGCGGTGAGGGTCAGGTCATCGCGCAGGGGCAGGTAGGCATCCACCGTATCGGCTTGCGTGACGATGAACATCTCGCGCCCCTGGGCAAGCAGCAGGCGGACGTGGGTGAAAGGCTCAATATGCCCGGCTTTGCGTGAGGCGATTTTGCGCGCGCCTTTTGCAATGGCGCGGGTTTTCCCCAGTTGGCGCGTGAAGAGGGTCAGCAGGCGGTCGGCTTCGCCGTAGTCGCTGTGACGCAGCACAACAGCATCCACGCGGAAGGAGCGGAATTTAGGTTCGGGCATGGGCAGATTGGAGGCAAAGCATACAGCCGCCGGGCAGAGACCAAGGTTATGCTTTCAATTGATCTGGCGTGAACGCGGCGGGCAGCAGTTCTCTTACGCTCGTTTCTGTGAGAATGTTGCCTTTTCCATCCGCCAGAATGACGAGGGTATCCAGACCAAATTCCGCCATGACCTGACGGCAGCCGCCGCAGGGCGAACCGCCGTTTTCGGTGACGACAGTGATGACATCGAAGGCGGTTTCGCCTTCGGAAACCGCTTTGAAGATGGCAATCCGTTCAGCGCACATGGTTTGAGGGTAGGCGGCGTTCTCCACATTGACGCCGGTGAAGATGCGCCCGGAGCGGGTGCGGAGCGAAGAACCGACAGCATAATGCGAGTAGGGAACATAAGCGCGCTGGCGGGCGACATTGGCAAGGTCAATGAGGGCTTGTTTTTCCTGTGAGGTGAGGGTCATGATGGGTCCTTTTTAGCGGCTCTTCTTCCTGCGTTCCAGTTTTTTGATGGCGCGCGCCGGCATCCCGACGACCAGCGTATCAGGCGGGACGTTTTTGGTGACGACAGCGCCCGCGCCGGTGCGTGCGCCATCGCCCAGGGTGAGCGGGGCGACCAGCATCGTATCTGAACCGATAAAGACATCCTCGCCGATGGTGGTGGGGTGTTTTTTCTCGCCGTCGTAGTTGCAGGTGATGGTGCCGGCGCCGATGTTGGTGTTGGCGCCGATGACAGCGTTGCCGATGTAGGAGAAGTGCCCCATTTTGACGCCTTCGTGCAGGGTGGAATCTTTGACCTCCCCAAAATTACCCATGTGAACGCGGCTTTTCAAATGGGCGCCTTTGCGCAGGCGGGCAAAGGGCCCCATATCCACTTCGTCTTCCAGCACGGCGCCTTCGAGCACCGAGGCGAGGATTTTACAGCCGTTGCCAATGACCGTATCGCGGATGATGGTGTTGGGTCCGATGAGGTTCTTCTCGCCGATGACCGTATTGCCATGAAGGTAGGTGTTGGGCAGGAGGGTGGTGTCGCGTCCGATTTTCACGCCGGCGTCAATGTAGGTGGAGGCGGGGTCCATCATGCTGACGCCGTTCAACATGTGTTCGCGGTTGATGCGCGCCCGCAGGACGGCTTCGGCTTCGCTGAGGTGGATGCGGGTGTTGATGCCGATGGTTTCGAGGAAGTCATCGTGCAGCACTGCCTGCACGGGCAGGTTCTGGCTGACGGCAATTTCCACCACATCCGTCAGGTAATATTCGCCCTTTTGCGGGTTTTTCTCAATGCGTTTGAGGGCCTCCCACAGCCATTCGGCGTTGAAGCAGTAGGCGCCAACGTTCAGTTCTTTGATTTGCCGTTGTTCCGGCGTGGCAACGTATTCTTCGACGATTGCCTGCACCGTACCATCGTCTTTGCGCAGGATGCGCCCAAAGCCGCGCGGGTCGTCGGCAATGACGGTGAGCAGGCTCAACGGTCCGGGATTGAGGCGCTGGGCATCCACGAGGCGGCGGAAGGTTTCGCCGCGCAGCAGGGGCATATCGGCATAGGTGACGAGGACGAGGTCGGTGTTGCCCTTGAGCAGGGCTTCTGCCTGCATGACGGCGTGAGCGGTTCCCAATTGCGGCTGCTGAAGCACGGTGCGGGCAGAAGCGCCGAGGGATGTGGTCACCGCTTCTGCACCGTGACCAACGACCACTACCGGCGGTTCGGTGACAGCCTCCTTCAACGCTTCCAGCACATGCCAGATCATCGGCCTGCCGCACAAGGGGTGCAACACTTTGGGCAAGTCCGATTTCATGCGGGTTCCCTGACCCGCTGCTAATAAGACTGCGGTGATTTTCATCGCGTTCTCCGATTCCCTGCCCCACAGCGGGGAAGGGAAAAACAAAGATTCGGGTTTGTGACTCCGCCAAACTGCGCGGCGGTGCAAGACGTTCGAAGGCTGGGTCAAACCAAAAAGCAGGCTCCCACCACTGCGAAGCCTGCTTTGAAAATAAGCCCCGCGAGAGCGGGAATTTGCTGGGGCACCTGGATTCGAACCAAGATCCACGGCTCCAAAGGCCGGTGTGCTGCCATTGCACCATGCCCCAATGCGGACGATATTTTATCACAAGAAATGAAGTCAGACAGGCGCGGTTTCTGGAGCGTGGCTCATTTGGTGGGCTTGCCAATGGATTTCACCACTGAGTTCACGGAGATCACAGAGATTCTTCTTTCTTTTCTCTGTGAACTCAGTGTTCTTCGTGGTAAGAAAAGGTTTAGCCCATCCTTTTAGCCACTGCTGTTTCTGGTGATTGCCCACAAGAGGGGCATGTGCGGATTTGACAATCCGCGCGAGCAAAAGGCGCCGGCTTGGATCCGGCTGGCCTGGATTGCCAAATCCAAGCCCTCTTGCCAGCGCTAAGACTTCAGGCCGTTCCGTAAAAAAACGGTAGAGCCGTTATTTCTTTTTCTTTGGGTCAGGGGAGGCGCTCAACGGGCCGGTAACCTTGATGGGCGCTTCGCCGGGTTTCAGTCCCAGTTTTTGCGCTTCGGCAAAGGTAATGACATCGGGATTAATGGGGATATTACCCGCCTTTTCCACGGCTTCTTCCCAAAAGGCATCGGCATCTTGAGCGAGTTTCTTTTTGCTGGCGGCGGCGAACAAGGCATCCACATCCACTTCAGGCTCGGGCGCCGGCGCAGGCTTGAGCACAAAGGGAGGGAGAGGCTCCGCTGCTTCTGCTTCGGGGGCGAGCGGTTCTCCGCCCGCTTCTGCTGCCGCCACTCCCAGCAACCGTAAAATATTCTCCAGGTCGCCGCGCACGAAGAGCATCCCATCCACCGTTTGCAAGATGCGCTGGGGGTCGGCAAGGCCTCTGCCAGCCAGCAGCAGCGCATGTGAATTATCTACGGGGATGAGGATCAGGTCATGGTCGCCGCCGCGGAAAACGTGGAAGTTATCCGGGTGTTCCTGGTGGATGATGCGCGAGACCTTCAAAGCGGCAGAGTAGATGCCCATCAGCGCCGCCACAAGGGAGACTTCCATACTGCTGTCGTAAAGATCGCCTGCCCGCGCCAAAACGCGCCCACGTTGATTGATGAGGAAAACCGCATCTGCCTTGATCTTTTGGCGGAAGCCGGCCAACACATCGGCAAGCGACTGACGGTGGGCTTCGGTCTCGCTGGCGGTTTCCATCGGGAAGATGGTGCGCACCAGCCCCAAGCCGCGCTCTACGGCATCGAGAAAATCGGCGAGGGGAATGGGTTTGTCGAAGATGGCAAGCGCCCCGGTGTTGAGCATCTCATCGCGCGCTTTGCGGTCGGTCATGCCGGTGATGAAGATGACGCGCATCTCCGGGTTACGCGCCTTGACTTTGCGCATCAATTCCACGCCGGAGATGCCCGGCAGGAGATAATCGGCAACCAGCAGGTCCACTTTGCGGCGCGATGCCACCAGCAGCGCCTCCTCGCCGGAGGGGGCATCTACAATTTCCATCTGATGCCCCAGGGTTTGCAGCGTGGAATGCAACAGGCGGATGATGTCGCGCTGGTCGTCAACAATCAAAACGCACGGTACGGTCATAGGCTTTATTCTACCAGCCAGCACGCCACCCAGTGTTCGGGAGAAACCTCCTTTAAGACAGGTTCCTCCTGTGCGCAGCGTTCCATCGCCAGCGGGCAGCGCGGATGGAAGCGGCAGCCTTTGGGCGGGTTGAGGGGGCTTGGCACGTCACCTTTGAGGAGGATGCGCTGGCGCTTCAGGCGCGGATTGGGGATGGGGATGGCAGACATCAATGCCTGGGTGTAGGGGTGAAGCGGATTACGGAACAATTCATCGCGGGTAGTCAACTCGACCATTTTGCCGAGATACATCACCGCCACACGGTCCGAAATATGTTCCACCACCGAGAGGTTGTGGGCGATGAACAGGTAGGTCAGCCCCAATTCCTGCTGCAGGTCTTTGAGGATATTCAACACCTGCGATTGAATAGAAACATCCAGCGCCGAGACCGGTTCATCGCAGATGATGAAACTGGGACGCAGCGCCAAAGCGCGGGCAATGCCAATGCGCTGACGCTGCCCGCCGGAGAATTCGTGAGGATAACGGCGGGCGTGATATTCCTCCAAGCCTACCTTTTTGAGCGTTTCGAGCATGATGGCAACACGCTCGCGGGGGGTGCCAACCTGGTGAATGTGCAATCCTTCCATAACGGATTCGCCGATCGGCACGCGCGGGTCGAGCGAGGCGTAGGGGTCCTGGAAGATGATTTGCATTTCACGGCGCGCCGCTTTGAGTTCGTCGGCTTTCATGTGAAAGACATCACGCCCGTTCACCAGCACCGAGCCGGAGGTAGGCTCGATGAGGCGCAGCATGGTGCGCCCGACGGTGGTCTTTCCACAGCCCGATTCCCCCACCAGCCCCAGGGTTTCGCCTTTTCGCACGGTGAAGGAAACATCGTCCACGGCTTTGACGTGATTGACAACGCGCTGAAGCAGGCCGGCGCGCACCGGGAAGTATTTGACGAGATTGCGGACTTCGACGAGGGTCTCACCTTTGTGATGGTTGTTGTTTGGCATGGGGTATGCTCCAGAAGATGGTTAAGCGGCGGCGAGAGGAGGGGTGTGCCCTTCGGCGCTCTGGTAGAGCCAGCAGCGCACTTTGTGCCCCGGGTGTACATCTTCGAGTTCGGGTTTTTGTTCGGTGCAGATGGTGAGATTGTGTCTGAGGCGCGCCTGACAGCGCGGCGCAAAGCGGCAGCCGGGCGGCAAGTTGATCAGGTTGGGGACGGAGCCGGGGATGACCTCGAGCCGTTCTTTCACCTCGCCCAGGATGGGGATGGAGCCGATGAGTCCCTGGGTGTAGGGATGGAGAGGTTCGTCGAAGAGACGGTACACGTCGGTCTGCTCGACGATTTCGCCGGCATACATCACCGCCACCCGTTCAGCCATTTCGGCAACCACGCCCAGGTCGTGGGTGATGAGGATGACGGCGGTGTTCATTTCCTTGCGCATGTCGCGGATCAGGTCGAGGATTTGCGCCTGGATGGTGACATCGAGGGCGGTGGTGGGTTCGTCGGCAATCAGCAGTTCCGGCACACATGCCAGCGCCATGGCAATCATCACGCGCTGCGCCATGCCGCCGGAAAGTTCGTGAGGGTAGGCTTCGACACGGCGCTCAGGGTCTGGCACACCGACCATGCGCAGGAGTTCAATGGCGCGCTTCCAGCCTTCTTCTTTACCCAGGTCCTGGTGAACGTTGAGCACTTCTGCCAGTTGGTCGCCAATTTTGAAGACGGGGTTGAGGGCGGTTTGCGGCTGCTGAAAGATCATGGAGATGCGGTTGCCGCGCACTTTGATCATTTCTTCTTCGGGCAGTTCGAGCAGGTTTTCGCCATCCAAGAGGATTTGACCCGCTTCGATACGGCCGGGTTTGGAGATGAGGCGCATGATGGAGAGCGAGGTGACGCTCTTGCCGCAGCCCGATTCGCCGACCAACCCCAGCACTTCGCCGGGATAGACTTCGAAATCCACTCCATCTACGGCGCGGACAACACCATCTTCGGAGTAGAAATAGGTTTGGAGGCCTTTGACTTCCAGGAGGGGTTTGCTTTCATTCATCAGAGAAGGCTCCCATGTTGAGGATTAGCGGCATTATAGCAAAAAAGATTGCGCGGGGGTTGTTGTCGGCGTGGCAAAAGGACAGGGAGGGTTGAAACAGGTTGAGGGAGGCGCGAAGCGGCAGGTCTCATTGGCAGGCGGCTCCGTAGTCGAATGATTCGATGTCTGCCAGGGGGTAGAGGGAAGATGGGTCAAGTTGAAAGCCGCACAGGTCGAAACGGGCGGCGGCGATTTTGAGGCGCATGTAGAGCGGGATGGCGGGCAGGTCGAGGGCGAAGAAGGTCTGCGCCTGCTGGTGAGCGGTGTAGCCGCTTTCATTGGGCAGGGACTGGCTGGCTTCCTCGCAGGCTTTGTCGAAGTCGGTGTTGGAATAGCCGCTGACGTTGATGCCAACCCAGTTATTGGAGGCGTTGGGGATTTGGCTGGTGGTGAACCAGCCGCACGGAGGCTGGAGGGTATTGGCGCCAATGGCGTATTCGGCAAGGTCGAAGCGGCGTCCAAAGAGCGGTCCTTTCGGTCCCTGGGCATAGAGGTCGGAGGCGGTGTGATAAATAGGGTTGAGGGCAATGCCGCATTCGGCGAGCGATTGGGTGAAGATTTCAGTCACCTGGCGGCGCTGGGTGGCGGAGGTGGTGTGATAGTCCAGGATGAGCGGCGTGCCGTTGGGGACGCGGGTGACGCCGAGCGCCTGGCGGGGGGTGGCGGGGTCGTTGTCGTGATCCACCCACCCGATTTGCTGGAGGATTTCGTTACCGGCGGCGGGGTTATATTCGTAGGGTTGGAGACCGCCGTTGTGGAGGGGATGGTTGAAGGAAAGGTAACTATCGGGAACGCGGGAAAGACCGAAGAGGACGGTATCCACCACACGCTGACGGTCAAGGCAGTAGGCAACGGCTTTGCGCATGCGCACATCGCTGAAGAGGTCGGGGCGGTCGGGGTTGAGGCCGGTGGAGTTGAAACCGTCGTCGTAGGAGGCGTGGCGGATGCCGAAGGCGAGCCATTCGAGGGTGTCGCTCTGGGCGGTGAGGAGTTGGGCTTTTTCATCGGTTTGGAGCTGCTGGAGGAGGGCAACCTGTCCATCAAGAGGGATGGAGGGGTCGAGGATATCGCAAGTGCCGTTGACGAGAGCGGTGAGGGCAGCGTTGGGGTCGGGCAGGAAGAGGAAGGTGAGTTGGTCGAATTGGGGAAGACCGCTGTCGGCGCGGAAGTAGTTGAGGTTTTTGATGAGGCGGATGCTTTCGCCGGGCTTCCAGCTTTCGAGGATGTAGGCGCCCCAGCCGAGAGGAGCGCGGGTGGAAACATCCACCTGGAGCAGTTCGGCGGGAGTGAATTCGCTCCATTTGTGTTTGGGGAGCGGCATCCAAAAATTGGTCTGGTAGTCGGCGTCAATGTAGCCGGGCAAACCCCACCACTGGAGAGTGAGGTCATCTGCGGCTTCGTAGGTTTGGGTGCGTTCGATGAGGAATTTGTTGACGGGGGTTTCGGGGCTGGAAGCGAGGCTGAAGGAATAGAGCGAGTCTTCGGCGGTGAGCGGTTCGCCGTCGGACCAGGTGAGTCCTTCGAGCAGGACAAAGGTGACGGTCATCTGGTCCATCTGGATGGCGCTGGAACCGTCGTAGTTGATGGCGCAGGAGTCGCTGCGGCAGCCGCTGGGACGCAGGCGGACGCCCGCCTGGAGGGTGACCACGTCTCCGCTGGAGTTGACGATGCGCTCGCCGGCGCGGACAGTGACCGGGTTGACCTGGGCATCGCCGTCTTCGAGGTTGGGGATTTTTTCGAGGATGACGGCTTCGTATTCGTAATTGGAAAGGTCTATCGGTCCATCATAGATGGCGGAGAGGACGCTGCGGGCGGCGGAGGTCAACTCGCCGTAGGGGTAGAGGGTGGTTGGCTCCTCGCCGAGGCAAACGGTGAGGGAGCGGAGAGCAGGCGTCGGTGAGGGAGGAGGCGGGGTGATGGTGGCCGGGGGAGGAGTGGGCAGGATGGGGGTCGAAGAGGCTGCGGGGGCACAGGCAGAGAGGAGCAGCGTCAGCAGGAGGATGAAAAAAAGAGGGCGGGAGGTCATCGTATTTTCCTTGTCAATCTTTGTACATCGGGTAAAAGTATTCGCCAGGAAAGATGGGGTTGTGAAGCGTGCCCCGCACCCAGCGCTGTTCGTAGTTGTGGCTGGTGGCAACGGCAAGCAGGATGATGGGAACCTGATCGTAGAACAGGCGGTTCAACTGCTGGTAGATGGCATGGCGGGCGGCGGGGTCGGTCTCGGCTACGCCGCGGTCCACCAAGTCTCTGAACTGGTTTCGCAAGTCGGCGGGGAGGCCTTGCCGCAGGGCAAAGGTGCCAACGGTATAGGGGACATACCAGTTGTGCGGGTCGTGAATATCCTCCGCCCAGCCGTTGACAAAATAAGGCGCCTGCCCGCTGCGAATGGTACGCAGAAAAGTGGGCCAGGGCAAGCCAACCGTTTCGACGATGAAGAGGTTATTGATGGAAGCAACGTTGATCGCCAGAATATCGGCGATGGTTTGGCGGCTGGTGTTGCCCTGATTGTACAACGCCTGCAGGCGGAAGCCGGTCGTCCACACGTCGCCTTCGGGGTCGCTGCCGGCGGGAATGCCGTCGTTATCGAGGTCGGCAAGTTTGAATTCCTCTTCGCACTTTGCGGGGTCGTAGGAGTAGCGCGGGGCGTCAGCCTCGTAACCTGGCATGCCTGCCAAAGGGATGACCGGCGCCTGCACGGCTTCGCCGTTAAATACGTCACTGATGTACACATCCCAATCGAAACAGTAGGCAAAAGCGCGGCGGATGTGAATGTTGGAGAAGAAATCGGGGGGAATGCCGTTACCGTCCAATTTGCCGGAGCCGATGTAGTTCGAACCTTCGGCAACGTTGAAGGTGAAGAACATATCGGTGCGGTTGAGGGCGGGTCTGCCGAGGTAGAGGCGGTAGGGCAGCGAGTCATCCACTACGTTACAGGGTTTGTAGCGGTTGGTCTCGGTATCGAATTCACATACTTCGCCCACCAGCGCGTCCATTTGGGAGCGGTTTCCCTCCGGCACGGCCACAATATCGGCGTCGCCAACCTGCATCATGGCAAAGCGGGTGCCCCATTCGCTGACGTACTTGGTCACCACGCGCGCCAGGCGGGCAGGTTCGCGCCAGTACTCGTCGTTGCGGAGCAGGATCAGTTCCTCCCCCCGCTTCCACTCCCCTAGTTTGAAAGGACCCGTTCCATTAGCGATGCGGGAAAGAGGGTTGCTTTCGGCGGGTTCGGCATAGTAGTTTTGCCAGGTTTCGCACGAGCCATCCCACGCGCCGTTGGCAATCGCCCAATCCTTATCGAGAATCCCGCCCCAGGTTTGGGCAAGGGTGGGGAGAAAGGGACCCCACGGCTGAGCCAGAGTCATGGTCACAGTGCCGGCGGCTTCATCCGCCACAATGGCAGATTTGACGCGTTCACAGGCGGCCATCAGCGCCGCCGGCGGGTTGGCGGAGAGTGCATCGCGGTTATCGGCAGAGGCGCACGAATCCACCAGGCAGGTAATATCCTCCACGCCAATACCCAAAAACGGCTCGGTCAGCAAACGCTGCGGACCATTCGTGCCGCCCAGCAGCAACCCGCGCTGAAAAGAATACGCCACATCTTCCACCGTCAACTCCTGCCCCTGGTGAAACCTCACATCCGAACGGATTTTGAAGGTGTACCTCCTGCCATCTTCCGACACCTCCCACGACTCAGCCAACAGCGGCACAAAGCGGTCGGTGTGAATGCCGTCGTAGAAAATCAGCGGCTCGTATATATTGAAGATGATTTCGGCGCTGGCGGTATCGTAACCGAGGGCTGGGTCGAGCGTTTCCGGCTCGCCAAACGTGACCTGCACAAAGGTATTCGGGTCGGGCGGTTTTCGCTGCGCCGCCTGCGGGGTGAGAGGCGGGTCGGAGGCGGGCAGTGAGGTCGCCGCAGGCGCTGCATTCCCGCCGCAAGCAGCCAGCAAAATCCCTGCAAGGGTGAACAACAGCGACAGGCGGCTAAACGTGTTCGACATTCCTCAAATTGTAGCCTTGTTTTTCCGTTTTTTGAGGACGAGACCCAACAGGAGTGCCGCCGCGAGAACAACCGCTGCGAGGAGCAGCCCCCTCCCCAAAGACAAACCGCTTCTTTCCTGGACCTGAGCCTGCTGCTCCTGCCCGGGCGGGGTCGGCGTCTGACGCAGAATCTGCACGCCGGCGGCATTGGAGGCATTGAGTTCCTGTGCGCCGCTCCACAATCCGTTTTGGCGCAGCAGATAAGCCGTGACGCGCCAGGCATCTTCATCGCTCAAGCTGCCGGGCTTCCAAAAGGGCATCGCCGCGCGAATGTACGCCTGCAATTGCGCGGCATCGCTGAATTTGGCAAGCGCCTGTGGGGCAATAACGGCAGGAATGGTTTTAGGGAGGGTAAAACCGCTCTCATAAGGGTTTTCACCGTGGCAGCCGCGCTCCCAGCAGTATTGCTCCTCCGGCGGGTAGGCGGCGCGGAATTCATCGGTCAGTCCCTGCCCGCGGTCACCGTGACAGGGCAGGCACGAAAGCCAATAGACCTGTGCGCCGTAATCTGCCTGAGAAGCGGCGGGCGGCAGGGTAGGCTCGGCAAGACGATCGGGCGTGGGCATGGTTTGCTGGCTGGTGACAGCCCCGCCGCGCTCGAAAAATAGCCCTGCAATCAGCAGGGCTATTCCAAGAGCAGCAACGAAGAGACGGAAGAGCGAACGGGGTGTCACAAAGCCTAAACTTTGCCGCGCAGGCGCGGGTCGAGCACGTCGCGCAGGGCGTCACCGAGCAGGTTCCAGCCGAGGACGAACAAGACCAGCGTCACACCGGGCCAGGCAATGATATACCAGTAGGTGTTGAGGCTGGTGATCCAGTTGCGGGCAAATGCCAGCACCTGTCCCCAGTCGGCATAGCCTACATCCACGCCGATGCCGAGGAAGGAGAGGGCGGCAAAGGAAAGAACAACATCGCCGATGCCAAGCGAGGCAAGCACCAGGGTGGGGAAGATGGCGTTGGGGATGATGTGACGGAAGAGGATGCGGCTGTCTGGCACGCCAATTACGCGGGCGGCAAGGATAAAATCGCGCTGTTTGACAGAGAGAATGTCGGCGCGGATGATGCGTGCGTATCCCAGCCACCCAAAGGCAATGAGCGAGATCATCACCGGTAGCGTTGAACGCCCAATGAGAGGGGTCAGAACCGCTGCCAAAATCAGGGTCGCCATCAGCCCGGGCAGGACGTAAAGCACATCTACGATGCGCATGAGGATATTATCCACGATGCCGCCGTAGTAGGCAGAGATAGCGCCGATGATGACGCCGATGAGAACGGTGGAGAAGACCACCGTCAGCCCGGCTTTGAAGGCTGTGCGCGTGCCCCAGATGACGCCGTAGTAAATGTCGTATTGTCCCTGGGCCGTGCCAAAGATGTGAACCCATTCCTCTTTCCCTGTGACTGCTTTCCACCAGAAGGGCAGCGGAGGCGCTTTGCTGCGCCATTCGGTGCCCATAGGTTTGGGTTCGGCTTTGAAGCCATCGCGCGGGATGGTATAGGGGTCTTTTCCCAGCGGCGGAGCCAGAACCGGCGCCGCCAGCGCTACAAGGATGAAGAATACGATCAAGACGGTGCCCATAATAGCGGCCGGAGTCTTGAACAATCCTTGCAGGATGCGGTAGTTATCCGGACCCAGGAAGCGCTCCAGCCGTCCAATTTTGCGCATGGCGACCGCTTCGCCAAGCAGTTCATTATTGCCGGTGGGGGTAACGGTTGTCATAGAAGGTCTCCATTACGAGAGCCGCACGCGCGGGTCCACCACAGCGTAGAGAATATCAACGACCAGGTTGGCGACAATCAGGATCAGGCCGTTGAAGAGGGCAAAGCCCAGCACGGTCACCACGTCCAATTGGGCGGAGGCTTCGGCTGCGGCAGAGCCGATACCGGGGTAGTTGAAAACGGTCTCGGTGATGATCACGCCGCCCATCAAGCCGACGACGGTGAAGCCCGCGAGGGTCACTACCGGCAGCATGGCATTCGGCTTGGCATGTTTGTGGATGACATCCCGCTCCGGCAGGCCTTTGGCGCGGGCAGTGACGACATATTCCTGGCGCAGGGTTTCGAGCATGGAACCGCGCGTCACACGCAGGAACGTTGCCCAACTGATGTAGGAAAGCGTGAGGATGGGCAGGAACATGTGGCGCAAGGCATCGAGGAAGATGTCAATGCGGCCGTTGAGCAGGGCGTCAATGGTCAGCAGGGTGGTGTAACGGGTGAACTGATCGGAGTTGACAATGCGGTTGAACTCGTCCGAGAGACGCCCGGGCGGGAACCATTGCAGGTTGGCATAAAAGATCATCAGCATCAACAAACCGAACACGAAGGTTGGGAAGGATGTCCCAACAATGCTAAAGATGCGCGCCAATTGGTCAATCAAGCCGTTATGATGCACTGCCGCCTGCACCCCCAGCCAGATGCCCACGAGAATAACGGGACCAACCGCCCAGAGGGTGAGGTCGAGCGTGTTGGGGAAACGGCGGGCAATGAGCTGTGCTACAGGCTGGGAACTGGTCTTCGACCAGCCAAAGTTGCCAAAGAGAATGCCGCCTTCGCGCTCGCCAGTGACCGGGTCAACGGTGCCAATCAGCCAGTTCTTATACTGGATGTAGATCGGACAGTCGAGACAGTATTTTTTGATAAAGGCGTTTACTTGTGCATCCGACTTTGGATCACCCCGAATGTACAGCGAAACGCGTTCATCCGGCTCCAGGAATTGGAGCATTCCAAAAATCAACACGGTCACTCCAAAGAGCAAAACCGGTACAAGCAGTAAACGACGAATAATGTAATTGGTCATCAAGTACCTCGTGTCGAATGATCAGACTTGCCATCTGGAACAGGCTGGAGGCTGCCTCCGGCCTGCACCGCATGACAAGGCTGTGAGGGGGTTCTGGGGACCTGTTGCCAGGTCCCCAGAGTTTAGGCTATCTTCGCGAGGCAGACTACTCTTTGTACATCGTGTAGAAGTAATCGCCGGAGAAGATCGGGTTCAGGATGCGACCCTTCACCCAGCGTGCATCAAAGCCATGGCTGGTGGCAGTGGCAAGCAGGATGGTGGGCACCTGTTCGTAGAAGAGTTTGTTCGCCTCTTCGTAGATCTTCTGGCGCTCGGCCGGATCGATGGCGGACACACCACGGTTGAGAATATCCTGGAACTGCGCCTTCAGATCGGCAGGCATGTTCTGGCGGCTCGCATAGGTGCCAACCATGTAGGGCTGGTACCAGTTGTGCGGGTCGTGAATGTCTTCCAGCCAGCCGCTGACGAAGTAGGGTGACTGCTTGGCGCGGATGGTGCGCAGGAAGGTGGGCCAGGGCAGACCGACGGTCTCGATGACGAAGAGTTCGTTCACTTCGGCAACGCTGTTAGAGAGGATCTGAGAAACGATCTGGCGGGAGGTGTTGCCCTGGTTGTAGAGCGCCTGGAGGCGGAAACCGGTGGTCCAAACATCGCCTTCGGGGTCTTCACCGGCCGGGATGCCGTCCTTGTCCACATCTGCCAGTTTGAATTCTTCTTCGCACTTGGCAAGGTCGTAGGTGTAGACCGGGGCGTCAGCCTGGTAGCCGGGCATGCCCTGGCGGGCAAGCACAGGCTGCTGAATCGCTTCGCCGTCAAAGACGTCGCTGATGTAGGTGTCCCAGTCGAAGCAGTAGGCAAATGCCTTGCGGATGTGAATATCCGAGAAGAAGTCCAGCGGGATGCCGTTGCCATCCAGTTTGCCGGAACCGACGTAGTTGGAGCCTTCCGCAATCTGGAAGGTCATGAAGAGGTCCTGGCTGGCGAGGGACGGGCGGCCAATGTAGAGGCGGATGGGGTTGCTGCTGGTTTCGCCCGGAGCGCAGGGGATGAACTTCTCCGCGCCCTGTTTGGCAGGATCGTACCCACAGACTTCCACTTCGGGCCCGTAGGTGCCGGCGGCGAGGTCGTACACGCGCATCGCGCCGACCAGCGCATCCACCTGGGAGCGGTTTTCAGAGGGAACGGCGACCATGTCGGCATCACCGGTCTGCAGCATGGTGAAGCGGGTGCCCCACTCGTCAATGTATTTGATGACGATGCGTTCGAGTTTGGCGGGTTCGCGCCAGTAGTTGTCGTTGCGGACGAGGACGAGTTCTTCACCCTGAGTCCAGGACTCAAGTTTGAAGGGACCCGTGCCGTTCATGATGGTGGTCAGCGGGTCGGTCTCGGAGGGTTCGGCATAGTAGTTCTGCCAGGTATCGCACGAGCCATCCCAGGCGCCGTTGGCAACTGCCCAGTCCTGATCGAGGACAGAGCCCCAGCCTTGCGCGATGGTGGCGATGAAGGGTCCCCACGGCTGCGCCAGGGTCATGGTCACGGTGCCGGCGGCATCGTCAGCGACGATGGCGGATTTGACCTTTTCACAGGCGGCAACCAGCTGTTCGGCGGGCAGCGCGCTCAAGCATTCGCGGTCATCCGCACAGGCGCCTTCGCCATCCACCACGATGGAGATGTCGTCCACGCCAACGCCGAAGAACGGTTCAGCCAACAGCCACTGCGGGCCGCTGTAGCCGCCGAAGAGCAAACCACGCTGGAAGGAGTAAGCGACGTCGCTGGGGGTCAGGTCGGCGCCGTCATGGAATTTCACGCCGGAGCGGATCTTGAAGGTGTACACGGTGCCGTCGGGGGAAACTTCCCAAGACTCAGCCAACTGCGGGACGAATTTATCGGTGGCTTCGCCGTCGTAGAAGACGAGGGTCTCGTAGACGTTTTGGATGATTTCGCCACCGGCGGTTTCGTAAGCCAGAGCGGGGTCGAGGGTCTCAGGACCACCGAATGAGGCAATCACGAGGGTGGTGGGGTCCTTGGATTTGAGCGCCGCCGGTGCAGGTTCTGCGGGGGCAGGCTCTGCCGGGGAAGCAGGTTCCGTCGGGGAGGCGGGTTCAGCGGGGGCAGCGGGCTCTTGAGTGGGGGTTCCACCGCACGCCGCGAGGAGCATGCTGGCAACAACCAACAGGCTCAAGAGGTAAAACAGTTTACGCATAGTTCTTCTCCTCACGTAATTTAGGGATTTGACTTAACGACATTGGTTTCGAAAAGGGTCTAGGCGGGCGTCAGGCAATCACCTCCTTTCAGCGTGAGTTCCTAAGTGCACACAATTCTTTTCCCTCACCCCTGCGTCCCTCTCCTGGTGGAGGAGGGACAGGGGCGAGGGTGCGTACTCCCGGTTAGTTCACCAGGTGACAGGCAACGAAGTGGCCCGGTTGTACTTCTCGAAATTCAGGGCGCGCTTCGGCGCATCTGGGCTGGGCAATCGGGCAGCGTGTGCGGAAGCGGCAGCCCGAAGGCGGGTTGGCAGGAGAGGGAACGTCGCCTTCGAGGATGGTTCGCTTGCGTTTTGCATCGGCTACGGGGTCCGGAATGGGAACCGCCGAGAGCAGCGCCTGGGTGTAGGGATGAAGCGGATTGGCGTACAGTTCGTCGCGATCCGCCAATTCCACAAAAACGCCCAGGTACATGACCGCCACACGCTTGCTGATGTGGCGCACCATCGAGAGGTCGTGAGCGATGAAGAGGTAAGTCAGGTTGAATTGTGCCTGCAAATCTTCCAAAAGGTTGACGACCTGCGCCTGGATGGAAACATCCAGCGCGGAGATGGGTTCATCGCAGATGATGAAGGAGGGCTGCAGAGCCAGGGCGCGCGCCACACCAATGCGCTGGCGCTGCCCGCCGGAAAATTCATGCGGATAACGGCTGGCAAAAGCAGGGTTGAGGTTGACCAGTTCGAGCAGATGCGCCACGCGCTCGGCAATTTCGGCGCCGGTCGCAACGTTGTGCACTTGCAACGGTTCCCCCACCAGCTGCCCAACGGTCATACGCGGGTTGAGGCTGGCATACGGGTCCTGAAAGATCATCTGCATTTTGCGGCGCATTTGCCGCATTTCCTCACCCTTGAGTTTGACAATGTTCTTGCCTTCGAAATAAACGTTGCCGGCGGTCGGCTTGTATAATTGCAGGATGGTGCGCCCGGTGGTGGATTTGCCGCATCCCGATTCGCCCACCAAACCGAGCGTCTCACCGCGATACACATCGAAACTGACTCCATCCACTGCGCGCACTGCGCCTACCTGACGCTGGAACACGCCGCGGTAGATGGGAAAGTGCATTTTTAAATCTTCGACTCGAAGCAGAACTTCGTTTTGATTGGCGTTCATGAACGAGGCCTCCCAGTTTTGGTATCCACCCAGCAGGCAACGCGATGCTCAGGTGCAATGGGTTCGAGGGCGGGGTTTTCCTTCCAGCATCGCTCCATGGCCCATTTACAACGCGGGGCAAACGGGCAGGCATTCGGTTTTTGGTACAGCACAGGGGGCAGCCCTTCAATAGAAGCTAATTTAGTGCGCATTTTTGCATCCAGCCGCGGCAGACTTCCCAAAAGGCCAATGGTGTAGGGATGGCTGGGATTGGCATACAATTCATGAACCAGCGCTTCTTCAATAATAAAGCCGCCGTACATGACAATAACACGCTGTGCCAACCCGGCCACAACACCGAGGTCATGGGTAATCCAGATGACCGCCATACCCAGTTCCTGGCGCAGGCGCTTGACGAGGTCCATGATTTGCGCCTGGATGGTTACATCCAAGGCGGTGGTGGGCTCATCGGCAATAAGAATTTGCGGGCTGCACGAGAGCGCCATGGCAATCATCACACGCTGACGCATGCCGCCGGAGTATTGATGGGGATAATCCTTCAGGCGGTCTTTGGCGTTGGGGATACCAACCATGGCGAGCAATTCAGCCGCACGTTCGCTGGCTTGTTTTTTGCTCATGCCCAGGTGGATCATGAGCGGTTCTTCCAGTTGACGACCGATGGTCAGCACAGGGTTGAGCGAGGTCATCGGGTCCTGAAAGATCATGCTGATTTGCGCCCCGCGCACCTGACGGAGCTCATCTGACGACATTTTGAGCAAATCGCGCCCGGCGAATTTTGCCGAGCCGGCAATGACCTTGCCGGGGGGATTCGGAATCAACCCCAGCACAGAGAGCATCGTCACACTTTTGCCACATCCGCTCTCGCCAACTACTCCGAGCGTCTCGCCTTCTTTAAGCTCGAATGAAACGCCATTTACCGCATGGATCGTTCCATCCGGCGTCTTAAAGACAGTTTCCAGCCCTTGTACATCGAGAATAGTATCGGGCATTATTGAATTCCTTTTATGGCAATGGAGTATGGGAACATAAGGTTCACAGAACCAAGCGCTAATTATACCTAATTCACCTGCTCAGTCAATCAAAGCGCCCCCGAAACACAGTGCAGGAGCAAAAATGACCCCAAAACCATTCTATAGTATGAGAAAAGATAATACTCAAGTAGTGCCTTACCGCTGAAATTCTGGCGGCGCACAGTCCCATGACAACCTATCGAGGAAAATCGTCGTCTTCGTCTTTCTTGTTCTTGATTCGATACTGGGCAACGCCGATGATTCCCAAAAACAACCCGGAAACCGACGCGGCAAAAGAGAGGAAATTCAACAGAAACGTGGATGGCACCGCCTCCGTTACCATGAGAAACGGCATGATGCAGCCGAAGAGCAGCAAAAAGACGGCAATCACCAGTACTCTCTCAGGATGCTCGAGCATTCGTTCCATACCTTCCGCAAATTTCTCCCCCCACCCTCGCAGCGGGAGAGGATGGGGGGATGGAAATGTCAATCCTGCTTGTACAGCCAGCAGGCAACCAAATGACCCGCTTCCGGCTCAAAATGCGGCGGATCTTCCTTTTCGCACAAGCCTGCAATCGCTTTGGGGCAGCGCGGATGGAAGCGACAGCCTGAGGGCGGCTTAACCAGACTCGGCGGTTCGCCCGGCGGCACGTCGCGGTAGCGTGTCGCGTTATCGGCATCGGGGTCCGATGTTGCCGCCAACAGGGCATGCGTGTACGGATGCAGCGGGTTATGCAGCAACTGCTGAACCTTGGCTTTCTCCACCAGTTTGCCGGCATACATCACAAAAATGCGTTCGGAAAAATAACTGACCGTCGCCAGATCGTGGGTAATGTAGATGACCGAGAGGTTGTGATTTTCCTGCAGGCTGCGCAGCAACTTCAAAATTTCCACGCGCACCGAGGCATCGAGCATGGAGACCGGTTCATCTGCCACCAGCAGTTTCGGCTCCATGATCATGGCGCGCGCAATAACCACGCGCTGTTGCTGGCCTCCGCTTAACATGTGTGGAAACTTGGGCAGGAAATCATCCTGAGGCGTTAGTTTTACTTCTTCCATCGCTTTGAGGATGCGTTGTTCGCGTTCCGCCTTATCTTTCACTCCTGCCACAATCAGAGGCTCTTCAAGGATGCGAGCCACCGTCATAAACGGCGGCAGGGCGCCGTACGGGTCCTGCTGAATATAGCCCACACGCGAGTGATACCAGCGCATCTTCGCGCGGTCATACTCGCTCATTTTCGTGCCATCGAAGACGATCTCACCCTCGGTCGGTTTGTACAATCCCAGGATGCTCTTCATCAGGCTGGATTTACCGCATCCGCTCTCGCCGACAACGGCGATGGCTTCCCCTGCAGCCAAGTCAAAGCTGACACCATCCACGGCGCGCACCCACCCGGCATGCCCAAACCCAAAGCGCCGCAGTTCGAACCACACGCGCAGGTTTTGGATCGAAAGCAAGGGCTGTTTTTCTGAAGAGGGGGTCATTTTCACTTCGGCTGTGTTCGTCGTTACATTGCTCATTTGGCGTTCCTCCATCCCTTATGCATACAGCCAGCATCTGACTTTGCGCCCATCCTTCTCGATGACGGGCGGTTCCTCCGCGCACTTTTCGAAGCGCTTGGGGCAGCGCGCAGCGAAGCGGCATCCCTTGGGCGGGTTGATCAGGCTGGGGGGCTGACCGGTGATAAATTCCGGGTCTTTTTCCTGCCGCAAGCGGGGGACGCTTGCCATGAGTTTCTGCGAATAGGGGTGCAGCGGTTCATGGAAGAAACGTTTGGCGTCGCTTGTTTCCACAATCTGCCCGGCGTACATCACTGCCACATCGTCCGCCAGTTCGCTGGAGGTGGCAATGTCATGTGTAATCAGAATGAAACTGGTGCCAAGTTCCTGTTTGATGCGCTTAAGAACATTGAAAATATTGGCTTGCGTAAGCACATCCAGTGCGGAGGTGGGTTCATCGAGAATGATGAGGCCGGGAGATGTCACCAGCGCCATGGCAATCGCCACACGTTGACGCATCCCGCCGCTCAACTCGAAAGGATAGCGGTCAATGAAATCGTCCGGCACGCCCACATGGCGGAACATCTTCAAGGCGGGTTGAAGCGCCTCGCTCTTGCTCAAACCGAGATGCACCACCGCCGGCTCCGCCACCTGGTCGCCCACACGAATGACCGGGTTGAGGGCGTTCATCGCCGCCTGCGGCACGAGCGACATGGCCACCCAGCGCACGTTTTGGCGGTATTCCTCATCGCTCAACTTCATCACGTCATTACCCTCGAAAACGATGGAGCCGGTATACTTGCTGACATTGCGAGGCAACAGCCGCAAAATCGCCTTGGCAAGCGAACTCTTGCCGCACCCAGACTCGCCCAAAATTACAACCGCGCGGTTGTAATCGAGGTCGAAATCCACGCCATCCACGGCCTGCACATCGCCTTTTTGGGTGCGGAAGTACAGCGTCAGATTTTTGATTTGAAGAAGTTTCTCGTGTTTGGGCATGGCTTATAGACCTCGCAAGCGGGGATTGAAGATGCGGTCGAGCGAAAAGCCCAGCATGGCAAAAGCCAGGCCGGTAATCATCAACAGCGCGGCAGGTTCCAGCACCCAGTAATATTGACCGTTGTACAGCGCGCCGTTGGTGAGGGCATTGTTAATGATCTTGCCCCATGTCGGCAAAACGGGGTCACCCAGTCCCAGTACCGCCAGCGACGCTTCGAGGAAGACAAAGGCCGGGATACCCGAAATCAGCCCCGGAATAAGGAGAGGGATGATGCGCGGGATCAGGTAGAGGAAGATAATGCGCATATCGCTGGCGCCATAGGCGCGCGCCGCTTCAATATAGGTGGATTCCTTGATTTGCATGAAGATGGCGCGGTAACTCTTGATGCCGCCGGTAAAGATGCTCAGCAGAATGGTCACACCCAAAATCGTCCAGATGCTGCGCGAGTAGAACGTTCCCACCATGATGAGAATGGAAAGGAACGGCAGGACGAGGTTGATTTCGGTGATACGTTGGATGAGTTCATCCACCCAGCCGGCATACCAGACGCCGAACGCCGCAATAATCATGGTCAACAGACCGGTGCCAAGGGAAGCCACCAGCCCAAACGCAAGCGCAACAGGAGTACCCCACAGGAGCGGAACCATCAGGTCGCGGCGCTGATGGTCGGTGCCGGCCCAGCCCGCTAATTTCCCCTGAAGAACGAATTCGGCATTGATATCCGATTCGGGTTCGAACACCACTCCTTCAATGCGAATCTGATACGTGCCTTTGAGGGGGGTGGGGTTGTCAGGGTCGGAATTGGGGTCGGCAAAAAGACCAATTTCCGGCGACAAGCCGCCCAAACGGCGTTTGAGTTTTTCGTCCTGCGTGGCGCGATACGTCTGACGGGCGTTGATGCCAAAATCGGCGACGCGCAGTTCGCGTCCATCAGGTGTGACCCAGCGGATGGCAACGAACGGTTGTTTGGCAGCAAACTTGCTGGTAAAGTAAAACGTCAGTTCGGTGGGGAAATCGTCGTACTGATAATCGAAGGTGTAGGTGAGATTGATATCGGTGGCTTCAGCGCTGCCGGGGAGGACTTCCCGTTCCGCTTCGCCGCGCTGACTGCTGAGGGTCAGCGTGACAGGTTGTTTTTTACGGGAGAAGAAGTTGTACCACGCAGGCGGAGCGGTTTTGGGATTGGCATACCAGATATCTTCGCCGCCGCGCCAGAGACGTACCGCCTCGTCATAGGGGATGGTGACCAGCGCATATACGGAAATGAGAATCAATACCCCGATAATCACCAGACCGGCAATCGCCGAGGGGTAACGTCCAATTTCTTTGAGAGTGTTGATGAATGATCTCATGCTCCACCGCCGCCGCTTCCGCCCACTTTGACGCGAGGGTCAACCAGGGCGTAGATAATATCGAGCAGAAAAACCGTAATCGCCAGCAGGTAGGCATAGATGATGGTCAAGCCGACGATGACGGGGGTATCGTACAAACCAATGGCGCGGAAGAACGTGCGCCCAAGCCCGGGCCAGTTGAAGATGGTCTCAGTGATGATGGCGCCGGTCCACAAACCGATGAGGAGCAGGGCAAAGCTAGTGATGATGGTGGGCAGTGTGGGGCGCAGGATGTAGCGGCGCTCGATGTCGCGCGCGTTCAAGCCTTTGGCTTTTGCCATTTCCACGTAATCTTCGCTGGAATAGATCAAAAAGAAGGTGCGCCAGTTATAAATGCTCAGGAAGATGGACGCCAGAATGAGCGCCAGGCTGGGCAAAATCATGTGTTCGAGGACGCTCAGGGCGTAATCGAACCAGTTGTCCGGCGGGGGCGCATCTACCATACCGCCAAACGGCAGGACTTTCAACACGGCGGCAAAGATGAGGATGAGAAAAATGCCGTAGAACCAGGGAGGCGCAGCGGATGTCGGGGTGAGTACCAGAATGATCTTATCCCACAGGCTGCCGTAACGGCGCGATAACCCCAGAGCAATGAATACGCTGGAAAAGAAGAGGGTGAGATTGGCAACACCGAATAATAACAATGTGGAGGGCAGGCGTTCCAAAATAATCAGTCTCACCTGTTTAGAGCCGCTGTCGCTGGTCATGTTCAGGGAACGTCCGAGGTTCAAAGTGAGGGCGTTGCGTAAAAAAGCCATACTGCGCAGTGCAAAGGGACGGTTAAGACCGAGGCGCTCTTCTTCCAGCGCCACCCGTTCGTCTATGAATTTACTGCGCTCTTCGGGGGTATAGTCGCGGTAAGCGGGGTTGACGGAAACAGACACCGCAATCCGCTCGCGAATTTCGCCGCGTAAGATTTCATCCACAGCGCCGCCCATGTTGGCGATGAGGATGGTGAGATACATGCTAATCACGATGGTAACGAATAACGTCACCAGGCGCAAGCCCGTGTATTTGGCAACCCGGCTGAGGGTGCTGGAAAATGCCTTGCGTTTGACCTTGATGGGCTGGCTGGGAGATAAGGTTTGAGTTTCTGCGCTCATTAGATCACTCCTTAAACTCACACGAGTGAGCAAGGGTAACGAGAGGGGCAAGGGAGATGCCCTTGCCCCTGTCGTTTTTTACATGGTGATCGCCCGAACTTACGGAGCGGTCACAAATTCGAACGGCGCGAAGGTCGGGATGCTGACCAGTTTGGAGACAACCACGACCTCAAGTTTGTTGGAGCCAGCCGGGAGTTTGGAGGTCACATCCGCGGACAGGGTCACCGTGTACTGTCCTTCGCCGGCGGCTTCCGCAACACCAGTCGCTGCAAGTTCGCCATTGGCGTTGAACAGCAGGTATTTGACCTCGGCGATATCGGCGGAGGCATACGGTTCACCTTCAAAGGTGACGAAGACATCGAACACCGCTTCCTGACCGATGGTTACGCGGCCCTCGCCGTCAACTTCGGCTTCGGCAACGCGCGGGCTTGCAAAGCGCGCCCACTTATCAGCCAGGTCAATGTAGTTTTCGTTGTTCTTCAGGGTCAGGGTCTTCTCGACAGAGAACACTTTGTCGAGCATGTACGGACCACTGTTGACCCAGTAGTGACCGTGCTCGGCATACCAGGCTTTCATGTTGGCGTAGCGCGCGGCGGCTTCTTCCGGTGTAATGTATTGACCGAGGGTGGGAGCGTAGGGGATGTAGCTTTCGGCTTCAGCCTGATCGAGGTATTTGCCCAAGATTTCGAGGCTCGGACCGTCAATGAAGCTCATCCACTCAACCTGTTTGGCATCGGCTTTATCGGCAGTGTAGGCCAGTTCGCCGGCGGCTTCTGCCAGGTTACCCATGGCGATCATGTGCCACGGCGCATTGCCGTAACCATATTCGGGCCACAGGGTGGTAACGTTCAGTTCCGCATCCAGAGCATACGCATCGGTGTACCACTCTGCCGTGAAGGGATCGGTGGAGGTGATGCGAACGCCCTTGAAGTTGGACAGGAAGAACTCCAGGTTGCTGACGACCGCTTCATCATAGATCGGGCTGGCTTCTTTGCCGGGATCGAACTGCATGATGAGCCACATGATAAAGTCGGCCGGGCTGAAGGTGCTGCCGTCGTGCCACTTGTAGTCGGTGAACAGGGAGGACGGGTAGGTCACCACGCTCTTGCGCAGGGCGGTGAGGCCTTCCGGATATTTTTCACCGGCGGTGATGAAGGTCTGGGTTTCGGCGTTCCAGTCCACCCATGCATCGGCCGGGACCTGGATTTCGGGAACAAACTCGAGGTTCACCCAATCGAGGGTCTTGCCCACTGGCAAACCTTCCTTGACGGTCACAGACGCAGATTCAATGCGCTGGGGCCAGGCAAGGCCGGTGAAGGGATCGCTAATCACGCCGTAGTCGGATGTGGCGCGCTTGGGAGCGGTATCGTACACCCAGTTCGAGCCGCCGACCGGGTTCCAAGGCTCAACCAACAGGTCAGACATGGCGTATTTCAATTCTCCGCCTTCCTGACCTTCATAGCGGGCAGTGAAGCCCCACAGTTGAGCGCCCTGAATACCGCCAGCCAGGTCGCCGGTGATCGAGATACCCTGCTTGAAGGGGCTGAACGCCTTCTGGTCAACCAGCCAGACGCGCACGGAGTCTTTCATTGCCAGTTCGAGCGCCTGGGCAAACAGCTCGCGGCGCTCCTCAAGGGTGGCAAAATCGTTGGCCGCAAGTTTATCGGCGATGGCATCAAATTCCGCAGAGGGCTTGTAAGCCTGCCACAGCGGCTGGCCCAAACCCTTGGGGGTATAGAAGAACTGGAAGTTGGAGCCATCGTCGCGGCTTACAGCGGTGGTGATCCAGCCGCCGGTGTAGATGTGCCATTGACCATCGGCCGGGTTGCCGCGGATCCAGATCGGGGAAGCCTCAGACGAGGTCTTGTACTGGCGGTCCACCGTAAAGCCGATGCTCTCGAGCTGGTTGGAAACATAGTCACCGATCGGCACGCGGGTGCCGTCACCATCGTTGCGGATGATGAAGATCAATGTGACGGGTTCGCCGTTGAAGGTCCACTTGCCGTCGGCGTCTTTGGTGGCGCCGAGTTTTTCCATTTCGGCGGTGATGATCTCATTGGCTTTGTCGGGGTTGTAGGCGTACTGGGCTTCCAGTTTGCGGGCAACATCCGCCAGCAGTGCGTAATCGGGGAAGGCGCTGTTGATGGGGAAGAACTTGGGCGCTGCCAGGCCGCCATACACTTCCTGGACGATATAGTTGCGGTCAACCAGCAGGTTCATCGCTTCGCGGATAGCAGGCACAGCGAAGGGATTCAGTTTGCCGGTGGATTGATCGAAGGTAGCGCCGTTATCGCCGCCGCCATAGGGGTTGAAGGTCAGTTCGTAGTAACCGCCATACACCTGGTTGTACTGCAAGCCGGCTTCCTGAGTGGCTTTGAAGTCCTCGGCGCGGCCGAGGGCGGAGGCGTACACGTCAATTTCGCCGGCCTGAAGTTGGGTTACCACGGCATCCGGCGAAACAGCGACCATGGTCACTGTATCCAGCCAGCCGCCGCGGCGTGTGGTGCGGGGCACAGGCGTAGGTTCGGGAGTGGGGGGCACTTCAGTGGGTTGAACCTGCGGCGCCTGGGTGGGCGCTTCTTGTGGTTCGGTTGTGGGGGTTTCGGCAGGTCCACAAGCGGCGAGCACCATGCTCAAAACGACCAGCAAACCGAAAACCGTCATGATTCGATTCTTCATGAGAATCCTCCTCCTTGAAATAGTTGAATGGGTACGTAAGGTTCTTTAGTTAAGTCACACGACAAGTGATTTCTCCCTTCCAACCTCCTTTCCTTATGGTTAACACCAAAAGGCAAACCCAATGCTGAAGGCTTTGCCTGCACGTTGGGATGAAATTATAACGAATTTCTTATTAGCGTCAACCAGATTACTTGTTTATGAGGCATCTGGACAAGTATTTCCATAAAAAACAGTTCTGCAGAACTATCAAAAATCATACCTGGGCAGGAGGCGGCCTGACTATTGGATGAAAAATAGGCATCGCCCGGATGTGAACGTCCGAGCTAACCAAGCAAAGCAGCCGGAAGGCGGCTCATAAAGCAGCCTGGTGATTAAACAATTCATCGAACAATCCCGTAGCGCAAGATTTATCTTGTGCCCCCATCCATAACCAGCAACCTTCATGCTGTGCCGCAAAACGCCAGATTTGGATTGCTAGAATCGTTTGGAAAAGTGCAATGTCACCGGGCGTTACGGGCAGGCAAATGAATTTTCGAATAGACCCTGGGAATTGTTCCCCCTAGTTCGTTGACATCGCCCCCGTCCCAACGGTAGAATACCTTCGTTCGACAAACTTTTTTTCAGAGGAGGCAACCATGCTCAAAGAATTCAAGGACTTTGCCATGCGCGGCAATGTCATGGACCTGGCCATCGCTGTTATCATCGGCGGCGCCTTCGGGAAGATCATCGCTTCACTCGTGAACGATATCCTGATGCCTCTCATCGGGCTGCTGCTCGGCGGGCTCGATTTCAGCGGACTGGCGTTCAAAGTAAAGGAGGCGTCCATCAATTATGGTTTGTTCATCCAGGCAGTGGTGGATTTTCTCATCGTTGCCTTCGTCATCTTCCTGCTGGTGCGCACGATGAACAAAATGAAGAAGCCCGCCCCCGCCGCCGAACCGACAACAAAGGAATGCCCGCACTGCTTCTCCACTATCCACATCAAAGCCACGCGCTGCCCGAATTGCACCTCGCAGTTGTAAAGCAGGGGCAGAGTACGCAGGTACGCAAGTACACAAGTACACAGCACAGGTATACAGGTACACAGGTACACAAGTAAATAAGGAATACATCCCGCAGGGTTGGATGAACACAACCTGCGGGATATTCTTTCCACCATCCACTTTTCACCTTCCTCATGGATTTTCTCGATAAGCTCAACCCCCAGCAAAAGAAAGCAGTCACAGCGGAGAATGGGCCCGTTTTGGTCGTGGCGGGACCGGGGTCCGGCAAGACGCGTGTGCTGACCCAGCGCATTGCCTACCTCATTGCGGAGGAGGGTGTCCGCCCGTGGCAGATTCTCGCCGTCACTTTCACCAACAAAGCCGCCAGAGAAATGCAGGAGCGTGTTCAAAGGCTGCTCCCCGAACGGGCAACCGAAGGCATCATGCTTGGCACGTTCCATTCCATCTGCGCGCGCATCCTGCGCCGTGAAGCCGACCACCTCCCCATCCAATCGAATTTCGTGATCTTCGACAGCGATGACCAGGAGCGCATCGTCAAGAACGTCATCCGCGAGTTGAACATCAACGAGAAGTTATACCGCCCTGTCAGCGTGCATGCCGCCATCTCGCGCGCCAAGAACGAATTGATTGATGCCGAGAACTATCCCGTTGTCACTTACAAAGATGAAGTGGTCAAACGGGTGTACGGCGAATACCAAAAGCGGCTAATTGCCAGCAATGCTGTGGACTTCGACGACATTCTGCTTTACACTGCGCGCCTGCTGGCAGAGAATCCCGCCGTGCGCGACAAATATGCCCAGCGCTTTCGTCATGTGCTGGTGGATGAATTTCAGGATACCAACCTGGCGCAGTATGCCCTGGTCAAGGAACTGGCTTCACATCATAAAAATATCTTTTGCGTTGGCGATCCGGACCAGTCAATTTATGCCTGGCGCGGCGCCGACTGGCGCAATATCCAGCGCTTTGAACAAGACTTCCCCAACGCGCAGGTCATCCTGCTCGAACAAAATTACCGCTCGCGTCAAAACATCCTCGATGCCGCCATGGGCGTCATCAACCGCGCCAAAAACCGCCGCCGCAAACAACTCTTTACAGACCGCGGCGCCGGCGAAAAAATCTTCTTCTACGAAGCGCCCGACGACTACGCCGAAGCCGCCTTCGTGGTGGATACCATCGCCCAGCTCGTTGCCTCGCGCCAATTCGAGCCGGGCGAATGCGCCGTGATGTATCGCACGAACGCCATGTCGCGCCTCATCGAAGAAGCCTTCCTGCAGGCGCGGCTTCCCTATCGGCTGGTGGGCGCACAGCGCTTCTACGGACGCCGCGAAGTCAAAGACCTCATCGCCTTCCTGCGTCTCATCCACAACCCCGCCGACGAAGCCAGCCTCGACCGCATCATCAACGTCCCGCCGCGCGGCATCGGCGACAAAACCCTCACCACCCTGCACCTGATTGCCCGTCAAAACAACCTGCAGCCCGGTGAATTGCTGCTCGACCTCGCCCGCGGCGCCGAGTCTCCCTACTGGTCTGCCTTCAGCGGCCGCGCCGCCATCTCCCTCGCCGACTTCGGCGGGCTGCTCGCCGCCTGGCGCATCGCATCGCAAACCCTCACCATACCCGAACTCTTCGACCGCATCGTCCGCGACCTCAACTACAAAGAATACATAGACGACGAATCCGAAGAAGGCGAAGACCGCTGGGAAAACGTCCTCGAACTCAAGCGCCTTGCCGAAGAATACGCCACCCGCACCCTCGACGAATTTCTCGAAAACATCGCCCTCGTCTCCGACCAGGACACCATCACCGAAGGCAACGTCCCCACCCTGCTCACCCTGCACGCCGCCAAGGGGCTGGAATTCGGCGTCGTCTTCATCATCGGTCTCGACGACGGCATTCTGCCCCATAGCCGCTCCTTCGACGAACCCGAGCAAATGGAGGAGGAACGCCGCCTCTTCTACGTGGGCATCACCCGCGCCAAAGAAAAACTCTACCTGCTCCGCGCCCTCCAACGCGGACGCGGCTTCAGCGAAGAGACCTACCCCTCCCGCTTCCTCGACGACATCCCCGCCGAACTGCTCATCGGAAAGACGCGCAGCGGACGCAGCCTGAAAGACAGCCTGCCCCAAACCAAATGGCAGACGCATCAGACTCAGGGGAAACCTGCCTCTGTCCGAGAAACCTTATACCGCGCCGGGACGCGCGTGCGCCATCCCTCCTGGGGCGAAGGCATCGTGTTGGACAGCAAGATTCAAGACGACGACGAAATCGTGGATGTGGTCTTCGACTCGGTCGGCATCAAACGCCTTTCGGCAAACCTGGCAAAGTTGAAAATCATCTAAACCGCGCTTACCCTTCAGCCGGCACAAAGTACACATCCGTCGGCTTTAGCTTCGAGTTGCGCAGGAAACGCGGCCTGACTTCCATGCCGATCCAATGCAGCGAAGGTGCATCGGGGTCAACCCCCATCAGGCGCGTCAGCAGCAGCGTATTCACCCCCTCGAACTCGATCAGCGCCAACACAAACGGACACTCGCGCAAAAATTCCTCCGACCCAAAATAACAAACTGTAAAAGCATGCACCCTGGCAGGGACGTTGGTAATGTCTATCCACTTCGTCTCACGGCCCGAATACATGTCGGCGCCGCGCGGGGTGGCGTAGGTGTATCCGCTTTCGGGGTCGCGCGAAGCGAGCAGCCGTCTGTTCGCCAATGCCGCAAACCAGGGGCTGTCCTGCCCGTAGGAATGCAGGTACGTGATCTTGTATTCCTGCTCAATCTGCAGCGGCGTCATCTTCTTCAGGAATTCCAGCGCCTCTTCCTCCGCGCTCACAGGGAATGGGATTCCGTGAACGACGAACCCGCCCAAAGTCTCTTCTCGTTGTGATGGTAATTTAGCCATGTTGATTCTCCGTGAGGTACACACGTACACAGGGTAACGCGTCACCTGTAACTCCTAACCTATCCTTCTCTCTCCAGCACCGACACGGTGACGTACGTCCCCGTCCCCGCGTGGGAATGGATCGCGCCCCGCTTCGCATCCTTGACCTGGAGCCGGTCATCGCGGAAATGCTTCCCGATGGTCCCTTGCAGCTGCCAGAGGGCAAAGACCGCCTGCATCAGCCCCGTCGCGCCAACGGGATGCCCGCAAGCGATGAGCCCGCCGGAGGGGTTGATTGGGCAGACGGGTTTTTCCCTCAACTTCAAGCCATACTCGATACCTGGCATAAACGCCTTGCCCGATTCCGCAAAGGGACCTCCTTCCCCATAGCGGCATAACCCCAAATCCTCGTACGTTTGAATCTCGGAAGAGGTGTAGGCGTCATGCAGTTCGACAAAATCAAGTTCATGCAGCGGGTCTGTGATGCCGGCATGCTTCCAGGCCATATTGCCTGCGGCGCGTCCTGCGCGGAACGAATGCACGCCAGGATAGCGCGTGCCTTTCTCCCATAATTTTCTATAGTACGCCTTCGTCTCGTCGGAGGATCGTTCCTGCTCGGTGGCATATTCGCGCATGAAGGTCTCATAATCCAGGTGTGGACGGTCCGCCATGCGCATGGCGTCGGTGCCGCGCCCAATGCCTGTTACTTTCACCAACGGGCGCGTAATTTTTGCGCCGGCGGCTTCGAGTTTATTCAACCCCTCTTCCGAACACAAAATCACCGCCGCCGCTCCATCGGACATCACACAAATGTCGAGCCGCGTCAGGGGCCATGCCACCATCGGCGCGTTACGCACATCCTGAATGGTGATGCGCTGGCTCTTTTGCGCATATGGGTTATGAAAGGCGTTGCAATAGTTCTTCACACTGACGTGCGCCATCTGCTCGACGGTCGTGCCGAACTCCTTCATGTGCCGCGTTACCATCATGGCATAGTAACCCGAATAAAACCCTCCCACGGGATAATCGAACGACACATCGGAAGCAAGCGCGATGAACTCGTTGCCCTTCCACGTCTCCACATGCGACATGGTCTCGAAGCCGTATGCCACGCACACATCCATGTGACCCGAAGCGACCGACTTCCACGCCTCTTGAAAGCACAGTCCACCCGTCGCACCGCCGCCCTCCACGCGATGACTCGGCTTTGGGCAAAGCCCCAGGTAATCCTGAGCCATAATGCCAGCCATCAGTTGCCGGGTGAAATGATCCGAAAAGTACGAGGCGACGGAGCCATCCACCAGGCGGGTAAACGCCGGGAAATCCAGCCCAATATCGGCGATGGCATAGTCGTAGGCTTCCTTGATAATTGCCTGGAACGTTTTGTCGGGCCGCGCTTTGGCAAACTTCGATACCCCGCCTGAGATCACATATACCGGTTTCATTGCACCTTCCTCCTTCCAAACAAGATACTTTCATCTTTGCAGAAGCGCAGCCAAAATACAACTGACATTCATCCATAACTTATCATGTCATTATGAGGAGGGTTAACGGTCGCGGAAGACAAATTCGGTACCGAAACGCCGTGCGGCGGTCAGATGGCTGCATCACTTTATTCCTCGCCGTGGCTTATTATTTATGCTAGACTCGGCGCATGGAAACCCTGCAAACATCCATCTCCCCCACTTCCCCTCAATTCCTGGAAAACCAAAAATACCACCGCGGTCTCGCCCACACCCTGCGCGAACGCCTTGCCGAAGTGCGCCAGGGTGGCGGAGAAAAATACCGCCAGCGGCACGAAGCCCAAGGCAAACTCTTCGTGCGCGACCGCATCGAACGCTTGCTCGACCCAGGCTCGCCATTCCTCGAACTCTCCCCCCTCGCCGCCTTCGGCATGTACGACCGCGAAGCGCCCGGCGCGGGCATCGTCACCGGCATCGGGCGCGTCAGCAAGCGTGAAGTGATGATCATCGCCAACGACGCCACCGTCAAAGGCGGCTCCTACTTCCCGATGACGGTCAAAAAGCACCTGCGCGCCCAGCAAATCGCAGAAGAGAATCACCTGCCCTGCCTGTACCTGGTCGATTCGGGCGGGGCATTTTTACCCCTGCAAGACGAAGTCTTTCCCGATGTCAATCACTTTGGCCGCATCTTCTACAACCAGGCGCGCATGAGCGCCAAAAAGATTCCGCAAATTGCAGCGGTGATGGGCTCCTGCACGGCCGGCGGCGCCTACGTCCCCGCCATGAGCGACGAAGCCGTCATCGTCAAAGGTACCGGCACCATCTTCCTCGGCGGACCTCCGCTCGTCAAAGCCGCCACCGGCGAAGATGTTTCAGCCGAAGAACTTGGCGGAGCCGATGTCCACACCCGCCTCTCTGGCGTTGCCGATCATTTCGCCGAAGACGATGACCATGCGATTGAAATCCTGCGCGGCATCGTTGCAACGTTACAACGTTCAAACGTTCGAACGGCTCTTTCCACGTTGGAAGTTGCTCCCCCCGAAGAGCCCCTCTACCCCGCCGAGGAAATCTACGGCATCCTCCCCGCCACTTTCCGCGAAACCTACGACGTGCGCGAAATCATCGTCCGCATCGTAGATGGCAGCAAATTCCGCGAATTCAAAGCCCGCTACGGCACCACCATCGTCTGCGGCTTCGCGCGCATTCACGGCTACCCCGTCGGAATCATCGCCAACAACGGCGTGCTGTTCAGCGAGTCCGCCCTCAAAGCCACCCACTTCATCGAACTGTGCGACCAGCGCGGCATCCCGCTCCTCTTCCTGCAAAACATCACCGGCTTCATGGTTGGGCGCGAATACGAAGCCGGCGGCATCGCCAAAGACGGCGCCAAAATGGTGCATGCCGTGGCAACGACCCGCGTGCCAAAGTTAACCGTCATCATCGGCGGTTCCTTCGGCGCGGGCAACTACGCCATGTCTGGCCGCGCCTACGGCTCGCGCTTCCTGTGGATGTGGCCCAACGCCCGCATCTCCGTCATGGGCGGGGAACAAGCCGCCAACGTCCTGCTCACCATCAAACAAGACCAACTCGCCCGCGAAGGCAAACCTCCCCTCCCACCTGCCGAAGCCGAAGAATTCAAACGCCCCATCCTCGAAAAATACGAAACCGAAGGCAACCCCTATCACTCCACCGCGCGGCTGTGGGATGACGGCGTAATTGACCCCGTAGATACCCGTCAGGTATTGGGGTTGGCGTTATCGGTGGTGTTGAATGCGCCGATGGAAGAACAAGGCTTTGGTGTGTTTAGGATGTAGGCTATGTTCACCAAAATCCTCATCGCCAACCGCGGCGAAATCGCCATCCGCATCATTCGCGCCTGCAAAGAACTGGGCATCCAAACCGTCGCCGTCTATTCCGACGCCGACAAAAACGCCCTGCACACCCAACTCGCCGATGAAGCCTTGCCCATCGGCGCCGCCTCGCCCCGCGAATCCTATCTGAATGCGGATGCCCTGATCCGCGCCGCCCTCACCTCAAAATCCGACGCCATCCACCCGGGCTACGGCTTCCTCTCAGAGAACGCTTCCTTCGCCGCCGCAGTCGAATCCGCCGGCCTGACCTTCATCGGTCCCTCCGCCGACTCCATCCGCGCCATGGGCGATAAAGCCGAATCCAAGGCTCGGATGAAAGCGGCAGGCGTCCCCACCGTACCCGGAAGCGAAGGGCTGCACGCCCTCTCCGACTTCGAAAAAGCCGCAGACGAAATCGGCTACCCCATCCTTGTCAAAGCCTCGGCTGGAGGCGGCGGCAAAGGCATGCGCATCATCTGGGAGGCGGCTGACCTGCCCGAAGAAATCGAAGCCGCGCGCCGCGAAGCGCTGCATGCCTTCGGCGACGACCGCCTCTTGATCGAAAAATACCTCCCCAACGCCCATCACATCGAATTCCAGGTCTTTGGCGATACGCACGGCCACCTCGTCCACCTCTTCGAGCGCGAATGTTCCGTGCAGCGCCGCCATCAAAAAATCATCGAAGAGACCCCCTCCCCATTGCTCACGCCAGAGTTACGCCGGCAAATGGGCGAAGCCGCCGTCAAAGCCGCGCGCGCCGTCAACTACTACAACGCCGGCACCATCGAATTCATCTTTGACCCGCAACTTTCCACTTTCTACTTTCTAGAAATGAATACGAGATTACAAGTCGAACACCCCATCACCGAACTCGTCACCGGCCTCGACCTCGTCCACTGGCAGATACGCATCGCCGCCGGAGAGCGCTTCCCCTATACCCAAGAACAACTCACCCAGCGCGGACATGCGATTGAATGCCGCATCTACGCCGAAGACCCCGCCGGCGGCTTCCTGCCCAGCACCGGCAAACTCCTGCAATACCTCGAACCGCGCGGACCGGGCATCCGCATCGACTCGGGCTTTCGCGCAGGCGATGAAGTCACCCACTTCTACGACCCCATGCTGGCGAAGTTAATCGTTTATGCAGAGAATCGAAATACCGCCATCCAAAAGATGCAAGCCGCCCTGCGCGACTACGTGGTGCATGGCGTCACCACCAACATTGACTTCCTGCAGGCGCTCCTCTCTCACCCCGATTTTGCAAAAGGCAACGTCTCTACCCGCTGGGTGGAAGACAATTTCACTTGGCAGCCGCCCGCCGAACCGCCGCTTGCAGCGCTGGCCGCCGCAGCGCTGGCGGAGATAGCCGCTCCCTTCAAACAGGAGAGCGCCTCTCGCCCATCGTCCGCCGCCCACGAATACGACCCATACAGCCCATGGAAGACCCTCAGCGGATTTCGAAATTAACATCATGACAAAGATAAGCATTGGCCGACGACACTTCGCCGCAGGCGCGCTTCTTTTTATCCTTCTTTATCTCAGCGCAGATAGCCTGTGGCCCTTGATGGGGATTGACTGGCGCGAAACCTACTACCCAGCGGCGCGCGCTGTTCTGGAAGGCAGAAACCCCTACGAAGCGGCGCCCACCTTTCGCAATCTACCGTGGACGTTGATACCGATGCTGCCGCTGGCGTTATTTTCGGAGAGGGCAAGCGGCGTCTTGTTTTTCATCCTCACACTCGCGCTGTATGCACTGGCACCAATCCAGCTCAAAGCGAGCCGCACCGCTTTGGTCGCGTTCCTGCTCTCGCCGCCGGTGGTGTATGGTCTGCGCATGTTGAACGTGGACGCCCTGGTCCTCATGGGCTTTATCCTCCCGCCCCAAATTGGATTATTCTTCGTCCTCATCAAACCACAGATGAGCATTGCAATGATTCCCTTTTGGTTTTTTGAAACACTGCGTAAAGGAGGCTGGATATCGCTTGTGCGCGTCTTTGCTCCTGTTACGGTTGCCATCCTCCTTTCGTTCGCAGTGTTCAAAGGCTCCTCCATCGGCCGGTCGGACGATTTGCTGCAATCCACATGGAATGCCAGCCTGTGGCCGTGGGGATTTCCCGTCGGTTTTGTGTTGACCATTCTCTCGATACGCAACCAGCGCAAGGATCAGGCAATCGCGGCTTCGCCCTTCCTTTCCCCTTATCTCGCTTATCATTCATGGGTGAGCGTGCTGGCAGCCCTGATGCAGCGCGATTTCGAACTTGTACTGGCCGTGATCGGCATGTGGCTGGTGGCTGTAATTCGCATTCTAGGATACGGATGAAAATCAACCTCGAACACAATTCCCAAACCTATATCGTTGACCTGATCCCTTCGGGCAAATCCTACCGCGCCGTGATGGGAGATAAACTCGTTGACATTCAAATCCTCCGCGCTGCAAACGGCAGACTGGATTTGCTCATTGACGGCGAGCGCGTCACTGTTTATGTGTCAGCCGATAACGCCAAGCGCTGGATAACCGTCAACGGGCAAACCTGCCTACTGACGCGGCAATCGGCTGCCCGGCGCAGCGCAGGCGGGACTCATCACACCGCCGGCGAACTGACCGCCCCCATGCCGGGACAAATCCGCGCTGTGAACGTCCGCGAAGGCGAGGCTGTGACCAGAGGACAAACCCTTATGATCCTCGAAGCGATGAAAATGGAAATTCGCATCCAGGCGCCGATGGATGGCGTGGTCAAAACGCTCGCCGTGCAGCAAGGACAGACTGTGGAAAGGGAGCAAATTTTGGTCGTGGTCGCAGGTCAAACGTCGAAGGTCTGACCTTTGACTTGCGACCTTCGACCATTAACACAGGAGAAATCATGACTGGAAAATATTTCGACGAACTCGAAGTAGGGATGAAATTCAAACACGGCGGCCGCACCGTCACCGAAATGGACAACGTGCTCTTCTCCGCTCTGACCATGAACACCCAGCCGCTGCACCTGAATGAGGATTTTGCCTCCAAGACGCAATTCGGTCAGCGGTTGGTCAATGGCGTGTTCACCTTCGGGCTGGTGGTCGGCCTCACCGTTCCCGATCTCACCGAAGGCACGATTGTGGCAAATCTCGGCTACGACAAGGTCGTGCATCCCAACCCCGTCTTCCACGGCGATACCATCTACGCCGAAAGCGAAATCATCGAAAAACGCGAATCGAAATCCAGACCCGAGGCCGGCATCGTGCGCATCAAATGCTGGGGCAAGAAGCCAGATGGTACAACTGTGGTGGAATTTGAACGGACGGCGATGTTCCTAAAGAGTCAAAAGTCAAACGTCTAAAGTCAACGCAACCTTCGACCTCTGACCTTCGACCTTTGACCTTCAACCTTCAACCTTCGACCTTTGACCTTCGACCTTTGACTCTAAACCTTTGACCCCTCACACATCCCAACCCACAAACGGAGAAACATGCACTCACGACGCGCACTACTCTACATGCCCGGCGATGACCGCCGCAAAATCGAAAAAGCCGCTACCCTTGGCGTAGATTGCATTTGCATGGACCTAGAGGACGGCACCGCCATCAGCAAAAAGACTGAGGCAAGAATGGTGATTGCAAAGGCAATGCGCGAACTGGATTTTGGCAAATCCGAGCGCTGCATTCGCATCAACAGCATCGGCTCGGGCTTCGAGCAGGATGACCTTGCCGCGGCATTGGCGGCCAAACCCGATGCCATCGTCGTGCCAAAGATTGAAACCGCCGAACAGGTCAGATGGGTCAGCGAACAGATCGAGGCGTTTGAACTCTCGAACCATTTGGATTTAGGCAGCATCCGCCTGCTGGTCGGAGTCGAAACCGCCAAAGGAATTTTGAACCTCAAGGAAATTGCCGCGGCAGAGAAGCGCCTCGAAGCCATCATCTTCGGCGGCGAGGATTACGCCGCATCCATTGGCGCCACGCGCACCCGCGAAGCCACCGAACTGCTCTACGCGCGGCAGGCGGTTGTCGCTGCATGCGCCGCCAACGACCTGCAGGCAATTGACATCGTCTACATTGATTTCAAAGACCTCGAAGGGCTGCGCCGCGAAGCCGAGCAGGGAGCAGGATTCGGCTTCAGCGGGAAACAGGTCATTCACCCGAATCAGGTTCCAGTCGTGCAAGAAGCGTTTACTCCATCCGAGGCGGCCATCGCGTATGCCAGGCGTGTCGTCGAATCATTCGAAGCCAGTCAAAGAGAGGGCAAAGGCGCGTATGCCCTGGACGGAAAAATGATTGACATGCCGCTCCTCAAAAACGCGCAAAAAGTGCTGGAGCGCGCGCGCGCCGCCGGAAAACTCTAACCGCGTTCATCGAGAAAACCGCTTTGCTGCCCATTCTCTACGGATTCCTTTCCTTCGCCTCATGGGGCGCGGCAGATTTCATTGGCGGGCTGGCAAGCAAACGCACCAGCCCCTTCCGCGTCCTCTATCTGGCAGAAATTGCCGGCTTCATTCCCTTTCTGTTCCTTGCTCTGTTCACACAAGAACGTTTTCCACCCGTGAGCCACCTGCTGCTGGGAATACTCGCCAGTTGTACCGGCTTGAGCGGGCTGCTCCTTCTGTATCGCGCGCTTGCCGACGGACAGATGACCATCGCCGCACCGCTTTCGGCGCTGTTTGCCGCGCTCATCCCTGTGCTCTTTGGGCTTTTCATGCTGGGGATCCCCTCAACAGCAACCCTGGGCGGATTTGTTCTCGCTTTTTTCGCCGTCTGGCTCATCACGCAGACACAGGAGACGAATCAACACTCCTCGACTTCAAACGCATCGCTTCGGACCCGCCTGGGCTTGCCTCTGCTCTCAGGCTTTTTCTTTGGCTGCTACTTTATCCTCATTCATCGCGCCACGCTCGAGGCTTTTTTCTGGGTTTTGGCGGCAGCGCGCCTGGCAGGGTTTCTTGCCCTGCTATTGTTTGCGCACTTCACGCATCAATCACCCATGCCGCCGCGTGAAACTTGGACGCTGTGCATCCTCAACGGTTTGATAGATATTGCCGGCAATGGCTTCTACGTCCTCTCGGCACGCACGGGGCGCATGGACGTGGCGGCAGTGCTGGGATCGTTATATCCCGCTGGAACAGTATTGCTGGCATGGGTCATTTTGAAGGAGAGAATTTCTTGGGTTCAAACCTCGGGCATCGTCTGCGCTCTTATCGCTATCGTTCTGTTGGCGATGTAAATTCCCCTCCGCAGCCAGGAATGCGCCGCTTATACTGATGCATAACAAAAAGCGGCTCTCTCGTTTCTGGCGGGATGCACCACAGAGAAACACGGCTAAACGCTGATGTTTGACAAAAATCATCCAAAGTCCATTTCATCTGCGTTCATCTATGGTTTCGTTCTGCTCTTCCCGTTAAGTATGGGCAGACCAAAAAGCGTAATGCGCTCTCGAAAGACGCATTACGCTTCTGATGTAGATGGGTTGGGCGGGAGGAGCCTGACGCTAAAAGTTATGCCTCGTAATCGGCGGCTGCCTCTTCAACGGTGAGCATGGGTTCCTCGCTGGGCTTGCGGTCGAGCATCTGCATCGCCAGGGCGACGACTTTGGTGTAGTATTTCGTCTCGCCCTTGTCTTCGTATTTATCCGTCTTGAGCCTGCCTTCGATGTACACCAGGCTGCCTTTGCGAAGATATTCCTGGCAGATTTCGCCCAGCCGCCCCCAGGCTTCGATGTTGATCCATTCGGTATATTCTTTGGTGTCGCCGCCGCTCTTCCAGCGCTGAGTGACTGCCAGGCTGAAATGCGCTACTTTTTTACCTGTGGGGGTATATTTGCTTTCCGGGTCTCTGCCCAGGTAACCAATGAGTTGGACGCGGTTGAGTGCTGGCATGTTTTCCTCTCTTTCGGGGTATAGGTTCTTTTAGAAACAGGGATACAAGGGATTCAATGGTTTTCTATTTCATCTAAAAGCGCAAGGGATGTTTCAGCCGAAAAGAACGGACGGCGAACAGGGTTATACTTCGATTACGCCTGAACTTCAGCAGGCGCTTCCGCCGAGGTGCCTTCCGCCTGAGTCTTCTTCAGGGCAAGCATGCCCGTCTTCATTTCCACGACGGTATAACCAGCCGGCACGGCATCGAGCGCGCCTTCTTTGACCTCGCGGGAGAAGAAGAACATTTTGCCTTTGGAATGCAGGTAGTAGGTGGTGCCTTTGGAATTGGTATGTGCGTAAGCCATTTTTTCTCCTTTTGGATGGGTTTGAAGTCAGTGTAGCACATATTTTCTATATCTGTCAACAACCGGAGGCTAGACTATGCGAAGCGTAATAACTCTGGAAGAACTGCGTTCTGCCCGCTTCTCTCTCGACGGGACGGTGGGATTCGTCCCCACCATGGGATACCTGCACGAGGGGCATCTCTCCCTCATCCGCCGCGCCAGACAGGAATGTGATCACGTGGTGGTCTCCATCTTTGTCAACCCGACGCAGTTTGGCCCCAACGAAGACCTTGCCCGCTATCCGCGCGATCTCGAACGAGACTTGAGGTTGATCGAACCGCTGGGTGTAGATGTGGTATGGATGCCCACAGCGGAGGTCATGTATCCGAAAGGGTACCAGACCTGGGTGGAGGTCGAAGCGATGACGCGTCCGCTGGAAGGGGCGATGCGGCCGGGTCACTTTCGCGGGGTGACGACGGTGGTCGCCAAGTTGTTCAATGCCGTCCAGCCGCACAAGGCGTATTTCGGGCAGAAGGATGCGCAGCAGGCGGCTGTCATTCGGCGGATGACGCTCGATTTGAATTTTCCGATTGAGATTGTGGTTTGCCCCACCGTGCGCGAGGCAGACGGGCTGGCAATGTCGAGCCGCAATGTGTATCTGACAGACGAGCAGCGCCGGGCGGCAACGGTGCTGTTCCGCGCCTTGAGTGCGGCAAAGGAACTTTATGAGTCTGGGGAGCGCGATGCGGAGAAGATACGGGAAAGGATGAGGACGGTGCTGGCGGCGGAACCGCTGGCAGAGGTGCAGTATGTCTCGTGCGCAGATTATGACACACTGGAAGAACTGACTGAAATCAAAGGGAAAGCGCTGCTTTCGATGGCGGTCTTCATTGGGAAGACGCGCCTGATTGATAATATAGTGCTGGGATAGCCCCAACGCGCGCAGCGGTGTTCTTCCCACGTGCGGCGCAGCGGTAAAAATCAACGCCCCCGTTGAACGGGGGCGTTGGCTCAGGCGAGCGCTTTTTTGGCTTCGGCAATGACTTCCTCGTAATCGGGTTCCTGCCCAAGCGAGGGCAGGTAGTTGACGTAGGTCAGTTTGCCATCGCGCCCAACGATGAAAACCGCGCGGCGCAGGTAACGGCGCTCTTTGATCAGCAAGCCGTACTTGATACCAAACTCCGCTTCGATCACGTCGGATACTACCTTGACCTTGTCCACGCCGGCGGCGCCACACCAGCGCTTTTGCGCCATGGGGAAGTCGGTGCTGATGGTGTAAATGACAATGTCATCACCCAGGTTGGCGGCTTCCTGGTTGAAGCGGCGGGTTTCGCGGTCGCAAACATCGGTATCGAGCGAGGGGACGGCAGAGAGGATGATGACTTTGCCTTTGGATTCTTGAAGCGGGTTGACTTTTACCCAGCCCGGAAGCACGCTGGTAAATTCCGGGGCGGGGTCGCCAACTTTGACGTCATCGCCAATGATGGTGGCGAAATGGTCGCCAATTTTGAAGAAATCGCTGCGTTCGGTGGGCATACAATATCTCTCCTTTGAGTTGATGGGCATATTTAACCATAAGATTGAGGCTTGCGCAAAATCCGCGCGGGGATATGTTGCGGTCGAAATGGAAAAAACTTCCGAGGGTTTGCCTCGGAAGTTTGGGTTTAGACGTATGCCAGTTGCTCGGCGGCGGGTTTTCGAACCTGCCGTTTTTTCATCCTGGCGGCAAGCATTCGTGCCTGGCGCATCATCCCTGCGCGGATGATAAGGTGGAGAAATTTGTGGTGGTTGTAAACGGGGTCATTGAGCAGGGAAAAGTCTGCCGAACCGGGCTCGTGCGGCGCATAGAAGATGCCGCAGTTGGGGTTGATTTCGAGCATGTAGATGGTGCCGTCGGCGCCCATGCGGTAATCGCAGCGGGCGTAGCCGTTACCGTTCATGGCAACGAAGAGACGGGCGGTTTGTTCGCGCAGGATTTTTTCGATGTGCGGGTCATCCACCGCCGCCACCGACATTTTCTCGTATTCCACCCATTTCATGTCGTAGTGTTTGAACGACTCGCCTTGCGGAAAGATGAATTCCACAGGTTTGAAGGTGATGGGTTTTTTAGGGTCGTCCGGATTTTCGGCGATGAGGCAGGTGAATTCGCGTCCTTCGATGAATTCTTCGAGCAGGGCGCGCCCAAACTGTTCGATTTCGAATGCCGCTTGTTCTTTGAGTTGTTCGATGGTTTCGCAGCGCGATTTGCGCGTGATACCCACACTGGCGTAACCGTGCGGCGGCTTGACCAGGATGGGAAAGCGCAGTTTCTTGACCGCGCGTTCCACATCTTCAACGCGGTCCATCATCATCCAGTTGGGGACAGGCACTCCCACCTTTTTGGCGAAGGCTTTCATCTCCTGGCGCGAGGGATCGAAGAATTTCGAATCGGCGCCGGTGAACGCGAGGCCCATTTTCTCCATGAGTTGAACCAGCCCGATGCCGGAGAGGGCGTCGTCGGGTGTGCCATCGCACAGGTTGACAAATACATCCACGCCTTCGTTGACAAGATCGCGCAGTTGTTTTTCCGCGTTCAACGGCTGTACCAGATGGTGTTTCCATTTGAAGCCGTTCATGTGCGGCGAAGGATCGTAGGGTTTGTCGTTTGGATCATCGGGCGTGCTTGATAATACGCAGATATACATGTCGAGTCCTTTTCCTTGTATCAATCAAGAGACTCTTTCACGAAAACTTTTTTCTCTCTTGACTGCATCATACAATCATCATCGTTCGGTATTGATGTTGATGATTCAATGAATGCATTCTTGAATCATGCGATGATGTTGTATGACTATTACAGATTGTATCTATTATTGAATTTATGTAAAGGTTTTTGAGCAATAAAATCACTTTAAAATTTTTCAAACATCATCACACAACAACACAACATGTTTTGTATATCTGAATCTTGAAGAATAGACTTTATTCGTATTCACCTCGCTCTGTTGGAAACATCTTTAGAGTTTGTCGCTGCGAGTGGCGCTTTGACGCCACGAAGCAGTCTCCACCATTTGCGGTGAGACTGCCACGCTCGCTCGCAGTGACAGGTAGGCAGTTACGAAGAATTTCGAATTTCTTTTTCATCTTCGCAGAGATTTCCTGATTTCAAATCAAGTCTACTCAGTACTTTGCGAAAGGGCGTATTCGGCGGTCTCTTGCGCCAAGTCTGCGCGAGGGCTTCGTGATCTAGTGGTAATAAAAAAAATACCGCAGGGGTTCTGCGGTATTCGAATTGCGCCAGGCTGTTATTCAACCTTCTTCGCCATGTGTATATCCGGCTTGCCTCTGCCATTGGCATCTGGCACTACGCCGGTGATGACAAAGCCCATCTTTTGATAGAACTCGTAGGGATGCCGTTTGAAGTTACGGATGGTGCGAATCTTTTCCCATGTGTTCTCATACAAATTGACATCGGAGAGAGAGGTCATGTGGTTTTCATCATCCGCTCCAAGCATGATCGTCAAGCCGCCGCGCTGACGAACCTGTTCTTCAAAATCTTTCACCAACGCGCGCCCAATGCCCCGTCCCTGCAGGGAGGGCTGCACCGCCAGCGGATGTAATTCCCAAACCTTTCCATCATATTCGGGAATGCCGCCGATAACTCCCAACACATTACCCGCCTCATCTATTGCCGCGCGCAAAATCCGCTCGGGGGCAAGCATTTCGTGAATCTCTTCCAGTCCGTCGTCCAGCGTTTGCCAGGCGCCGGGCCAATGCTCACGGAAAGCATCCACCAGCAACTGCGCGGCCTGACGTATTAGCGCGCTATCGGTCTCAAGGACATTTCTAATTTTCACAGCAGTCTCTCCGTTCGTCTCTCACAAGTTAAGAGGTGTTGTGCGCCTGCACAAAAGCCGCAGGCTCAGGGGTGCAAGAACGTTTGCAGCACGAAACATACGAAGAAAAATCTCTCAAACCTTCGTGTTCTTTGTGTTCCGCCTTCTACGCGCGCTGTTCTTGACCTACAAATTGCGCATTACGCCCAGAATTGGGAAAGATACGCGCGGTATTCCGTCAGGTAATCATCCAAAATCTTTTTGGCGGTGCTTATATCGGGAATCACCGGGTCGAGCAGAAGCGCTTGCAGCGCCTTTTCGCGTGAACCCTCCACAACGGAATCCACACACAGTTGGGCGGTGGTGATTTCACGCCGCAGCAGCGCGGCAATGGGTTCGGGCAGGGCACCCATGTGAACCGGCTGGATTCCCGCCCCATTGACGATGACCGGCGTTTCCACTGTTGCCCCCAGCGGCAGGTTGGAAATTTGACCGCTATTCGGCAGGTTGGCAGCCAGGTGATAATGGGTGGTAGCCCCCGCCATGTTTTCGATCATTTCGAGCGCGCCTTCCGAATCAGTATCGAGCAAGCCGTCAATGGTGGCGTCGCCGTTTGCCATCTCATTCAATCGGAACAGTTCAAACTCCCGCACCGCCGCCATCAAATCCCAATCGTACAAGCGGATGTTGTATTTCTCCCAGGGTTTGGTGTTGGGATCGCTCAGCCAGGGCAGATACTCGCACAAATGCGTATCGCCCGGCACCGGGAACAAGCCAAAGGCGGAGAAAACGTCCCTCGTGAGCGGCTCAAAGTTCGGGTCTAGTTCGAAGAAGCGTTTGCGAAAGAGCGGGTAAAGGTCTTCGCCGGTGCGGCGGTCATGGATAGAAAGAATCCACGTGAAGTGATTCAATCCCGCCGCGCGAATATCCACCAGCGGAACGATTTGTTCGCGCACACGATGCTGCAGCGGGTGTTGATCCACTGCGGCATGCACGCCGCTCAATCCTTCCGGCACTTCAATGCCGAGGTCCTTCGCCAAGGCAACGCCAACCATGACATAACCGGCATAAATTTGATGACACAGCCCCACCGCTTTGATACGGCTGTGACGGTTGACCGCATCGCAAATGCGAATCATCGGATTGGTGAAGTTGACAAACCATGCCCCGGGGCAGATTTGTTCCATGTCGCGCGCAATTTGCAAAATGGGACCGATATTCCGCGCCGCATGAGCAAACCCACCCGGCCCGCCATTCTCGGCATAGGGCTGGCGCACGCCATATTGGAGGGGAATTTCAAAATCGCGCTTCCACAAATTTTCGCGCGCGCCGACTTCGATGGCATTGACGACAAATTGACTGCCCGGCAGCGCTTCGGCATGATGGGTATGCGCCGTGATGACAAACCCCGCATCCCACTCGACGTTCAGCCTGTTTGCCAGCCGATAGACAATATCCAACGCCTCGGCATTACGATCCACCAGCGCAAGTGTGGAGCCTTTGAGACGTTTCGAACGCATGATGGCAGAAAGAGTATTTTCGCCAAACGATGCCGAGCCGGCGCCAATGACTGTGATTTTGGTAGGGAGCAAGGGATCATTCCTCCGCAGGGTATGATGGGGTTGTATGTCAGGCAGATTTTAAGGGTGATTGCCCACAACGCACAGGGCGCGCGAGGTGTGGGCAATCACTGTGGTGTTATCTGTATTCACCTGTTCGCTCACAAAGTTCAAGAAGCGCCGCAAATTTCTTTCTTCTTTTCATGAACATTCGTGTTCTGCGCGGATGATTTCAGGAAGGGCGGCGCTACTCGTTCGTAAACACCACGTCCGCCGTCATGCCGGCGAGCGCACCGGCAGGCTGTTCATCGAAGGCAAGGGTAACCTCGTACACCACATCTCCGCCCAGCGTGCTTGCCAGCGGAGAGATGAAAAGAACGGTTCCGCGAAACTCCTGATTCAAGGCTTCGACACGAATCACCGCCGGCGCCCCTGCCTTCACCTTGACCACATCCCGTTCGCTTAAGTCGGTAGTTTTGACTTGCAAATGATCCACATCGCTGAGGATGACCAGCACCTGCCCCGGCAGGACGTACTCCCCCGCCGTGACGTTGACCTGCGCCACGAGGCCGTCGAAGGGCACAACCAGGCGGGTTTGTGCTAGGCGGAGTTGTGCGGCTTGCAGGTCAGCACGGGCTTGCTGAAGTTGAGTCAGTTTGGCGCCGGAGGCTTCCGCGGGGACAGTCTCGCCCTTCAATTCGGCAAGATACCACTTTGCCTCCTGCAATGCCGCAGCGGCGGCGTTGAGGTCTGCCGTAATGCGGGCAACTTCGGTTTCGGAGGGCTTTTCGGTAAACCAGGCAAGGTTTGCCAGAGCAGTGTTATATGCCCGCTGGGCATTATACAGGTTGGTGGCGGCTTTGGCTCGTGCAGGGTCGGCAGAAGAAAGTCCGCGGGTACGGTTGTAGGCTTCCCGCGCTTGATCCAACGCCTGCTGCGCCAGCGTGACCTGCGCTTCGAGGTAATCCAGCGTAACGTTATCGGCGAAGCGGCGGTTGAGGCTGTCGGCTTTCTTTTTGGCTTCGTCGTAGGCTTCCTGGGCGTTTGCCACCGCCTGTTCGGCTGCGGCAATGGCAGCCGGAGAGGTCAGTTCGCGCAGCGTGCGCTGGGCGCGTTCCACTTCGAGGCGGGCAACCGCATCATCCAACTCCACCAGGATATATCCGGCGGTCACACGGTCACCCGCTTTGGCGTTGACCTTGACCACGCTGCCGCCGGCGGCAAATGCCAACTGCACCTGCTGCGCCGGGACGAGTATCGCCGAGGCAATGATATCCCCTCGGCTCACAATGGGCTGCGGGGTATTTTCGCTGCCGCCGTCGCCCAGCACCACAGTGGGAATGGGGGTGGGGGTGGAAGATGAACCACAGGCGGAAAGGAGTAGAGATACTACAATCCAGGGAATGAGAATACGTGAGAGTTTTTTCATTGTTTGCTCATTTATGCTTTTCCATTGACCTGCTCGTCTTTGATGATAAC
>JBBITE010000007.1:0-100325 GCA_037440905.1 Anaerolineae bacterium | reverse complement strand
GTTGATTTACCGAGGGGAGGTTTAACTTCCGGCGCGGGGCCAGACTGCCAGTTCCAGCGTGATGCGTTCGAAGAAACTGTTCTGAGGCAGGGCGCCCATGCCGTATTCCAAATCCACCACTGTGGCAAGCAGTTGCAGGGTCGCCGTTTCGAGAAGAACCTGCTCCCCCTTCTTGACGACATGCAAATCGCCTTTTGGCTCCAGCCGCGCGCGGATGTTGGGGTCATTGTAGGCGTGTTCCGACATGAGCACTTTGGTGGCGGTTTTGATGTCGTTTTTATCAAACAGCCATACTTCCAGCGCGGCTACTTTTTTGGGTTCGCCCACGCCGATGGTCTCGGAGATACCTACGCCATATTCGCCCAAAAATTCGCCGCCGGCGGTATCAATGCTGAAGGATTCGTCGTATAGGTCGTCGCCGAGGACGTACGTGGTCATGGTTTGGGTGATGGGAGGCGCGAGCCCCAGTTCTTCAAAGTTGGTCCGCTCGGCATTGCGGCTGGCTTGAGCGGCTTGCATCACCGCAGTTGTTACCGCCGGACCTTTGCGCAGCAGGCGGTAGAGATAGAAGCCGCCCGCCCCAAGCAGGATGAGAATGACCGCCACCGAAAGCAGAATGATGAACGTGCTGGAGGAAGCGCCGGCGCCGGTTTGAGGTTCAGGGACGATCGGACCTTTCATCGTTTGAATCAACCCGCCGTAGTTTTGTAAAACCGCCGGGTCAATTTTGCCGGGGTTGACTTGCAGGCGTATGTACGTACTCGCAGCGGCTTTGCCCAGGTCGTCCCAGCGGCGAAGCGCGTCGTTGGGATCATTGTTGCGGGCGTAGGCTTCCGCCGCCATGCGCAGGTAGTCTTCCTGCAAATCTGCCCGCAGGACTTCCGGCGTGCCGTCCGTCCATTTGACGGGCCACAGTCCCCATCCAATAATCAAACCCAACAACAAACCCAAGATCACCCCTACAATCAGGGCAACTCTTGGGTTTTTGAGGAGATTTCTGACAATCGCGAGTACGGCTTCCATGGCATTTTCCTTTTGGGTGGATTGTTATCTAGATTATATACCATCCCGCCTTGAAAACAACCATCGAAGGTACCAACGGCCTGGAAATTCTATACCTTTCAACCCTCTCGTACTGGCTTTTGGTGACTGCCCACAAGGGAGGCATGTGTGGATTTGGCAATCCGCACGAGCAAAAAATGGCGGCTTGGAAACCGCTGGCTTGGATTGCCAAATCCAAGTCCCTTGTTTGCGGGATGCTCAAGAACGCCTACCCAACCTTGCGCCGTCATGACAGCCTGCTTTTACGTTGGCAGATGTTTTCACCGTCATTCCACTGCCTCAGGGAGAATGGCTTCCAGCAAAAATGTCTCCTGGCAGTTGGTGCATTGCGCTTCGCGCTTGCTGGCGGCAACCAGCAGCCCGCCGCATTTGGGGCAGGGCAGCTGAAGCGGGCGTTTCCAGGAGGTGAAATCGCAATTCGGGTAATTGGCGCAGCCGTAGAAGGTGCGTCCCTTGCGGGTTTTCTTTTCGACCACGTCGCCACCGTCTCTGGGACATTGCACGCCGATTTTCTCCAGCCAGGGTTCAGTATAACGGCAGGCAGGGAAGTTGGAACAGGAGATGAACTTTCCGAACCGCCCATAGCGGATGACCAGGTCACCGCCGTCTTCGGGGCAGGTGCGCCCGATTTTTTCAGGTCCGCTCTTGGTAACAGGCATTTCTGCCTGGGCGCGCCTCAAATCCTCCGAGAAGGGATGGTAAAACTCGTGAATGACCTCCGTCCACTCCGCCTGACCGTTGGAGATCATATCCAGGTCTTCTTCCATACGGGCGGTAAACTTGTAATCCACAATATCCGAAAAATACTTGACCATCAGGTCGTTGACCTGCATGCCAATTTCCGTCGGGATGAGGCGTTTGTCTTCGCGGACAACATAGCCGCGCTGCTGAATGGTTGAAATCGTCGGGGCATAGGTGGAGGGGCGCCCAATGTCTTCCTCTTCCAGCGCCTGCACCAGCGAGGCTTCGGTGTAACGCGGCGGGGGCTGGGTGAAATGCTGTTCAGGGATGAGGCGGATCAGTTCCTGACGCTGCCCTTCCTCGATCCCAGCCGGGATGCGGACGTTTTCTTCCTCTTCCTCCGCCCGCGCGTCTTCGCTCTTCGCTTCTTCATAGACTACCAGGAAGCCGGCAAACTTCACCGTCGAGCCAGAAGCACGCAAGAGATACTCATGAGCGCTGGATTTGCCCGTCACTTCCACCTGCAGGGTATCGTACACCGCCGCTTCCATTTGCGAAGCGACAAATCGCTGCCAGATCAGGCGGTACAACTTGAACATGGCCGGCTCAAGATACTTTTGCACCTGTTCGGGCGTGCGCATGACGGAAGTGGGGCGAATCGCTTCGTGCGCTTCCTGCGCGTTGGCGGAACGTTTGGTGTATTGCGGCGGTTCCGGCGGCAGGAAGTCGGCCCCGTATTTTTCGGTCACGTATTGACGCGCTTCCTGCTGAGCAAGGGTAGAGACATTTGTCGAGTCGGTGCGCATGTAGGTAATCAAGCCTGTCTCGCCGCCGTTTCCCACATCCTGACCTTCATAGAGCGCCTGCGCCAGCGCCATCGTCCGCTTGGCGGTAAAACCAAGTTTGCGCGAAGCCTCCTGCTGCAAGGTCGAAGTGGTGAACGGCGCGGCAGGCTTGCGCCGTCTTTCGCCGCGCTTGATTTTGGTAATCGTGTAAGCGGCAGTTTCCATATCCGTCAAAATGGGACGGACGGTCTCTTCGTTGGGCAGCTGCGGTTCCTGTTCGTCAATCTTCGCCAGTTTTGCCGTAAATGTGGACTTTGCCCCCTGCGGCTTGAACTCGGCGTGAATAGACCAGTATTCCTGCGGCACAAACGCTTCGATTTCACGCTCTCGCTCGACGATGAGCCGCAGCGCCACCGATTGAACCCTGCCCGCCGAAAGACGGCTGCGCACCTTCTCCCACAAAATGGGACTGATGCTGTACCCCACCAGCCGGTCGAGGATGCGGCGTGCCTGCTGGGCATCCACCAGGTCCATGTTGATTTGACGCGGATGGGCAAAGGCTTCCTTGATGGCAGGTTCCGTAATTTCGTGGAAGACCACGCGTTTGGCGCGCGCCGGGTCAATCTCCGCCGCTTCCATCAAGTGCCAGGAAATTGACTCGCCTTCACGGTCGGGGTCGGTGGCGAGGTAAATCTCCTCTGCCTTTTGGGCAAGTTTTTTGATTTCCTTCACCACTTCCTTCTTTTCGTTGGGAACGCGGTACTTGGGGGCAAAATTATTTTCCACATCCACCGATAATTGCGACTTCAACAAATCGCGCACATGCCCCACCGAAGCGCGCACCGTGTATCCCTTGCCAAGGTAACGGCTGACCGTTTTCGCCTTGGCTGGCGATTCGACAATGACCAGTTTGCCGCTGCGCTTCTCTTCTTTGACCGTTTTTTCCGGCTTGGGCGGAGGCGTCAGTCCGGCATGCGCTTCAGTACGTCCCATTTTGTAAAGTTTTGTCCCGCAAACGGGGCAAACGCCAATAGTGACCGGAGACCCCTTGGCGTTGAAACCTGCCTCGGGGTCTTTCATTTCACGTTTGGCTTTGCATTTCATGCAGTATGCTTCCATGTACACTCCTGCCTCGTCCTCCCTTCATCGTCATCTTCAACAAGGGGAAGGACAAGGATACTCTATAAATATTTCTCCTGATGATGCTTTTTCAAATGCTCCACAATATTCTTTACTTTTTGCGATTGATCGGTCTTACAGACCAGCAGCACATCGCCCGCATCCACCACCACCACATCGTCCATGCCGATGGTGACAATCAGGCGTTCGTCGTTCATGCCATAGACCAGCGTGTTGTGCGTATCGAGCGGCAAATGTTGCGAATTGACCGAAACATTTCCGTTCATATCAGGCAGCAGCACCTCAAAGAGCGAATCCCACGACCCGACATCGCTCCAGCCCAAACCGCCCGCCGGCAAAACCGCCACACGTTCCGCCTTTTCCATTACGCCGTAGTCTATGGTTTGAGAGCGCAAATCATACCAAAGTTTTTCAATGACCACCTGCCTTTGCGGCGTTTCCCATGCCGCAGCGATGGCATCCACCACGCGGTATAAATCGGGCATCTGGCGCTCGATCTCCGCCAGGATAACCTCCGCCCGCCAGACGAACATACCGCTGTTCCAGGAATGATCGCCGCTCCGCAAAAATTCCTGTGCGGCAGCCTGATCGGGCTTTTCCTTGAAGCGCTTCACCTTATACACCGGGTATTTGTAATCGCCATCCAGCGGCTCGCCCTGCTGAATATAACCGTACCCCGTTGAAGGGAACGTGGGAGTAATCCCCAGCGTGACTAGATAATCCTTTTGCGCTACCTCGAAAGCGGTGCGCAGCAGATATTGAAAGACATCCAGATTGCGAATGTGATGGTCGGCGGTTTGAATCGTCATCACCGCCTGCGGATCGCGCCTCCGCAGCACCGCAGCCGCCAATCCTACCACAGATGCCGTGCCGCGCGGCGCAGGTTCGAGCAGATAATTTTCCCGCGGAATGGAAGGCACCTGCTGACGCATGATACGCGCCTGTTCTTCAACTGTGACCACCAGAATGCGCTCCGGCGGGAACAGACGTTCCAGGCGCGCCACTGTGCTTTGAAACAACGTTTCCTTGCCGAGCAGCGGCAGCAACTGTTTGGGCGTCTCCTTTCGAGAGACGGGCCATAAACGCGTCCCGCCGCCGCCTGCCATGATCACTGCATAGGTATGTTCGTTCATCTCGCTCACCGTTCGGTATGGATATTGTAATCAGCCTGCTCCTCGCGCACAGCAACATACTGCATGCCGCCCACCTGACGCACCATCCCCTTCAACTCCATCAACGCCAGCGCCGCCGAAACCTTCTCGATGGGCAGCCCCGCCTGATTGCGAATCTCATCCACATGCAAAGGCTGGCTGCCGATGACGCTCAACAACCTGGCTTCGGTGGGGTCATCAGGCATGAGTTTGCGCGCCGCTTTCTGTTCGCCCACGCGGGTCAAATCCAGCGCTTGCAGCAAATCGTTGACGCTCAACAAAGGCAGCGCGCCGTTTTGGATTAACTTGTTCGTGCCTTTGCTTTGAGGCGCAAGGATACTGCCCGGCACAGCAAAGACCTCCCGTCCCTGTTCGGCGGCAAACTCCGCCGTAATCAGCGCGCCGCTCGTCTCGCCCGCTTCTACTACCACAACCGCCAGAGACAACCCGGAAATAATGCGGTTACGCGGCGGAAAGTTCGAGGCATCCGGCGGAGTGCCCGGCGCATAATCGCTCATCAGCGCGCCGCGCTCCACCATTTGCTCTGCCAGCGCACGATGCTCCGGCGGATAGATTTTATCCACGCCCGAACCCAGCACGGCAATCGTGCGCCCGCCTGCTTTGAGCGCCGCCTGATGAGCCACCGCATCCACCCCGCGCGCCAACCCGCTGACCACCGTAATACCGTTTGCCGCAAGGAAGGCTGCCAACTCCTCTGTGATTTGCCTGCCGTAAGGCGTCACCCTGCGCGTGCCGACAATCGCCACCGCAAAGACATCCTCCGGCAGATACGCACCGCGCACATACAAGACCGGCGGAGGCTGGTCAATTTCTTTCAAGCGTTGCGGATACGTTTCATCCTGCCAGGTGAGGACTTTGATGCCCTGTTTTTCGATTCGTGCCCAGACCTTATCCAAATCCACACTTTGCCGCGCCTGAAGCACCCGTTCGATCAACTTCGACCCCAAGCCTGCTCCCGCCAAATCTGCCGCAGACGCCCCCCAGGCGGACTCCAAATCGCCAAAGTACGCCACCAATCCCTGCATGCGTACCGCACCAATGCCTTTGATAAGGTTGAAACCGACCCAGTATTTCTTATCATCCATAAACGTATTCAAAATCCGCTAACGGCTTTCCACTTTCTACTTTCCACTGTCCACTTTCTACTTCTCCTCATCCACCAACCCCTCCAGCAGATGAACCGTCAGGCGGCGCTGCTCCACATCCAGGTCCAGAATGACCGGGGGAATGGCGGGCAGGAGAATTTCCTTGCCAGTGTGGCCTGCCACCACATACACATCGTTTGCGCCGGTCTCCAGAATTTCCACCAACTTACCCAGCGGTTTTCCTGCGTCATCGAAAACCAGCAGCCCCAGCAGTTCGTGTTTGTAGTGTTGACCGGGAGGCAGAGGCACATCCTTTGCCAGCACATACAGCCATTGATTGCGAAACAGACCCGCTTCTTCAGGCGTATCAATATTTTCGAATTTTACGAGCATTCCCGTTTTGTAGGGACGTACGCTGGTCAGGGTTACCGGCGTGTGCGATTCGCCCACGAACATCCTCCTCCCTTTTTTCATGCGTTCGGGAAAATCGGTGTGCAAATCCATGATGATTTCACCGCGCACCCCGTGCGGGCGGCGGAGAAACCCGACACTCAAATAAAGAGGCTCGCCAATTGGCGAGCCCGGTTTCTTTGCGTCAGCCATTTTATTCTGGCTCTACCACATCGAGGGTGACTTGCTTCCCTTCGCGCTCAGCCGCCACTCGCAGCAGGGTGCGGATGGCGTTGGCGACCCTGCCGCCTTTACCGATAACGCGCCCCATATCCTCTCTGGCAACGCTGAGTTCAATGCGGATTTTGGAACCGCCCCCCGTTTCACGCACCTGCACGGCTTCGGGGCGATCTACCAGCGATTTGGCAATATATTCGATCAGTTCTTTCATAACCAACTCTCTCCCTCAGCCTGTTTCTCTCCTTTTGGGGAGAGGGTTACCCTTCCCCTCACAGGGGGAAGGGTGAAGGGTGAGGGCAATTATCTGCTTGTCTTGCTCGAAGCGCCGCGTTTGGCTTCCGCTTCTTCGGCTTCTTTCAGGAGCGTTTCGAGCGCTTCGCCTTTTTTGAAGCGTTCCCAGCGCTCCAGCGTGCCGGCGGCTTTGAAGACCTGCGCCACCGATTCGGTCGGCAGGGCGCCGTTCTTCATCCAGTGGAAGACGCGGTCTTCCTTCAAGTGGATTGTTGCGGGCTGGGTGCGGGGATTGTAAAAGCCCAAAATCTCCAAAAAACGTCCGTCGCGAGGGGACTCGCTGTCCGCGGCGACGACACGATACGTGGGCTGACCCCTTAACCCAATACGGCGTAAACGTAAACGAACCATCTTGCTGTTTTCTCCTGTTGTGATGTGTGACTACACACAAGGTTGATTTGCGTTTCAGACAGGCATAGAGGGGGTGTGAAAGGAACACATGCGGGCTGAAATCGCAGGCGCTATTTTACCAGAGAATTTCACCGAGCCGGCGCAGGGCGTCAGCCAAACAGCCTGCCCAGCCCCTTCCCCCCGCTCTTCTGGAGCATCTTCATCATCTTTTGCGCCTCACGGAACTGCTTGATCAGGCGGTTCACATCCTGCACATCCATCCCGCTGCCGGCGGCAATGCGGCGGCGGCGGGATGCGTTGAGAATATCGGGATTGCGGCGTTCCTGGCGCGTCATCGAATTGATGATGGCTTCGGTCTGTTTGAAATTGCGGTCAATTTCTTTCGGGTCAATCTGCCGCGCCGCCTGACCCAACTGCCCCGGCAGCATTTCCATGATTTGAGCAAGCGGACCCATCTTTTTGATTTGACGCATCTGTTCGAGCCAGTCTTCGAGGGTGAACTGCCCCTTCATCATGCGCTCCGCCGCTTTTTGTGCCGTGGCCTGGTCGAAGGCGGCTTCGGCTTTTTCAATCAAGCCGATGACATCACCCATGCCCAAAATACGCGAAGCGAGACGTCCCGGGTCGAACGTTTCCAGCGCGTCGAGTTTTTCGCCGGTACCGATGAATTTAATCGGCACGCCGGTCACCGAGCGGATGGAGATGGCCGCGCCGCCGCGCGAATCGCCGTCCATCTTCGTCAGCATCAAGCCGCTGATGGAGATGGCATCGCGGAACCCTTGCGCAATGTTCAGCGCCTCCTGACCGATCATAGAATCAACCACAAGCAGAGTCTCCACCGGCGGGACTTGCGCTGTAATGGCTTTCAGCTCGTCCATCAACTGCGCATCCAACTGTGACCGACCGGCCGTATCCACAATCATGACGCTGTACCCGCCCTTTTGGGCTTTTTCAAAGGCACGCCGGACCAGTTCCGGCGGCTTGATCGAGAGGTCTGCCTCCACAGGGACATCAATGCGTTCGCCGAGTTGCTGCAATTGAGTGACCGCGGCAGGACGGTACGGGTCACCGGCCACCAGCATCACGCGTTCGCCTTTAGAGCGCACCAGGCGCGCCAGTTTCCCTGCGCCGGTGGTCTTCCCCGAACCCTGCAAGCCGACCATCATGATGACGCGCGGCTTGGGTCCCGTCAGGTTGAGCGGCGCCGGTTCGCCCAGGGTGGCAATGAGTTCCTCGTTGACGATTTTGATGACTTGCTGCCCCGGCGCGAGCGCTTTGGAAACTTCTGCGCCAATGGCGCGTTCACGCACACGGGCAATGAAGGTTTTGACGACGCTGAAATGCACATCTGCTTCGAGCAGCGCCAGCCGCACTTCGCGCATGGCAGCATCCACATCGGCTTCGGTGAGTTTGCCGCGGCGGCGCAATTGGTCGAATACCTGATTGAGGCGGGAGGTGAGAGTTTCAAACATAGGACAAGGATTGTAGTGGCGAAGCAGGTTCAGGTCAAGAGAGATGCGAGGGGTGATTGCGCGTAATGCACAGGCAGGGTTCTCCAACGTTGTTCGCTCTGCGCCCAAGATGTAAGCAATCGCCGTCAAACTTTGCTTGACAATCCCCAAGTCACCAAGTAAAATTCCGCACGCTTAACAACAGAATATCGCCGAGATAGCTCAGTTGGTAGAGCACGCGACTGAAAATCGCGGTGTCCACAGTTCGATTCTGTGTCTCGGCACTCTCGGCTGAAGGTTAGTCGAAAACGCGGGCGTGGTTCAGTGGTAGAACGTCTCCTTGCCAAGGAGAAGGTCGTGGGTTCGAATCCCATCGCCCGCTCAGGTCTTTAACATGGCGTCGTGGCCAAGTGGTAAGGCAAGGGTCTGCAAAACCCTCATTCAGGGGTTCGAATCCCCTCGACGCCTCTTCTTCTGCTTCGTACTTTAACGGACGCCGTAAGGCGTCTTTTGTTTTAGGCTCTCACCAACAATTTTATTTGCCAGAAAGAAGCAACGGGGGGCGAAGGTATGTTAGGGACGTTCAGCTGCCCGCAAGGCGACCGTGTACCGAGACATTCCAGGCCTCACATCACCGGATTTTTGCTGTCACTTTGTTTTATAATGACAGCGGTTAGCGGTAACCAGGGGGTGAAAGCGTCGTCATGATGAGGTATTGGGCTGTGATGAAAATTCTTTACGTGGAAGACGAAATTGCGCACATCGAACTGGCGCAGCGCACTCTGGAGAACAACCTCAAAACGGAGTTTGTTCTGTTGCGCTGTGAGTCCATCACCCAGGCATTGAATCTGCTCGCCACTGAAAAGGATATTGACCTGGTGCTTTCGGATCTGCGCCTGCCGGATGGCTCTGGGCTGGATTTATTAGTTAAGATTCGAGAAATGCCCATGCCGCCGCCGGTGGTACTGGTCACCGGGCAGGGAGATGAGCAAGCTGCAGTGGCGGCACTGAAGGCGGGAGCAGCAGATTATCTCGTCAAACAGAGCGATTATCTGCACCGCCTGCCGGTGGTGATTACCAATGCCATTGCACAGAACAACCTTGCGCGCGAACAGGCGGCAAAACGCGAAGTGGAGGTGAGGTATCAGACGCTGGTGGAACAGATGCCGGCTGTCGTTTTTCTGGATGCGCTGGACAAGACCGAGACAACTTTTTACATCAGCCCCCGCCTGAAGGAATTAACCGGCTTTACGCCGCAAGAGTGGATTGAAGACCCATACCTCTGGCAAAATCAAATTTTCCCAGCCGATCGGGAACGCATTCTGGAGACGGCGCGTATTTCGCATGAGCGCGGCGAACGTTTTACCGAAGAATATCGCTTCGTCTGTAAAGATGGGCGGGTTATCTGGCTCAAGGAAGATACCATTCTCATCCGCGACGAGAACGGCAGCCCTCGCTATTGGCAGGGAATCCTGATAGACGTTACCAGAGATAAAGAAACCGAATTCGCCCTGCAGCGGCAGCTGCGTGAGCTGAGAGTGCTCAATGCCATCACCCTGGCTGGCACCGAAAGCACCTCTGAAGACGAGATTATCGAAAGAGTCGTTCAAATCGTTTCGACAGTGTACAACGAAGTGTGCGGCGTGTTACTGCTCAATGAACAGGGGGATATGTTGCTGCCTCATCCTTCCTATTCCGGAGCCAATGTCGAAGACTGGAAGGATGGCACTCCCATTACCCAAGGCGTGACCGGCAAATCAGTACGGCTCGGCATCCCCATACGGTTGGGAGATGTTACTCAAGATTCATCCTTCATCGAGATCGCTCCAGGCATGCGCTCGGAATTGTGCGTTCCCATCCGCGTCAACAAAAAGATCATCGGCGTCTTCAACGTCGAAAGCCGTCAGCCCAATGCCTACGATGAAGAAGATGAGCAACTTCTGGAAACTGTGGCCGGAACGCTGGGAACCGCCCTCGAAAAAGCGCGCTTGTACGAAAACGAACGCAGGCGGCGCATGGAAGCCGAAGCGCTGCGCGAGGCAACAGCATCACTGAGTGCTCACATCGAACTTGCCCCGCTCCTCGATCAAATTCTGATTTCCGCCCGAAAACTCGTCTCCTACGATAGTGCTTCCATCTTCTTTGGAACAGGAGATGGCGAGATGGAAATTGTCGCGGTAAAAGGCTTTCCTCCCGACCTGGAATTGATCGGCAAAAAAGTGCCTCCCACCGCCAAGTGGAAGGAACTGACCTCCTCCCGCCGCCCGATGGTCATGGAAAATGCACAAACTGACCCGCGCTTTGAACAATGGCCGGGCTCGGAGAAAATTCGCGGCTGGATGGGCGTCCCCATGATTTCACAAGATGAGGTGGTCGGCTTTATCAACCTGGACAGCCACCGCCCCAACGCCTTCAGCGAACGTGATGTAACGCTCATCCAAACCTTCGCCAATTCTGCCGCTGTGGCAATTCAAAACGCCATCCTGTTCCAGGCGGAGCGCGAACAGCGCAAGCGTGAAGAGTCCATGCTCGACCTGATGCGCATCACCACCTCGACCCTGGAACTGGACAAAATCATGCAAACCATCCTTCAGCACATGCTGAAATTGATTCCCAGCGATTCGGGAACCATTCAGCTGCTGGAAGGCACCAAACTGCGCATTGCTGCTGCACAAGGATTCCCGGAAGGTGTGCTTGCCGTCGGACAAATTCTGAATGTACAGGATTCCATCCTTAAACAGCGCGCCATCCAAACCCTTCAACCCGTTTGGACCAATAACACCCGCGAGGACCCGGACTACAAATTCATTGAAGGCATCGAAAAGGTCAATTCCTTCCTGATCGTTCCGCTGGTTTACAAAGGGCAGGTCATCGGCCTCGCCACGCTGGACAGCTATCAAATCAACCATTACACCGCGGAAGACGCCGAATTTGCCTTCGCTGTGGCGAACCAAGCCGCGATTGCCATCGGTAATGCAAGGCTTTATCATCAAGCCCTGCAAGCCTCCGAACGCCGCGCTATTCTGCACCGCATCAGCCAGGATATCATCCGCTTCACCCAAGACACCGAGAAAATCTACAGCGCAATCCATGAAGCCGCGGCAAAGTTAATGCCGAGCGATGTGTTTCTGATTACGTTGGTTAACGAGGATAAAAGCGAAATTACGGCAGTATACGCTGTGGAAGCGGGAACGCGATACACGCATGAAAGCGTCCCCGCCCAAAAAGGCTTCAGCGCCGATATCATCAACAGCGGTAAGAGTGTCATCCTGAAAGACGAGTCGGATATCAAGCAAACGCGGGCGGTGCGCTTTGGGTCGCCCCGGCGGGTGCGCTCGGTCGCGGCAGTTCCGATGCGCATTGGCAACAAAGTGATTGGCATGATCTCAGCGCAATCCTACGAGCCAAATTCCTACGGAGAAGAGGAGCTGGCTCTGTTGGAAATGCTCGCCACCCATGCCGCCACTGCCATCGAAAACGCACGTCTGTTCCAAGAAGAAAGCCGCCGCACTCAAATTATCGAAACAATGGTGGAGATTGCCAATGAAATCGCCACCACGCAAGATATCACCCCCGTGCTCGAAAAGGTCACTCAGCGCGCCCTCGAGCTCCTGCAAGCCAACCATGTAGCGATTTACCTGTTGCAGAACGATAACACCACGCTCAAGGTCATAGCGGCCCAGGGCAAATACCGCCGTCAATTGCTCGCCCAAACCATTCAAGTTGGCGAGGGCATCACAGGGAATGTAGTCGCCAGCGGCAAAGCCGAAATCATAGACCTGCTTGCCAAAGACACAAGAAAAGTCCATCTCAGCGGAACCCCCATGGAAGACGCAGAAGTGGACACGATGATGTCGGCCCCGCTGATTTTGCGCGGCAAATGTATCGGCGCAGTCAACGCCTGGCGGCTGCGCTCCAACGGAGTTTTCAGCCAGGTCGAGCTGCGTTTCCTGACCAGCATTGCCAATCAGATTTCTGTTGCGCTCGAATCTTCGAACTTGTTCAAGGAAATCGTGCGGCGCGCACAAGAAGCGGCTGCCATCGCCGAGGTGGGACGCGACATCTCCGCCACCCTTCAACTGGATGTAGTGCTGAACAAAATCGCAGCCTACGCCAAAGACCTGCTGAACAGCGAAAGCAGCGCAGTGTACCTGCCAGACCCGTCCAAACCGTTCCTGAGGGCAATCGCCGCCCAGGGCGCCGAAGTGGAGCAAATCAGAAATTTCCCACTGCAACTGGGGCACGGCATTTTGGGGCAAATCGCTCTCAACAAAATTGGGGAGATCGTCAACGATACAGCGCTCGATCCCCGCGCCATCACCATCGAAGGCACAACCTCCCAGCCTCATGAACACCTCATGGGCGTGCCGGTGATGGAAAAAGAACAACTGACCGGTCTGCTGGTCGTCTGGCGCAGCGGGATTGACAATGAATATAAAGTCTCCGACCTCAACTTCCTCGAAAGCCTGGCTCAGCAAGCGGCAACCGCCATCAAAAATGCCCGCCTCTACGATGAAGCCCAACGCCGCCTCAAGGAAGTGGAGACCATCAACCGCCTTTCGTCTTCTCTGCGCGAAACCCAATCGCAGACGGAAATGTGCAACATCCTGCTGGATGAGACCCTCGCCCTGCTCGCGGCGGAAAATGGCTCCGTCTGGATTCACGACCCGTCCACCAACCTCATCGTTCAGCGCGCAGCCAGAGGCGTCTCTGTGCGGACAAAATACAAACACCTCAAGCCAGATGAGGGTATCGTCGGGCACGTCCTGACCAGCGGCAAAACTTACATCTCTTCCGATTTCAAACACGACCCTCTGCTCTTCGACGGCAACCGCGATGCGATTCTGGAGGGATACACAGGCAGCGGTATCCCCATCAAATCGAGCGATGGCATCCTGGGCGTGCTCATGGTGCAAATTGAAGCCAACCGCCGCATCGAAGAGTACACCCCGCTGCTCGAAACGCTCGCCGAAATTGCCGGCAACGCCATCCACCGTGCTGACCTGTTCGATCAAAGCCAGGAACAGGTACGAAAACTGACCACCCTGCGCGACATCGACTCCGCCATCGCTTCCTCCACCGACCTGCGTGTGACCCTCAACATCCTGATGGACCACACGCTGAGACATCTCAAAGTAGACGCAGTGGACATTCTGCTCTACCATCCAGACCTGCAAAGCCTCACCTACCTGTGCAGCGCCGGCTTCCGCTCCGCCTCTCCCACCCGCCCGCTGATGAGACTCGGCGAAGGGCTGGCAGGACAGGTGGTGATGAAAGGAAGAATCGAAATCATCCCCGATCTTCAGGCAAGCGAAGATATTGGGCGCGACCCGTTGCTCACGCGCGAAGGCTTTGTTTCCTACATCGGCGTGCCGCTGATTATCAAAGGTCAGGTCAAGGGGTTGTTCGAAATTTTCAACCGCTCGCCGCTCACCCCCACCGACGACTGGCTGCAATTCATGCAAACGCTGACCGGACAAGCTGCCATTGCAATTGACAACTCTCAACTCTTCGAAAACCTGCAGCGTTCCAACCAGGAGATCCGTCAGGCATACGATACCACGCTCGAAGGCTGGGCGCGCGCGCTGGAACTGCGTGACCGCGAAACCGAAGGTCACACCCGCCGCGTGACCCGCCTGACCATGGATCTGGCAAGATACATGAAAGTCAACGAAGACAGCCTGATTAACATCTATCGCGGCGTACTGCTCCACGACATTGGAAAAATGGGTGTACCCGATCACATCCTGCGCAAAACTGGTCCTTTGAACGATACGGAATGGGACGAGATGCGCAAACATCCGCAATACGCTTTTGACCTGCTTTCACTCATTCCGTACCTCCGCCCCGCCCTGGATATTCCCTACTGCCACCATGAACACTGGGACGGGAGCGGCTATCCACGCGGATTGAAGGGAGAGCAAATTCCGCTGGCGGCGCGCATCTTCTCTGTGGTGGATATTTGGGACGCGCTGCTCTCCGACCGCCCCTACCGCAAAGCCTGGCCCCGCGAAAAAGTCATCGCCTACCTCAAAGAAATCTCCGGCACCATTCTCGACCCGCAAGTGGTGGAGGCATTTCTCAAGATGCTCAGCGAACAGGAAGAAAAAAAGGAGTAACCTGCCGGTTGCTCCTTTTTTATTTCAGGTCAATGTTTCGCTCGTGATTTTCGCTCCTGATTTTGCTCATGCGGATTGTCAAATCCACACGATAAGGTTTGAACGAAATCCGACCGGCTTCACAAAAACCCTCAAGGCGTTCCTCGTAAGGCGAGCGCCTCACCCTATCACGCGCAGGAATTTTCGTTTGCCCACCTGCAGCACGCCGGCATGAGGGAACGGCATATCGCCGCGCTCCAACACCTCTCCATCCAGGCGCACGCCCTTCTGGTCAATCAAACGCCGCGCTTCGCTGCGGCTCGAAGCCATCTCCGCCGCCAAAATCACGTCCAGCACCGTCTGTCCCTCCTGCAGGCGATATTCCGGCATGTCCTGCGGCGTTTCCTTCTTTTGGAACATCCTGACAAACGCTTCCTGCGCCGCCGCCGCTTCTGCCTCGCCATAGAAAATGGACGTAATCTCAAACGCCATCTTCATCTTCGCATCGCGCGGATGCATTCTGCCAGAGGCCACTTCCCCTTCGAGCGCCTCAATCTCATGCGGAGTCCAGCGCGTGGCAAGGCGCATGTACGTGCCCATCGCCGAATCGGGAACAGACATCAACTTGCCATACATATCCTCCGCGCCGCTGTTGATCGGCACGATATTGCCGGTGGATTTGGACATGCGCTGGACGCCGTCGGTGCCGGGCAGAATACCAGTGATGATTCCCACCAGCGGCTTTTGCCCCAGCGCCTCCTGCAACTTGCGCCCGGCAACGATGATGTTGAACAACTGATCCGTGCCGCCCACCTGAACATCGGTTTGCAGAGCCACCGCATCGTAGCCCTGCATCAAGGCATAGAAAGTCTCGTGCAGGTAGATGGCTTCGCCCTTTTCAAGGCGCTTGGCGAAATTCTCGCGCGCCAGAAATTGCTGCACCGTAAAATTCTGCCCCAGGCGAATCAAATCCACCAATGTCAACTTGCTCAGCCACTCGCCGTTATAACGGATTTTGGTCTTCTCACGGTCCAGCACGCGGAAAGCCTGTTCGGCGTAGGTGCGGGCATTTTCGGCGACCTGCTCCTCGGTCAGGATAGGACGCGCTTTGTTTTTATCCGAAGGGTCTCCCACCAGCGCCGTGTAACTTCCAATCAAAAACGTCACCTCATGCCCCAAATCCTGAAACTGGCGCAGTTTGCGCATGGTGATGGTATGCCCCAGGTGCAGGTCGGTGGAGGTGGGGTCGTAGCCGCAATAGACGCGCAGAGGTCTTCCCTCCTTTTCGGCTTCGATCAGGCGCTGACGCAGTTCGTTGGTCATCGCCTGCTTCAATTCCTCGTCGCCGTATTCGGTGCCCTGCATCAAAAGCTCGACCTGTTCTTCGATATTCATGGCAGTCTCTCCATAGATCAACAGAATGATGAAATTATACAAACAAAAACGCGCCCTCGATGGTGGGCGCGTTCGACTACACCATCGCAACGGTCAAAGATGGCGGTAATAGTACACCTTCGCAAAACATTCGGCAGCCATGCGCCGATTATACAGCATCACTGACCAAGATTGAAGGAAAACGTCCACGGACCGCGCACGGTATAAAACTCATCGCTGAAGACGATTTGTTCCGCTTCCTCCTGCGACATTGAGTCTGGTTTGCCCACAATTTGCAGAGTCTGCACCCCAGCCGACTCCACACAAGCCAGCGTGATGGGAATGCCGCGCTCGGAAAGTTTTTGCTGAATCTTGAACAGATAAATCGTGCAATATTCTTCGGCGCGGGGAGGCGCGGCAATCGAGTCGATGATGAGGACGGCGGCGGTCAGGTCGGCATCGGGCGGCACGTTGAAGAAGGTCAGGTCGTCGCAGCGCAAGCCCGATTGTCCTTCCGAGGCGTCCTGCAGGGTCAGCAGGGTCGAGCCAAAGTCGAGGAGCGAACCGCCGGGGTATTGCAGGCTGGCGTTCCAGATAGTCCAGTCGGAGGGATCGAGGAGGGTGTAGCACACTTCGGCGTGCACTTCCTTGCCATCGCGCCAGACGCGGTTCATGCGGACTTCGATGCCGCTGGCAGATTGAACCGCCGAGGCGGGCGCCGCTTCTATGGTTGGGTAAGAGGGGTCAATATAGGCGGTGGGAAGCGGCGGCTCGGCTGCAGGGGCTGAGGGGAGATTGCAGGCGGAAAGCGCGAGGACGATTACAAGAAGGATTTTTTTCATGAAGGTTCCTGCCGGGTTATTGGAAAATATCCCGCACGGCTGCTTGCAGGGTGGGAAAGCGAAATTGGTAGCCCAGTTCGAGCAGCCGTTTAGGTTGGGAGTAACTGCCTTCGGTGAGCAAAACGCTCATTTCACCCAGCGGAATTTTCAACAAAAAGGCTGGGAGGTGAAGCCAATAGGGGCGGTGAAGTTCGCGGGCAATGATGCGCATGAAGTCGGCGTTGGAGGTGGGCGCGGGGGCAACCAGGTTGAAGGGACCGTGCGCGTTTTCATGCTGGATGAGAAATTTAACTGCGCCGATGTAATCCTCCAGGTGAATCCAGGGGACGGCTTGTTTGCCATCTCCAAACCTGCCGCCGAGAAACAGACGCACCGGCAAAGCCATGAGCGGGAATAAACCGCCGCGCCGCGCCAGAACCACCGCCGTGCGAATGACCACACGCCGCACCCCCAGCGGCTCGATGGATTGGCTCGCTTCTTCCCATGCCACCGTCAGTTGGGCAAGGAAATCGGCTGCGGGAGGGGTGGTTTCATCGGCGATGGTATCGCTGCGCAAGCCATAGTGGTTGATGCCCGAAGCCTGAACAAAGATGCGGGGACGGGGAGAAGAGGCTTCGATAGCAGCAGCCAGCGCCCGGGCGGGTTCGATACGGGAGTCGAGAAACTTCTGTTTTTGGCGGCGGGTCCAGGGCCAGTGATCCAGCCCGTAACCGCTGAGGTTGATTACGGCGTCCATTTCGCGGAGGCGTTCTACCCAGCCGCCGCGGGGCGTTTTGCCGTCCCAGTGGAGGTGAGTGGGGGCGCGAGGAGGACGGCGCGTCAGGATGAAGACGCGCTGCCCATCCTGTTCAAGAGAGCGGGCAAGGGCGGAACCGAGAAAGCCAGCGCCGCCGGCAATGAGGATATTCATGGGATGCTCCTGAATGACGGGTGTGGGTGAGTACCAAAAGTGGGGTTTTACGAATTATGGCAAGTGGCATATAATCATGCCTGTTGCGGAGGCAGAATGCACGAACCCGTGCTGGTGCTAAACGCCAATTTCGAACCGATCAACGTCTGTACCACGCGCCGTGCGGTGGGGCTGCTCCTGGCGGGCAAAGCCGACATGGTGATGAACGGACGCGGTCACATCAAAACCGTATCGCAGTTAATTCCGCGCCCTTCGATCATTCGTCTGGAGGTGCAGGTTCACCGCCCGAGGCCGCGCGTCAAGTTAACGCGCCGCGAGGTATTTCGACGCGACAATTATACCTGCCAGTATTGCGGCAAGCGCGAGGGCAGTATGACGGTGGATCACGTTATCCCCCGTCACATGGGCGGCAAGCACGAGTGGACGAATGTGGTCACCGCCTGCCCGCACTGTAATCACCGCAAGGGGGGGCGCAAAGTGGAAGAGGCACACATGCATTTGTTGCATCAGCCTAAAGAGCCGCCTGCCAGCGCCATTTACATCTTTGGCAAACATTTGAACGAGTACCGCGAATGGGAGCCGTATATTCGCGGCTGGTAAAGTCACCCCTGCCCCTCCCCACAACGGGAGGGGGTTTTGTTTTATAGAGACCTCTCCTGCAAATCTGAGGACTTCATCTGCGCGTCGAGTTGCTCCTCATCTCGACAAGCTTGATGCGACACTTTCCGCGCCGCCTCGGTGACCGCCGCCAGCACTCCCAATGCTGCGCCGATGCGTCAAGGAGTCACGCCCGCACCTGAAGATTTTGGAAGCGCTGTGTAGGACGAGTTCATAACTCCCTACCGTCAGCCAAAAGGGGGAAGAAACCTGCCGCTGTGTGTCATTGCGAGGGCTGTTGGTCGAGGAGGGCAAAGCCCGTATCGAGACCCAGCCCGAAGGGACACGCCGAGGCTCGCCCGAGGCGCAATCTCCAGCATTTGCGGGGAGACTGCCACGCTCGCTGCGCTCGCTCGCAGTGACAAGTAGGCAGTTACCAAGTTTCAAACTTGTCCTCTGGCAAGGCGGTAAAGAGCGTGCGAAGTTCGCAAAAAAAAGATGGAAAGTTTTTTGGCGGGCTTCGCGGTTCAATAGAATCCCCGGCTTACGCAAACCCCTAAACAGCAGTACAATCTTCTCCACCGGCTGCTCTCAATGCAAGGAGAAACATGGACAACCTCTTATCAAAAAAAATCAGTCTGCTCTTGCTGTTCTCCATCGCCCTCGCTTCCTGTAACGGCTGGGTGGTTCAGCCGCTGCCGCAGCCCACGTCCTTCCTGCCGCCCACACGCACGCCAGCCATCTACAGCCCCACCCCGGTGATTATTGGCGTCGCCACCTCCACGCCGATCATTGCCACGCTCACCCCTTCGCCCAGTCTCACGCCGACATTTCTTCCCACCAGCACCAACCAGCCCTCCCCCACCGTCACAGAAACGCCGCTGAACACCTTCACCCCCACTCCCCTCACCAACGCGCCGGCGCTGCGCATCATCATCCTCGGCTGCAACACCGACCTCGATATTTTGCACGGCATGGGCGAGGTAACCAACGCATACGTGACGCTCAAAAACATTGGCAACGTGCCCCTCACCAACCTGACCGTTACCCTCTACGCCCTCGACGAAGACCGCCCGCACCCCGATAAAACCCAGCAAATCGCCGTCATCCCGCTGGGATACCAAATCACCCTCAAATTGACCGTGGACAGCGCCTACAAGGAAGAAAGCCCAATCCAGGTGGAAGTGAACAGCGACCAAGGCCTCTTCCCCCGCGAAGGCTCCGCTTCCTGCCGCGACCTCGGACGCTTCACCCCCAAACCCGACGGCTTGAACACCCCCGTGCCGCTCACCCCCTGATGAAGGTTATAATCGCCTCATGGAAAACGATAATCTCTCACGCCACAAAATTGCCATCCTGATTGACGGCGACAACGCCCAATCCTCCCTTCTGCCCGAAATGCTGGTGGAAGCCGGCAAACACGGTCAGGTGACGGTACGCCGCATTTACGGCGATTGGACGACCAGCAATATGAACTCATGGAAGGATGTCCTCAACTATCACGCCTTCCAGCCCATCCAGCAATTCCGCTACACAGTGGGCAAGAACGCCACCGACAGCGCCATGATCATTGACGCGATGGACATCCTCCACTCCGGCGTGGTGGACGGTTTCTGCCTGGTTTCCTCCGACAGCGACTACACCCGTCTCGCCACACGCATCCGTGAATCGGGTGTCTTTGTCATGGGCATCGGCGAAAGGAAGACCCCCAAAGCCTTCGTCAACGCCTGCGATGTATTCGTCTTCACCGAAAACCTGGCAGCCGAGAAAAAAGCCGCGCGGCAAAAACAGGCTCAGGCAAAGAAGACGGGCAGCCGAAAGCAGCATGAAGCAGATAAAGAAGAACTCGACCCAATGCCCGTCCTGAGCCAGGCTTTCGAAATGGCAGTAGGGCAGGATGGCTGGGCGCCCCTCGCCACGCTCGGGCAGGCAATCTATCAGGTGGACCCCAGTTTCGACCCGCGCACCTACGGGCACAAACAACTCTCACGCATGATCGCCAAACTCAAAGACCGCTTTGAAATCCGCACGCAGGATGTGGGCGGCACCAGTGTAATGTACGTGAAGATGAAGGAATAGCCGGCTCCGTCCACAGCGGCGATGCGGCCCGACATCTCTCTTCATTTCAGGGATTCGATTACGCTTCGCGCCACACTTTCGGGCGATTCCCCGTTAAAAATGCGGATCACCCCCCCCTGCAGGAGAGGCCCCACAACTTCCACCACATCTTGAGGAGGGAGCGGGTAGGCAGATTGAAGCGCTTCGCCAAGGGAGGTGTGTAGCGCCTCGTCCTCCCAGCCGTTCAGCGCCTGCGGGCGTGTAGGAAGAAAGCCCGCGGCACGCGTCCACTCGGCCATGAAACTGCTCTCAACGAGATATGCTGCCAGTTCTACCGCCAGGGGTTGATTTTCGCTTGCGGCGCCCGCCAGCGCCCACACCCATCCATCGCCCAATGCATAATGACCGCCCTCCAAGCCCGGCAGAGGAGCATAGCCTCCGCTGGAATCTAGGATATCGCTGGAACTCCACACCACTGCCGCATCTGCCAGGCCGCTGCGGTAAAGCTGCAAGGTTTGAGAGTCGGTCTCGTTATTGCGGGTTGAGAGAGAGATGTTCCCCGACTGAAGCGCCCGGCGGTAAAACTCGAACACACGGATAAGGCGGGCTTCATCCAGCGTCAACGTTCCCTGTTCATCTACCGGAGTTGAAGCGCTGGAAAGATAAAGAGAGAGGGGAAAGAAGGCTTTCGGGTCGGAGGCGGGAAATGTCAGCACAGCGCCCGAGGTGAACATTTCCTCCCATGAGGCGGGCGGCGCTTCGAACACGGCAGGACGATAGACAAGGACGAGTACATCACTGGCAAAGGGGACGCCGTATTGGATGTTTTTGTGATGCCCAAGTTCGCGGGCAAAGGCATACCAGTCTGCATCCTGCAAGATGGTAGAAAGACCTTCCAGCGGGTGCAGGAAGCCCGCCGAGGCCGCTTCTTGCAGGTTCCAGTAGGAAAGGGCAACCAGGTCTGGCATGGCAGCGGTGGCGGCGCTCTCAGTGAGGGAGAGGATGCGCAGGATGTCGGCTTCGGATTTGATGCGGATATCGAGTTTCAGGCCGGGGTGGTTTGCCTCGAACGCTTCCAGACGCGCCTTAAGCAGGCTGGCAGAGGGAGTGCCGGCGTGAGGGTCGAAGCGGGGGGGCAGCCACACCCGCAGGAGGCGCGGCTGGGGAAGGTCCTCCGTGGGGGCGGGAAGGGTGAGGGTGGCTTGAGGGGTGGCTGTGGCCTGCGGCGGCGGGACAGGCGTCGGCGGAGAAAGAAGCGGGGCGAGGGACGAGCATCCAGCCAGAAACAGGGTGAGCGCAAGTTGCAGGGCGCGTCTGAAGCGTGAGGTCATTCCAGGTCAATTGGAGCGCGCAGCAGGGCGGTCAGCAGTTTGACCGAGTTCTGCACGTCGGTGTAGTCCACCATTTCGGAGGGAGAGTGAACGTAACGGGTGGGGATGGACAGACAGCCTGCCGGCACGCCTGAGCGGGTGGATTGGATGGCGCGCGCGTCGGTTCCGCCGAATAAGAGAACCTCGCGCTGATAGGGGATTTTGTTCTTTTCCGCCGTGCGGATCATCCATTGAATGACGCGCGGGTCGGAGAGGGCCCCGCTGTCTTTGATTTTGATGCACGGACCTTTGCCCAGCGCCATTTCCATTTTTGCCGCTTCGGGGGTATCTGCCGCAGAGGTGACATCGAGGGCGATGCCGAGGTCGGGGGCCACGCCGTAGGCGGAGGTGGCGGCGCCGCGCACACCTACTTCTTCCTGTGTGGTGAAGACAAAGTAAACATCGTGCGGGGTGGTTTTGAGCGCGCGCAGGGCTTCGATGGCGACGAGGACGCCAACGCGGTCATCCATGGATTTGGCGACGAGGCGGTTCCCCATCTCGACGAAGGGGCGGTCGAAGGCGGCAACATCGCCCACTTTGACGGGGCAGTCTTTTTTGCTGGTTGCGCCCACATCTATGAAGACTTTGTCGAGGCTGGGGGTTTCGCCGCTTTTGTCGAAGCGGTCGTAGCCGATGACGCCCTGCACGCCGTTGAGGAAGCGCACGCGCCCGCCGTGAACGTATTTGCCGAAGACGCCGCCAATGGGCGAGAAGCGGACGAAGCCTTTTTCATCTATGTGGCTGACCATTAGCCCGATTTCGTCCATGTGGGCGGCGATCATGATCTTTTTGGTGTTTGAGGAAGGTTTGGAGGGTTTTTTGCGGGCGATGAGGTTGCCGAGGGCATCCACTTTGATTTCGTCGGCGAGGGGCTGTACTTCTGCCTGCACCAGTTGTCGGACGTGGTCTTCGTAGCCGGAGGGTCCAAAGGTTTCGGTGAGTTGTTTGAGGAGTTTTTTCATTGGAAGGTTCCTGGAGAGTGTGGTGTGGGAGGGTGGAAAGTGGAAAGTGGAGAGTGGAGTGTGGGTTGGTCAGGCGAGGGGGAGGGTTTGTCCGTGCAGGAAGGTTTGTGCGTTGTGTTTGGTAAAGAGGTGAACGCTGCCCCGCCCCATGACGCGCCATTCGCCGCGCAGGCTGCCAACGAGGGCGGTTTCTTCGTCCACACCGAGCATGATGTCGCCTTCGCGAAGTTGACGGCGCAGCCCAGCGGCAAGCGGCTTGAACATGGCGGGGATGGCGTCGAAGTGCGGGATGATGAACTCCGCCGGCAGGATGCCGAAGCCGGGCTGGGTTTGCGCCAGGCGAAAGCGCGGAATGCGCCGGGCAAGGATCATGGCACCCGCCGAGCAGCCGGCATAAATGGCGCCGCGCTCCCAGGCGCGCTTGGCGGCGTTCCAGGCGCGGCTGCCGTGCAGGGTTTCGTAGAGGTGGCCGGGGTCGCCGCCGGAGAAGTAGATGAGGTCGGCGTTTTCGAGGGGCGATTCCCATTGAGGGTCGTCTGCCCTCCGACGGTCAATGATGGGAAGCGCACGCGCTTCGGCGCCGAGTTTTTCAAAGTGCGCCACGCCCATCGTTGACCAGCGCTCAACGCTGGCGTTTCCTTCGCGCCCGGCGGCGGTGGGCAGGCAAACGACGCGCGGTTTGCGTCCGTTCAGGTGGAGGCTATCGAGCAGATAACGGTCCACCTCTTCCATAACGGGGAGATATTCACCGGAACCGGCAAGGGCAATGAGACCGTTCATCAGGCGTTCGTCACGGATAGTCAGCGGCTGGCAAGCAGGGCGGGAGAGATTTTCTTCAACGCCGCATGCAGCAGGGCAAGCGTATTCTTCCAATCGTCCAGGCGGGCAAGACTGATGGGAGAATGGGTGTAACGGTGCGGGACGGACACCGAAACGGTGGGAATGCCCGCCAGCGCGCGCTGGATGGCTCCCGAATCGGTGCCGCCTCCGCCGGGCTGGCGGAACTGATAGGGGATGTTTTCAGCATCGCCCACTTCGCTGAGGAAACGCACTAGGCGCGGGTCGTGAAAGGTGGAGCCGTCGGCAATGTAGATGGCAGGACCCAGCCCGAGTTTGGTGTTGTAGGCAGTGTTTTCGCTGCTGTCATGGGCGGGCAGGTCATTGGCGGGAGTTGAGTCAATCGCAATTGCCAGGTCGGGGTTGAAGGATTGCGCCGCTACCTTCGCCCCGCGCAGCCCAATCTCCTCCTGCACGGTGAACGCCGCACACAGGTCTATGCCGGCGGGGGCGTGTTTGAACAATTCGATGAGGGTTGCCACGCCGATGCGGTTATCTATGGATTTTGCCATGATGGTTTGCCCCACGCGCCGGAATGTGGCGGCAAAGCCGGCGCGGTCACCCACTTTTGCTTTGCCGTTCAAGCCCAGGTCAATGCGCAGCGCATCGAGCGGGACTTTGCGGGTAAATTCATCGCCTTCCATCAGGTGAACGGGTTTGCCGCCGATGACGCCGGGCGTGCGGTCTTTGCCCACCAGCACCTGCTTGCCAACCAGATAGCGCACGTCTATTCCGCCGACGGTTTCGAAGCGGTAGAGACCTTCGCCGTCGTCCGCCACAATGAAGAAGCCTACTTCGTCCATGTGCGCATCGAGCATCAGGCGCAGGCGCTTGGCTCCCCGCCCGCGGCGCAGCGCCAGGACGTTCCCCAGCGCATCCACTTTGACTTCGTCGGCGTAGGGTTTGATCTCTTCGAGGACAATCTTGCGCACTTCGCCCTCATCGCCGGAGACGGCTATGGCGCTGCAAAGTTTTTCGAGCAGTTTGAGTTGTGCGTTTCCAAAGGGTGGCATGAGGTTATTCCCAGGTGATCTTTTCGAGAAAATCCGCTTCCAGCGAGGCGATAAAGCCAGCCAGCAAACGCCCCGCGCGCTGAATATCCTTGACTGAAACCGACTCGACCGTGGTATGCATGTAACGCAGCGGGAATTCCACCAGTGCAGTGGGAATGCCCTCCAGCGTGACCTGCATGGGGTAGGCATCGGTGCCGGAGTGGCGCGGCGCTACATCCAAAAACCAGGGGATTTCCAATTGGTCCGCCACTTCGGTCAGTTTTTTGTGCAGGAAGGGATGCATGTTCGGACCCAGACAAATGCCCACGCCCTTGCCCATCGGATGAGTCTGCCAGCCGTTCGCGCCGGGACCTTTGGCGAACGTACCATCCACTGCGATGGCAATGCTGGGACGCAATTGAAACGCCGAGGTGTAGGCGCCGAGAAAACTCGTTTCTTCCTGGACCGTTGCCACTGCCCACACATCCCAAACATGATTCCGTCCCTGAAGTTCTTCCAAGCAAACCGTGAGAGCGGCAACCGAGGCGCGGTTATCCAGCGTGTGACCGGAGAGGACATCGCCCGCCAGTTCCAGCGGTTCGTTGGCAAAGGAGACCAGGTCGCCCACGCGCACTTTGCGCTGCACTTCGCGCGGCGGGAGGCCGGTATCCACCAGCAGGTATTTCATCGCCACCACGCCGTTGCCCTCGCCTTCAGGCAGCAGCCTGGCGGGCGGCATGGCAATCACGCCGGGCAGTTCCTCGCCGCTGCTGGCATGGACGGTCACCTGCGCGCCCGGCAAGACGCGCACGTCAATGCCGCCCACGTTGGTGATGTGTAAAAAGCCTTCTTCGATGCTGGAAACCATCATGCCGATGGCGTCCATGTGCGCGGCAATCAAAACGGACGGACGCGGTTCTTTGCCGCTGCCGCGCTTCAGCCCGTGCAGCGAACCGACACGGCTGCGGCTGGTCTCATCCACGAGCGGGCGCCATTTTTCCTCGATGAGTTTGGCAACCGGCGCTTCATGCCCCGAAAGGCCCGCCGTGGAAATCAGGGATTTGAGAAAGGGAAGGATGTCTGTCATGTTTAGGGAGAAGGGAAAGGGGTAATGGAGGGGGTTGGAGTCGCCGAAGGGGTGGGTGGAGTCACAGTGGGAGTGGAGGTGAACGTATTGGTGGGAACAGAGGTGTTGGAAGGTGTGAAGGACGGCGCTACAGTGAAAGTAGAAGAAGGAGTCACCGATACCGTCCACGTGGGGGTAACGGAAGGCGTTACAGAGGGGGTAAAGGTGCGGGTGGAGGTGAAGGTGGAGGTCGGCGAGGGAGTGACGGTGGGAGTGTTAGAGGGGGATGCCGTGATGATGGCGGGTCCCGGCGTAGAGGTCGGGAATTGAAGCGTTTCGGTTGCTGTGGCAGGGAGGGTTGCCGTGAGAGTTGGGGTGCGAGTCCCCTGCGGGGCAAACATCACCGCAATTCCCCCCAGGCAATAACATGGAATGGTGGCGAGGATGACGTAAATCAGAAACAGGCGGCGGCGCGTTACGGGGTTCGAGGTCTCAGACATGATGGGTAGATTATAATCCATTGAACCATAACGCCTATGATCCCCGTTCATTTACGCATTGCCGGCTTTCTTTCTTACCGCGATCCCGTCGAACTCGATTTCAACACCTTCGACCTGGCTTGCATCTCCGGGCATAACGGCGCAGGGAAGTCGTCGCTGCTGGATGCCATCACCTGGTGTCTGTTTGGCGAAGCGCGCGGCAAGAGCAGCGATGTAATCAACCTGCACGCCGATGTGAAAGCTGCCGAAGTGGCGCTCACCTTCCAGCATGAGGGCAGCCTGTACCGCGTTCAGCGCACACTGCCGCGTAATAAAAGCACCGTTCTCGAATTTCAAATCAAGGGCGCCGAGGGCTGGCGCCCGTTGACCGAAAAAACCACGCGCGAGACTCAGGCGCGCATCGAACAAACCCTGCGGCTCGATTATGAAACCTTTGTCAACGCTTCGTTCTTTTTGCAGGGAAAAGCCGATCAATTCACCCAGCAAAACGCCGCCAAACGCAAAGAAGTTTTGAGCAGCATTCTCGGTCTCGAAGCGTGGGAGGAATACAAGAACCGCACCGCCGAGCGCCGCCGCGCCCTCGAACGGGAGGCGGATGAAATGGACGGACGCCTGGCAGAGATCGAAGCGGAACTCAGCGAAGAACAGCCCCGCAAAGCCAGGCTGGCAGAGTTAGAAGCCAGCCTTACACGCCTTGTCTCTGCCCGCGCGGCGCAGGAATCGGTTTTGGAAAACATCAAACAAAACGCCGCTCTGCTGGACAGGCAGCGCAAACTGACCGAAACGCTCGCCGCCAACCTCGAACGCACCCGCGCCGCGCTGGCTGCGCTCGAAGCCCGCCGCACGGCAAGGGAAAGCGACCTGCGCTCGTACCTAAACCTGCTTCAGCGCGCGGACGAAATCGAAGCGGCGTACGCCGAGTGGCAAAACGTTCGCCGGCAGGCGACAGAATGGGAAAAAACCGCCTCGCAGTTCCGCGAATATGAACAGAAGCGCACCCCACTGCTCCAAAAAATCGCCGCCGAAAAAGCGCGGCTGGAAGAGGAGCGGCGATCGCTGCTGGCACAAGCGGAAGAAATCACCCATCAGGCTTCGGCAATCAACGACCTGAACCGCCAAATCGAAAACGCCAAAGCGCTGCTGCAGGAAGCCGAAGCCCACATCGCCGAGCGCACCGAGGTGGAGACCCAACGCAGCCAGGCGCGCGAACGTCAATCGGAATTGAAGGCGGAAAACGAAAGCCTGAAAGCCCAAATGGACGAACTGAAGCAGCGCATCGAACGGCTGGAATCGGCTGAAGGTTCAGAATGCCCGTTGTGCGGGCAGTCTCTGACCGCGGAGCACCGCCAGGTCACCCTGCAGCAATTGGAAGCGGAAGGAAAACAAAAGGGCGATCAATACCGCCTCAATCAAAAAGAAATTGCCGCTCTCACAGAACAAATCGCCGCCTATGAAACGCGCCTCAAGCAGTTAGGCTCCGCCGAAAACGAGCACATTCAATACACCGCCAAAATCTCCCAACTCACCGAACGGGTGGATCGCTTGCAGGCGATCAGCGGCGATTGGGAAACCAGCGGCAAAAAACGCTTACAGGAAGTGGAAACCCTGCTCGAAAGCGGAACATTTGCAGCAGACGAACAACAACAACTCGCGCGCCTCGACCATGAACTTGCCCAACTCGGCTACGACGCCTCTGCCCACGACCAAACCCGCCGCCGCGAAACCGAACTGCGCCGCATCGAAGAGGACTACAGCAGCCTGAAATCGGCAAAGGAAGCCAGTCGGCAGATCGAACAGGAAATCGCCGCCCTGCATGCGGAAATTGCCAACCGCGCGGCGGAAATCGAAACTCTCGATGCCGAATATCAATTCGCAAAATCTCAACTCGAAAGCGTCGAGGCGCAACTGCCGAATCTCGAAGAAGCCGAGCGTGAACTGTTCAAACTGCGCGAAGAGGAAAACAAAGTGCGCGCCGAACTGGGCGGCGCTCAACAGCGCGTGAACATCCTCGAAAGCCTGCGCACCCGCAAAAAAGAACTGGAAAAAGAACGCGCCGAACTCCGCAAACAAATCGCCCGCCACAAAACCCTCGAACGCGCCTTCGGCAAGGACGGCGTGCCGGCGCTGCTCATCGAACAGGCGCTTCCCCAAATCGAAGACAAAGCCAACGAACTCCTCGACCGCCTCTCCGACGGGCAAATGTCCATCCGCTTCGTCACCCAGGCGCAATACAAAGACAAAAAACGCGATGACCTCAAAGAAACCCTCGACATCCAAATCAGCGACTCGGCCGGTACCCGCAACTACGAAATGTACTCCGGCGGCGAAGCCTTCCGCGTCAACTTCGCCATCCGCCTGGCGCTCTCCGAAATCCTCGCCCAGCGCAAAGGCGCCCGCCTGCAAACCCTCGTCATTGACGAAGGTTTCGGCTCGCAGGATGCGCAAGGGCGTCAGCGTCTCGTCGAAGCCATCAACCTCGTCAAAAACGACTTCGCCAAAATCCTCGTCATCAGCCATCTCGATGAACTCAAAGATCACTTCCCCACGCGCATCGAGGTGGAAAAAACAGAACGCGGCTCCAGAGTGCGCGTCATCTGATATCAAACGTTAAAAGGTGGGCAAATGACCTTCGACTTTTGACCTTTGACCTTCGACCTTCAACCTTTGACTTTCAACCTTCAACCTTCGACCTTCGACTTTTACATGCCATCCTTCATCGCATCAACCCTTCTGTTCATTGGCGGCGTTCTCATCATTTACTGGCTGCACAACCAATACCATCTCGACATCGTCGTCGAACCTGCCGCGCCGCCGCCCCACCCGCCGCTCATTTCCGTCTGCATTCCCGCCCGTAACGAAGAACGCAACATCCGCGCCTGTGTCGAATCCGTACTGGCGCAAGATTACCCCTTGCTCGAAATCATCGTCGTGGATGACCGCTCAAGCGATGCAACCCCTCACATCCTGGCAGACCTCGCCTCCCGCAACTCTCGTCTGCACCCCATCAGCGGTTCAGACCTACCTCCTGGCTGGGCCGGCAAACCCCACGCCTTGTACCAGGCTGCAGCCGTTGCCCGCGGCGAGTGGCTTTGCTTCGTAGATGCCGATACCATCCTTACGCCGCACTGCCTCTCCTCCTGCTACGCCAAAGCGTGCGAAACCAGCGCCGACATGTTCACCATCATGACCTTTCAGGTCACAGGCACATTCTGGGAACGGGTCGTCATGCCGCTGGTGATGACCGCGCTTTCGGTGGGGTTTTCGCCGCGCAGGGTCAACGACCCGAACCGCAGAGACGCCATCGCCAACGGTCAATTCATCCTCATCAAGCGCCCGGTCTACGATGCCATCGGCGGACATGCCAGCGTGCGGCACAGCATCGTGGAGGATAAAGCCCTCTCCGAACAGGTCAAATGGAATGGCTATCGTCTCATTGTCGCCGATGGGATGAAAGTGACACGCACCCGCATGTACACCTCCCTGCCAGAGATGTGGGAAGGCTGGACGAAGAACATCTACCTCGGCTTGCGCGATCAGCCCGCGCTGCTGTGGCTCGGCGTGTTCGGCGCGTTCCTTGCCGTCATTGCGGCATTTTTCCTGCCTCTCTGGCCCCTGCTGGGAGCGTTGTGGGCTCTGAACGGCGGCGGCTGGATGGCATGGATGGTTACCCTCGAAGCGCTGACGTTGTGGGCGTACCTCCTCTACGCCCGCGCCAGGGTGGCATCACAAATGCAAATCCCCTGGTGGTATGCGTGGACCACTCCGCTCGGCGCAGCGGTCTTCGCAGCGATGATGTTTACCTCCGCCTGGAAAGTGATTTCGGGCAAAGGCGTCACCTGGAAGGGACGGGTGTATAAAGTGCCGTGACGACCTTGCCGCCGCCAACCCCAACGCCGACCAGGACCTGCTGAACCAGGCACGCAGCCTGCACCGCAAGGCGCAGTTCATGTGGGATTTCGTCTCTGCTGAAAACAGCACCGGCTTCCACAACCTGGAATATGCGCTCAAGATTTTAGCCGCCCCCTCAACTTGACAAATCGCAGCCATATTGTTATATTTAGTGAAATTTTGTTAGATAAAAACAAAATATGACAAAACTCTCCCCCGCCGAGCGCGAAAGACAAATCCTTGATCTGCTCACCGCCAGGGGCAGCGCCTCTATCGAAGAACTCGCCCACATGTGTTCGGTTTCCACCATGACCATTCACCGCGACCTGCAGCGGCTCGAAAAAACGGGGCGCATTCAAAAACGACATGGCGGCGTAATCCTGGCAGAGAATCCTCTCAGCCCCAGCGCCTGCGCCATGTGCGGCAAAATCTCTTCGGGGAAACAAATGTTTATTCTCCATCTCGCCAGCGGAGAAAAAAAACATGCCTGCTGCGCTCACTGCGGCTTGATGCTCCTGACCACCTCGCAAGACGTATGGCAATCCTTGACGACGGACTTTCTGCATGGACACATGATCAGCGCCGGACAGGCAATTTACCTCATCGGTTCAAACCTGACCGTTTGCTGTGTGCCAACCATCCTGACCTTTGGCTCCGCCTCGGAAGCTGAACGCTTCCAACGAGGCTTCGGCGGCAGGATCGCCACCATGCAGGAAGCCGCCCGGTCCTTATTAGAGGCACATTCAAAAGAGGGATAGATACGGAAGGAACGGAGAATCTTTGAACCCAGAAACCACGCTCGCACGTCTCAGGCTCATCCTTCTGATGATTTCAGCAGGCGTATTTGGCACGACAATGATCGAACTGGTTTTCCTTGGTCATTGGAATAGAACAATTCAATTCCTGCCGTTTGCGTTATGCATACTTGGATTGCTCGCCTGTAGCGGTGCATGCTTTTATCCGAACAAAATCAGCCTGGCAGGCATGCGCTGGTCTATGGTTGCGATTGGGCTTTGCAGTTTCATCGGGGTTTACGAACACATGACAGGAAACTATCACTTCTGGCAAGAAGTTCAACCAGGCGCTACCGTTGGGGCGCTGCTCAAAGCCACACTCCAAGGCGAAAACCCAGTCCTTGCCCCCGGGATTCTTTTATTAGGTGCAGTGATCGGTCTTGCAGCATGCTACGGGCATCCGTTATTGGAGCCAAATCACCCACAGGAGAAAAAAATGAAAAAGTATTTTTTGCAGATTATCGCCTTAATGCTCATATTAAGCGCCTGCAGCAGCCCCGGAGACATCGAAGTCCACAACGCTTGGGTGCGTCCCACCATAAAAGGAGAAAACGCCGCTGTCTATTTGACGCTACACAATCATTCATCTGAAGCTGATGAATTGATTGGTGCTTCTTCCAATGTGGCAAACAGCGTCGAAATCCATGAAAGCATGATGGAAAATGACGTGATGCAAATGCACAAGGTTGATTCCGTGCCGCTGGCCGCCGATCAAGAAATCATTTTCGAGCCGGGCGGTCTACATATCATGTTGATCGGCCTCAAACAAGACCTTGTGCTTGGCGAACACATCGGTGTTGTGCTTCACTTCAAGAATCACGAGGATATTGTCGTCGAAGTGCATATTGAAGAGGCGATGCCCGATGACGATCACATGCACGAGGAAAGCGGCACTCCATAAACTTCAACACAAAAAACATGGCTGCCTCCGGGGTGATTGCCCACAATGCACCCTACGCGCAAGATGTGGGCAATCATCAGTCAGTAACTCCCCTTTGTTGGGGAGTTTTTGTTTTGGGGAACCATTCACTGCACCTCATCGTCAAGGCAGGAAAGGAGATCGAATGAAGAAGATAACTTTATTGTTCTTTGCAATCGTTCTTGCCGCCTGTTCGTTCAGCGGCAGCGAACTCAGCCGTAATCAAGCCAAGTGGCAGGAGGCCGGCATCACCTACTATCGCTTTCAGTTAAATGTCGGTTGCTTCTGCCTGTTTCGCAGCCAAATGCCGCTGACCATCGAAGTAAAAGACGGCGAAATCATCTCGATGACCGACGTGAACGGCGAGGCGTTTCCGATGGATGACCCGATGAGCGAGCTGGTTATGAAGCACGCCACGATTGACCGCATCTTCACGGAACTGGGGTCTGACTCCGTCCAAAAAGCCGACCGTCTCACCTTGAGTTTCGACCCTGTCTATGGCTTCCCCACCGATGCCGCCATTGACTTCATCGAACTCGCCGCAGACGATGAACTGTACATCACGGTTTCCGGGTTCGAGCCGCTTCCTTGAGCAGAAACCGCCGTCGGTTAAGGACGAAGCGCAAAAAACAGCGGACGTTTGGCAACGTCCGCTGTGAGTTTAATTATACGGCTGCGTCCACTGACGCAAGATATCGTCATCTATGATTCGAATGCGCCGGTCTTCCACACGGATGGCGCCGCTTTTTTCCAGTTCTTTCAGCGAGCGGGACACCACCTCCCGCACGGTTCCCAGCCGCGCTGCAAGTTGTTCCTGAGTCCAGTGCGGGGATGGATGCGTCTGCATTTCATCAATCAACCGCGCCAAACGGTGGGTGACCTGATAAAACGCCATCTCGCTGACCTTATGCACCAGGTTGCGCAGGTTCTGACCAAACTTGCTGAGCACCTTCAGAGCAAACTCCGGATTGGATTTGACCAGTTTGCGCAAGGTGCGCGCGTCCACCACCCAGACGCGGGCCGGCTCCAGCGCTTCCACATTGACCGGGTTCGTGCCGCCGTCGAAAGCAGGCACCTCGTTGCAGGTTGCGCCTTCGGTGAGGACAGCAATGATGTATTGGCGTCCCTGCGGCGAGATGCGGTAGAGTTTCACGCTTCCGCTTTCGATGATGTGCAAGCCGGCGCACTCGTCTCCTTCCCAAAACAGGACATCGCCTCGTTCGTAGGCGTGCAATTGGGTCACATCTGCCAGGTCGCGCAATACGGTTTCGGGGAGTTCGTCGAAATAAGGGTTACGTCGCAGCGTCTTGAGTTTTTCGGTCTTGGGTACTTCAATCAGTTTCATCGCAAGCCTACACTTCACCCAACAGGACACGATCCGCGCCGCGGTCAATTTCCCAGGGATAGACGATAAAGGCGTCGGTAATGGCCGCGTAATAATCCGGGCGGACGTGACCGAACAGGTTGCGGTAGGGGTTGAAATGCAGCACGCAAGTTTCGGGAAAACCGCCCGCCGCAGAGACGCGGTTCTTGACGGCTGTGATGGTGCGCCCGGAACCCCACACATCGTCCACAATCAGCGTCGGTCGGCCGCGCAGTTTATCTTCGGCGGGGAACTGAATAAACTCGGGCCATGCCATGAGTTTTGCCTTTTGGCTTGCAGATTGGGCGGGGAAATCCACCGCTGCCGTCAGGATGTGGGTAATGTCCATCGCTTCGGCAAGCATCCCGCCGGGGATGATGCCGCCGCGCGTGATGATGACCATGGCAGTAAACTCCCGCCGGAACTGCGGAATGAGATGGTCTATCAGGCGGTCAATTTCTGCCCATGAGACGATTTCACGGCGGGGTTGAGGTTGAGGCTGCATCATGTTTCCAAAATCGAATTATCCCAACACTGCCGCCAGCGGCGCCGGCGCAGGGACTCGGACTGCCTGCCCCGCCGTCTGCGCTTTTTCTACATCGCGCGCCCAAATGTAGAGGCAGGTGTGATACGCAATCGAAGTATAGGAAGTGATGACGCTGGCGACCACCACAAAGGCAAAGAAGAGGAAGGCAGCGAAAGCAATGGCCAGGAGCGAAAGGAAGTTGAAGCCGCCCGTTACATATACGGCGCCGCCCCCAATTGCCAGCGCAATGACAAAGCCGCCAAAGCCCAGCACGAAACTAATCAACCCGCTCACCCAGCGCACGCCCACCGTGCTGATGCCAATCAGCAGCAGGTTTTGCTTGGTGATATTCCACACCCGCTGCATGGCATCCTTGAGGTTCAGGTCGTCAATGACCATCGCAGGCAGGATGAGGTAGGAGGCTTCGGTCCACAACACTTCGAGCAGGTTTGCCGCGCTGCGCACCAGCCCCGCTGCCAGCCCGCCCCGCCGCCGGCCCCGGCGGTTGGCGGCATTCTTCAGCATATTGACGAAGGTCGAAGCGGCGGCAAGGGTGAGAATATCGAACAAGTCGCGGCGGACGATTGCCCACGCTTTATCCAGCCGTCCATCCCCTTCCGAGAGGTAGCCAAAGATGAGGTAGGCGGTCATGCCCGAAAAGACATACGTCACCATGAACTGCGCAAACACCAAAACCGCCCCCAGCAGCGCCATGAGCAGGTTGCCAAACTGCGAACCGCCAAACACAAACGCCACCAGCACAATCGGGATGACGCCCAGCACCGACACGATCATGCCGGTCACCAGCGCATAAACCGAAGGCTTGAGCAGGTCTCTATCCTTGAACGCCATGCTCCAGGCTTGCTTCAAAAACGACCAGCCGCGGGAAAAGGATTCCATACGCATCACTCCATCAATGGGTTCACAAGTGCAGGCTTGAGAATGTATTATAGCAAAGGATTATCGGGAATAGGATTTGCGCCGAGCCAGCCAGACCAGCCCCAATGGAATCAGTATGGAAGCCCCACACAGCGGATTTTCTCCGCCCGGCGGGATCGCTGTGGGAGAGGGGGGCGCTTCGGGCGTCGGGAGGGTTGTCTCTGTGGCGGGGGAGGTGGGCGCCGTTTCGGGCGTAGCCGTCGTTTCGGCGGCAGTGACAGGTGTGGGCGGGGGAGGAAGCGGCGTAGCCGTCAGCCAAGGGAAGTTATATCCGCTTTCCAGTTGTTCCACCGCATCAGGGAAGAAATAGTAGATTTTTTCCGCAATCTCCTTAACCTTCGAGTCGTTGGGCGCCAGCCCAAGTGCGATGTCAATTTCCTGCATCGAGCGCAGCGCTTCGGCGGTGGCATCTCCGCCTTCCCACTGGTGGTAATAGGCGTGGACCGCCAGCAGGTCGGCGAAGCCCGCATGCCACAGCGCATCCTTCGGCAAAAGTGCAACCGCCCTCTCGTAGGCTTCCACACTCAAACGATAAAGTTCCTGCCCGCCCGCGTCGTGGCGGAACCCGCGGCGGAAAAAGAAAATCTCCTTGTAAAGTTTCCCCAGCCGCCCCCATGCTTCGCCGTCGTTGGGATTACTGGCGACATTCTTTCTCTCGTTCAAAACCTTCTGCCAGACCGAGGGCACGACGAGCGACAGTTCGAAATCATCTTCGTATTCAGGCTCGAAATCTTCAAAACGCCACCTGACCTCATTGCCAGCGATGACGCCGCCCGGCGTGGTCATCGACCAGCCCGTTTGTTCATCGAAGATGACGTTCTGTGAATTCGCCTCATACGGCAAACGGACGATCAGGTCGGCGCTGCCAATAGTGTCCTTCCAACCTTCGCCGGTGTGGAAGATGTATTTGAAAGCCACAAACGGACTTTCGCCGCTGCCTTGCAGGATGTAGGTGACCCGAATTTGAACATCCTGATGAGGGGGAAAGGTCACATCGAACGCCGCCCACGGCACCAGTTCTGACTCCCACACGGGATCCGCCTCCATTACCCGCCGCGTGGAAACACTTCCGCCGTTCACTTCGATACGCATATTGCCGATTTCCGGGAAGCCGCCAAAGCCGTTGTCGGCGCTGAGAGGAAAGCGAACCGCCATGTGTTCGGTCTCGCTGCCCAGGTTGCGCATGATGAAATCGGCTGTCACTTTTGCCTGCCCCAGGCTGCCGGCCGCGCCGCCCGGCTGAATCTCCAGCACAACCGTTTCTGCCAGCATGCGCACTTGAGTACCTTCGGTGCCAGCAGCAGGGTTGGCGCCAGGCGGGTTGGCAGGCGGTGCCACATCGGCGCGCACCTCCAACGGAAAACAGATGGCAGTAAAAATGACTACTATCAATAGAAGTACGCGCTTCATTTCTCACCTCACAACAGGCTGATGGGGTCCACTTCCATGCGCCAGCCGTCCAAACGGACATCGCGCAACAGTTCGCGTGGATTCGATCCGCGCAACACAATCTGCCAGCGGTAATACCCGCCCACCTTCGCAAAGAAACACGGGACGGGACCAATCACCGATAACCGGTCACCGATGGCTGCCAGTTTCTCCGCGACTTTCCTCGCTTCTTTCTCCGCCGCAGCCTGATCCGTGCTTCGATATTCCAGCCTTACCAGACGGCTAAACGGCGGATACCCCAGCCGCCGGCGCTGTTCCAATTCATAGCGGTAATACCCATCCACATCGTGCCTGGCCGCCGCCTGGATGACGGGATGTTCCGGCGCGAAGGTTTGCAGGATGACCCTGCCGCCCCGCTCGCTGCGCCCTGCCCGCCCGGCAACCTGCGTCAACACCTGAAAGACCCGCTCCCCGGCAAAGGGGTCGGGAAGGTTCAGCCCTACATCTGCCAGCACAATGCCCACCAGAGTAACCATCGGCAGGTCGAGCCCTTTAGCGAGCATTTGAGTGCCTACCAGCACATCGGCTTTGTGGTTGGCAAAGTGAGTGAGGATCATCTCATGGGCGTCTTTGGCGCGGGTGGTATCCCAATCCCAGCGCAGGGTGCGGGCTTTGGGGAACAGCGCGTTGACCTCCGCCTCCACCTTTTCGCTGCCCAAGCCATACTCGCGGATCTGCTTCCCGCCGCATTGCGGGCAGGTCTTTGGCTTGCTGCGCTGGTATCCGCACGTGTGACACAACAGCCGCTCCTTTTCTTCAAGATGAAGCGTCAGCGGCGTTTCGCAGTTGGGACATTTCAACACATGTCCGCAATCGCGGCAGAAGACGTAAGTGGCGGTCCCGCGGCGGTTGAGGAAGAGGATGGCTTGCTCGCCCCGTTTCAGCGTAGCACCCAGTTCTTCGAGCAGCAGCCGGCTGAAGGTCCCGCGATGACCGGCTTTGAGTTCCTCGCGCATATCTACGATGTGAACCGGCGGCAGTCCTCCCCGCCCGTCTAAACCGTTGGAAATCTGAATCCGCCGGGGAAGTTCCAACTTGTGAATGCGTCCCGTCTCGGCGAGATAGCGCTGTTCTACGGTGGGCGTGGCAGAGCCAAGCACACACACCGCGCCGCACAAACGGGCATACGCCTGCGCCGCCGTCACTGCGTGGTAAAACGGCGGTTCAGCCTGGTGATACGAAGAGTCGTGACATTCGTCCACCACAATCAAGCCGATGTTGGGAAGGGGAGCAAAGAGCGCGCTGCGCGCGCCGATCATGACATTGAGCAAACCCGCACGGGCTCGCCGCCATGTGTCATAGCGCTCGCCCTCGGAGAGTTTGGAATGTACCAGCCCCACCTGCCCCGGAAAGCGGCTCAAAAAACGGCGGACGGCTTGCGGCGTGAGAGCAATTTCGGGTACGAGAATGAGCGCCTGCCTGCCACGCCCCACTGTCTCTTCGGCGGCGCGCAGGTAAATTTCGGTTTTGCCGGAACCTGTCACCCCCTCCAGCAGGAAAGGGACATCTGCCGCGCGCGAAGCGGGGAACGAATGAATGGCTTGCAGGATGCGTTCCAGCGCGGCAGACTGTTCAGCGGTAAGCGTGAAGCGCTGGTTTTCTGTCTCTCCGCTCGGCGGTGAGAGCCGCGTTTTTTGCAGCGGGTCGCGGAAGATTTCGCTTTCGAACAGGCGGATCAAGCCGCGTTCTTCGAGCGCTTCCAAATCTGGCAGCGTGCATCCGCTCTCGGCATACACCCACGAGACGTTGACCGGCTGCGGCTGGCGGATGAGGAAGCGCAGCGCCGCCTGACGCCGCGCGAGGGTTTGCCGGGTCCCAAGCGTTTCCATCGCCGCCTCTGCCGCTTCGGGCGGGACGGCAAGTTGGGCAACGCGAATGAACTTGCTCCTCACCCGCGGCGGGGGCAGCACACTCCGCGCCGAAAGCACGCCTTTGCGGACGAGGAATCCCGCCGTCTTGCGCCAATCTACGCGGGCGAAATGGGCGTCAATCTGCCGTCCGCGCAACGGTCCGCGCAGGCGCAGCAGATTCAGCAGGCGGTCTTCGATGGTTTGACGCTGGGTTTTGAGGGCGGGCGCTTCGCCGACGGGGTGCGCCTGATTGAAATTGGTCACGCGCAGTTCATAGAGGGTATCTGCCTGCTGGCTCAAGCCAATGGGCAGGAATAAGCCAACGATGGAAGCCAGCGGCTGAAGCGTCGTCTCAGCCAGTTCGTGAGCGAGGGCAAGTTGGGGCGGAGTCAGAACCGGTTGATCGTCCACCACTTCGAGCACGGTTTTGAGATTCGGCACGGAGGGCGAATCTACAAAGCCCGCAACCACGCCCTGTACGGTTTGTCCGCCAAATGGAACGATAACCAGCTGCCCAACCCCCACCCTGCCCGCCAGCGCCTCTGGGACGGCATAATCGAAAACCCCTGAAACAGCCGGGATGTTGACAACGACTTGAACGAAGGCGGTCATTGGGGCGATTATAAGCGCAGGCAGCAAAGCGCGGACATGCGGAAATTGTCATGCCGTCGGAGGGAAATGAATTGGACGAAAAAAGCGCTATCCGCCGGCGTCATTCTTCCGGCATGAACTTGCGCACGGCAATCACTGCACCAAGAAACGCTGCGCCCAAAATGCCGGTGATGCCCGGCAGAACCCACATCAGCGCGGAACTACCAAAGGATTTGATGCGCGCATCCAGCGGATGCTGCGGGTCGTATAACACCGTCACTTCTTCGCCGGCTTCATAGTGCGGCGTAGAACTGCCTTCGCTCATTTGCACTGAACGGCGTTTACCGTCGCTGGCGGTAAATTCGACGACGGGATAGTAATACGTTTCGATGATGCGATCCTGCTCGTTGAGGTATTGGCGCCGTTCGATCACTTCCACCACTTTACCGGGCGCGCTTTGTTCACGGCTGAGTTTGAGGATGTTGCGCGCGGAGGCGATCCCTGCAATCAGTAACATCAGGGCCGCCACGCCGCTAAAAACGGAGAGGATGATTGTTTGAACATCAACACCCTGCGTCGGTTGAAGGCGGTCATTCATTGATTTGCATCTTTCAGAATCACGGCAGCGCCATAGCCCACCACCGAGGAGTAATCGCCGGTCACGTCGCCCGAGGTGGCATGCCGCAGCACCCTCACCCTGCTCGCACCCAATTCACGCGCCGCCCATAACACCGCCGCCACCGCCCCCAGCCCGCAGGCAAACCCTTTACCGGCGCGTTCGAGGTCGAAGGCGGCTTGAGGGTCGAAGGCTTCGATGGCGTCCAGCATGGCGCGGTCGAACTTGAGAGCGGCAGTTTGATTGTAATAGTGCGAGAGGTCGGTGCTGGCAACGAGAAGCGCATCCTTGCCGCGCAGCACATACGCCAGCGCCCTGCCCAATCCCTGTGAGATGCGCACTTCCTGCGCGCGCACCATCACCGGCAGCAACTTCCAGCCGGGCTGCAAGGCGCGCTGCAAAAAAGGCAGTTCGATTTCCAGCGAGTGTTCGGAGTCGCGCGCGACAGGCAAAAGCCCACCCCCCACTTCCGATTTCAAAATCGAGTCGAGTTCATTCAGCGCATCGTGGTCGAGCGGAACTTCGCCGAGAGGCGTCCAATAAGCGGCGTGGGAGGTGGTGAGCAGCGGCTCGAAGTAAGGGTGATGCATCGGCGAGACGACCGCCACCAGGCGCGGCGCGCGCGAACGAACCGCCGCAAAAGCGTAGCCTGCTACTGCGCCGGAGTAGATGTGCCCCGCATGAGGGGCTATCACTCCTATCACTTCTCCATCCAGCGTGGGGATTTTGGCGCCGGCCAGGTAGCCATCCACCGCGCGCGCCAGGGCTTTGGGGTTTCCCTCATACCATCTGCCGGCAATGGGCGAAGGACGAACATCAACCATAGAAAGATTGTAGCACTTTTTTGGTGGCGAGAAAAGCAAGCGGCGGCAGATGATCTTTATCGAACCATTCCACCGCATCGGCATCGTCCGCGGCGTGCATTTCGCCGCCGGCGACTTCCGCCTGGTAGATGATGACAAAGTCGGCGCCGCGCGGATGTTCGCGCCCGGAGACGATATCGTACACGCGCGTCACACGGACGCTCAAGCCTGTTTCTTCCAAACATTCCCTTTCCGCCGCCTGAGCCGGGTCCTCGCCGCCGTTGACGAAGCCTGCCGGCAAAGTCCACAAGCCGCGAAAGGGTTCATTGACGCGCCGTACAAGCAGGACGCGCCCCGCCTGAATCACCAGCACTGCCGCAGCGACTTTTGGGTCCACAAAATGGATCCAGCCGCAGGCGGTGCAAACAGGACGCAGTTTTCCAAAGCGTTCCTGCAGGGTTAATGGCGAAGCGCAGCGAGGGCAGAATTTGTATTCGTTGTTTGCCATGGCGCAGGGCAGGGACGGGAGTTCCCCCTCCCTGTAAAGGGATTTACTTCCAGCGGCGGGCAGAGAGTTGCCTGATCACCCCCATCAAGAGCGCGCCGCCTGCCGCCAGCGCAGCCAGCCCAACCTGCCAGGCAGAAGGCACGAGCGGGGCGGGGCTTTGCGGCTCGGGCAGCGGCTCGGCTTGCACCGCAGGCTGTTCCGGCGCAGGGGCAACCTCTTTGGCAGAGGGGGTTTCGAGGATACGGGCGGTCTCGTCGGTGGCTTGGGGAGCCAGAGAAAGAGAAGGTTCTTCGGCAGGGGCGGCGGCTTGAGGGGCAGCCTCTTCAGCCGCAAAGGATTGGGCTTCTCCGCCGCCTCCCATGCCATAAGGCGCGGCAGGCGCCGTTTGCATACTTACAAAATTTGCGCCAAAAGAAAAGAAGAAGAGCAGGGTTGCCGCCACGGTTGCCAGGCGCAGGAAGGGGTAGGCGCGCGGCAGGGGCGGGTTTTTGCCCACTATTTGGCGGGTGAGGGTAAAGTTGCGGGGCGCTTTGCGCTGGGGAAGTTTGCGGAGTAAGGTGCGGGTGGCGCGCAAGTCTTCTAAAGCAGAGGCAAGTTCGGGGTCGGTTTTGAGGCGGGCTTCCAGGCGCAGGGACTCGTTCGGTTTGAGTTCCCCATCCAGGTATGCTGAAAGAAGTTCAAGGTCTCGTCTATTCATCGGGCTTCGATTCCTTCTTTCAGACGATAGGCTGCGGGCAAAAGTTCCGCAAAGCCTTGCAGACATTCGCGCAGGCGCATGCGGGCGCGCGCCAGGCGGCTTTTGATGGTGCCAAGCGGCACACGGATGGCGCTGGCGACTTCGGTGTAATCCATGCCTTGAATATCAGCCATGACAACGACGGTTTTGAATTCGAGGGGAAGGTTGTCGAGGCAGTGCTGAATGGCATGCTCGACTTCATCGGCTTCGATTTTTTCGCTGGGGGTCATGGAGGGGTCAGCCAGCCACTTGGGGGAATCCATTTCTTCGCCGTCGTCGGTATCGGGTTCAAGGGGCGTGGTGGGACGGCGTTTGCGGCGGCGGAGTTCGTCGTAGCAGGCGTTGGTGACGGTGCGCATGAGCCAGGCTTTGAAAGAGCCGCCGCGAAAGGAGACGATGTTTTTGAAGGCTGAGATGAAAGCCTCCTGGGCAGCGTCGGCAGCCTGGTCTTCATCTCCGAGGATGCGCAGGGCGGCATTGAAGACGGAGTCCTGATAGTGAAGGACGAGCGTGTTGAAAGCGTCGAGGTTTCCGCTTTGGGCATCCTGGATGAGGGCCTGTTCGTTCATTGATTTCAATTAAACCACAGTTAGACACCGTTGAACAATGGAGATGTGCGGCAAGCGTATGAGTTTCTCAATGTTGAAAATCGGGGCAAACTAGCGTTCCAACGCAAGGCTGTGGCTTGGATTTGGCAATCCAAGCCAGCAATAATGTAATCCGAATCCAGCGCGGCGGCTGCTTCTGCGGGTTGACCACCTTTTTGCTCGTGCGGATTGTCAAATCCGCACATCATGCCTCAAGCAAAGAGAGGCGGAAAGGTATCCATTCAAACCTTTACATTTGAGGCGCTGTTGCCTTCTTTGAAAGCAGCGCTGCCAGGCTGCGCCAGATGACCATTCCCAAGGCGGACGTGGAAGCGAGAACCACCGCAAAAACGGGAATGATGGACGCATTGAGCCACAGTCCGCGCAACACGACAGCCAGCGGCGCAGCGAAGAACATGGCAAAGGCGGGTCGCCAGAGTTGTTTGAAGTCGGAGATGATGGCGGGTTGAAACAACCCAAAGCGGGGGGCAAGCAGGAACCAGGACAAGATCAATGGCACGAAAGCCGCCAGCATGCGCGGCAAAAAGGCAAGACCGGTTTCTCCGTGTGTGGCAAAACCGATGATGGTTACGATGGCAAGGGCGAGGGTGTCGCCGGCGATGAGCAGGCTGGTTTTCATAGCGTATCAGCAGGTAGCGTGTTTGGTCATTCTTCCTTGCGCAAGGCTGGGAACAGCAGCACCTCGCGGATAGAATGTTTGTCGAGCAGGAGCATGGTGAGCCTATCCACACCCATGCCGAAGCCGCCGTTGGGGGGCATGCCGTAACGCATGGCGCGCAGGTAGTCTTCGTCCATCGGGTGCTTTTCTTCGTCGTCGGCTTCGTAGTCGCGCCCCATTTCCAGGAAACGCTGTTCCTGGTCGAGCGGGTCGTTCAATTCGGTGAAGGCATTGCACAACTCGAAGCCCGCCACATACCCCTCGAAGCGTTCCACGGTGAGCGGATCGCCGGGGATGGATTTTGCCAGGGGAGAAATGTCGCGCGGGTAGTTGTAGAGAAAGGTTGGCTGGATGAGGGTAGGCTCGAGGAATTCGGAGAGCAGGAAGTCAATCAACTTGCCGCGCGTGGCTTTGGGATCAGGAGTGAGGTGAGGGTGTTTCTGGCGTATGGCCTGGAAGAGCGATTCGGCGGTGGGGTGTTCGGCAAAGTCAATGCCTGAGGTTTCCAGGATGCCCTGCCGCATCTCCAGCCGGCGCCAGGGCGGGGTGAGGTCAATTTCGTGTTCTTTGAACCTGATTTTGTGCGTGCCGAGCACGGTCTGCGCCACGTAGGAAATCATCTGCTCGGTCAATTCCATGACCTGAAGGTAGTCGGCGTATGCCCAGTAGAATTCGAGCTGGGTAAATTCGGGGTTGTGCTTGAAGGAAACGCCTTCGTTACGAAAATCGCGCCCGATTTCGTACACCTTTTCGAGATTGCCCACCAGCAGGCGCTTGAGATACAACTCGAAGGAAATGCGCAGGTACATGTCCTGGTCGAGTTCGTTGTGATGGGTCACGAAGGGACGCGCCGCGGCGCCACCATACAACGGCTGAAGGATGGGGGTTTCCACTTCCAAAAAGCCGCGGGCATCGAGAAAGTCGCGCAGGGCTTTGACGATGGCAGCGCGCTTGCGGAAGGTCTCGCGCACTTCGGGGTTGACCGCCAAGTCGGCGTAACGCTGACGGGCGCGCAGTTCGGCATCTTCGAGCGCGGCATGCCGCACGACGGTGCCGTCTTCGAGGGTCTCGTCTTTGGCAGCAGGGAGCGGGCTGATGGATTTGGCGAGCAGTTTGAAGTCGTGGACATGAAGCGTCACTTCCCCGGATTTGGTGCGGAACATGACACCTTCGGCTTCGATGAAGTCGCCGATGTCGAACAAGCGGTTGAAAAAGTCCAGGCGGTCTTTGCCCAGTTCATTGGCGCGCAGAAACAACTGCACTTTGCCGGCGCCATCTTCAATGTGCGCAAACGAAATTTTGCCCATTGCCCGCATGGCGCGGATGCGCCCGGCGAGGATGGCTTTTACTTCCCCGCCTTCTTTTTCGGCGGCTTCAAACTGGGCAATTGCCTCCACGCTCAGGTGCGTGCGGCGGGCGCGGGTGGGATAGGCTTCAATGCCCGCCGCACGCAATTCTTCCAGCTTTTGCAAACGAATTTTTTCCAGTGTGGTGTGTTCTGCCATTCATGCCTCCACCTTCTCCTCGGCGGAGAAGGGACGGGGAAACCCGTCGAAGAAAAAAAATAACCCCGCGTCCATCACAGGTACGCGGGGAGAAAGGTCGCTCCTGTGATGCGCCGCGTTAACCAACCTTCAGGATTTTAACATTATATGTGCCGCCCGGCGTTTCCACTTTGACGGTCTCGCCGGCTTTGTGGCCCAAAATCGCCTTCCCAATCGGCGATTCGTTCGAGATCTTCCCCTCGCGCGGGTTGGCTTCGACCGCGCCAACAATCGTAAACGTTTCGGCTTCAAAGTTCCCCTCTTTGATGGTGACCTTTGAGCCTACTTGAACGACACCACTTTTCTTCTTGCCGTCGTCCTCGATGATTTTCGCACTTGCCAGCAGCGCTTCCAGTTCCTGAATACGCCCTTCCACAAACGCCTGTTCGTTCTTGGCGGCTTCGTATTCGGCATTTTCGATCAACTCCCCCCCTTCCATTGCCTCGTGCAGGCGGTTGGCAACTTCCTGACGCTTTACTTTGCGCAGGTATTCCAATTCCTCCTGAAGTTTTTGGTACCCTTCCTTGGTCAAAAAGTTGTTAGGCATATTTCATTCCTGCTAAAGAATTTTGTCCCGACAAGCGGGACAAAGGGTGTTGGTCAAGCCAGAAGCGCGCATAATATATCACGGTTTTTTAGACTATTCAAGGATTTGTACTATTCAGATACGCTCCCAGAGGCGAATGCCTCTGCGTTCCTGCCAATAGGCTTCCAGGAAGGCGCGGACTTTTTCGGGGGTATCGAGGGCAGGTCCCAGCGTGGAAATTTGAGAGCGATACGCCAAAACCGCTTCTTGCCAGGACTTCAAGCCTGCTTCTGAGACCGCATAGACCTTTTCCTGCATCCCAGCCGATTTCGGAATCAAGTCTGCGGGGTAGGATTGCAGGTAGGGGATGTCTGCAATGTAGAGCAGTGGGCGTCCGAGCAGTTCCGCTGCGCGGCGCACCAGCACATGGTCCACGTGTGAACCGACCGCCAGTTGACAGACCAGCACATCATCCGGCTGGAGGCGGGAGGCGATTTCCTCCGCAATTTGGGCGGGCAGCGCGGCGTCGTCCTCCTGCGGCGGAGTGTAGATGTCGGAATACAGCCATTCCCCGTCCCTGCCGCGGCGGTAGATGCAGTCCAAAAAGTCAAAATGGCGGGCGGTGGCGCCCAGCAGACGCGCGGCTTGCAGGTCTTCCTGGCGGCGCGAGCGCACCGTTTCCTCGGCTGAGGAAAACCCCCACTGGTAGTGAAGCACCTGGGCAAACATGGAAAATTCGGTATCGGCAGGTACGCCGCACATAAAAGTCCACATTTCGACCGGCAGCCCCGCCTGGGTTTGGTCATAAATTAGCCCGCCCGCTGAAAGAGCGGCGTCGTCAAGGTGAGGGGAAAGGTAAATCCATCGCATGCAGCGATTTTACCCACTGCCCCCGTAAACTGCACGGATTTTAAGACTTTTACGCAATTGATTTTCGCCCTGGCTTCATGTACACTTGAATTTGGAGGCAGATATGCAGGAGCGACGCAAGCAGCCGCGCAAGGATTTGATGTCATACTCGCAGGTGTTCGACGTACATGGGGGGTACCTGCTCGGTTACCTGGGCGACCTGACCGAACTGGGCGCAATGGTCATCAGCGACTCAGAAGTACAGCCCAATTCCGAAATTACCGTCCAAATCGAATTACCCGAACTGGAAAACTTCCGCGATGAAACCATCACCATGCCGGCACGGGTGATTTGGTGCCAGCGGGATATCAGCCCGGAGTATTTCAACGTCGGCATGGAATTCAAGGCGGTCACTGCCAGGCAGAGGGAAATCATCCGCGCCATCCTCGAAAATTATGAATTCCGCCGCCAGACGCCCAACTATCCCCCACACCCCAACGAACTCAACCTGAACGAGTAAAGGCGGGAAGAACGCAGCACCTGGGGGCTGAACGGTCTCCTTTTTATTTACCGATTTCCGCTTTTCACCTATAATCAGCGCACCTAAAACGCATCTCGCGGGCAAATCCCGGCCATCTCTTGTTTTACCAGGCAGGACAAGTCGCCGGCTCGTTCACGCAGATATCTGATTTGCACTACAACTTCATTAGACTTTATCTGAACTAAAGAAATTCCCACAACGAACACGAATTTTTACGAAGATGAAAAAGGAAATTCCTGTTTCTTCGTAACCTTCGCGGATGAATGGTTGTCGTTTGAGAAACCCGCAGAGAGGTACACGCCATGAACGTTCCCTATTTCTTTATGAGTTACAGCCGCGAAGACACCGCCAAACAAAGGCGGATCATCAAGGAACTGCGCGAACGCGGCGTGGAAATTTGGGTGGACGTGGAAAACCTGACCCCCGGCACCCCCACCTGGGAACGGGAAATCGAGCGGGCAATCCGCGAATCTATGGGGATCATCGTCCTGCTTTCCCCCGAATCGAACAACTCGGAATGGGTTCGGCGCGAAATCAGTTTTGGGGAACAACACCGCAAGCGCATCTTCCCCGTGTTAATCGAGGGGGATGACCACACCTCCACCCCTCTGCGCCTTGCCAGTCATCAGCGCGTGGACTTGCGCACCCGCTTCGAAGCAGGATTGGATGAACTGGCAAAAGCGCTGAAAGACTACATCGGCATCAAGCAGGAAATCGCCGGGCAGAGCCAGCCGCTTCCCATCAAAACCAGAACCCAGCCGTCTGCCGATTGGAAGAAAATCGGCATCGCCGCTTTGATTGGGCTGGCGGCGGTCGTGATCCTCGGCGTCGCCGGAGGCGCGGCTTTGCTCTTGATGCGGGATGGAACGCAAACGCCCGCTCCGCCCGTCCCCATCACAGAGACGTTCATCGTGAATTCCATTACCGATACAGTCACCCCGCCCTCCATCCTTGCGGCAGATGCGCCCAAAGGCAAGATCGTCTTCACTTGCGAGATTGAGGGCAGCGAGGTTTGCATGATCAATGCCGATGGGAGCGGCTGGCGGCGGCTGACCGATTCCAAACTTGCCAGTTTCAATCCCTTCCTGGCGCCGGACGGAAAAACCGCCGTGTATGTGGTGAACTACGGCGATTACACCGAAATCCACGAACTGGATGTCAACAGCGGTAAAACGTGGCAGTTGACCAATCTCCAAAAGGGAGTGGGCGCGCCCGAAATCTCGCCGGATAACCGCTACATCCTCTTTCACTACCGTGCCAACAACCTGCAACTCTGGCTCATGAACCGCGATGGGAGCAATCCATACAAGCTGTACAGTGTCAGCGAAAAGGACGTGCACGACGGCACCTGGTCGCCGGATGGCTCGCAAATTCTCTTTGCGCTGGGAAAAGGCGAAAACAACCAGCTCTACATCATGGACTTCAACAGCGGCTCCCCGCGCCTGGTCAACAACACCATTGATACACGCGGGCGCAGCGACTGGTCACCCCTGAATCTGCTCGCCTTCGACCAGGGCGGACCCTTTGCACACGAAGTCTTCACCATGAACCCGGATGGCAGCGCCCTGACGCAAATTACCAGCGGTTCCAACGCGCAGGGCGTCAGTTTCTCCCCCGATGGCAAGTGGATCGCCTTTACTGCCTACACGAATGTGGCAGGCAAAGACCTGAATTCCTGCGAAATCTTCATCATGCGCACCGACGGCTCGGACGTGCGTCAACTGACCGACAACAACTACTGCGATTACCAGCCCCGCTGGGGAAATTGACGCCGCCTACCGCCCGCTCTTTTTCACGCTCTTCTTTGCTCCTGCTTTGGGTTTGCCCGCAGGGGCTTTTGTTTTCCCAGCCGCAGGTTTCTTTTTGGCGGAAGGCACAGCCGCGCTTTTCTGCTTCTTTTTTGCCGCAGGTTTTTTCGCCGTGGTTTTGCCGCCCCTTTTCTCTGCCGCAGGTTTTTTCGCCGTGGTTTTCTTTCGACTTTTGGATGAGGCAGATACGCCGCTTTTGGCTGAGACGGCGCTTCGCTTCCGGCGCGGTTGTTTGACCTTCGCTTCTTTCGCCGCCGAGTCCTGATCGGCCCCAAACAACTGCTCCCACTTCCCAGCCATCGACTCCACCCCCCTGCCGTTCAAGGCGGCAAGAACCTCCCCCCATCTTTCATCCTCCACAAACCGCCAATCCATAAAAACGTGATGCTGGTACGCGTGGAGTTCCAAATACAATCCCTTTTGCCAGAGTTCCTGGCACGAGCGGATGTATTCCAGCCGCGTGACGTAATCTTTGAAAATGACATACCCTTCGAACGGCAGCCCCAGCGCCTCGGCAAGCGATTTTTGCCGCAGGTCGCCCGTGGACTTATCGAGGAAGGCGGCGGAGGTTTTGATCCAGCCGCGGGTTTCGGCAAAGCGGTTATGGTAAATCACAAGCCCGCGTTCATCTCCATGAACGTTCGAGTAGGCAAAGACGTTTTCATCCACCGAACCGTCGGGGCGGTAAAGGTCATAGAGGCAGAAATGCTCCACGTCGGCGAACAGGTAGCGGCGGTGAAGAAGCGGGAAGATCTTCCACTCGTGCGCGGCAATCAAGCCTTCGTTGGGCGTTTCGTCCCATTTGGGTTTGCGGAACTCCATTCCGTATTTTTCGCGGAAGCCTTCGATTTGCCCGTGACCGAACATCGGCAAACCGGGCAGGGTTGCCAGCACGGTGCACACGCCGAAATATTTGTCGCCGTCGCCAAACTGTTCGATGGCGGTCTTTTCATCGGGGTTGTTCATAAAGTTGACGTAGCGCTTGAGGATTTGCGGATCGAACTCCAGCGTATTCTTGAGTGCCAGGCGGTATTTGGCGTTGTCTTCATCGCGCAGCATGTGCATGAAGGCCGAGTTATACACACGGTGCATGCCCAGCGTGCGAACAAAGTACCCTTCGAGCAGCCAGAAGGCTTCGGCAAGCAGCAGCGTATCGGGAACTTCCTCCGCCACACGATCCACTACTTCGCGCCAGAATTCGTTGGGCATGAGGGCGTCGAACTCGGCGCGGGTCATGCCATGTTCGGCGCGGGAGGGAATCGCGCCGCCGGCGCCTGGTTCGGGGAACCACAACCGCTGGATGTGTTTCTTGGCGAGGGTCATCGCCGCGTCGAAACGGATGATGGGGAAGTTGCGCGCCACATGCAGGATAGTTTGAATCACCGCTTCGCGCACTTCGGCTTTGGAGTAGTCGAGTTGGGCGGTATCGTTCCAGGGGAAGGACGTGCCGTCGTTGCCGTGATAGATATAGGTGGTCTTATGGTCGCCAGTCTGATAATCCACCCGCTTGAAAACAACGGCGGCATCGGAATGGTCGTAATAGTGATCCTCGAGGAAAATGCCAACGCGGGGGTCTTCGGAGAGGTTTTCGGAATTGAAGGAGTAAGAGGGATAGGGAGGGTACTCGAGCGACAAAAACCAATCGGGGTGTTCGATAACCCATTCGGAATCAATGCCCATGTGATTAGGCACCATATCTGCCGAGAGGCGAATGCCGCGCTGCCAGGCGCGCGCGCGTAAGTTTTCCAAAGCGGACCAGCCGCCGAGGTCGCGGGCAATATCGTAGGAATAAAGGGAATACGCCGAAGCGACGGCGTCGGCGTTGCCCATGCGCTGTTTGATTTTGCGGCTGGCGCGCGAGCGCTCCCATAAGCCAATCAGCCACAGGCCGGTGAAACCGCGCCGGCGCAGCAGGTCAAGCTCTTCATCGGGAATCTGGTCGAGGGTTTGAATCCAGCGGCCGTATTTGCGGGAGAGTTGTTCAAGCCAGACGTAGGTGTTTTTGGCAAGCAGAACGAGGCGCGGCATCCATTCGCGGTCGGGGCTGTAACGTTCATATTCGGTGTATTCGCTGCCCGTGTAGGCGTGCGCGGGGATTTCCGGTTTGAAGTCGCCGTGAATGAGTTTGTAGTGCAGGGCGTCTTCGCGCAGAAAGTCCATGCTGCGAAGGAGACGCGCGGTGAAGGTTTCATCCAGCCAGGCGCCCCAATGGGCAAGGATGTATTGCAGTTGACCTTCGAGCGAATGAGGGGAGGCTTGTGCGGGGGCATGCAGCAGGTCGAAGAGGGATACGCCGCCGCTGCCGCCTGTGGAAATCTGATGTTCTGGGCGCTGGAAGAAGGTCTTTAATCCGGCAATCAGGTTTTTGTATGCCGTCGGTTCGAGGGGTTGGTCGTCGAGCAGGTCGAGCAGCGGAGAAATGGCGGGGTTGAGGTTGTGGGTGAAGAGATAAATCAGTTCTTCGAGGGCGTGAAGGCGTTCGCCGGGATGTTCGGCAAGGTAGGCTGCGGCGCTCTTCGTCCCAGCATAGACCGGCTGCGGAGGATATTCTGCGGTGAAGGTTTCGAGGGTGTGTTTCACCTGTTCAGCGCCAAGCGTTTCTTCAACGGAGGCGGCTGCGGCGTTCAGGACGGGGGCAGGAAGGAAGCGCCGCACGAGCAGGCGCATGGCTTCGTCAATTAAGGATAAGGCATATAGTTCGGAGGCAGGCACGGGTTGAGTCCGACGCGCCGACATTTGGGCGGCAAAGACTCGGGCGGCGGGAAAGGAATCGAAGGTGAGGTGTCCATCCGGGCGGAAGAAGTCCAGAGAAAATTGATAGAAGTTGCGGGAGTTTTTAGTGATACGCATGCGGCAATGATAATCCATTCTCAGATGAATTGGGTTATACTTCCGCCGATGTCTCAGCCGATTTTGTTCATGACTCTGCTGTTGATTTTGGCGGCATTTTATGTGCCTGTGATTGTTTCGGTCATCCGCCGCCACGAGGGACAGGAAACTGCCGCCGCGCTGCTGGGCGCCTATGCGGTGATTGCGATGGGGCTGACGGCGGGCGAGGCGTTGTGGCGTGGAGGGAGATGGCAGGCGGATTTTCTGCTGGTCAATGATATTCAGATTTACGGCACGCTGCTGCTCTCGCTGATTCTGCTGATCCTGACGCTCGAATTTACGCGGCGGCAGATATGGGGATGGTTGACGATTGGGCTGTTGTGGGGAGCGGCGGTTGCGGCGGTGCTTTCGAACACGTTGCAACTGGGGGATGTGGTGTGGAGCAACGGCACAATTACGCTTCCGCGTGAACGGCTTGCGCCGGCACTTTCGGCATTGGGCTGGTTTGTGTTCACGGTGAGTTCGCTGGTGATGGTGCGGGCCTCGCATGCGCGCTCGCGCCAGCCGCTGCTGCGCAACCGTTTGAATTATTGGGTGCCGGTCTTTTTGCTGATTTTCATCAACGATATTCTGCTGATTGCCGGGCGGGGGATACCGGGCAACCCGTTGCGGGTGGCGGCAGCCGGCATGGCGGCCTATATCATTGCCACGCACAACCCGCCGGATTTGCGCGTCATTGCGCGCCGCGTGCTGACGTACATCATCACCACGCTTTTGATTGTGGCATTCTATATGGCGGGGTTCTCGGCTTCGCAAACGGTGTTCCACGCGCTGCCAAACTTCAACCCGCTGCTGCTGGGCGCCGGCATTGCGCTGCTGCTTTCGTTCATTTTTACGCCGCTGCTCTCTCTCGTGCGCCGCATGGTGGATAAATGGTTCCATGTGGGAGAACTGCACCCAACAAAGACGCTGCATGCCTACAGTCAGCAAATCAGCAACATCCTCGATATGCAAAAACTTGCCAATGTGGCGGTGGGGCTGATCATTGATGCGCTGGGGTTGACGCGCGGCTTTCTTTTTTTGGTGGATGCGGAACACAGCAGCGAGCGCGGCAAGTTCTACAACATTCGCGCGGTGAGGAACCCGGGCGAACGGCAGATTCAAGTCCTTTCGCTGGCAGAAGACAGCCCGGTTGTGCGGCACTTTCTGCAGAACCAGACCCCGCTTCTACAATATGACCTCGATCTGCTGCCCGCCTACCGCGACGTTTCGGACACCGCCCGAGGCTGGTTCCAGCGGCTGGAAGCCGAAGTGTACCTGCCCATCTTCTCCAAGCGCGAGTGGATCGGTCTGCTGGCGCTAGGCGCCAAAATCAGCGGCAACCGTTACACTGATGAAGACCTGGTCACTCTTTCGACGCTTGCCAATCAAACCGCGGTTGCCCTCGAAAACGCCCGCCTGGTCGAAAACCTGATTCAACTCAACAACGAACTGCGTCAGGCATACCGCGACCTCGACAAAGCCAAACGCGACCTGGAACGCCTCGACCAGACCAAATCGGACTTCATCAGCATTGCTTCGCACGAATTACGCACGCCGCTCACCACCATGATCGGCTATGCCGAAATGCTCATCGAAGACCGCTCACTGCCGGAGATGGCGCACGAAATGCTGCTGGGCATTGCCAAAGGCACCCGCCGCCTGCACGAAATCGTGGATGCCATGTTCGACATCGCTCAAATTGACACGCGCACGCTGCAACTACATCTGATGCCTGTGGATACCGCCCTCGTCGTCAAAGATGTGGCGCTCAAACTCGAAAAAACCATCCGCGAACGCCGGCAGACGCTCAGTCTCGAAATCCCGCCTCTGCCGCACATCAAAGCCGACCCCAACCTGCTGGAAAAACTCTTTCAGCACCTGCTGAACAATGCCGTCAAATTCACTCCCGATAACGGGCGGATCAAAGTGACCGGCAGAGTCGTTTCTGCCCCGAGCAGTGAGATGACCAACGGCGGCATCGAAATCATCGTCAGCGATACCGGCGTAGGCGTGGACCCCGAAGCCCGCGACCTGATCTTCAGCAAGTTTTACCAGCCGGGCGACCTCTCCAAGCATTCCACCAGCAAAACCCGCTTCAAAGGCAGCGGTACAGGGTTGGGGCTGGCGCTCTCGAAGGGGATTGTGGAAATTCACGGCGGGCGCATTTGGGTGGAAAGCGCCGGCTACGATGAGGTCAACTTCCCCGGCAGTCATTTTCACGTGACCCTGCCCATCAGCGGCGGAGAAGTCATGGCAGGGACGGAAGTCAACTTGCAGATTCCGTAAGCGGTCAAATCTTTTTCCGATAGACGCGGTGGTTCTTGTATTCAACGCCGTTCAGGTTCTTCAAGTCGGCGCGCATTTGCTCGGTGGTTTCGGCAACCTGAGTCATCTCCACGTGGGTAAATTGTTTGAAGCCGAGCAGCGTACGCCCCATTTCAGAGTAAAGAATGGCATTGCCGCCGTGTCCTTGAAACTCCGGCAGGATGCCCATGCCGTTGACAGAAACCGTATTCGTGCGGCGAAGTTCGAGGAGAATGTCAATGATGCCAAAGGGAAACAGCCGTCCGCGCGAGCGTTGCAGTGCCGCCGAAACATCATGAAAGGCAAAGAGAAAACCGACCACGTCGTCGCCGTGCGTGATGATTTTAATCAGGCGGTGATCGGCAATGGTCATGATGTTATCCACCACAAAATCAATTTCACGCTGCGAGAGGGGGTAATACTCCCAGTTGTGGACGAACGCCTTGTTGTACGCCTGACCAATGCGCGGTGCCCAGGCAATCAGTTCCCGTTTGTTTCTGAAGCGTTTGACCTGCAGCCCGCCGCGCTGCATCACGCGCTGCGCAATCCGTTCCACGCGTTCAGGAACTTGAAACTTATCGGCGGGCAGGTAACAAGAGACGAAATCCACCTCTTTTTCGAAGCCCAGCGCCTCCACCAGCCGCTGATAATAGGGGTAGTTGTAGTTGAGCATGGTCATCGTGTTGCGGTGTTCATGCCCAAATACCAGGATGCCATACCCATCGAGCGGGCCCATGCCCTTGGGACCGACCAGTTCGTTCAAGCCGCGCGCCCGCGCCCAATCGGAGACGGTTTCAAACAGGGCGGCGGCGGCTTGAGGGTCATCTTCACAATCGAAAAAATAGAAGTTTGCCTTGCGCGTTTTTTGATACTCGTTGAAAGGCTTGTTTTCAATGGCGGCAATGCGCCCCACATCACGCCCGTCCCGCACTGCCAAAAAGAAGTCCACATCTGAATGCTCGTGAAAGGGATGTTTCTTTCGATTCAAGTAGGTGTAGGCGTCCACATTCAGGAGCGGCACCCACTGCGGACAGTCCTTGTACAGTCTGTGCGGCAGTTCCACAAAACGCCGCACCTGGCTTTTGTTGGCGGTATCAACTTTTTCGATGGTCAGCATGGCAACTCCTGAGTGTCAAATTCCCTTTCGCTCACTATAACACCAAATTCCCCCGGCGGGTTCATGCTATACTTGACGCATCCTGAAATTCGGCGTAATCGCCCCAAGCGCCTCTTACGCAATTTTCAGCAGCACCGAGCCTCAAGAAACCCTCCCCCAAAGGATGCCCTCATGTCACACACCACTCACCAGGAACTGCTCAAAAAGTACGCCGAAGCCATCGTGCGCATCGGGCTGAACCTGCGAAAGGGACAGCGTCTCATCATCACCAACGCCACCTCCCGCGGCGTACCGCCGGCCGGGCGCGCCCTCGTCCATGAGGTGACGCGCGCCGCCTATGCCGCCGGCGCCAGATACGTGGAAGCAATTTGGGGCGATGAAGAAATGCAGCGCATCCGTTTGCAGCACGCGCCGGCCGATTCGTTCGACGAATACCCCAAATTTCACATCAACGGCGTACTGGACATGATTCAAAACGGCGACGCCCTGCTCTCCGTCTATGCCAACGACCCCGATGCCTATGCCGGGCTCAACCCGGAGCGGGTCGCCGCCATGCAAAAGAGTCACCTGCAAAACTACTCCCCCATCAGCGCCGCCATCAGCCGCAATGCCGTGAACTGGTGCGTGGTCGCTTCCGCTTCGCCTGCCTGGGCGGCAAAGATCTTTCCCGATCTGCCAGCGGCACAGGCGGAAGAACGCCTGTGGGAGGCAATCTTCGACGCCACGCGCGCCTCAAGCCCCGACCCCATCGCCGCCTGGCAGGAACACATCCAAAACCTGATCAAACGCGCCAAATACATGCAGGCAAAGAACTACATTGCGCTGCACTATCAAGCCCCCGGCACCGACTTTACCCTCGGCTTGCCCGCCGGTCACCGCTGGATTGCCGCCCGCATGCCCGCCGAAAACGGCGTCGAATTTACCGCCAACATGCCCACCGAGGAAATCTTCACCCTGCCCGACCGTCACCGCGCGGAAGGGACCGTCTCCGCCACCTTCCCGCTCAGTTACGGCGGAAGCCTGATCGAGGATTTCAGCCTCACTTTCGAAAACGGCAAAATCGTCAAAGTGAGCGCCAAAAAGAACGAAGCCATCCTGCAAAAACTCATCGAAACCGATGAAGGCTCGAAACGGCTCGGCGAAGTAGCGCTCGTTCCCGCCAGTTCCCCCATTGCCCGGCGCGGACACCTCTTCTACAACACCCTGTTCGACGAAAACGCCTCCTGCCATATCGCTATCGGACGCGCCTACCGCTTCACCCTGACCGGCGGCGAAGAACTGAGCGACGAGGAATTCACCGCCGCCGGCGGCAACCTCAGCCTGAGCCACGTGGATTTCATGATTGGCTCCCCGCAAATGGACATTGACGGTATCACCGCAGACGGCAACCGCGAAGCGGTCATGCGGCAGGGAGAATGGGCGTTCGACGTGTAAACGCAAGGAAAGCATCCTATGGACGAGCAACAGACCGAACAGCAGCCCCCGCGCGTCGAGCTGGACGAACTGCTTGCCGCCGAATTCAACTACATTGCCCTCACCGCCACCCAGGCAAATGAAGACCGCGCCCGCGTCTCGTCCTTTTACCTGCTGGCGGTTGGGTCACTGGCGGCGGCTTTGTTCGGCACTCAGTTCTTCGACCCCGAAAAACTGACCCAGACCGTGCGCCTGATGTTTAGCGGGTTGTTTCTCCTGCTCACCGTGCTGGGCGCGTCCACCGTTCTGCAACTGGCGCAATTGCGTTCCGCCTGGCACGAATCCATGCGGGCGATGAATCAAATCAAAGATTTTGCCATGAAGCAGAACCCCGAACTCGCCGAAGCCTTCCGCTGGAGAACCAGCACCATCCCCCGCAAATACAAAAAAAACAGCGTTTCCTACTATCAGGCGCTGGAAGTTTCCACCATCGGCGGCTTGACGTTTGGAACTGCTGTCTTTTTTTTGCAACAGGCGTTTCTGCCGGTCAGCGCGCTTACCTGGTTGATTTGTCTGCTGATGGGCGTCCTCGCCGTCTACTTCCAAATGTCCCTTTACAAAAGAATGCTGACTTAACATGCCCCGCAACTACACCAACGCCCGCCCCACAGCCTACCAGCGTCTGCCAAAATACAAACGGGAGGAGGATTGGATTCGCGCCTTCCTGCGCACCGCTCAGGTGGGGCATATCGCCTCCGCCCGCGATGGACAACCCTTCATCACCCCCAGCCTCTTTTGGTTCGACGAGGAAAAGCACTGCATCGTCTTTCACTCCAATGTGACGGGAAGACTCCGCTCGAATATCGAGGACAATCCAAAGGTCTGTTTTGAAGCGAGCGAGATGGGGCAATTGCTGCCCTCGAACGTGGCGCTCGAGTTTTCGCTCCAGTATCGCAGCGTCATCGTCTTCGGCACGGTGCGGCTTCTCACCGATCCCGCCGAGGCGCGGCGCGCGTTGTATGGTCTCATCCAAAAATACTTTCCCGCCATGCAGGCCGGCAGAGAATACCGCCCCATCACAGATAAAGAACTCAAACGCACCTCGGTCTATGCCATCCAAATCGAAGAGTGGAGCGGCAAAGAAAACTGGAAAGACCGCGCCGCACAAAGCGACGAATGGGCGCCGCTTGGCGAGGAATGGTTCATCTCCTGACGGCTGCGGACAACACTGGTTATAAAATAAACTTTATCGGGAATCAGGAAAACGTCCCGAAGGTTGGTCTCCAGCGCTCAAATTACTCAAAAATAAACCTTCGGGACGGTGTCTGATAACTCTGGCGGCTTATTTCCACACTTTTGGGTGGTTTGATTTTTTCAGCCGACAGTGCTATAAATATTTTGGGGGAAGTCGACGGCACATTAACAACCAGACCCAGATAAGGAGGTCGTATGGATCGAAACGTCGGAGTATGGATTGACCATAAACAGGCATATCTCATCTGGTACAAAGAAGGCAGGGTTGAGGTGATTCCCTCCAACATCGAGCCGCCCGAACATTTCTCCGGCGGCACACAACTTGGAGGCAAACTCAACCAAAAAGGAGATTTGGAACTGCGCCACAACGACCGTTACAAGGTGAAGTTGACCCAGTTTTACAGGCAGGTCATCGCCGCCTTGAAAGAGGCCGACCAGGTCTTCGTCATGGGACCGGGGGAGGCGAAAGTCGAATTCGAAAAAGTCTTCAAGCGGCAAAAGGCCATGCAAAACCGTCTTCTCAAGGTGGAAACCGCCGATAAGATGACCAAAAACCAAATGATTGCGCGGGTGCGTCAGTTTTACAAGAGTCAGGCAGCCGCCTAAACCAGACAATTGAATAACAATGCGAGCCAAAGGAAATCCCTTTGGCTCGCTGCTTTTATCCTGCGCGCCGCTCCACGCCCAGCCCGGCCCCTTCGGGCAGAATCATCTTTGCCCCGTCATATTTCAAACCGCGATAGGGGTCGTTCTTCACCAGCAGCGGACCATCCAAATCGGCATAGTCGCACAGCGGAGCCAGGTGCGCCGCCGCCGTCACCCCCACCGAAGACTCAACCATGCAGCTTACCATCACCTGCATATCGTGCGCCCGCGCCGCGTGGATCATCCTCAGCGCTTCGCGGATTCCTTCGCTCTTCATCGTCTTCACCACCACCCCATCCACCGCGCCGGCCAGTTTCGCCACATCGTGCGCGTTCTTTGCCGTCTCATCGGCAAAAATCGGCACATTCACCCGCAAAGCGCGCAGCCGCTGCTTCAGCCAGAAATACCCCTCCACATCGTCCACCGCCAGAGGCTGCTCGATCAATTCCAGATCATATTCCGCCAGGCGCGGAATCAGACGCAGCGCCTGCTCACGACTCCAGCCGGCGTTCGCATCCACCCTCAACCGGGCGCTGGTCGCTGCCCGAATGGCTTTGACCCTCGCCTCATCCTCTTCGCCCCCCAGTTTGATCTTCAAAACAGGGTGCCCTGCCTCGCTTGCCTGCTGTGCCATGACGTGCGGTTCGTCTATGCCGATGGTAAACGAGGTCAGCGGGATATTTGCCGGGTTCAACCCGAACAACCGAAATAACGGCTGTCCCAGTCTCTTGCCCCACACATCATGCAGGGCGGCATCTATGGCGCAGCGCGCCGCACGCGAACCCGGCGGACGCCTCGCAAGCGTCCCATCCAGGTCAAACGGATCATCGCCCAAATCTGTGACCGTCTTGAGATATTCGATGATGCCTTCCTGCGTTTCGCCGTAATATGGCACGGCTGGCGCCTCCCCCACGCCTTCCTCCAGGTACACCAGCACATTGCGGCGCACATCGCTTGCCCCATGCGCCACACGGAAGGTCGTCCGTAATTCCAGGTCAATCGGTTCCCACCGCAGTTTCATTCAGCGCTCCTTGAACTGTATTTTGCTTCAGCCTTTCCGGCTCAAAAAGTCCAACACCCTTTCCGTCCATTCCACGCGGCGTTCCTGATGGACGTTATGCCCTGTGCCGGCGGGAATCCACAACTCGGCATCTGGCACATGCGCGGCGATGTACTGCGCATGCTCGTCGGGCGCATTGACGCGGTCTTCCGCACCCTGAATAACCAGCATCGGCACGCGCACGCGCGCCAGGTCGGCGGGTGAATAATTCGGCTCGGAAAGAATCTCCTTCATTGTCATCCACAACAAGTCACGCCAATACTCCCTCCCATGCACAGCCCCGTGCAGGCGAAGCATCTCATCACGCCAGTCGGGCGCCTCGCGCTCCACGCGGGCAGGGTCGCACACCTTTGGCTCGCGCTCCACCAGATAGCGCGTCACATACGCATTCGCCGCCTGCGCAATGCACGTTTGCACCGCTTCGGGGTGTTCCACCGCCATCACCAGTGCCACATTCCCCCCATTGCTGTGACCGATGACATGCATCTTCTCATACCCCATGGCGCGCACAAAGGCTGCGGCATCATCCGCCAATTCCCTAAACGAATAACTCATGCGCGGGTTGTTCGAACGCCCATGCCCGCGGCAATCGGGGGCAAATACGCGGTATCGCTCCGCCAGTGACGGGATGACCGCATCCCAGTCGGTATGGCTGTCAATCGTCGAACCATGAATCAAAAGGATGGGTGTCCCTTCTGCCTTTCCATACTCCTGATAGTAAATCTCGGCATTGCGGATGGTTTTATACGGCATATTGCCTATCTTAACACAACTCGTTACAATCGCCTCATGAACAACCTCCTCGAAGAATACACCAAGACCATAGACCCGCGTACATCCTTGTTCGATGTGCAAATTCTCTCCGAAACAGACGAACGCCTCACCCTCGGCGGACGCATCCTCCACCGCTCTCAACTGGACGACCTCTCCCGCCTCTTTCCACACCGAAAACTGGATACCGCTTCGATACGCATCCTCAACGACGAGCCTCATCGCATCCTGCACACCGCCACCAACCTGACCGGCCTGTACGAACGCCCCACCTTTGGTATGCCGCTCTCCAGCGAGTTGTACTATGGCACGGAACTCGAAGTGCTGGACGAACAGGGCAGGTGGGTATTTGTCCGTCAGGCGGATGGCTACTTGGGCTGGGCGTACCGTCCATACCTGCAGGAGGGAGCGGCGCCCGCAGCCACTCATCTCGTGCTGGCGCCGGCGATGGAGGTGCGCGAAAAAGCAGAAGAAGGCAGCGGGGTGGTGACGCGCCTCGTGAGCGGGACCGGCGTCGGCGTGGTGGAGAAGCGGGGGGCTTGGGCGTTGGTGCAGGCAAATCGGGAAGGATGGGTCCCTTCGTCGAGTCTGCGCGCGTTGGCAGAAATTCCAGAAAGCCTTGAGGCAAAACGCGCGCTAATGGTCGAGGATGCAAAGCGCATGATCGGCGTGCCGTATTTGTGGGGCGGCACCAGCGGCAACGGCATTGACTGCTCGGGGTTTGTGCGGCTGCTTCACCGCTGGGTTGGGGTGAGCATTCCGCGCGATGCCGATATGCAGCATGCTGCCGCGCGGCCGGTCGAGCCGCCGTATGAGATTGGCGATTTGTTCTTCTTTGGCGAGGGAGACAGCCAGCGCCGCATTACGCACGTGGGGATGAGCCTGGGCGGCTGGATGATGATTCACTCTTCGCGCGGCAACAACGGCGTCTATGTGGATGATTTGCAGGAACGCGAATCGTTGATGGCAATTTTCGTCAGCGCAGGCTCGTTTTTGAGGTAATCCACAAAAACCGTCCCGAGGGTTGTTGTAGATCACCTTCGGGACGGTGCGTACCATCAGCGGCTATTAGTAAATGTCGTTGACGGTGTTGTGGACGTTGAATTTACCGGTGGGGGTAATCAGGTCTTTGATGCGCGCCTTCTCTTCCAGCGTCTTGTCATCGTAAATTACAATCTCGCCGGTTTCGCCGGGCTTGGAGGCGTCGCCCCACAGGCTCACCCACACTTCGGTGCCGTCTTTGTTGTATTCAAAGTGGACGGCGCGCCCATAGGTGCCAATTTCCCAGCACTTGTAGGTTTTGGATGGGTCGGCTTTGGCAATGACGCAGATGGTGCGCGCCAGGGCCGGGTCGGAGTTGAGGGTCATATCCACCCAAATCCAGGGGCTGTTGGGGTGAGTCTTGATGAAGAGAGAGCCAGAGCCGGGCAGCGGCGTCGTCCGAACCGCTTTCCAGGCTTCGCCGGAGTGACCGAGGGGGTCCGTTCCAATCGAGACGATGGAGGCTTCGCCCAGATGCGGCGTGCTCCACACGGGACCGAATTGCGGGTCAATCCAGTTTGCGCCGCGCCCGGGATGAGGCACTTTGCCCACGTCCACGATAGTGGTCAGCGTGTTTTCCTTCAAATCCACCACCGCCACCTGGTTGGATTGATTCGCCGCGACCAGGAAGTAACGGCGAGTTGAATCCAGCCCGCCATCGTGCAGGAACTTGGAGGCTTCGATTTGCTTGATGGTCAGGTTCTTCAGGTCGGTGTAGTTGACCATCCAAATTAGGCCCGTTTCCTTGACGTTCACAATCCATTCGGGGTGATACTGCGAAGCGAGAATGCTCGCCACGCGCGGCTCGGGGTGATATTCGCCCGTATCTTCGGTGTAACTGCGGGTGGAAACCACCTTGAGGGGTTCGAGCGTTTGCCCGTCGAGAATGGCGAAGTGCGGGGGCCAGTAACAGCCGGTGATGGCGTATTTGTCGCTGTAATCGCCTTCGGGACCGTCGTACTTGCTCACTTCCACCGAGCGGGCGTCGTAACAGGTTTGCACGCGCGCCACCACCTGCGGCTTTTCCATCCACAGGTCAATCAGCGCCAGGCGTCCATCGCGCCCGATGACGTAGGCGTAGCGTCCGCTGGCAGACATGCGGGTAATATGCACCGCGTAGCCGCTGTCCACTTCGCTGACGATTTCCTTCGTATCGCCGTCAATGATTGCCACCTTGCCCGCGTCGCGCAGGGTGACGATGAAGTAGTTTTCGATGTCGCGCGTTGTCTGCGGGCTGGTGGGGCGCTGTTCCACCGGAACAATCAACTGCCACGACTCTTTCATCTGCTGCAAAGACATTTCCGGCGGGGCGGGCGGTTCCATTTGCAGGAATTTCGCCATGATTTCGGTTTGCTCCTGAGTCAAAACGCCCTGCTTGCCCCAATCGGGCATGCCGCGCGTGGTGCCGTTGAAGATAATCGCCGCCAGCCCCACCGTGCCTTTGGGCAGCGTTTTATCGGGCGTGAGGGCGGGACCGGTTGCGCCTTTTCTCAACGTGCCATGACAACCCGCGCAGCGTTCAAAGAACGTCTGCTTTGCCCAGGCAAACTGCTCATCGGTCAGCGTGGGAGCCTCGCCCGCAGGGGCAGGCGCTTCTGTTGTCCCGGAAGAACTTGTTTCGGTTGAAGCAGCCGCCGCCCCGTCTGGCAGCGAAGCGAGGTATTTGACGATGGCGTTCACTTCATCGCTGGTGAGCGTCTGCGCCAGCGAGGCCGGCATGACCCCCTTGCCGCATGGACCGGTCGGACAGTTCGGGGCAATGAAGGCGTCGGGGGATTGAATCGACTCGGTCAGATACGCTTCCACCGATTTTGCCATGCCGGTGTATTCGCCGCTTTCCAGGCGCGCCTTCACCACCTGCCCGATTTCACTCAAATCAGGACCAATCGTTCCCACCGCGCCCGCCACGCCAGGGATCGTATGACAAGCGGAGCAGCCGCCCTTCTGGAAGGCCTGCACGGCAAGTTCCTTTTCATACAGGCCGGCAGGCTGCTCCGCCGTCTGCGCGGGCGCTTCTTGTGCTTCTACACCTTCCGCCACAGCCGCGCCCACCAGCAGCACGCCCTTCATCCCCAATCGTTCGTGGGTCGAGTCGTAATACTTAATGGCAACATCGCGGTTGGGCACGGTAAACGTCAGTGAGGTGGTTTCGCCCTTCTTCGTCACCACATCCGACTTGACATTCAAGCCCTCGAAGACAATATCGTGCCGGCCTTCGCCGCTGTTGACCAGCATCACGGTAATGCGCTCGCCGGGCTTGGCGGTCAGGGCCGGGTTGACCACCCCGTTGATCTCGCCATCCACTCCCAGATAGACAAAATTCCCATCGCGCATCGCAGTAGTCAGAACATATTCGGTGTTGATGGCCTCAGCCTTGGGCGAGCAGGCGGCAAGCGCCGCCAAAAACAAAACAAACACAACGAACGCAAACTGTTTTTTCATACTTTCTCCTTATCAAGAAGAGTTGGTGGAAGCCTGCAATTGGACGAATAACTCATGCAAATCCAGCCCATATACCTCTGCCACATACTCCAGAGAGCAAAACCGCGCCAGAAAACACCCCACACAGCCAGTTTTCAACGCCTGAAAAATGCCCACTGCAGCCGGCAGGTGCGCAAGCGTTTCTTCTACAGTCGTTTGGGCATGAAGAAAATGAGCATCGTCCACGTCTCTACCATACTCCCCCCGCGAGATTTTTTCTTTGCGCCAGCGCAATGATCAGGAAATCCCCCCGAATATTGTTACCCGGCACAAACCTTCGGGACAGTAAAAAAAGCAGCGCGCAGATTGACGCACTGCCGCGCTTCATCCTCCGCCGACTACTGGTTCAGCCCCTCGGCAATTTGCACCAGCCCATGCGGATTGCGAATCAAGACCCGCTCTCTGCCTGTTTCCACCAACCCGCGCCGCTCCCACTCTGCCAGCACCCGGCTGACAGTGAAAATCGTCGTACCCGAAGCCTCCGCCACATCCTGCCGCGAAAGAGGAATCTCGATCAACGCGTCTTCACCGGGGAGACGAACCCCAATTTGAGAGGCAAGCCGCAGAATGGTCAGGGCGATGCGGCGTTCTACCCGTTCGGTTGCCAGTTCACGGTAACGTTCCTGCATCTCCTGAATGTAAGCGGTCATCAAGTTCATCAAACCGAAGTTCAGGTAGGGGCGGGTCTTCAGCGCGTCGCGCAGAAAAGCGCTCTCGATGGCGAGCGCAGCGCTGGGCTCCAACGCCTGGGCAGTGGCAGGATACACCGCCCCGCTCCGAACCACCCCAATGGCGCCAAACATCTGCCACTCGTTGATCGTCCGCAAATTGACCTGTTGACCGGCCGGGTTGGATTGAGTCAATTTCGCCCTGCCGCTGACCAGAATGTAAAAAAAGTCCGCCGGGTCGCCTTGCAGAAAGAAATACTCCCCCTCTTCCGCTGCCCGCAGGATGGCTTTGGAAAGAAACAAGCGCAGGTCTTCCTCCGGCGCTTCGCGAAACACGCTCACGCGCCGCAGATCGGCAGGCTGTAACTGCATGAGGCTATTTTACACTTAGAGATTGTTTCTTAAGGGCTTTTTCGCCACAGGTAACTGTGTTGATTGTCAAATCCGCACACGATCCCTGCAGCGAAGAAGGGTGGCAATCGCCGCTTCCCCGGAACAAATGAGGTCAAGTAAAATCATCCCTGAAATCAAAATGGCGCTGCGGCAACCGCCGTGACGAGCCGCCAAAGCCAGTCAACGTGAAATTGTTATCCAACCAATCTTTACAGCAAGGAAACCTATGAAATCCTACCGCAAAGAACTCTGGTTCAACGTCCCCGCGCGGCGCGGCTTTGTCAACATCACCCCGCAGGTGGAAGAGGCGCTGCGCGAAAGCGGCATCCGCGAGGGACTGGTGCTGGTCAACGCCATGCACATCACCGCTTCGGTTTTCATCAATGACGATGAAAGCGGGCTGCATCACGATTATGAAAAATGGCTGGAAAAACTCGCTCCGCATGAACCCATCCACCAATACCGCCACAATGACACCGGCGAAGATAACGCCGATGCCCACATGAAACGCCAGATTATGGGGCGCGAGGTGGTCGTGGCAGTCACAAACGGTCAGTTGGACTTCGGTCCCTGGGAGCAGATTTTCTACGGCGAATTCGATGGCCGCCGCCGAAAGCGCGTGCTGGTCAAAATCATTGGAGAATAAACCACCATGAAACTCAACGGAAAAACCATCGCCACGCTGGTTGCCGAAGGCGTGGAAGACCTGGAGTATTACGTCCCGCTCATGCGCCTGCAGGAGGAAGGAGCAAAGGTGATCACCGCCGCGCTCGACCTCACCCCCCTGCGCGGCAAAAACGGCCTGACCATCCTCCCTAACGCCAAAATAGAAGACCTGAAGCCAGACGAGCTGTTCGCACTCATCTTGCCCGGCGGCTGGGCGCCCGATAAACTGCGCCGCTATGACGCCGTCAAACGGCTGGTGAAGCGCATGGACGAGGCTGGGAAGGTCATTGGCATCATCTGTCACGGCGGCTCGATTGCCATCTCGGCAGGCATCCTTCGCCGCGGGCAACGCGTCACCGGTTCCACCGGCATCCGCGATGACCTGGTCAATGCAGGAGGGGTTTGGGCGGATGAAGCGGCGTTTCGGGAGCGGAATCAGGTTTGGGGGCGGGTCGTAGCGGATATTCCCGATTTTTGCCGCGAACTGATTCAAGCATTGACTTAATAACGAATGGAGAAATAATGTCTGAAACCAAAGGTAAAAGCGAAACCCACGGCTGCATCGTGTGCGGCAACCTGTTTCAGCTGCTGGTTGCCTACGATGCGCAGGGACGGTACATCGGCAGCAAAGTGATGAGCGCCGGCGGCAAAGAAGTAAAAGGGGCGAATCGCCCGCTGGTGGCATGTGACAAACATACCGACGAGCAAATAGAACGAGCGGTCGCAAGAGTGTACGGCAATCAGCCCAACGAAGAAGAGTAGAGGTTGTTGTACTGCAAACATCCTCATCGTTTGTCACTGCGAGTGGCGCCTTGCGCCACGAAGCAGTCTCCCTGTCTGTGGGGATTGCTTCGCCGCCTTTGAAGTCTTGCAATGACATCCTTACAGCAGAACAAAAAAAAACAGGGCGGGCTGAGGAAGCCCGCCCTGTTTGAATCCAGAAAAAGCGCCTTACGGACAATCGAACGTGTATTTGATCTGCGATTCGATTTTTTCCGAGCGATCCACTACATTGCCAGACTTCGCCAGACCGACAAACTGAAAATCCAGCCAGGAGCCGTCTATCCGCAAGTTGGGGTGAACGCTTTCGCCGGAAAAGGTAATGGTGAAATTCCCATTCCCGTTGGGGATCATCTTACCAAACGCCTTCCACTCGCTGGGGTATAAGCGCTTGAGGTCCACCACACGGTAATACAGTACAACATCCTTGATATCGAGGTTGGGCGTGGTGACATTGAAGACGATTTCGCGCGGAGCGCAGCGCAGGGTGAGGTTGGCGCTGGAAACGGTCATGTTCGTGAAGACGCCTCTCCCCAAAACCGGATCCAGTGTAATGGGCGCATTGGGGTCGGCTGTGGAGGCAGAAGCCTGCTGCACCACAGGCGCCTGCGTCGGCTCGACCACCACCGTCACCACGACAGGCTGCGGCGTGGGCGGAACTGCGGTTGGCGGTGGAACATCAGTGGGTTGCTGCGTCGGCTCGACTACCACCGTTTGAACAATCACCACCGGGGTGGGGCTGGGTTCGGGCGGCGCAGCGGCAGGCTGTGCCGTCGGCACGGGGCTGGCGCAGGCGCTCAATACCAGGGCTGACGCAAACAGCAAAAAAATAATTCTCTTCATAAGATGCTTCTCCTTTTTTGGTTTTGTAAAATTCTATGACCGCTCCAAACAGATAACCATAGTAAAGCCCCTTACAGGTCTGAAAAGCGGACAAATTTCCTATCCCCGCTTGCCTCCTGTATCCCGCCGCGGTATTCCGATAATCCTTGTTATAATTCGCCCATGCTTATTCCCGAACAAATCGAACGCAAACTCGATCGTATCCTCTTAAAGGTACAAAAGCCCGGTCGCTATGTCGGCGGAGAACTCAACAGCATCCAAAAAGACTGGGATGCCGTCCAAACGCGGGTTGCCCTGGTCTTCCCCGATATTTACGACATCGGCGTTTCCAACGTGGGGCTGAAAATCCTCTACGACCAGATCAACCAACGAGACGATGCGCTTGCCGAACGCGCCTATGCCCCCTGGCTGGATATGGAAGCCCTCATGCGTCAGCACGGGATTCCGCTCTACACGCTCGAGTCAAAACGACCCTTAGCCTGTTTCGACCTCATCGGCTTCACCCTCCCCTACGAGACTCTCTACACCAACACCCTCAACGTCCTCGATCTGGCCGGCATCCCCATCCGCTCTGCCGAACGCGACGAAACGCACCCCATCATCATCGCCGGCGGGCACTCCTGCATGAACCCCGAACCCATGCACGCCTTCATAGACGCCTTTGTGATTGGCGAGGGGGAAGAGGTGATTCATGACATCATCGAAGTTCTCAAAAGAGTCAAAGATCAAAGGTCAAAAGCCAATGATCTCCGACCTTCGACCTTCGGCCGCGAAGCCCTGCTCCGTGAACTCGCCAAAATCCCCGGCGTCTACGTCCCGCGCTTCTACCAGACCTTCTACCTCCCCGACGGCACCGTCTCACACATCGAACCGACCCTGCCAGACATCCCCAAAGTCATCACCAAACGCATTGTCGCCAAACTGCCTCCCCCGCCGACCAAATTCATCGTCCCGAATGTGGATATTGTCCACAACCGCGTCTCGGTAGAAATCATGCGCGGCTGCACGCGCGGGTGTAGATTCTGCCACGCAGGGATGATCACACGTCCCGTCCGCGAACGAAGCGTGGACGAAATCCTGCAGGCAGCAGAAGAGGCGCTGCGCAGCACCGGCTTCGAGGAATTGGCGCTGCTTTCCCTTTCCTCTTCCGATTACACCCATGTTCTGGAACTGGTCACCAAGGTGGGTGAAAAATTCGGCGGCTCTCATCTCAAGGTCTCGCTGCCTTCGCTGCGTATTGAATCGGTCTCGATTGACCTGATGGAAAGGCTGAAAGACCGTCGTTCCGGCGGGTTCACGCTTGCGCCCGAAGCCGCCACAGAACGGATGCGCCGCATCATCAACAAATTCATCCCCGACGAAGACATCATCAATACCACGCGCGAAATCTACCGCCGCGGGTGGACGACCATCAAACTCTACTTCATGATCGGTCACCCCAGCGAGACGCTGGAGGATGTGCAAGCCATTGCCGACCTGTGCAAGCGGGTGCTTGCCGAAGGGCGTAAGGTCATCGGCTGGAAGGCAAAACTGCACGCCGGCGTGAGTACCTTCGTCCCCAAATCGCAAACGCCGTTCCAGTGGGTCTCGTGCGACACGCCGGAGCAAATTCGCGCCAAACAGGAACTGCTCAAACGCGAACTCTACCGCGACAAAAACATCAAACTCAGCCTGACCGATGCCGAAGATTCCTTCCTCGAAGCCTGGCTCTCGCGCGGCGACCGCCGCATGGCGGAGGTAGTGTATTCCGCCTGGAAAAAAGGCTCCAAGTTCGACGCCTGGCAGGAAGGCAAGAAATACGATGCCTGGATGGAAGCCTTCGCCGAACACGGGCTCGACCCGCTCTTCTACACTCACCGCCAGCGCCGCACCGATGAGGTCTTTCCCTGGGAACACATTACCGCCGCGGTGCGCAAGAACTTCCTCTTTCAGGATTTTCGCATGTCGCTGGAGGGCGAAATCCGCGTGGATTGCCGTCAGAATTGCTTTGCCTGCGGCATCCTGCCGACTTTTGCCGGGCTGCGCCGCGAACACCCCGGCGAAGGCTGGAAGTGTCCCGAAGTCAAAAGCCCGGTTTCCAAAGCGCTGCCCGTGCCGGCAAGCGGCAACCAGTTACCGCTGGTGGGGGATTAATGTCCAACATCCGACAGCGCGAAATGTTCGTGGAACGCCTCTTGAACGAGCGTGACCGCTTCGAGCAGCTGCTCAACCGCGTCGGTTATCTGCGCCGCATGACGCTCAAAGGGGTGGCCGGGAAATGGTCTGTCAAAGAGGCGCTGGCGCACGTGTGGGCGCATGAGCAATACCTTGCCGACCGGATGCACGAGATCCTCCACCATCAGCAGTACACGGTTTGCAAGAGCGCTTCTGAGCTGGAGACCTTTCTGGAGGAGTTTGGCTATCCCGATTTTGGCTCCCCTCTGCTGGATGCAGACGCCGCCCGCGAATGGCTTGCGGAGCGGTATACGCGCGTCTCGCTGGACGATTTGGCGGCGCAGGAAATCGAAGCCTTTTGCTCCATCGTCTCTGCGCTGGAACACCTGCCGGAGGAGATGATCCTTCAGCATAACCTGTATCAGCGGGTGATCCAGCACACCTTTGAACATTACCGTGAATACACCCGTCCCATCCGCCGCTGGCTGAAAGTCAACGCCTAAATTCCATGCGAATTCAGATTACGTTTTCCAAGCAGGGCGCGCTGCGTTACACCGGTCACCTCGACCTGCACAAATTGTGGGAACGCGCCGCGCGCCGCGCCGAACTTCCGCTTGCCTATTCACAAGGGTTTCACCCGCAGCCCAAAATCAGTATGGCGGCGGCGCTGCCGCTGGGGTTTGCCTCCCGCTGCGAAGTGCTGGATATGAAACTGGAAAGAGACATTCCCCTAGATGGCTTGCGAGAAACCCTTCAGGCGACTCTCCCGCCGGGAATTGAGATTCTCGCCATTGAAGCGGTGGATGACCGCGCACCTGCCCTGCAGACGCGGGTCGTTTCGGCGGAGTATGAGGTTACTTTGCTGGAACCAGTTGACGGGTCGGAGTTGAAGCGGAGGGTGGAGTCAGCCCTGCAAGCCGCCTCCCTTCCCCGCTCCCGCCGCGGCAGGGAATATGACCTGCGTCCGTTGATCGAGGCGCTTTCCCTTCTCTCCCCCTCTCCAGAAGGCGGAGAGAAGATTTTCATGCGGCTGGCAGCACGCGAGGGAGCAACCGGCCGCCCCGAAGAAGTGTTGGATGTGTTAGGCATTGCGTTCGAAGATGCGCGCATCGAACGAACGCGGCTAATTTTTCAGTAATTTGGAGGAGCCATGGCATTGCTGGGAGCGTTTTTCTTTGGGTTTGTGCCGATGTTTGTGTTTGCGGCGTTTGTCTACTGGCTGGACCGTTATGAGAAGGAGCCCAAACTCTTGCTCGGCGCGGCGTTTCTCTGGGGGGTGATTATTGCCGGCGGCGGCGCATACGTCTTGAACACCGCATTTGGCATTAGCGTTTATGTGCTGACCGGCTCGGTAGATGCAGCCGATTTCAGCACCACCTCCATTGCCGCGCCGGTCATCGAGGAGGCGCTCAAAGGTCTGGCGGTTCTGGTGGTTTTCCTGATGTTCCGCAAGGAATTCGATTCGATTCTAGATGGCATTGTCTATGGCGGCATCACCGCCATGGGGTTTGCCGCCATCGAGAACGTGCTGTACATTTACCGCAACGGCTTTCAGGCAGGGGGCTGGGAAGGGTTCTGGGCGCTGGTCATCATCCGCGTGCTGCTGGTAGGCTGGATGCACCCCTTCTTTACGGCATTCACGGGCATTGGCCTGGCGGTGGCGCGCACGAGTAAAAACCTGCTAGTGAAGATTATTGCCATCCCCGCCGGTTATATTGTGGCAGTGCTGGCGCATTCCTTCCACAACACCTTCAGCAGCCTGATCGGCGGAGGCGGCGGTTTCATTCTGGGGCTGGTTGCCGACTATATCGGCTATGCCTTCATGCTGGGGTTCATTATCTGGATGATCGTACACGAGCGCAACATCCTCAAGCGGCAATTGGCAGAAGAGGTCAGCAACGGCGCCATTTCGCAGCAGCAATACAATACCGCCATCTCGTTCTTCCAGACCGGCGCGCATCTTGCGGCGCTTTCTGCGGGCAGTTTTCGCGCCACGCAGCGCTTCTATCAGGTACTGGGTGAACTTGCCCACAAAAAAGAACAACTGCAAAAACACGGCGACGAGAAGGGCAATACTCAAATCATCGAAAGTCTGCGCGCCGAATTGACGCGCCTGGCGCCTCTCGCCAAAGCCTGACCCTAACACGGCGAATCGCTGAGCCGGAGACTTCCGAAGTCTTTGGCTCAGTGATAAAATCGCCGTGCCCGCCCCCGTAGCTCAGTGGACAGAGCGTCGGCCTCCGGAGCCGAAGAGCGCAGTTCGAGTCTGCGCGGGGGCGCCATAGCAGCCGCCGAAAGGCGGTTTTTTGTTTTGATGTAGAATTGCCCCGTGAAACCCAACCCTGTATCTTCGCTGCTTGCGCTTGCCAGCCTGCTCCTGACAGGCTGCAGCATCACCCTGCAGACGGAACTTCCCACTGCCGCGCCGCTCGTCATCACCGCCACCCTCCCGCCGCTGCCCACTCCGCGCCCCACCGAGACCGCATCCCCGCCTCCTCCCACCCCAACCCTCGTCCCCGTGACGGGCATCACCTCCACCCAGTTGAACGTGCGCGCAGAGGCATCCACCGCCGGGCAGGTGCTGGGCATCTTGCCGCCCAACACCACCGTGCAAATCGTGGGGCAGGATGCGGGCGGAAACTGGTGGCAAATCCTGTACGAGGCAGGCGAGGATGGCAAAGGCTGGGTTACCGCCCAATATGTTCAAACGGCAGCCGGCTCCCAGGTCCCGCTGGTGGGAAGCGCAGAGGAGGGAAGCGCCGCTAGCGCAGTTGTCCTTCAGCAAATCAACGTCCGCAGCGGTCCCGGCACCGGCTTCAATTCGCTGGGTATCCTCAACGCCAACGACACCGTGCGGCTGACCGGCAAAAACCAGGACGGCACCTGGCTGCAGATTGCATTCTCCAGCGCCCCTGATGGTAAGGGATGGATCAACGCAGCCTTTGTCCGCGCGCAAGGGATAGAGGCGCTGCCCATCCTCGCCGAGAGCGGAGAAGTGATGGGCACCGCAACCCCTGTGGACACCCCGCTTCCTCCCACGCCGACCATTGTCCCTGCGCCGATGGACCTCGACTCCGCTGCCGCCCCGCTAAAAACCATCCTTTTTGAGCATGACGGAACTCAAACCCTGATATACAATGGCGAAGTTTCCATCCCCGAAGGCGATGCAGAAGATTGGATTGCCTTCACTCCTTATGGCAGGTTTGTCTTCCTCAGCCTGCAATGCAGCGGAAACGGCTCGCTGCTTGCCGAAATTGCCGCCAGCCGCCTAACCTTTTCTTGCGGCGAGAACAAAAGAGCCGTGACTGTGACGCCCGGCGCCGTCCATCTCCTGCATATCAAGGCAGCGCCAGCCGATGGCACGCTGCAAACCGTCAACTACATCCTGACCATCCAAGCGAGACCCTGACCTCATGACATTTTCACCCCTCAACCCGCTCCTTGAACGCAACGATGTCATCCGCGAAAAGCACCGCTACGGCGTGTGGTATGGGCTGGTGATAGGCTTTGGTTTTGCCCTGTTCACATGGGGGGTGGATAGTTACACCCTCAGCCTGCATCATGGGCTTTTGCCCTGGCTCAAGGCTGCAATTGGGGCGGCGCTGTGCGTCATGGCAGGCATGACCGCCGGCTGGGCATCAGCCAAAACCGGCAAAGCGCTGGCAGCCCTGCTCATTTGGCTGGTGGCTGGCTTCACCTTCGCCTGGCTGACGATTCACCTCCCGTTCACGCTTCTGCCGAAGGCAATGGCATTGTTCGAGCCTGACCTGAAATACCTGCTCCATTACGAATACTTTCCAGATTTCCAACAAAGCATTGGAGTGGCGTATGTGTGGCTGGGCATTTTCCTGTCGGTGGCAGCCATTTTGCAAATCCCCATGAGCGACTCGGCGGTCTTCTCCACTTCGATTTTTGGGAAGACGGGACCGCTTTTCATTGCTCTGGCGTTGATGGGAATCGCCGGTTCCATCCTGGACAATGGGCTGATCAATCAACCCCTGCGGGATTCTACGCTGGCAGTTGACCGCACACTGCAATTCATCCTGGAAAACCGCGGGCGCGAGATGGATGCAGCACAGGCGCGGGAAATGCATGCAGCGGCATTCCGCACGGTGGATGCCCTTATCACGCCGCAATACAGGCTGCTTGTCAGCGGCTTCGAAAGCGATTTTGTGGAGTTGCAGGTTCTGGTGAAATTCGAGAAGGCGTGGGCAGAATGTAAGGTCGTCTACAATCAACCCATCCTGTGTGAAGCGACAGGCGAGGTTCCCTGAAGGGGCGCTTTGGCTTGCGGGGGAGAGAAGGATGAGGGGCAAGAATCAGGCTGAGGGTCGGTGCGAAGCGATGACCAATGTCCCATTTGTGCCTGATTGTACAAAACATCCATTTATGGTAGAGTTAATGCGAAATTTCACACTCGGTGAGGGACTGCTGCATGAATGCTGACAAAATTCCCGACATTATCATAGGAAGGCTGCCCATTTATCTGCGTGCGCTGCAGCGCCTGGCAGAGAAGGGCGTGCGCAATACGTCATCACAGGAACTGGGAGAGATGATCGGCATTTCTGCCGCTCAGATCCGCAAGGATATTTCGCAGTTCGGCGAGTTTGGCAAACAGGGGACAGGCTATTCGGTGCCGTTCCTGATCGAGCGTTTGCAGGAGATTCTGAAAGTCAACCGTGTGTGGGATGTCATCATCGTAGGCATGGGCGATATGGGACACGCCCTCGCCCGTTACAACGGCTTCGTCAACCGCGGCTATCAGGTGACGATGTTGTTCGATAACGACCCTGCCAAGATTGGGCAAAAAGTGAATGACCTCGAAATTTTGAGTACAGAAACGCTGCTGGAAAAGGTGAAGCAGAGCAGAATAAAAATTGCCATGCTCACCGTACCGGCTTCAGCAGCGCAGGAGGTGACGGACCTGCTGGTAAAGGCGGGCATCAAGGCGATTTTGAATTACGCTCCCATTCATTTGAACGTACCAAAGGATGTGCAAGTGCAGCACATTGACCCGGCAGCGCATTTGCAAAGAATGACGTATTATTTGTGATTGTGTATCAAGGCACGCCGCCTGATGTCCCCGCGGGATGTCAGGCGGCAAATTGTTTACCAAACCGTTCCAACGATGACAGACCTCTTGCCATCGGGCTGTAATTTCAAAAACAGCAAGGGTACATTTGGAGAACGATAGCCGAGCGCACTATACCCTCAAGGAAACCTGAAAATGGCAACAAAAACCTGCTTCCTGATTTGCCCGATTGGCGACGAAGGCTCGGACATTCGCAAGGCGTCTGACGACCTGATGGATTTGATCATTGTGCCGGCGCTCGAGAAATTCGATTTCGATGTCGTCCGTGCAGACAAAATCCCCCGCCCGTCCGTCATCACCACCGACATCATTCAACTGGTGCAAAATGCGGAACTGTGCATCATTGACCTGACCGGCAGCAACCCTAATGTGTTCTACGAATGCGGCAGACGACACGAAACAGGCAAACCCTTTATTCAACTGATCAAAAAGGGAGAGAAAATGCCGTTCGATGTTTCGGGCATCCGTACCATCCTGTATGATCTCTCCACCGTGCGCAATGCGCACGAGACCATACGGGAGATTCAGAATTATGTGGCAGAGCTGTCCACGTCAGATTTTTCCCCCCGCACCGCCGGCGAATCGCTTTCGTCGCTGGCAAGCGCCATCCGGCGCATCGAGCGCAAACTGGACGGTATTTCCACAGGCGAAAGCGGCATCCGCAAGGAACGCGACCAGAAGGAGTTTCTCGACCAGATTCGCATCGAAGCCAACCCCAAACGGGCGTTCAATCAGGCGCTCGATGCGGAGGAACTCGATAAAGCCCGCTCCATTCTCCCCATCCTGCATGCCAAACTGGGGAATACCAATGACGTTTTGCTGGCGGCGATGATTTTTGCCAACGCCGGAGATACGGCAGCCAAAGAAATTTGCGTCAAGATTCTGGAAGCCCCTGCAGAACCGCTGGAAATAGAGATTGTCCGCAATGCCGTCATCGCCCTGAGCAGTTATTTTGATATTGTGGACGGCGAAAAAGAAGGCGCCAAGGTGCTCGATCCCATCATCCACGCGCAGGTGAAGCGCGATGATATTGACGACATCACCAAAGCCTATCTGTTGAACAGACTGCAAATGCTGCTCTATGCCAGCGGACAATACGAACGCGCCCTGACCGTCATCGAGCAGGTTGTTGACCTTGCGCCCAAGGAAGTCTATCTCTACAACAAGGGCTTGATTCACGATAAATTGGGCATGAAAACCAAAGCCGCAGAGGAAATGGATAAGTTTCTGGCGCAGGTCGGCACCGATCAGGCAGAGTTCATTGACCTTGCACGCATTGCGGTCATCTACGAAAAAGCGGAGCGCGGCGACGACGCCAGAAAAATCCTGGTCAAGATGAACAATATAGACCCGCGCCGCACGGCGGAGTTCATCGAAAGCCGCGCTGAGTTAAGAGCGCTGATGTTCAACTAACGACTGAAAGATATTCGGCGGTAGAGACGCGCCAAATGCGCGTGAAGGATTGATGATCCCCTCTGATTCAAAAGCGGTCACGCCCTGGCGTGACCGCTTGTTTTTTTACACCTGCGGCAGATTACGCCGCAAGAGGTTGTACATGGGAAGGGCTTTGACCGCCCCCTCCACCACACAGGTGGTGGGGTTATCCACCAGGTAGGCAGGGATGCCAAGCGACTTGGTGAGCAGTTTGTCAATACCGCGCAGGAGCGCCCCCCCGCCGCATAGCGCCACGCCGCGGTCAATGATGTCCGAAACGAGTTCGGGAGGGGTCTTTTCGAGCACGCGGCGCCCGGTTTCAATCACCGCCTTGAGCGGTTCCTGCAGGGCTTCGACAATCTCGCCCGTTGTCAGGGTGACGGGACGCGGCAGGCCGGTGACCTGGTCTTGCCCTTGTACTTCCATGCTGTTTTCGATGTCTTGCGGCACAGCAGCGCCGATCTTGATTTTCAACTGTTCCGCCGTCACCTGTCCAATCACCACGCCATACTTGCGGCGGACGTAGTTGATGATGGCTTCGTCGAGGTCCAGACCGCCGGCGCGCAGTGTTTCTGCTGAAACGATGCCATACATGGCCATGACCGCCGCTTCGGTGCATCCTCCGCCGAGGCAGATGACCATGTTGCCTGAGGGGGAATTGATCGGCAGGTCCACGCCGAGAGCCGCCGCCAAAGGCTGTTGAATCAGGGATGCGTCGCGGCTGCCCGCTTCCAGTACCGCTTCATAGACGGCGCGTCTTTCCACGCTGGTCACGCCGTAGGGTACGGAAATCATCACCCGCGGGCGGAAAATACGCATCGAGCCGCTGACGCGTTGCAGCAGGTAGGAAAGAAGCGTTTCAGTGATTTCGTAATCAGCAATGACGCCGTTCTTCAGCGGACGGGCAACTTCAATGCTTTCAGGCACGCGTCCGTACATGTCGCGCGCTTCCTGCCCCACCGCCACCATCTTCTGGTCTTCCACTTCGATGGCGACGATGGTCGGCTCGTCCAGCAGCACTTTTGTGCCGTCGGCAAGCCGGGTGAACATGGTGCCCAGGTCTATGCCCAGATCCTTCGAAAACATTGCCACGCGGATTAAGACTCCGAACCGGGAATACGCGTAGTGCGGCGGTAACGGCGCACCGCATCAATACGCAGGTTGGAACGGCGTAATGCCGCTTCCACGGCGAGATAGGCATCGGTATCGGCCGGGACGCCTTTGGCAAGGGCTTCTTCGGCGCGTTTGCGCGCGGCTTCGGCGCGTTCGATGTCAATTTCTTCGATGTTCTCGGCGGCATCCGCCAGCACGGTGACGATATCTGGCTGAACTTCTGCCACACCGCCCGCTACCGTGAAGAGTTCTTCTTTGCCCGCCCTGCGGATTTTGATGATGCCATACTTCAGGGTGGTCAGCACCGGGGAGTGCTTGGGCAGAATGCCCATCTCCCCGTCTGCCCCCGGCAGGACGACAATATCTACATCGCCTTCAAAGACGGTGCGATCCTGCGAAACGATTTCACAACGAATGGTCATAGGAGTTCTCCAGTGTCATGTGTCAGATGCCACGCCAAAGGTGACATCTGACACCGGAACACTTGACACGGATTAAGCCTTCGCCAGTTTCTCGGCTCTTTCGCGCACATCTTCGATGGTGCCTGCCATCATGAAAGCCTGTTCGGGCAGGTCGTCGCATTTGCCGTCCAGGATTTCACGGAAGCCGCGCACGGTCTCTTTGAGGGGGACATAGCGGCCGGGGATGCCGGTGAAGCGCTCCGCGACGAAGAAGGGCTGGGAGAAGAAGCGTTCAATCTTGCGGGCGCGCGAGACGATGAGTTTGTCGTCTTCGGAGAGTTCGTCAATGCCGAGGATGGCGATAATGTCCTGCAGGTCTTTATAGCGCTGAAGCACGCGCTGCACTTCGCGGGCGGTGCGGTAGTGGTCTTCGCCCACGATGTTGGGGTCCAGGATGCGGGAGGTCGAAGCGAGCGGGTCCACAGCGGGGTAAATGCCCTTTTCCACGATGGAGCGTTCGAGGGCGATGGTCGCGTCGAGGTGGGTGAAGGTCGCCACCGGCGCGGGGTCGGAGTAGTCGTCGGCAGGCACGTACACGGCTTGCATTGAAGTGATGGAACCGGTGCGGGTGGAGGTGATGCGTTCCTGCAGTTCGCCCATTTCGGTGGCGAGAGTCGGCTGGTATCCTACCGCCGAGGGCATACGCCCAAGCAGAGCCGAAACCTCCGAACCGGACATCGAGAAGCGGAAGATGTTGTCAATGAAGAGCAGCACATCGCGCCCTTGATCGCGGAAGTATTCCGCCATCGACAGAGCCGAAAGCGCCACACGCAGACGGACGCCGGAAGGCTCGTTCATCTGCCCGTAGACCATGACGGTATCCTTCATCACGCCCGATTCGAGCATTTCACGGTAAAGTTGCGTCCCTTCGCGGGTGCGCTCGCCCACGCCGGCAAAGACCGAGTTGCCCTCGTGTTCGGTTGCCACCGAGCGGATGAGTTCCATGATGATGACGGTTTTGCCTGTGCCGGCGCCGCCGAAGATGCCGGTCTTGCCGCCTTTGGTGAAGGGGGCAATCAGGTCAATGACCTTGATGCCGGTTTCGAACACTTCCACGCGGGTGGATTGTTCCGAGAAGGGAGGTGCCGGGCGGTGAATGGGATAACGAAGGCTGGCGTTGACTTCGCCTTTTTTGTCAATCGGCTTGCCTAACACGTTGAAAATACGTCCCAGCGTCGCCGGCCCAACAGGGACCATGATGGGCGCGCCGGTGGCGCGGGCGGGAACGCCGCGCTGCAAACCATCGGTCGAATCCATCGAGACGGTGCGTACCCAGTTGTTGCCGAGGTGTTTTTGCACTTCCAGCACCAGCGGCTCTTTTCCTTCCCGGTCTACCTCGATGGCTTCGAAGAGTTCGGGGACGTTGCCTTCCGGAAATTCCACGTCCACCACACCCCCCAGAATTTGTACGACACGGCCGTTTGCGTTTGCCATGAATTCCTCCAATTATTTCGCGGCAAGCGCTTCTGCGCCGCCGACAATATCCAGAATATCGTTGGTAATCGTTTGTTGTCTGATTTTGTTGTACGCCAATTGCAGTTCACCAGCCAGTTCTTTGGCATTGTCGGTGGCGTTGCGCATGGCAATCATGCGGGCGGCGTGTTCGCTCGCCTGCGATTCAAGGATAGCCTGATACACCTGCAGCGCAGTGAAACGCGGGATGATTTCATCCAAAATCTCGTTCATGTCCGGTTCGTACTCATACGCTGCCTGCGGACCGTTGTGCTGACCGCCAAAATCCTCCACCAGCCCTTCCCCCACCAGTTCCAGCGGGAGGAGTTTTTTGACCGTGGTCACCTGACGCGCCATGTTGATGAAATCGGTGTACACCAGGTACACCTCGTCCGCTTCGCCCTTCATGAACTCATCCACCGCCAGGCGCCCGATGGCGGAAACATCCGCAAAGGTGGGAGCAGCCGGCAGGTTGCTGAAATCGGCAATGACGTTCTTGCGGCGGCGGATCAGCAGATCGCGCCCTTTGCGCCCGACCGCAATGTATTTGACCGGATGCGGATACTGATCGAACCGCGACGCAACGAAGCGAATCACGTTCGAGTTGTAGGCGCCCGCCAGCCCGCGGTCGCCGGTGATGACGACCACCAGTGTTTGATTCACCGCCGCTCGTTTGGCAAGAAGCGGATGCAGGCTGTCGCGCCCGGGCTGTTGGGCAACGTGCAAAAGCACCTGCCAGGCTTTGGTGGCGTAAGACCGCGTAGCGGTCACCGCCGCAACCGCCTTGCGGACTTTGCTCGCGCTGACGGTTTCGAGGGCACGCGTGACCTGCGAGATGTTTTTTACGCTCCGAATGCGGAGCCGCATTTCACGAGCCGATGCCATGTCTTATGCCTGCCATCCTGCGCGGAAGCTTTCCAGCGCTTTGATCATCTTTTCGCGCGTCTCATCGGTGATGCGTTTCTTTTCGGCAATGTCTTTGCCGATTTCGGGATGCGAGGTCTCCATATAACGGATGAGGTCCGCCTGCCATTGCGCCATCTTTTCGACAGGCACGTTGCTGGCGAAACCGTTCGTCCCCGCAAAGATGAGGATCACCTGGTTCTCAAGCGCCACCGGTGAATACTGCGGCTGCTTGAGAATTTCCTGCATGCGCTGACCCTGATTGAGTTGGTTCTGGGTGTTCTTGTCCAGGTCCGACGCCATCAGAGCGAAGGCTGCCAGTTCACGGTATGCCGCCATGTCGAGGCGCAGACGCCCAGCCACCTGCTTCATGGCTTTGGTTTGCGCATCGCCTCCCACGCGGGAAACCGAGATACCGACGTTCACCGCCGGGCGAATACCGGCGTTGAACAGGTTCGTTTCCAAATAGATCTGACCATCGGTGATGGAAATGACGTTGGTAGGAATGTAAGCCGAAACGTCGCCCAGCAAGGTTTCGATGATGGGCAGCGCGGTCAATGAGCCGCCGGTGCCTTTGACTTTGACCACTTTGTAGGCATCGGCATTGGGCATGGCTTTGAGCGCCTGTTCGGCATCGTGCAGCGACATCGGTCCCCTATAAACCTTGCCGTCCACACTGTCGGAGGCAGAGGCGAGGTCGCCGCTGAAGTCCTTCTTCACAATCACATACTGATTGGCAAGCCGCGCCGCGCGTTCGAGCAGGCGGGAATGAAGATAAAACACATCGCCGGGGTAGGCTTCACGTCCGGGCGGGCGGCGCAGCAGCAGAGAAACCTGACGGTATGCCCACGCATGTTTCGAAAGGTCGTCATAAATGACCAGGGCATCGCGTCCCGTTTCCATGAACTCTTCACCGATGGCGCAGCCGGCATAAGGCGCGATATATTGCAGCGCAGCCGATTCTTCCGCCGAGGCAACCACCACAATCGTGTGCTCCATCGCGCCGTACTTTTCGAGAATGCCCACCGTGCGGGCAACCGCGGCTTTCTTCTGCCCAATTGCCACGTAGATACAAATCAAATCCTTGCCTTTTTGATTGATGATCGTATCAATCGCAATGGCGGTCTTGCCGGTCTGACGGTCGCCGATGATCAACTCACGCTGACCGCGCCCAATGGGGATCATCGAGTCGATGGATTTGATACCGGTCTGCACCGGCGTATCCACATCCTGGCGCTCCACCACACCGGGAGCAATGCGTTCCAGCGGGCGGAAACCGGTCGTTGCAATCGGTCCCTTGCCATCAATCGGCTCACCCAGCGCATTGACCACACGTCCAATCAAGGCATCACCCACCGGCACCGAAGCGATGCGTCCCGTGCCGCGCACCGTCATCCCCTCAACGATGCCCTCATACTCACCCATCACAATTACGCCAACGCTGTCATGTTCGAGGTTGAAGGCTGTTCCCATCACCCCATTGGCGAATTGCACAAGTTCCTGCGAGCGGATGTTCGCCAGCCCCTTCACGCGCGCAATCCCATCGCCCGCTTCAACCACGGTACCAGTATCGCTGACGCCGATTTCAGGTTCGAACGCCTCGATTTGCCTTTGCAAGTCGCCTGCAATTTGCTTGATCAGGTCTGTCATTATTCCTCCACGCCAGAAATTCGATTTACGTACAAGAACCCGGATAAGGCTGTTATCCGGGCATAGGATGTTTATACCACGCCTTCGTGAGGAGGCGCACAATCTTGCCAATGATACCTGAAAGGCTCATCATTGTCTAGTTACAATCGTCATACCCTTGTCAACGACGAGGCTTGTAATATACTCACCCACAAACCCATCCTCAAGGAGCCAACATGATCACCCGCGGAGAAGACAAACCTCCCTCTCGTCCTCTAAAGCGATATTGGAAAGTTGCCGTCATCGCCAATATCAAGGACGACACCCAGCCCCGCCCGGAAGGCGTCCCGCCGGATGCCTTCGCCGACTACGACCATATCGAAACGGTGGACGCGATTCGCGCTGCCATCGAAACGGACGGTCACCAAACTGTCTTCCTCCACGCCGACGCCGACCTGCCCTACGCCCTGCGAGAGGTCAAGCCCGATATTTGCTTCAACATTGCCGAAGGTCAGGGAGGAGATGCGCGCGAAGCCCAGGTGCCAGCCCTGCTGGAGTTGCTCCGCATCCCCTATACCGGTTCGCGCGTCCTCACCAACGGCATCTCCCTTGACAAAACCCTCACCAAGCGCATCTGGCGCGACCGCCGCCTCCCTGTTGCTCCCTTTCAGGAATTTACCGTGGGCGACGAACCGCTCCGCCCCGAACTGAAATTTCCGCTCTTCGTCAAACCCGCCCGCGAAGGGACAGGCATGGGCGTAGATTTGAAAGCCATCGTCAAAAACGAAAAAGAAATGCGGGAGCGGATTGCCTACATTATTCACACCTACCACCAGCCCGCCCTGGTCGAAACCTTCCTGCCCGGCCGCGAATTTACTGTTGGCATCCTGGGCAGAGCAGACGCCAAACTCTACTCCCGTCACCCCGAATGGTACGAAAAGGACGGCTTTCACCGCTTCCCCATCCTCGAATTGGATAGTTCCCGCTCCGTAACCCCCAATGTGTACAGCCAGGCATCCAAATCCAAGGAGGTAGGCGAAGAAGGAGCGCCGGATTACGTCTGCCCCGCGAACATTGACCCCGACCTCGAAAGGAAACTCAAACATTTCGCCTACCGCGCCCACATCCTGCTCGGCGCGCTGGACGTTTCGCGCACCGACATCCGCCTCGACGAAGAAGGCAACCCGCGCCTGATGGAAATCAACACGCTGCCTGGCCTCACCCCCGATTACAGCGACCTGTGCCTGCAAGCCAAAGCAGAAGGCATCCGCTACGAAGACTTGATTCTCGAAATCCTCTATTTGGGCGCTTCCCGCTGGGGCATGGTGGCGCCAAGAGAACTGCCCCCCGTTTCCCCTTCCAAAAAGTAAACCTGCTCCAAGCCTCTGCAAGAGGGGCTTTTTGTTGTGTCGCGCCGCGAAAGAGCCGCCCAACATCAGCGGATTAACACAATCTCTTCACAATTCAGCGATATTCTTTTGACAGTCATGCTATATACTCTCAGCAGACCACGAACACGCCGCGTAATTTGCGTTCTATAACGCAAATACGGTGGAAGAGACCGCCTAATACGCCCTTTTGTGAAGTACTGACTCGATTCTGCACTGTTGCGAACACCTTCAGAGTCTGTCACTGCGAGTGGCGCTTTGGCGCCACGAAGCAGTCCCCCTTGCTGCGGGGGATTGCTTCGCCGCCTTTGGCGTCTCGCAAGGACATCATTGCAACAGAGCAACTCTACTTCAGTAAACTTTAGAAGAGCCGTCCCGAAGGCTCCGACTTTGCTCTTTGGGCGTTTCAAAAAGTCCTTCGAGATGGTTATTTCGGATACTGTTGAAGGTAATGTATGGCAAAAACAATCATGGTTGTAGATGATGAAAAAAGACTGGTTTCGCTGGTTGAGAGTTACCTCACCCAGGAAGGCTACCGCGTGGTGACCGCCTACAACGGCAAGGAAGCGCTTACCGTTGCCCAAAAAGAAAAACCCGACCTCATCATCCTGGACGTAATGATGCCCGAAATGGACGGTTACGAATTCATGCGCCGCCACCGCGCCGAGCATAACACCCCCATCATCCTGCTCACCGCCCGCGTGGACGACGAGGAAAAAGTCATCGGGCTGGAGGTCGGCGCAGACGACTACATCACCAAGCCCTTCCGTCCGCGTGAATTGATGGCGCGCGTCAAAGCCGTGCTGCGCCGCGCCGGCGAACGTGAACCAGCCGCAAAAATCCTCAAAGCCGCCGACATCATCCTCGACCGCGACAGCCGCACCGTCAAAGTGGGAGAGCGCTTCGTGGACCTCACCCCCTCCGAATTCGACATCCTCACCGCGCTTATGTCCTACCCCGGGCGCGTCTATTCCCGCCTCGACCTGCTCGACATCATCCAGGGTGTGCGCTACGAAGGATACGAACGCACCATAGACACCCACATCAAAAACCTGCGCGGAAAAATCGAAGAATCGCCGCGCTCGCCCAAATACATTGAAACCGTCTATGGGGTGGGCTATCGCTTCAAGAGAGAGTGACCCCCCATGCGCTCCATCTCCACCAAACTCATCCTCGCCTTCCTCAGCATTGGCATCGTCAGCGTTGCCATCATCGTCATCACCGCCCGCTGGAACACCCGGCTGGAATTTATCCGCTTCCTCTACGACCAGAACCAGTCTGTCATCGTCACCAGCCTCCTCAACTACCATCAGCAATACGGCTCATGGGAAGGCGTGGAAGTTATCTTTGTCCGAGGCTCCCGCCCCGCTATGGGACCCGGTCCCCGCATGGAAGTCTTGCAGCCCTATGTGCTTGCCGACCCGAACGGCTACATCATCGTCCCCAACGGCCGGTATAAACTTGGCGAAAAACTGACCGAAGACCAACTGGAAATCGGAACGATACTCACCGAAAACGATAAAGTCATCGGTATCCTCATCCCTCTCGGAAACGCCTTTCAAGGCACGCCCCGCGAGCTCGAATTTATCGAACGCACCAACCGCATCCTCTTCTACGGCGCGCTCATCGGCGCCGTAATTGCCCTGCTGCTGGGCGTCCTGCTCTCGCGCACTATCACCCGCCCCATCCGCGAACTTACCCGCGCCACCCACGCCATCTCCGAAGGCGACTTTTTACAGCAGGTGCCGGTACGCACCAACGACGAACTGGGCGAACTTGCCCGCGCCTTCAACAAAATGAGCGCCGAACTCGCCCGTTCCATCAACGCCCGCAAACAAATGACCGCCGACATTGCCCACGAACTGCGCACCCCGCTCAGCCTCATCCTCGGTCACGCCGAAGCGGTGCACGATGGCGTCCTGCCTCCTACCAAGGAAAACTTCGAAATCATCCGTGAAGAAGCCGCCCGCCTCGAACACCTGGTGGATGACCTGCGCACCCTCTCGCTGGCCGACGCCGGCGAACTCTCGATTCAACCCCAAAGCATCGAACCCGAACGCCTGCTGCGCGAAGTAGCCTCCCTCTTCCAATACCGCGCTCAAAAGAAAAACATTTCGCTCACCCTGGATGCCGCTCCGCATCTTCCCCCGCTCGAAGTGGATCCCGGACGAATGACTCAGGTCCTCACCAACATCTTGGATAACGCCCTGCGTCACACCCCCGAAGGCGGGTACATCAGCCTCTCCGCCCGTCAAAAAGACAGCGCCATTGAGATTGCTGTGCAAGACAGCGGTCCCGGTCTGCCGCAGGAAGAAGCAGAACGTATCTTCGAACGGTTCTACCGCGCCGACGCTTCCCGTCACCGCGATGAGGGCGGATCGGGGTTGGGGCTGGCTATCGCCAGGTCCATCGTTCAGGCTCACAATGGACAGGTTCGGGCGGAGTCTGAAGCGGGCAAAGGGCTCCGAATCGTCATCTCGCTGCCGATCCCGTCTGCGTCTGGCAAATAATCGTATTACAACCGGCGACCTTCTAAAAACCTGAGTTCGGAGATTGAAACCGTCCTGAAGGCTTTGCAGAACGTGATTTTGGCTGCAAAACCAAACCTTCAGGACGGTTTTCTGTTCACGCCGAACGAACGTAAAAAACGTGGCGCGGCTTTCATCATCATGCCACGCCACATTTTGGGTTTTCTCTCACCCTGCCGCTGCGCTGCGGCGGCGTTTGCGCGCCACACTCTTCGGCAAAACAATCAACGTCACTACCACAGCGATAACACCTACATTCTTGACGATGCCGAACATCCAGCCCCCTCCTTCACGGCCTTCCGGGCGTCCTCCCTCGAAGCGTTCCTCGCCAAAAGGCGGACGCCCCCTTTCCTCAAAGCGCGGTTCACCGCCGGGCAAACTGACGGAACCGCCCGCATTGACCACGGCATAGGTGACGCCCATCACCAGCCCCATCACAACCAGAATCACCAGAATTCGCCACAAGGTTTTCATGCTGCAACATCCTTTCTTTTAGCGGCAGAAAACAACCCGCCAAGCGGTTTGAAAATATAACGTTTGAACGAATCCACCACCCAGCCCCAGTGCAGCGCCGTGTGCAAACCGAGCAGCAGCAAAAATAAATTGGCGGTCAGGTCGTGCAACTCGCGCCAGGCAAAATTACGCGGCAAAGTAATGCCCAGCGAGGGAAGCACCGCCTCCGAAATCATGAAACCGGAGAGCATCATAATCGAACCATCAATGAAAAGCAGCCAGTTGAGAAGATAATTGATGCGCGTCTGGAGATTCACCCTGCCAAAAAAGCGGCGGGAAATTTGCACAATCCAATCCCAACTTAGCAGCAGGTGAACAACAAGCGCGGCAAGGGCGGCGCTTGCCAGCCACTCATGCACCGCAATACCGCTCGACCGCGGATCCATGGCAATCAAAAAAGCAAAAAAGATGACCAGGTCAACGGTCAGTTTGATGCGGGTACTACTCCTGGATGAAGATGATAATTCGGACATATTTGCTCCTATAGATTTTTATCGGCAGATTGTAGTCAGCCCGAAGGTACCGGGGTGACGAAACTGCGTCGAAATTGTGAAGATGTTGCGAAGAAATCATTAATCCGCCTCTAATCGAACCACCATAAAGTCCCCACAGTTTTCACACAAACCGTTGACGCTCGAATGGTAAAGTAACCTTGCTGAACCACAGCAAACTATCATGCAAGGAGTTTCCCCATGAAAAAATTCTTACTCACCCTGCTGACCGTTGTTGTCATCCTCGGCGCGGTGGCGGCAGTTGGTTTTACCGGCTACCGTATCGGGTACGTTCAGGGCGCCGCCGCCGACGGGAACGCCCCCTTCTTCATGCGCCCCGACCGCGCCAACCCCAACCTCATGCCCGGCTTCCGCCGAGACTTTGGCATGTGGAGACAACCCTACCACACTCCCATAATGGGACGCGGCATCTTCGGCTTCAACCTCTTCTCTCCGCTGCGCTTCTTGTGGAACATCGCCATCCTGGCGCTTATCCTCTGGTTCGTGTACTGGCTGTTCACCAAGAGCGGTTGGCGCATCACCCGTCAGACCAGCGTCTCTGAACCGCCCGCAGAAAAAACCGACATGTAATAAACCGCGTCACCGCATCATCCAAACACCACACAAAACAAGACCCTGGCGCCAGGGTCTTGTCACTATGAGGAGAGACCTATGGACTTTCTAAACCGGCTGATCATTGCGCTTACGGAACTGCACCCCACCCATCCCATGTTCGTTCACTTCCCCATTGCGCTCACCGGCGCCGCGTTCCTGTTCATCCTGCTCGCCTGGTGGCGCAACAGCGCATCGCTCGAACAAGCCGCCTTTGCCAACATCACCCTCGCCTCGGTCAGCACCCTCGCCGCCGGCTTCACCGGCTACATGGACAACCTCAAGAACTACCTCGGCGATGCGCCCAACGCCGGGGCAAAAATCATCCTGGCAATCGTCCTGTTTCTCCTCACTGCGGGCATCAGCCTCTACCGTTACCGCAACCCCAATCTCTTTCAAACGGGCAGCCGCCTGCTCTACGCCGGCGCCTATGGCTTGAGTTTTGCCATTGCGCTGGTCTTAGCCTTCCTCGGCGGCGTCATCCTCTATGGCTTTTAGGAGAAAACCTCTTCATGAAAACAAAACTGCTCATCTTCCTCGTGATCGCGGGACTCATCACCGCCTGCGGCGCTCAACCCGCATCACAACCTCCCGCATCCTCCCCGACCGACGAATCGGTTCCCGCTCCCGAGCCTTCTTCCACCTCCCCAGCCGCCACCGACACCACCGCTCCCCCCACCGAAGTCCCCACCCAAATGGCAACCGCTCCCGCCGAGCCAGCCGCATTGGGTACCGTCAGTTTTGCCAACGACGTGCTTCCCATCCTCCAAAGCCGATGTGTCAACTGTCACGGCGGAGAACGGGTAGAGGAAGGCTTGCTGTTGCGCTCCTACGCCGAACTGATGGCAGGTTCCGATAACGGTCCCGTCGTTCTCCCTGGCGATGCCGCCGGCAGCCTGCTCGTCGAACTCATCACCAACCAAAAAATGCCCAAACGCGGACCCAAACTCACCCCGCCGCAAGTGCAACTCATCACCGACTGGGTCAACCAGGGCGCTTTGGATAACTAATCTCTGAAATAGCGGCTCACCCTCTCGAAGCCCGCCTGCGCAGGCTCTCAAGTCAGCGAAGGCTGACTTCGTAATTGCTAGATGCGGTTTGAACCGCCAGCAATCAAGAACAGGAAGTGCATTGCATGCCGCCCCCAAGGCTGGCATGCTTTTAATTTCTGGTATAATCCCGTCGCTCGAAACAAGGAGAGGTCGCGTAGCCCGGTTTAGCGCGCACGCCTGGAGAGCGTGTTTGCCGAAAGGCAACGCGGGTTCAAATCCCGCCCTCTCCGCTCAAAACGCCTCATACCCCCTGAGGCGTTTTTTGATTGAAACACCGATCATACGGCGCAGCCAGGCAAACCACCCGGCGGATGTGCTCCCACCAAACACCAAACAAAAGCCAAACAAGCGGTAAAATCAATTCTATGACCGAAGATATCAAAGTGGTTGCCACCAACCGCAAGGCGGGATTTGAATACTTCCTGCTCGAAAAATTCGAAGCCGGCCTGGCGCTGCAGGGCAGCGAAATCAAATCCATCCGCGCCGGGCAGATCAGCATTCAGGAATCCTACGTAGAGATCGAAAACGGCGAACAAGCCTTCCTTGTCGAAGCGCACATCGCCCCCTACGAACAAGCCAACCGCTTCAACCACGACCCCCGCCGCAAACGCCGCCTGCTCCTCCACAAAAAGGAAATCCGCAAACTATGGGATCAGGTACGCATCAAAGGCATGACCATCGTGCCGACCCGTGTGTACCTCAAAAACGGACGCGCCAAAGTGGAAATCGCCCTGGCAAAAGGCAAAAAGGCATACGATAAACGCGCCTCCATTGCCAAACGCGACGAAGCCCGCAGCGCCGAACGCGAAACCCGCGTTCGATAGCCCGCCTCACTCAGCACACCTGAAGAAAGAGCAGCATCCATGCCTCCTTCCACCATCGGCGGAATCAACAAACTCCCGGAGAACCAAAAAAGGGAAATTTACGCCCGCTACATCCCTCAGGAACTCATCCAGCGCTTCCAACTGCCGGACCTGGTTCACAACCACGAACTGCTTCAAATCCGCTGCGCTGCCGGATCCAGCGACATGGAAATGCGGCTCTACCACACACCGGGCTTTCCCGACCCTATCCTCTACGCCCACCTGACAGATACCCTCATGGGGCAGATTCACGTCCTGCTCTACATTCTTAACGACCCCGCTTCCCCCCGCTTCGATGTGGACAAAATGCCCGACGGCAGCCCCACCCGCTTTGGCATTCACCAACGCAACCTCGATGCCGAAACCGCCGCCATGCAGACAGGGCTGGCACCCGGTCAGGTGCGGCGCGGTTTACACCTCTTCAAAGCGGCTGTGGCAAAGTTCGAGGAATTTATCGTCAGCCTGGGGCATGACATGTATTTTGCAGAACCGCTCTATTACCACAACGCCGTTATCTTCGAGCGGCACGGTTTCAGTTATCAGATGGGAAGACGCCGCATGGAGAGTATCCACCTCGGGTTTATGGAAGGAGGCGAACTGTATCAACGGCTGGATGGCTCCACCCCCTTCCGTTCTCCCACAGCCGCGCACAGCATCCGCCTGCGTTCCTGGGCGATTCACGATGGCATCCTGGGGGAACCTTTTACCAACGTGACGATGTACAAATACGTGGGCAAATCGGCGGGGTTGAACACCACGCCCGGCTGCGAGTGGTAAATCAATCCCTCTCAGCCCACCACCCGTATCTCCCGCGCCATATCCGAAAGTACCTCGGCGCCCGTTTCGGTGATCACCACATTGTCCTCGATGCGCACGCCGTTCCTGCCCGGCAGGTAAATGCCCGGCTCCACCGTGAACGCCATGCCCGGCTCCAACACCTGCAGGTTATCGCCGCGCATATACGGCTCCTCGTGACCCTCCATGCCGATGCCATGCCCCGTGCGATGAGTGAAGTATTTGCCATATCCCGCTTTTTCGATCACCTCACGCGCGGCATGATCCACACTGGCGCAGGCGGCGCCGGGTCTGGCAGCGGCGCGGCCGGCGGCATTGGCTTCCTGCACAATGCGGTGAATCTTTTGATATTCCTCGTCCACCTCGCCTACGGCAAAGGTGCGCGTCAGGTCGGAGATGTAGCCGTCGTACGCCGCGCCCCAATCCACCACCAGCAGGTCGCCGGGCTGTAACGTTCGTTCGCTCGGCGAGGCATGCGGGTTCGCCGCGTTCGGTCCCGCCGAAACGATGGGGCTGAAGGGCATCTCCGGCTCGGAGCCGTGACGCAGCAACTGCATGACCAACTCGGCAGAGAGTTCCTTTTCGGTCATGCCAATTTTGATGAGGGACAGCGCCGCTTCGAGCGCCGCCTGGGCAATTTGCACCGCTTTGCGCATCGCTTCCACCTCCGCCGCGTCCTTTCGCAGCCGCAGCCCGGCCAGCACTGCGCCGGCATCGGGGAAATCGGCTTCGGGAGCGGCGCTTTGAACGTATTGGAATTCGAGCAGGCGCAGGTTGCGCGGCTCAACGCCGACCCGCTTCCCATTCAGACCGAGAGCCTGCACCGCCTGCCGAAAGACATCTCCCCACCCCGAGGGATTTTCTCCATACGCAAATACCTGCAGCGCATACGGCAGGGACGCCACTTTTTGCAGTTCCAACTCCGGCAGGACGATGGCCGGAACCTGGTCTTTTGCAAAGAACAGGACGACCGGCCGCTCCATCAGGTGAAACGCCAGCCCGGTGAGATATTTGAGGGTAGGACCCGGATTGAGAATAACAGCCTCCAGGTCTGAGGTCCGAAGCGAAGCGTTGAGTTTGTCAAAGCGGGTTTGAGTCATGAGGTTCTCCTGTATCCGGGCGGTGATTGAGTCGGCTGAAGAGGTAGAGGATCCCATCTACGACGACGGGGAAGAGGGTGTCGAAGGTGGTGATGATGCGGAACCACCAGGGGATGACCAGCGTGCGGCGCGGACGTTTTGCCACATCCACCACGCGTTGAGCCACGTAGGCAGAGGTGAGGTGCGGGTAGCGCAGGCGGCGGATGGTCTCGCGCGATTTGGTGGGTTTGAGTTTTTTGCCAAATTCGGTGACGGCGGGACCGGGATAGATGCCGCTGACATGAATACCAAAGGGGCGCACTTCGCGGCGCAGGGCATCGGTAAAGGCGCGCACGCCATATTTACCGGCCGAATAGGTGGTGATGAGCGGCGGAGCGATGAGGCCCGCCACCGAGGACATGTTGATGATGTGTCCCTGGCGGCGTTTGAGCATGTGCGGAAGCACTTCGCGCGTGACGAGCATGGTGCCAATCAGGTTGACTTTGATGATGGTTTCGATGCTGCGTTCGGGGTCGAGGTTTTCGAACCAGTCTATGCTGCCGAAGCCGGCGTTGTTAAAGAGGATGTCAATATGCTCGTAAAGGTCGAGCGCGGTTTGCACCATGATTTTGATTTCGGCGGGGACGTTCAAGTCCACCGGGACGGCAAGGGCTTCGCCGCCGGCGCTTTGAATTTCGGCTGCCAGCGCCTGCAGCCGCTCGAGGCGGCGGGCGGCAAGCACAACTTTGCAGCCTTCCTTTGCAAAGAGGCGGGCGGCATCTTCCCCAAAGCCGGAAGAGGCACCGGTGATGAGAACGACCTTGTCGTGCAAATCAATTGTCATGAACCCTCGTTAGGTAGGAAGTAGAGAGTGGAAAGTAGAAAGTGGAAAGCGGAGAGCGGCGAAGTTTGGCTTTATTGCGGCTCGTCTTCTGCTTCTTCGCTTTTTTGCTTGCGGGGGCGCGGCGGTTCGACCTTCACCTCCGGCGAGAGGGCAATCTTGAGCACATCGTCCATGTGTTTGACCGGGACGATTTTGAGTTCGGTGCGGGCGGCTTTGGGCAGGTCCACCAGGTCTTTGAGGTTTTTCTCCGGCAGCAGCACCACCTTCAGGCCGGCGCGGTGAGCGGCAAGCACTTTTTCGCGCACGCCGCCAATGGGCAGCACACGCCCGCGCAGGGTGATTTCGCCGGTCAGGCCCACGTCTTTATAGACGGGGCGCCCGGTGAGGGCGGAGATGATGGCGGTTGCCATAGTGATGCCGGCCGAAGGTCCATCTTTGGGAATGGCGCCCTCCGGCATGTGGACGTGAATGTCCATGCGCTCGAAGACTTCGATATCAATGTTCAACTGCGCCGCGCGCGATTTGATATACGTCAGCGCCGCCTGACCCGATTCCTGCATCACGTCGCCTATCTGGCCGGTCATTTGCAAGCCGCCTTTGCCTTCCAGCACTGCCACTTCCACAGCCATAATCTCGCCGCCGTTTTCCGTCCACGCCAGCGAAGTGGCCACTCCCACTTCGTCGCTGCGTTCGGCTTCGGGCTGGAAGAATTGCTGCGGTCCGAGCAGTTTTTCCACGGCTTCGGCTGTAATTACCAGCGGGAACTTCTTCCCCTCCGCTTTCAAGCGCGCCACCTTGCGGCAGACTTTGCCGATTTCGCGCTCCAAATTGCGGACTCCCGCTTCGTAGGTATATTCGCGGATGATGCGCCGTACCGCTTCGACCTCAAACTGAAGGTTGGTTCCGTCCAACCCGTTTTCTTCAATCTGACGCGGAATCAGATAGCGGTTGGCGATTTCCAACTTCTCCTCTTCGATATAGCCGGGGAACTCGATCACTTCCATGCGGTCGAGCAGGGCCGGCGGAATGCTGCCCAGGTAATTGGCGGTCGTCACAAACATGACCTTTGAGAGGTCGAACGGCAGTTCGAGGTAATGATCGCTAAACGCGTAGTTTTGTTCGGGGTCGAGCACTTCGAGCATCGCCGAGGCGGGGTCGCCGCGAAAATCGGAATACAACTTGTCAATTTCATCCAGCATGAACAACGGGTTGGAGGTGCCCGCCCGTTTCATGGTCTGAAGGATGCGTCCCGGCAGAGCGCCGATGTACGTGCGGCGGTGACCGCGAATTTCGGCTTCATCCCTCACGCCGCCCAGCGAAACGCGCACAAACTTGCGCCCCAGCGCTTCGGCAATCGAGCGCCCGAGCGAGGTCTTGCCTGTGCCGGGCGGACCGACAAAGCACAAAATAGGCTGGCGTTCTTTCTTCGGTTTGAGCGAGCGCACCGCAATATACTCCAGGATGCGTTCTTTGGCTTTCTTCAAGCCGTAATGATCGCGGTCAAGAATTTTGGCGGCGTTTTTCACGTCCAGGTTATCGGGCGTGTACACCGCCCAGGGCAGTTCCACAATCCAATCAATGTACGAACGGATGATGCCCACTTCCGGCGCCATGGGCGGCATTTGACTGAGGCGCTCCAACTCCTTGAGCGCCACCGCTTTCGGTTCGGGGGGCAGGTTTGCCGCTTCGATTCTCTTGCGCAGGTCATCGGCATCTTTCGAGAAGACATCGCCTTCGCCCAACTCATTCTGAATCTGGCGCATCTGCTCCCGCAAATAGAACTCGCGCTGACTGCGGTCCACCTCATCCTGTACGCGGGCGTGGATTTCATCTTCCAATTCCAGCACATCCACTTCCTGCGCCAGAATCTTATTCAATTCCTGCAGGCGTTCACGCACATCGAGCAGCAGGAGCAGATTTTGTTTCACCTCGTATTTCAAGGCGAGCGACGTGGCGATCATATCTGCCAGCCAGCCCGGCTCCGAAATGTTCAAAGCAAACAGATGCGCTTCTTCGGGGATGGTGCGGTCAAGCTGCACACAGCGGTCGAAAAGATCGAGCGCCGAGCGCATCAACGCCTGCGTTTGACGGTCGGGGGTGGCAGGTTCGTGGACAACACGGGCGCGCACCACCAGATAGGGCGTCGTGCGGACAAATTCGACCACCTGCACGCGGCGGCGTCCCTGCACCAGCGCAGAGCGCGAACCATCGGGCATGGCCAGCAGCCGCCCCACCGCCAGTTCCACTCCTACCGGCAAAAAATCCCCCACACCAGGACGATCCTGCTCGGGGTCGGTTTGCGTCAAACCAATGACCGTCTGCCCTTTGCGCTGGGCTTCTTCCACTGCCAGTAAGGAAGCCTCGCGCCCGACAAAAATCGGCGAAACCATGTGCGGAAAAATAATCAGATCGCGTAAAGGCAGCACAGCCGCCTCGATCATGCCGTTGGCATCGGGTTCACGGTTGGGAATGCGGTATAACTCTTCCGTTCGCTGCGAAAGAGTCAAATCGAATTCTTCTTCTTCGTACCAATCTTTTGGATGACTCATATCACCTCTCCTTACCCTGTCAATCGGTAAGGGCAAAATTTTTCCATGCCTGCATCACTTCTGCCGTCACAAACATCGAACCGGCAGACAAAACAATGCTACCATCTTTTGCAGATAGTTCCAACGCCCGCTTCAACGCCGCCTCAACAGGACAAACCGCTTCTGCCTCGACCTCAGCCTGCTGCGCCAACTGGAGAATTTTCTCCACCTCCAGCGCCCGCGGGTGGTCGGCGCGGGTGACAATCAGCCGCTTGATTTTCGGTTTCATCTCCGCAAACATGCCGGGGATGTTCTTATCTTCCGATGCGCCGAAAATGAGATAGGCTTGCCTGCCGGGGAAATATTTCTCCAGCGTCTCCCGCAGTTTGGCAAAGGAATCCTGATTGTGCGCCGAGTCGAAAATGACGGGCGGCTCGCGGCGCGCAATTTCGAAACGAGCAGGCCATTTTACCCGAGAAAACCCCTGCCGGATGGCATCGTCTGAAATTGGTATGCCGCTGGCTTTGAGGGCAGTATAGGCAACAGCAGCGTTTTCGATTTGATGATCGCCCAGCAAAGGAATGTGGAACTCTGAATTTTGAATTCTGAAGTCTTGCCCATCCAACGATGAGTTGAGAGGCTCAAACGTTACATCCCGCCCAACCAGCGTCAGTGAGGCATTCCCCTCTCTGGCTACACGCTCCAAGACTTGCAACGCCTCCTCTTTTTGAGGCGAAGAAACCACCGGAACGCCTTCCTTGATAATCCCTGCCTTCTCCCCAGCAATCTTGGCGAGGGTATCGCCCAGCACTGCCATGTGATCGTAGGATAGCGAAGTAATGACGGATACCTTTGACGTAACCACGTTCGTTGCATCCAGCCGCCCGCCCAGCCCCACTTCGATCACGGCGGCGTTGCATCCCGCTCTGACGAATGCCAGAAAACCCAGAGCGGTTGTAATTTCGAAGGTGGTCAGTTTGGGAATCTTCGCCACGCTGGGTTTGATCTCTTCCACCAATTCGACCAGTTGCGCATGTGAAATGGGTTCGCCACCGATTTGAATCCGCTCGCAATAATCCAGCAAATGCGGCGAAGTGTACAGTCCTACTTTATAGCCCTGCGCCTGCAAGGCGGAGGCGCACAACGCACTGACGGACCCTTTGCCCTTCGTCCCCGCTATATGGATGATGGGATAGGCGTTTTGTGGGTTACCGAGTTCATCCATCAGCGCGAACATGCGGTCAAGGTTGAACTCCGCCTTAGCAAGTTCGGAGACGTGCTTCAGGCTGTAATCCACGAAGGAGTAGAGATAATCGAGGGCTTTGTTGTAGGCGATTTCATTCATAGAAAGGATTGTAAATCCCAAACTTGCCTTGAGCAAGGTGAAAGCATAAAATAGGATAGCCTGCCTCATGCTCGCCACGCTCACCATCCACCTCCATCTGCCTGGCTGTGCTTCGCTGAAGGAAAAACGCGGGCGGATCAAACCGCTTATCTCACGCCTGCGCCGCGAGTTCAACGTCTCTGTAGCAGAGATGGACTTGCAGGATGCCTGGCAGGAAGCGGTCATCGTCTGCGCCATGGTGGGAAACGGGCATGGTCACCTGGAATCGGCGCTGCAAACGGTATCCAGGTGGGTGGAGGGTCACTGGACGGAGGGCGATGTGATTGAGCAAAAAATCGAAATCTTTTAGAGAGAGCGGTGTTATCAATTCAAAGAAACAAAAGGAGGTACCCATAAGATGAAAATCATGGTTATGGGCAGCGGCGGGGTGGGAGGCTATTATGGCGCTTTATTGGCGCGCCAGGGCAACGATGTGACGTTCATTGCGCGGGGTACACATCTGGAAGCCATCCGTACAAACGGCTTGCAGGTAAAAAGCATTTTTGGGGATTTCACCATCCACCCGGCAAAGGCGGCAGTAGCGCCAGCGGAAGCAGGCACAGTAGATTTGATTCTCTTCTGCACCAAAACCTACAGCACCGACGAAGCCGCGCGGGCGCTTCTGCCCGTCATCGGTCCGCAGACGGCTGTGTTGAGCCTGCAAAACGGAGTGGATGCCTGCGAGCGGATTGGGAACATTGTCGGCGTGGAGCATGTGGTGGGTGGAGCAACCTGGCTTTCGTCGGCGGTGGAAGCGCCGGGGGTGATTCGGCAAGTTTCGCAGTTTCGGAGGGTGGTCATCGGTGAATTGGATGGGAGGCGTTCGGAGCGTATCGAATGGATGTATCAGGTGTTGAAAGAAACAGGCATCACCGTTGAAATTGCAGATGATATCCAAAAAGTTTTGTGGACGAAGTTTGTTTTTATTTCTGCGGCAAGCAGCCTAGGAGCGCTGACGCGGCTGCCGATTGGCGAATATCGAGGCGTGCCGCAGACGCGGACGATGATTGTCAGCCTGATGCGCGAGGTGGAGGCGCTGGCACGCGCGCAGGGGATTGCGCTGGATGAGGATGTCGTTCAGAAAGCGCTCGAGTTTATGGATGCCGCCGCGCCGCATATCAAGGCTTCGATGCAGTTGGATGTTGAAAACGGCCGCCGCACGGAAATGGAGTCGATGGTGGGCGTGATTGGGCGCAGGGGACGCGAGCATGGAGTGCCAACACCCACAGCAGATTTTGTATATGCCTCGCTGCTACCCGTTGAGTTGAAGGCACAGGCTGGTTCGTAAGTGCGCTGTGCGTTTCAAGGCTGGAAGCCTTTTTATGGAATATTTACGAAATTAATTTGACTTTCGCTGGACAGGTTCGTAAAATAGAGACCGAATTCCTTATAAGCTGAGAGACGGATTTTTGACCAGTCAAGTTATCTCCTATTGCGGAGGTTGCTGAATGTTGCTTTCGTCAAAAATTTTAGGGGTGAAGGGTTCTTCCCACCCTGGGCAGAGCATGGTAGTTGCCGCCGTAGGAATGGTATTGCGCCATTGAGCCGCTGGCTCATTGGCGTTTTTATTTTCCTGGAGCCAAAGTATGGAAACCCCGTTACTGGTAGAAATCATAGCTTATGCGCCAACAGCATACTATCACTGCACGCATTGCGAGGTGGCCTGGCGCGAAATGGGGAAGTCGAACCGTGTGCATGAAGAGCAGTTGGAAAGCAGTCTGCCGCAGGATTTGCAGCGCGAATACCTTGCCGTATCCGATTGGGTGAGAGAGATGTTTCGTGTCCATTGCGACAGGTTGCTGGTCAAGGTGATTGATGCGGCATCCGTAGAGGGGTTCTATAAGTCTCTGAAATACGGCGCCCGGCGATACCCGGCAGTCGTCATCAATGGAAAGTGGCGCTTTGTGGGGAGCGAGAAGTTGGAAGCGGCCAGCCAGGAAATTGCCCGCCTGCTGGGGGAAGTAAGCGCTTCCCGCACGATGGCATAGGATGCAGAGAGGAGGTGAATAGGAGAGAGGATTTTCACTTCATGCCAAGGATGGTGCAAAAGGAGGAGCCATCCGCCTGGCAGTTCTATCTGTCAGTTCCGTATGTTGTCATGTTAGACCCAAAAGGAGGATGGTTGTATGAACACACTGTGGATCGTTGTGCTGGCAACGATCGTCATTTATGTGGCATATAACTTTTATGCCAAGCGCATCGACCGAGAGATTATCCAGTCGGATGCGAAGAAAGCCACCCCTGCAAAAATGTACATGGACGGCGTGGACTTTATGCCCACCAGCCGCAACGTGCTGTATGGCTATCACTTCAAGTCCATTGCGGCGGCGGGACCGATTGTGGGCCCCATTACGGCGGCAAATATCTGGGGGTGGGTGCCCGCGCTGCTGTGGCTGCTGATTGGCGTTTCGTTCATCGGCTGGGTGAGCGATTACAGCGCCATCATGGTGGCTGTCCGTAACGATGGCAACAGCCTGAGCGCCATCAGCCATCGGTTAATCGCTCCACGCACGCGCACGATTCTATTTACGTTCATCTTCTTCTACCTGCTGCTGGTGGCTGGCGCGTTTATGGGCATCATGTCTGCTCTGATGGCGGCCCGGCCGGATGTTCCATTTGGAATTCTGATGCTCGGGATCATGGGCTTCCTCGCAGGGCAGATGCTCTATAAGTGGAAGATGGATCTGATCGTGGTCACCGCCATTGTAGTCATCGTCACGATTGCCGCGATGATTTTTGGTCCCTTTGGGGCGACGGTCAACCCCGAGACCAAAGCCATGCAGTGGGTGGGTCCAATCAATGGCGCGACGGTGGCTTTCAATAATGCGGTCAACCAACTCAGCGGCGGCAAGTCGGTGATGACGGTGTATGACCCGACCAACGCGGATCCGCGCATCCCTGCCCCCGGAGCAGACGGAAAACGCCCGAGCACCGCATTGTACGACGCTGAAACCGGCGGGATCAAGACGCTCCCCTCGTACCTGTTCTGGGCGTTGTTCATTCTGGCTTTCTCGTACCTTGCGGCAACCCTGCCCATCTGGCGTTTTGCCCAGCCGGTCAACTACATTGGCTTCTGGATCACATTGTTGACCATCGGCCTGAGCGCCGTCGGCGCGGTGCTGGCCCCGTTCATCAAACCTGAAATTGGAGCATTTGCGCTGGAACCGCTCAAGACCTGGGGCTTCGCTTACGACCCGGCCAAAGCCTGGCAGCCGCTCTGGCCCATGCTGTTCGTGACGATTGCCTGCGGCTCGATCTCCGGCTGGCACGCGCTGATCGGTTCGATCGGCACGGCACGCCAGTTGGAATATGAGACCGATGGCCTGCCTGTGGGCGGCGGCGCGATGTTCACCGAGAACACGCTCGCCCTGCTTTCGCTGGTGGCCGTATCCATCGCGGGAACGGGCGGCGGCGCAGGCCGCTTCGCGGCGGGCGTAGGCTCCCTGCTCTCGGTGCTGTTCGGCGACGGTTTCAAGACCTTCGGCACAGCGCTGGGTTTCGGCGCGTTCATGGTCATCGTGCTGACGGTGACCCAACTCATCTTCCGCGTCATGCGCGTCACGCTTTCGGAGTGGGTCGGCGAGGCGGTGCCGGCATTGAAGAACATGCACGTCTCGACCGTCACCTCGATGGTGTTGACCATGCTGCTGGTGTTGACCGGCACATGGGTGTATCTGTGGCAGTTGTTCGGCGCGGCGAATCAGTTGATGGCGGCGCTCAGCCTGTTGATCGTGACCGTCTGGCTGCGCGAACAGAAGAAAAACCCCGCCTTTGCTCTCTGGCCCACGGTATTTATGTATGTCACTACCCTGGCTGCAACACTGGTAACAGCCCGTAACTTGTATGTGACCATTGTGCCGAAAGGCGGCGCTGCAGCCGCCGGCGCCTGGACGATGATTGTCATCGCTATCCTGTTGTTCCTCACCGCCCTACTCATCGGCTGGGATGGCTGGCAGGCGTATCAGCGTTATGCCAAAGGCGGCACAGCCCAAAAGGCTCCTGCAGCAGCAGACTAGGGGATTCGCGTATTGCAGACTGGATGTAGCGTATCGCCATTCGCAAATCGCTTATCGCGTATCGTGTATTCCATGCCGATACGCGATAAGCGATACGTTGTAAGCGGAATCACCCCCGCTCACCAATGGCGCGCCCCAAATCGCACAAGGATTGGAAAAAGGCTTTTGCGTCCGCTTCATGCGGGTTGGGAAACGGCAGATGCACCTCTAAATTGGGCGCCGTTTTGCGCAAAGAGAAACGGAAATAATGAGATGAAAGGGCTTGCATGGGAACAGCCAAATGATCAACGGTTTGGATGGCCAGACCGAGCAGTCCTTTTGGCGCCATCAGCCGCAGGCCGTGATAATCGGTCTCTTCCCAGCCGCGTTTGACTGCTTTTGCCAGGGCTTCGCGTCCACTCCAGGTTTTGGGGTCCGCAAGTTCGAGGTCCAAAAGCGGAGGCGTATTGAGAGCGGCACGAAAGATGAGGATGTCGCTGCGCCCCTGAAAAAACGCGATGAGCGTCATCCAAAAAACGTCGCGCGGCTTGAGAACCAGCAAAGTATCAAGTCTTTGAAAGGGACGTTTTGCCTTTGCAATTCCCATCTCGGCGACGGAACTGCCCAGCCAGCGAAAGGTGGTACGTTGACCGATGAGCGGCAGCCCGCCCTGCATCCATTTCAGGAGTTTATCGCCGCGACGCAGGTTGTAGATCATGCCAACGGCAAACCAGCCCACGACAAGAGCAACAGCAAAGATGAGAATGGCTTGCGAATTCATGGACACCTCGAGGGCTTATAAAGGTAGGCGTCAGTATAATATGAAACCAGCAGCAACTCAACCGGAAAAGAAATCGTTTTGGCAGGCAGCGCGCGAATTTTTATATGGCATGGTGGGGCTGGAGTTTGCGCATCACGCCATGGAGATGCGAGCCAGTCTCGAAAGTTTGTTCATGCTCGGCACGGTGGGAGATATGATCGGTGTGCCGATTCTGCCGCCATACTATAGTTTGCGATTGCTCCCCTATGTGGTCCCTCACATTTCCACCTGGAAGCGGCGGGTGCTGCGCGAACGCGAGTTCAGCGACGAGCATGATTATCATTTGGACGGAATTTAGATCGTTTATGCGTAGGACACATTCTCTTGCGTGTCCATCGGCGTAAGAGAACGTCGCCTGCACGGCAAAGAAAGGAAAACGAACATGACCGAAGAACAAAAGAAGAGTTTTTGGCAGAATGTGAAAGAGATCATTTACGGCATGGCATCGCACGATATGAGCCGCTACGCCTTGCGGACGCGCGCCAGCATGGAGCATCTCTTCATCCTCATCACCATGGGTGACATGATCGGCATTCCCATCCTGCCGCCGTATTACAGCCTGAGGCTGCTGCCGTATGTCGTGCCGCAAATCTCCACCTGGAAGCGGCGCCTGCTGCGGGAGAAAGACGTCTCCGACGCGATGTTTTAGGGGGGGCGGATCGCATATGGCGTATCGCGGATTGCGTATTGCGGGATCGCGTATCGTGGATCGCATATAGAATCGCGTATTGCGATAAGCACCCCATCAGGAGATCATTATGCCGTTTCGTTTCGAAGGCTTGGAAATATGGCACAAAGCGAGAGAGTTTTCGGCAAAAATTCATGAGGTGACGGCGGCTTTTCCGCGGCATGAAATGTATGCCCTCACCGACCAGATCAATCGGGCTTCAGATGCCCCATCGCTGCTCATTGCCGAGGGATCAGGGCTGCAAACCAACGCCCTGTTCAGTCACCGGCTTGGACTGGCTGTTGGAGAAATATTTGAGGTTGTTTCAGGTTCATTCCTGGCGCTGGACCGACGGTACATCACTCCCGAAAAACAGAAGGAAATGTATGAATGGAGTGACGAGCTGGCGAGAAAGATCAATGCGTTTCGCAACACACTTAAGTGATTCGCG
>JBBITE010000006.1:84340-101821 GCA_037440905.1 Anaerolineae bacterium | reverse complement strand
TGGGGGTATCGGTGGGCGCCGCGGTGGGCGGGATGGGGGTGAGGCTGGGGGTGAGAGTCGGTTCGGGGGTTGGGGTGGGCAGGTTGAGGGTCAGGAAGATGCGTTTTTCGGCGTAGAAATCCTCTCCGTTCATGAGGTAGAGGCGCAGGGTGAGGCGGTTTTCTTTTACTTCCAGCAAGTCCCAGGTGTAGATGATGCCGGGCTGTTCGTATTTGGTGTTTCCTTCGGCGAGGAGCGTCCATTCGGAGGGGTTGTCGCCTCTGCCGTATTCGAGCCGCCAGCCGCTGAAGTCGCCTTTGGTGGTATTGATGACGGCGCGGATGTCGAGCGGGGTGTGAGTGATGGTTTGGTTATCTTGCAGGTTGGCGAATTGCAAAATGGGACGCGGATCGTCGGTGCTGCATTCGCGCTCGGGTTTGAAGAAGGGGTTGCGGGGGAAGTCGTACGCTTCGAGCCAGGCGCGCCCGTCGCCGGTTTTGAACCATTTACGCGCCCATTCGTCGGAAACGTTCATGACCATTTCTTCTTTGGCAAAATCGGGGCAGGCATCTCCGGCGATGAGACCGGTCCAGGTATCTATGGTGGTTTTGGTGAGCAGGTCCTGGCTGCGGGGCAGGGGGGGCTGGTCTTCTGCAAAGAATTCACTGCGCTGACCGCCGCGGCACCATTGGGAGGGTTCGGCGCCGGAGAGGTTGCAAATGATGCGCTCGGTGATGCCGGGCGGGGGGGTGAAGGGACGCGGGTTATTGCCGGTCACATAGGGGACGGCGAACTGCATAAACTGTGACCAGATGGGAGCGGCGCCGCTCAGCCCGGTGGTGTTAACCATGGGGGTGTAATCGGCGTTGCCCACCCACACGCCGGCGGCGAGGTCGGGGGTGTAGCCGAGGGTCCAGTTATCGCGGAAGTCGTTGGTGGTGCCGGTTTTGGCGGCGGCGGGGAAGGGCAGGTTGAGGACGGAGTTGCGCCCGAACATCCAGGAGCGGGCTTCGTTGTCGGAGAGGATGGAGGAGATGAGGAAGGCGTGTTCGGGGCGGATGACCTGCTCGGCTTCGGGCGGCTGGTATTCGTAGATGAGGTTGCCTTCGAAGTCCACGATTTTGAGGATGGCAACGGGAGGAACCTTTTTACCGCTGTTGGCGAAGACGGAGAAGGCGGAGGTCATTTCGAGCAGGCTTACTTCGCCGCCGCCCAGGGTGAGCGCAAGCCCGTAATCGGGGCGGGTGAGGCTGGTGATGCCGAGCCGTTCTGCCATGGCAATCATGCCGTCTTTTTGCGGGGTGGCGGGGTCATCGTAGATGCCGACGAATTGTAGGGCTTTGACGGCGGGGATGTTGAAGGAGTTTGCCAGCGCGGTACGCACGGTCATGCCGCCGTGAAATTTATCGTCGTAGTTTTTGGGAGTGTAGGGCGGGTTGGCGCCGTCGGGAAATTCGGTGGGGACATCCCAAATCCAGGTGGCGGGCGTCCAGCCTTTTTCGAAGGCGGCGACGTAGGTGATGGGTTTGATGGAGGAGCCGGGCTGGCGTGTGGGGCTGGTTGCCATATTCACCTGCCCGGAGATGGCGGCGTTGTTGAAATCGGGCGAGCCGACCATGGCGAGAATTTCGCCGCTGGAGGGTTGGATGGCAACCAGGGCGCCGTTGCGGGCGTTTTTATCGGCGAGCGCCGCCACCTGTTCGGTGACGAGGCGCTGGGCTTCATCCTGTAGTTTGGGATCAAGGGTGGTGTAAACGATGAAGCCGGAGCGGTAGATGGTTTGGGCGTCGTATTGGGCTTCCAACTGCGAGCGGACGAAATTGACCCAGTGCGGGTAGCGGGCGTTGATGTTGGGGGCGGCGAAGGTGCGGGTTTTCATCTCGTCAGCGGCGCTGAGGATGGCGTTTGCATCCACACAAATCGGCACGGTGCTGTTGCTGACTTCGATGCAGCCTCGCTCCTGGCTCAGTTGATACATGAGGACAAGCACTTGCTGCTGACGCCGCAGGGTGGCTTCGCGGTTGGTGTAGATGTCGTACACGGCGGGGGATTGCGGCAAGCCTGCCAGGAAGGAGGCTTCCGAGAGGGTCAACTGATTGGCGGTTTTGCCGAAGTAGGTCTCGGCGGCGGCTTCGATGCCGTAGGCGAGGTTGCCGTAATAGATTTCATTGAGGTACAGTTCGAGGATTTCATCCTTCGAGTAACGGCGCGTGATTTCGGCGGCGAGGATGATTTCGCGCGCTTTGCGCTGATAGGTTCGCTGGGCGCGTTCTTCGGGCGAAAGGAGAAGCGCGCGCGCCAACTGCTGGGTGATAGTGGACGCGCCGCCGCCCTGACCGTCGGTTTGGTAGTTGACCCACAAAGCGCGCAAGATCGCCCAGGGATCGAAGCCGGGATGGGTGTAAAAATCCTGGTCTTCGGTGGCGATGGTGGCGGCGACCAGCGCCGGGGAGATTTTATCGAGCGGGACGTAGGTGCGGCGCCCGGCGTTGGGATCGAGGATTTCGTAGAGCGGGTTGCCGTAGCGGTCGAGGATGCGGGTGGTTTCGAATTGAGAAGTACGCGCGCGCAGGTCTTCCACGCTGGGCAGGGTGCGGGCGATGCGGTAGTAGGAAATCATCAGCGCCGAAGCGCCGATGACTGCCAGAACAACCAGCCCAAACAGGGAAAAGATGAACGCCTGCAAAAGACAGCCCCCCGAACCGCCCAGCCAAGTGAGGGAAATGCGCGGCTGACTAGGACGCGGGGCGGAGGCGCGAGGCTGCGAGATGCCGCTATGCGGGCGGCTTGCCGGCTCGTATGCCGCAGGTGAGACGCGTGTGCTGCCCAGGTCCACCTGATCCACGCGGCGGGGGAGAGGCATGTTGTCCTTATCCAGCGCGATTGGCGGCGGAGGCGGCGTGCGGGGCGGGATGGAGGCGCGGGTGGTGCCTTGCTGCGGCTCTCCGTTTGCATCCGCTTCAAAAGGAGGCTCCGCCCGTGTTTCGGCTTCGGAATCCAGCAGGCGTTTGATGCGTTTGGCGCGTTCTTCGTCGTTGGTCATTTTCTACTCACAACAGATCATTCAGCGCAATGGGTGGCGCTGGAAAAAACGCCGGGCGCGGGGTTCATCCGGCGTCATTCGTCTCGCCCTTTGGTTTGCTCATAATCAGCACGACCCAAGTGCCGCGGTGACATACCTCATCGTTTTGATTTTTGACTTCGATGGCAATCGTCACCGAACCGCCGCCGATGCGCGGCAGGGCTTTGGTTTCGATGGTTTCCAACTCGGCATGCAGCGTATCGCCGATGAAGACCGGCTTGACGAACTTCCATTCCTTCACTTCACGAAAGGCGATGACGGTTCCATCCATCAGCCCGGTTTTCCACGCCAGCCCCGAAGCGATGGATAACCCCAGCAAGCCGTGGGCAATCTGCCTGCCGAAAGGCGTCGTCTTGCTGAATTCCGGGTCGGTGTGAATGCGGTTATCGTCGCCGGAGAGGCGGGCAAACTCCAGAATGTCGGCTTCGCTGATGGTGCGCTTCTCGGTGACAATTTTTTGCCCGACGGTGAATTCTTCGAAATACAATCCCATGATGAAAGTCTCCTCAATTGTGGCGGTGTGAAACTCCAAATGTCAGACCACGGAAAACGCAAGCCGCAGGTCATAACCGTTGAAATTATACCCTTTGACCTTCTGAGCATCTGCCCGTACAATACGACCCATGCGTGACTGGTCTCTTGCGCCCGGCGACCCGCTCTACCTCACACTCGCGGCGGATGCACGCCTTTCCACTCCGGACTATTTCAACGATCATATCTGGGAACTTGTCTTCGGCGGCGGTGAACCCTCCGCTCTCTCGCTTCGTACCACCTTTGGCTTGCGCGCCAAATCCATGCGCATTTTTCCGCGCTTCAGCGAAAACGGCAAAAGCATCAGCAACCCGTCCGAATTTTCCCTGCCGCCTGTCATTCGCCGCTTTTACCCAAACTTCCTCGTTGTAGAGTATTCACCGCTTCCCAGCCTAGACGTAACTGCCGAATACTGGGTTCCAGCCTCCAATGCTGTCGGCGGGCGCATTACCCTTGCCAATACCTCTACCTCCACGCGCAGCATCCGCCTGGATGTGTGTGCGCTGCTCGTGCCTCTCGAAGGGCAAAGCATGACCGCCACTCAGATGCAGATGGTGCATGTGCTGGCTGGACAAAGCGGCGGACTCTTCCCCGTCCTCTTTCTGACCGGCGGTCCCGCCCCTGCCCGTAGCCCTCACCCCTCGCTCTATCTGGACCTCGAACTGGGTCCCGGTGCGACGCGTCAACTCACCTGGGTGCAGGCTGCCACTCCCGATTTACAAGCCTCCTTCGACCTTGCGCGGCAGATTGCCGCCCGCCCCTGGGAGGCGGAACGCGCCCGCATCGAACTGCTTAACGCCAGCCAAACGATCCATATTTCCACCGGCGACCGCGACTGGGATGCAGCCTTTGCCCTGAGCCAATGCGCCGCTTTTGGTTTGTTGTTTCCACCCAGCCAGCATTTACCCTATCCTTCCTTCGTCTCCTCCCGCCAGCCCGATCATGGCTGCTCGCCCAAGGGCGATGGAAGCGATTACCCCGCCGCGTGGAAAGGGCAGTCTCCGTTCGATGCGTATTACCTGGCGAGCGTCTTGCCGGCTCATCCCATTGCCAAAGACTTGCTGCGCAATTTTCTCTCCGTCCAGCAGGAGGATGGAACGATTGATGGGAAACCCGGCCTCGCCGGTCAACGCGGCAGGTATAATGCCGCCCCTCTGCTTGCCAGCCTGGCGTGGCAAATATACGAACCGACGGAAGACATCAACTTTTTGACAAATGTCTTCCCTGCTCTCCTGAACTTCTTCTGGTCCTGGTTTTCTCCCGAATCCGATAAAGACCGCGACGGGCTGCCCCAATGGAAACATGTGCTGCAAAGCGGCTTTGAGGAGAATCCGCTGTTCGATACCTGGAATCCCTGGTCGCTGGGGGCAGACATCACGCAAGTCCACAGCCCGGCGCTGGAGGCAATGTTATACCGCGAGGCGGATTGTCTCCTGCGCATGGCAGACCTGCTCGGCAGGAATGACGTGCAGGTATTGCTGCGCGAACAAGCCGCAAAATTACGCGCCTCCATCGAAGCAGGGTGGGGAGCGCGCAACGGCTTGTATCACTACCGCGACCGCGAAACAGGTTTGAGCCTGACGGGTAAGGTACTCTTCCAGCAAAAAGGCGAGGGCACGGTCAACCCAAAGTTGAAATTCGAGAATCCTGTGCGCTTATTGATCGAGGTGCAGAGTCGAGGGTCTGGGGTGAAGCGCCCGCAAATCCGCCTGTATCAATATGCCACCAAAGCGGCAGATGAGGTCATCTCTGCCGGCGATTATCAATGGCGGGAGGGCGGAGCCGTCTATACCACGCGCAAGGTGTATTCCAAACTGGCCAAGGTGGTCATTCGCAACCTGGGCGAAGAGGATACAGTCACCGTGCGGACGCTGGACCTTTCGCTGGAAGATCACACACTCTTTACGCCGCTGTGGGCGGGCGTTCCCGACGAACCGCACGCGCAGATTATGATTGGGCGCGCCTTGCTCGACACGAAACGCTTCCATCGCGCATTTGGCGTGCCGGCCTGTCCCTCTTTTGCTTCACGCCTGCGGGAGGCTGAAACCGTGACCCAGGCTGTGCACCTGCCCTGGAACCTTTTGATTGGCGAAGGCTTGCTGCGCTATGGTTTTCGTTCGGATGCGGCGCGCTTATTTGTGCGGAATATGTCCGCCGTCATTCAAAATCTCAAACAGAATCGGGCATTTGCTGCGCGCTACCATGCCGAAAAAGGAAACGGCATGGGCGAGCGCAACGCGTTGAGCGGCTTTGCCTCCACAGGGTTGTTTTTGAAGATTTTGGGGGTGGAGATTCGTTCGGCAACCTGCGTGCGACTGGAAGGGAGTAACCCCTTTCCGTGGGATGTCATTGTGGAATACCGTGGTTTGAAAGTGATTCGCGGAGCCAACAGCACCGAAGTCATCTTCCCCAACGGCAAGTCAGTGACAGTAACCGCAACCGAACCGACGATTGTGCAGTTATGAAAATCTGCCATACCTGCCTCTTGACAACCTCCTCCCTCCGTCATACAATCGCGCCCAACTTCATACCCCCAAATCGCTGACGAGGACGAGTACGTTTCAAAGCGGTTTTCAGAGAGCCGAGCTGGTGGTTGAGTACGCAGGTATCGAAACCACTATGGTGCGAGCAAGGCAAAAGCGCAGAAACCGAATGGACCTCCGAGTGTGAAGAGAACGCGCAGGTGGTTGAGTACGAAAGTATCGAAACCACCCAAGCAAGTACCAGAGACGGGATCTGCACCCGTTACCCCGCAGAGTTACTTAGCCGACTAGCAGACTATGTGACTAGCCGACTAGCTGACTAAAAAGAGTGACGCTGGCTTACTTTCCCTGTTGCATCACCGACAGGGTTTTTTGTTTCAAGCAGGCGTAATTTGGGTGGCACCGCGAGACTCCCCTCTCGTCCCAATGGACGGAGGGGAGTTTGCGTTAAGGAGACATGTAAAGATGTAAACAGGTAAATACGAAAACAGGTAAACACGTTCTGACCTGTCTACCTGTGTCCCTATGTACCTGTGTACTTCACCTGGAGAACCTATGTTACTCGAAACCGTTTCATACCAACAAACTCTCATCCGCGAACTCAGCGCGGACCTCGAGACGCCCGCCAGCCTGTATCTCAAACTGCGCGGCGAGGGCGCGTCCTTTCTGCTCGAATCCGTCGAAGGCGGCGAGCGCATCGCGCGCTATTCGTTCATCGGCCTCAAGCCTCGGGCGCAGTACCTCATCCGCGGAAACGAAATTGAAATCAGAGACAATGACGGATTACGAAGTACGCAATACGACGGCGATCCCACATACTTCCTTCAGGAAGAGATGAATCACTTCAAATTTACTCCTCAAACAGGCGTTCCCCGTTTCATCGGCGGGCTGGTAGGATTTCTCGGCTTCGAATCGGTTCGGTTTTTTGAACCAGTTCTAAAGTCCAGAATGAAGCGGGCGGCGATTCCCGATGGCATCTTCCTCCTCGCCGATACCGTCATTGCCTTCGACCACGCGCGCCGCAGTCTGTTCCTCATTGCAAATCCCCTCGAGGGGGATATCGAGTCCGCCAGCCGCAAACTGGATGAAATCGAGGCGCGCATCCGTGCGCCGCTTCCGCCCGTCCAGCTGCGCGAAGTGCAACCATCGAAGACGCGCCCGAACATGACGCAGGGACGCTTTGAAGACATGGTGCGCGACGCGAAGGAACACATCGCCGCGGGCGATATTTTTCAGGTGGTGCTTTCGCAGCGCTTCACCCGCGAAACCGACGTTGAGCCGTTCGATGTGTATCGCGCCGTGCGCCGTCTCAACCCCTCGCCGTACATGTTCTTCTTTGATTTCGGAATCGTGGACGGCAAGCCGCTCTATCTATGCGGATCCTCGCCTGAGATGTTCGTCCGCCTGGAGGGACGAACCGCTTCACTCCGACCGATTGCCGGCACCCGCCCTCGAGGAGTCGATTCCATCGCCGACGCCGCCCTCGCGCAGGAGTTGTTGGCTGATCCCAAAGAACGCGCCGAACATGTGATGCTGGTTGACCTCGGCCGCAACGATCTCGGGCGTGTGTGTGAATACGGCACGGTGCGCGTCTCCGATTTCTTCACCATCGAAAAATACTCCCACGTCATGCACATCGTCTCGCATGTCGAAGGGAAGTTGAAGCCCGAACTGACCGCCTTCGACCTGGTGCGTGCTTCCTTCCCCGCCGGGACGGTCAGCGGCGCCCCCAAAGTGCGCGCCCTTGAGATCATTTCCGACCTCGAACCTGAAGCCCGCGGCGCTTATGCCGGCATGGTTGGCTACTTCGGCTTCGATGGCAACATGGATACCTGTCTCGCCATCCGCACCCTGGTTGCGCACGGCAACACCTTCAGCGTGCAGGCGGGCGCGGGCATCGTCGCGGATTCAAATCCAACGACAGAGTTTCAGGAGACCGTCAACAAAGCCTCCGCGATGCTGAAAGCGATTGAAATGGCGGAGATGAACCAATGATGAAGGATAAAGGATGAAGGATGAAAGTTCTCCCCACGAATTCTTTCATCTTTCTTCATCCTTCATAATTCATCCTTGACTATCAAGAACCATTGAAAGGAACATAACCAATGACTGCCCTCAACCCCAAACCCCGCCTCCTCACCGGTGACCGCCCTACCGGACGCCTGCATCTCGGTCACTACGTCGGCTCGCTTTCCAATCGCGTGCGCCTGCAATATCAATACGAATCCTTCTTCATCATCGCCGACCTGCACACCCTCACCACCAGGCCCGAACCCGAACACATCAAAGAGATTCCCACATACATCAAGGAAACCGTTTTGGATTATCTCGCCGTCGGCATTGACCCTGAAGTCAGCACCATCTTTGTCCAATCGGCAATTCCCGAAACGTATCAGTTAAACCTGCTCTTCGAGATGCTCGTCACCGTGCCGCGCCTTGAACGCATGCCCACCCTCAAAGACATGGCGCGCGACGCAAAGATGGATTCCATGCCGTTTGGGCTGCTGGGCTATCCCGTCTTGCAGGCGGTGGATATTTTGCTGCCGCGCGCGCAGGCCGTCCCCGTTGGGCGCGACAACCAATCTCACGTCGAACTTGCCCGCGAACTAGCGCGCCGCTTCAACAACCTCTACGGCGAGACCTTCCCCGAACCCGAATCCATCATCGGCGACGTTCCTCTCCTCGTCGGCACCGATGGACAGAACAAGATGAGCAAATCGCTCAACAACGCCATCTATCTCTCCGACGATGCGGACACGGTCAGGCAAAAGGTGATGAACATGTATACCGACCCCAAACGCCTGCGCGCCACCGACCCAGGGACGGTCGAAGGCAACCCCGTCTTCATCTACCACGATGCCTTCAACCCCTCCAAAGCCGAAGTGGACGACCTCAAGGAACGCTATCGCAAAGGTCAGGTTGGCGATGTGGAAGTCAAAGAAAAACTTGCCAAAGCCATCAACAACTTCCTCGAACCCATCCGCGAAAAGCGCGCCTACTTCCTCGCCCACCCGCTGATACCAAACGATGTGCTGGCGCAGGGCATCCGCCGCATGCAAGCCGAAGCCAAAGCCACCATGGAACTCGTCCGCGAGAAAACTGGACTGTCCTATTCACTCGATTTGTTCGTGGATCAGGTGGATATTTTCGGAGAATACGACTAACCCCGTCATTGCGAGGGCGGTGTTCTTCCGCCCGAAGCAATCTCTTACACTGTGTTAGGGATTGCTTCGTCGGGCTACGCCCTCCTCGCAATGACGAAGAAAGGTTTTTGCTATGCTCGTCCTCATAGACAACTACGACTCCTTCACCTACAACCTCGTCCAATACTTCGGCGAACTCGGCGCGGATATTCGCGTCTTCCGCAACGACCAGGTCACCCTGAACCAACTCATCGCGCTGAACCCGTCTCACCTCGTCATCTCCCCCGGGCCGGGCGAACCGATCAAAGATGACGGCATCTCCTCCGAAGCCCTGCGCTACTTTAGCGGCAAAATCCCTGTCCTCGGCGTGTGCCTGGGGCATCAGTGCCTCGCCGCAGTCTTCGGCGGCAAAGTGGACCGCGCCCAGCGCCTCATGCACGGCAAAACCTCCAAAGTGACCCACAACGGCGAAGGCATCTTCAAGGGCATCCCCTCTCCCTTCGAAGCCATGCGCTATCACTCCCTCGTCGTGTACGACCCCATCCCCCCCGAACTCGAAGTCATCGCCGTCACCCCCGAAGAAGAAATCATGGGGCTGAAACACAAACAACATCACACCTACGGCGTGCAATTCCACCCCGAATCGATCCTCACCGAACACGGCAAACAAATCCTCAAAAACTTCCTCGACCTCAACCCCGCTCCCCCTGCTAAAGGAGAACCAGTCATGCTCAAACCCTTTATTGCCAAAGCCATCAACCGCACCAACCTCACCGCCGACGAAGCCGAGCAAGCCATGAACGTTATCATGACAGGTCAAGCCACGCCCGCGCAGATCGGCGCTTATCTCGTCGCGCTGCGCATGAAAGGCGAAACCATCCCCGAAATCACGGGCTCCGTCCGCGCCATGCGCGCCAACGCGGTTAAAGTCACGCTCAACACAAGCGAAGCCGTGTACGACATTGTCGGCACGGGCGGCGACGGCGCGCATACCTTCAACATCTCCACCGCTGCGGCGTTCGTCCTGGCCGGCACGGGGCGCAAAGTTGCCAAACACGGCAACCGCGCCGCCTCCTCTCAATGCGGCAGTGCCGATGTCCTCTCCGCCCTCGGAGTCAACCTCGATCTCACCGCCGAACAGGTGGCTCAAGCCATCGAACAGGTCGGCATCGGCTTCATGTTCGCGCCCAAATTTCACCCCGCTATGAAGCACGCCGTCGGTCCGCGCAAAGAGATCGGTCAGCGCACCATCTTCAACATCCTCGGTCCGCTCACCAACCCGGCGGGCGCGCACATCCAACTCACCGGCGTCTTCGACCCCAGCCTCACCGAACCGCTTGCCCACGTCCTCAAAGAACTAGGCAGCCGCGCCGCCCTCGTCATTCACGGCGCAAACGGTCTCGACGAACTCAACCCCACCGGCCTCAACCGCGTCAGCCACCTGCGCAACGGCACAGTCGAAACCTACAATCTCGACCCCGCCGCCCTCGGCCTCGCTCCCTGCACCGTCGCCGACCTGCGCGGCGGCGCGCCCGACGAATCCGCACAGATGATGCGCGACCTTCTCTCGAACAAACTCATAGGCGCCCGCCGCGATGCCGTCCTGCTCAACGCTGCCGCCGTCATAGCCGCTGAAACGGGCGACTTCAAATCCGCCCTCGCCGAAGCCGAAGCATCCCTCCACAGCGGCGCCGCCCTCGCCAAACTCAACGCCCTCGTCGAATTTACCCAATCTGTGGCGCAATGAGCGTTCTCTAACGCTCATAAAAACTCATGAATATTCTTTCTAAAATACTCGAACAAAAGCAATTGGAAATCGCGGCGCTCGACGCCCAAGCCTTACGCCGCGCCGCAGACTCTGCCCCTGCGCCTCGAGATTTCCTCGCCGCGATTTCCCCTCTCCCGCAGGGAGAGGATGCAGGGGTGAGGGAGCGCCGCCGCTTCGGACTCCGCCCCAGCCTGATTGCTGAACTCAAACGCGCTTCCCCCTCAAAGGGACTCCTTGTCCCGCACCTCGATCTGTTTCAACTGGCAGAGCTCTACGCCCAAAACGGCGCCTCCGCCATCTCCGTCCTGACCGATGAAACGTTTTTCATGGGCAGCCTCGAAACCCTGCGTCAACTCAACGACCTTCGACCCTTGACCTTTGACCATCATCCCATCCCGCTCTTGCGCAAGGATTTTATTATCGCCGAGGCCCAACTCTACGAATCGAAAGCCAACGGCGCCGACGCCATTCTCCTTATCGCTGCCGCCCTCCCCGATGACAAACACTTTGCCGACCTTCACGCCTGTGCCTTGGGTATCGGCCTCACCCCCCTTGTCGAAGTCCACGACGAAGCCGAAACCGAACGCGCCCTGAAAATCCCGAACATCCAACTCATCGGCATTAACAACCGCAACCTCGCCACCTTCGAAGTTTCACTTACCGTCACCGAACGCCTTCGCCCGCTGATTCCCTCCAACATCCCCGTCGTCGCCGAATCAGGAATCTTCACCGCCAGCGATGTCGAACGCTTGCAGCGCGCCAATGTAAATGCCATCCTCGTCGGCGAAGCGCTGGTCACAGCGGAAGACATCCCCGCTAAAGTGAGAGAACTTTCAGGAATGGAGAGTCAAAAATCAACGGTCTAACCTCCGTCCTTCAACTTTCAACTTTCAACCTTTGACCTTCGACTTTTGACCTTCAACCTTCAACCTATGACCAAAATAAAAATCTGCGGCATCAAAACATTGAAAGACGCCCTCGCCGCCGTCGAAGCAGGCGCGGACTATTTGGGATTTAACTTCTACCCCGGGAGCGTGCGCTTCATCGAAAAAGCCGCCTGTGCCGAAATCACATCTGTATTGAAGCGAGAACATCCGCAGGTCAAACTGGTCGGCGTGTTTGTCAATTTATCCGTAGAAGAAGTCAAAGACATCCTGCAAACCTGCCGCCTGGACCTTGCCCAACTCCACGGCGACGAAACGCCACAGACCTTTGCCCGCCTTGCGCCGCATGCCTTCCGCGCCTTTCGCGGCATCCCCGAATCCAATGCGGGCTACGAAAGAGACGAAGCGCCGTTCCTGTTGATTGACGCAGCCGTCATAGGCGTTTACGGCGGCAGCGGCGTCACCGCCGATTGGGCAGGCGCGGCAGAATTGGCAAAGAAATATCCGTTGTTGCTGGCAGGCGGGTTGACGCCGGAGAACGTCGCGGATGCAGTACGCCGAGTCAAGCCCTGGGGGGTGGACGTGGCTTCGGGAGTGGAATCCAAGCCAGGAGTTAAGGATGAAGCGAAGATCAGAGCGTTTGTCAAATCTGTTCGTGAGACAGAATCCAATAGAAAGTAGAAAGCGGATAATGTGATTTTCCACTCTCCACTTTCCATAGAGAGGAATTATGACAACATTATTACCAACAAAATTCGGTCCCTACGGCGGACAGTTCGTGCCCGAAACGCTGATGCCCGCGTTGATTGAACTGGAAGAAGCGTTCGTGTCGGCAAAGGCAGAGGTTGAATTTCGGCGCGAGTTCAACAAATTGATGGCGTCATTCGTCGGCAGGCCCACACCGCTGACCTATGCCAAACGCCTCTCCGAAAAATTGGGCGGCGCGCAAATCTACCTGAAGCGCGAAGACCTGGCGCATACGGGCGCGCATAAGATCAACAACGCGCTGGGACAGGCACTGCTGGCAAAGCGCATGGGCAAGCGGCGCATCGTGGCAGAGACCGGCGCAGGGCAGCATGGCGTTGCTTCGGCAACGGCGGCGGCATTGCTGGGGCTGGAATGTGTGGTGTACATGGGTTCGGTGGATATTGCGCGGCAGGAGCCGAATGTTTTTCGAATGAAGTTACTCGGCGCGGAGGTGCGCCCTGTGGAATCGGGGACAAAGACCTTGAAGGATGCCATCAACGAAGCCATCCGCGATTGGGTGACGAACGTGCGCGATACGCATTACCTGCTCGGTTCGGCGCTGGGACCGCATCCGTATCCTACGATGGTGCGCGAGTTCCAGTCGGTGATTGGGCGTGAGGCGCGCGAACAGATTTTGCTGGAAGTGGGACGCCTGCCCGATGCGGTCATTGCCTGTGTGGGCGGCGGCTCGAATGCCATTGGTATCTTCAGCGGATTTGTGGACGACGAGGGCGTGGAATTGATCGGCGTCGAAGCGGGCGGCAGCGGAATTGAAAGCGGCAGGCACGCCGCGCGGTTCGGCGATCCGTCGAAGGGCCGGGAGGGGGTGATTCACGGCACGCGCACCTACGTCTTGCAGGATGAAGACGGCCAGATTGCGGAGACGCATTCCGTCTCGGCGGGGCTGGATTACGCGGCGGTCGGACCCGAACATGCCTTGCTGCGCGATACCGAACGGGCATTTTACACCTCCGCAACCGATGAGGAAGCGTTGCATGCCTTCCAGACCTTATGCCATACGGAGGGCATCATTCCTGCATTGGAGTCCTCTCATGCGGTGGCGGAGGTCATCAAGCGTGCGCCGGGGATGAGGAAGGATCAGGTAATTCTTGTGAATTTGTCGGGGAGAGGGGATAAGGATTTGAATACGGTGATTAAAGAACTTGGGAGATTGGAGAATTAGAGAATTGCGTCGGTGGTCGAGTAGCCCTGAGCAGTTATTGCGAAGGGCGTATCGAGACCACCAGTAACCAGAGCGATTGTTGTTACGAGATTATTTCTTGGACGCCTTTGGTCTTGATACGAGCGAAGAGCGTTCGCTCTACTCGACCAACGAGGTATGGATGAAATAGGAATTATTATGAACCGAATCGAAAACGCCTTCAAGAACAAACCCATCTTCATGCCCTACTTCCCGTTGGGCTACCCTGACTTGGAAACATCCGTTAATGTGATTGAAGCGCTCGCCAACAACGGCGCGGACTTGATCGAGGTGGGCTTGTCCTTCTCCGATCCGCTGGCGGATGGACCCGTGATTCAACATGCTACTCAAATTGCATTGGAAAAGGGAATCACGGTGAAAAAATCACTTGAGGCAGTAAAAGAAATACGCAGGCACGGCGTGAACATCCCGCTGATCTTGATGGGCTACTACAACCCCATCCTGGCATACGGACTAGAGAAGTTTGTCCGTGATGCGGTGGAAGCAGGGGCAGATGGATTCATCATTCCTGATTTGCCGCTGGAAGAAGCAGATGAATTTAAGGATGTGGCGGAGGATATGCCGCTAATCCCCATGCTCGCTCCGACCACCCCTCCCGAACGTATGGAGAGGATCGCACGTAACGCAAAGGGATTTATCTACCTCGTTTCGGTGACCGGCATCACAGGCGAGCGCAAGTCGCTGGCGGAGGGGTTGAGCACCTTGATTGCTCAGGTGCGCGAACATACCGCCGCGCCTGTCTGTGTTGGGTTTGGCATCAGCACGCCCGAACAAGCCAGGGAAGTTGGCAAGATGGCGGATGGAGTCATTGTGGGGTCCGCGTGTGTGAAGACGATTGGGGGGAGTGAAAATCCTATTGAAACGGCGAAGCAGTTTGCGGCGGCGTTCCGAAGCGCGCTGACATCTCACCCTTGACGCAAACACCCGCCCCGCATACAATAGCGCCCAATATGCTTAAGTCTGCCCGCTGGTTTGCGTTCTACTTTTATTACGGTTTCCGAGATTCGGTGACCGTTTGTGGCGCTTAAGCAGGCAGAGTATATCCCCTGTTCACAAGAGCGAGACCACAACGGTCTCGCTCTTTTATTTTCTCATCACCAGCGTAGTTTGCGCCCTCTCGCGCAAACTGGCGTTAGAGAACGCCGCATACGCATCATCGTCAGAAAAGGAGACAACCCATGCCGATCCGTGGAATTCGCGGTGCAACCACCGTCGCCGCCGACGACCCCGACCTCATCCTCGATGCCACGCGCGAACTGCTGCAGGAAATTCTGGCAGCCAACGAAACCATGCGCCCTGAAGACATTGCCAGCGCTTTCTTCACCGTCACCGAGGACCTCGCTTCCACCTTCCCCGCCCAGGCGGCGCGCCAAATGGGCTGGGACCTCGTCCCCATGCTTTGCGCGCGCGAAATCCCCGTGCCCGGCAGCCTGCCGCGCGTCATCCGCGTGCTGGTGCATTGGAATACGGAAACGCCGCAGAATCAAATCACCCACGTCTATTTGCGCGAAGCAGTCAAACTCCGCCCAGACCTGGTCGCCGCCCAGTAACTTCCAACTCGAAACCTGGAATTTGAAACTTGGCACTTGAAACTTGGCACTTGAAACTTGGCACTTGAAACTTGGCACTTGAAACTTGGCACTTGAAACTTGAAACTCGGAACTTGACACTTCAAACTTCACACCTTCAGGAGACCTTATGTTGATCGTCATGAAACCCAATTCCACCCCCCAACAAATCGAAAACGTCATTCAACACGTCAAAAAAACCGGGCTTGCCGCCCACCTCTCGCAGGGACTGGAAACCACCCTCATCGGCGCCATTGGCGAAACCCACGACATGTCCACCGAACAATTCGAAGTATTAGACGGCGTGGAAATGGTCAAGCGCATCACCCAGCCTTTCAAACTTGCCTCGCGCCAATTTCACCCCGAAAATTCCGTCTTCCCCATAGATGGTTTCCGCATCGGCGGAAATGACATCGTCCTCATCGCCGGCCCCTGCTCGGTGGAAAGCCGCTCCCAAATTCTTGAAACCGCTCACGCCGTGAGAGAAGCGGGCGCCAACGCCCTGCGCGGCGGAGTCTTCAAACCGCGCACCTCACCCTACTCCTTCCAGGGGCTGGGAGAAGAAGGCCTCGAATACCTCGCCGAAGCGCGCGAAGCCACCGGCATGCCCATCGTCGTCGAAATCATGTCGCAAACCCAACTCGAGCTCATGCACAAATACGTGGATGTCTTCCAGGTGGGCGCGCGCAACATGCAAAACTTCAACCTGCTGCGCGCCCTCGGCGCAACCCGCAAGACCGTGCTGCTCAAACGCGGCTTGAGCGCCACCATTGAAGAACTGCTCATGTCTGCCGAATACCTCCTCGCCGGCGGCAACAAACAGGTCATTTTGTGTGAGCGCGGCATCCGCACCTTTGAAACCGCCACCCGCAACACCACCGACATCAACGCCATCCCCGTTCTGAAAAACCTGACACACCTGCCCGTCATCCTCGACCCCTCTCACGCCACCGGCCACGCCGATTACGTCCCCGCCATTGCGCGCGCTGCCATCGCCGCCGGCGCCGATGGACTCATCGTCGAAGTCCACCCCGACCCGGCGCACGCCGCCTCCGACGGCAAACAATCCCTCAAACCCGAAAAATTCGCCGAAATGGTCAAACAAGTCAAAGCCATAGCCGAAGTGATGGGACGCCGCATCGCCCCCGTTCAAAAACCTGTCGTGGTAGGATGGTAATCATGGAGGATGGCTTTTCACTCCAACATGCCACCGTTGGAATCGTGGGATTGGGACTCATGGGCGGCTCGCTTGCCATGGCGCTCAAAGACAAGTGCGCCCGCCTCATCGGATGCGATACGCATCCTCCCGCCCTCGAACTTGCTCTTTCCAAAAACATCATTGACCACGCTGAAAGCGACCCTGCCAACTGCCTCCCCGAACTTGACCTGCTCATTTTGGCGGCGCCTGTCCCATCCATCCTCAAAATCCTCCACGAATTACAGGCTGCCAATTACCAACGACCCATTACCCTCCTCGATCTTGGTTCCACCAAGCGCAGCATCCTCCAGGCTATGGCTGCCCTGCCCGCAAACTTCGACCCCATCGGCGGGCATCCCATTTGCGGCAAAGAGAGACTCGGCATCGAAAACGCCGACCCGAACCTGTATGACGGCGCGCCATTCGTCCTCACTCCCCTTGAGCGCACCTCGCCGCGAGCCAAATCTGCCGCAATGCAGCTCATCTCCGCCGTCGGCGCACAGCCCCTCCCAATGACCGCCGACGAGCATGACCGCATCCTTGCTTCCACGAGTCACCTGCCGTTTCTCGTTGCCTCTGCCCTGGCTCATTCCACCCCGCAGACATTTACCCCTCTCATTGGGCCGGGCTTTCGCTCCACCGTCCGCCTTGCAGGGACACCCTCCAGCATGATGTTGGGAGTTCTCCAATCCAACCGCGACAACCTCCTGAAAACCCTGCGAACGTTTCGCCAATCGCTGGATGAGATCGAAGCTGCCCTGCGCGAAGAGGATGACGCCAGCCTCGAAAATCTTCTCAACCAATCAAAAGACTCATATCTTGCCATAACATCCACCTGCTAATCCCTTTACTTTCCACCCTCCACTTTCCACTTTC
>JBBITE010000006.1:81996-84240 GCA_037440905.1 Anaerolineae bacterium | reverse complement strand
TCCACTTTCCACTCCCCACTCTCATGCCCCGCCTTTATCCTTCCTCCATCCGCATCCATCCTGCACCTTACCCTCTCGATGCAACCGTCCGCGTGCCGGGTTCCAAATCCCTCACCAACCGCGCCCTGCTCGTCGCTGCCCTCGCCCGCGGAAAAACCCGCCTCACCAACGCCCTCTTCTCTGACGACTCGCTCTACTTTGCCAAAGCGCTTCAAACCCTGGGCTTCGAAGTCCAACTCGATGAACCCAGCCGCCAAATGACCGTCACCGGCCTGGGCGGAAGAATCCCTGCAACAAAAGCCGAACTCTACATCGGCAATGCAGGCACTGCGGCGCGTTTCCTCACCGCCTTCCTCACCCTCGGTCACGGCGAATACCTCCTCGACGGTGACTCCCGCATGCGAGAACGTCCCATCGGCGATTTGGTACAGGCGCTGAAACAATTGGGGTGCGATGTTCAGCCGCTGGAGAAAGTCGAAAGCGCCGAGACCGTTTGTCCGCCTCTCAAAATCGTTGCTCATGGCTTGCCGGGCGGAAAAGTAACGATTGCTGGAAATATTTCGAGCCAATACGTATCGGCGTTGTTGATGGTTGCGCCTTATGCACAAGCCCCCATCGAAATCGAACTCGCCACCGACCTCAACTCCAAACCCTACGTGGATATGACCATTGCAATCATGCGCGATTTCGGCGTGGACGTGAAACGGAACGGCTATACCTCTTTCGCTATCCCACTTTCCACTTACCAGTTGCCACTTGCCACTTCCCACTTTCCACTTCCCACTTATCCCATCGAATCCGACGCCTCCGCCGCCTCCTACTTCTTCGCCGCGCCAGCCATCTGCGGCGGGACCGTTCGAGTCGAAAACATCTCACGCAGCACGAAACAAGGTGACATTGCCTTCCTGGAAGTGCTTCAAAGAATGGGTTGCACCGTAAATGAATCAGGTAACTCAATCATGGTCCACCGTCCGTCGTCCATCGTCGGGCTTGATGTAGACCTGCGCGACATCCCCGATACCGCCCAAACCCTCGCGGTCATTGCTCCCTTTGCGTCCTCTCCCACCCGCATCCGCGGCATTGCCTCCGCCCGTTTCAAAGAGACCGACCGCATTCACGCCACCTGCACCGAACTGCAGCGGCTGGGGGTTCACGTCGAAGAGCATGAAGACGGGATGACCATTTACCCCTGCCAGACGTTCAAACCTTCAACCGTTCACACCTACAACGACCACCGCATGGCAATGGCATTCTCCCTCATCGGCTTGCGGGTGGATGGAATCGTCATCGAAAACCCCTCCTGCGTTTCCAAGACCTTTCCCAACTTCTTCGATCTCCTCACCCAATTGGCATAATTGCTCACTGATGACTGATAACTGATGACTGATGACTGATAACTGATAACTACTCCCTGCTAACTGATAACTTGTATTCTGCATCCATGTCTTCCTCCTTCCTCCTTCATCCTTCCTCCTTTTCCCTCGGGCTTACCGGCTTCCCCCTCAGCCATTCCCTCTCGCCCAAAATCCACACCGCCGCCCTCCGGGCTTGCGGTTTGCAAGGCGACTATTCGCTCTTCCCTGTTTCCCCTGACAACAAACAAGGACTTGCAGATTTGCTGGCGCGCGTCCGCGCAAACGAAATACAGGGTCTGAACGTCACCATCCCGCACAAACAAACCGTCATCCCATTCCTCGATGAACTCACCCCAACAGCCAAAGCCATCGGTGCGGTAAATACGATTTATTTGCGCGAAAACAGGCTGATTGGCGATAACACCGATGCTGCAGGCTTTTTATCCGATCTAAAACGGTTTTTGGCTGAAGATCCATTGTCAATCGTCAATCGTCGGTCGTCCCTCGTGTTGGGCGCCGGCGGTTCCGCTCGGGCGGTGGTGTATGCCCTGCTCCATGACGGTTGGAATGTCACCCTTGCCGCCCGCCGCCTCGAACAAGCCCGGCAACTTGCCTCCTCCTTCCCAAATTACCATTTACCAATTACCCACTTCAACGACCTTCAACTTTCGACCTTTGACCTCATTGTAAACACCACTCCCATCGGCATGTTCCCTGCCATCGAAACCTCTCCTCTGCCTGAAGATACCCGCCTGCCGCAGGGTACAATCGTTTATGATTTAGTGTACAACCCGCGCGAAACCCGCCTTGTGCGGCAAGCCAAAGCGCAGGGATGTCGTGCCACAACCGGGCTTGGCATGCTCATCGAACAAGCCGCCCTCGCCTTCCA
>JBBITE010000006.1:72799-81896 GCA_037440905.1 Anaerolineae bacterium | reverse complement strand
CTCTGCGTTTCCTCACCGCCGGCGAATCCCACGGACCCTCTCTCACCGCTATCCTCGAAGGCATCCCCGCCGGACTTCCCCTCCCCGCTTCCGTCATTGACCTTGAACTTGCCCGCCGCCAAAAAGGCTATGGCTCCGGCGGACGCATGAAAATCGAGCGCGACACCGTGCAAATCCTCAGCGGAGTCATGGCGGGCGAAACCACCGGCGCACCCATTGCCATGCTCGTCCAAAACGCCGACCATGCCAAATGGAAGGGCAAACCTATCGAGCCGATGACCGCTCCCCGCCCCGGTCACGCCGACCTCACCGGCGCGGTCAAATACGGCTATCGAGATTTGCGCCCCGCCCTCGAGCGCGCCTCTGCCCGCGAGACGACCATGCGCGTTGCCGTCGGCGCAGTGTGCAAACACTTCCTCTCGCAATTCGGAATCATCGTTGGCGGATATGTCCTCTCCATCGGCGAAATTCAGGCAGAGGCCAGCGACCTGCCCTATGCCGAACGCTTCCAGCGTGCAGAAGAGTCCGAGGTCCGCTGCCCAGACCCGAGGTCCGCGCAAAAGATGCGGCAGGAAATCGAAAAAGTCATTCATGGCAAAAACACCCTGGGCGGCGTCCTCGAAATCGTCGCGCTCAACGTCCCGCTGGGGTTGGGCAGTTTCATGCAATGGGACAGGCGCCTCGAAGCCAGGCTTGCGATGGCGGTCATGTCGGTGCAGGCTATCAAGGGAGTCGAAATTGGCGACGCGTTTGCAAACGCAAAACGACTTGGCACCCAAGCGCACGACCCCATCAACCTTCAACCTTCGACCTTTGACCTTCAACCTTCAACCTTCGACCTTCACCGCCCGTCCAACAGAGCCGGCGGCATCGAAGGCGGAATCAGCAATGGACAGCCCATCGTCGTTCGCGCTGCCATGAAACCGATTGCCACCACGCTTCTCCCTCAGCCGACCGTTGACCTGGCCGCCCAAGCCGAAACCCCCACCCGCTACGAACGCTCCGACTTCTGCCCCGTGCCGCGCGCCGTTCCCATTCTCGAAGCGATGGTTGCCTTTGTGCTTGCCGATGCGCTGCTCGAAAAACTCGGCGGCGACTCGATGAGCGAAATCATGCCGCGCTTTGATACCCTCCGCAAAGCCACCCTCGACGATTTGCAGATGGACAATTCCCCGCATGTATTTTGGGAATAATCACTCGCTACTTTCCACTTTCCACGTATTCATCCTTCATCCTTCCCCATGCCCCACCTCTTCCTCTACGGTCCCCCCGGCGCAGGCAAAACGACCATCGGCAAAATCCTTGCCCGTACCCTCAACCTTCCCTTCGTGGACCTTGACCGCGTCATCGAAGCGAACGCGGGAAAGTCCATTCCGCAGATCATGGAGGAACAGGGCGAGCCGGCGTTTCGCGAGTTGGAAACCTCTGCGCTGAAAACCCTCTGTCCCCCTCACCCAGAGGGAGAGGGGCTAGGGGTGAGGGATTCAATTATTGCCCTCGGCGGCGGCGCATTATTGCGCGCTGAAAACCGCGCGCTTGCAGAATCGAGCGGCAAAGTCATTTTGCTCATGGCGGGTTGGGAGACTCTGCTTGAAAGACTTGAACAGGGTTCGGAAAAACGCCCGCTGCTTGCAGGAGATGTGCGCAGCAAACTGACCTCCCTGCTCGAAAAGCGTGCAGAGCATTACGCCTCTTTCCCGCTGAAACTGCACGTGGATGGAAACTCTGCCGAACAAAGCGCGTATCATGCCCAGATGATTTTGGGAAGACATCATCTCTCTGCGATGGGAGAATACGATGTGATGGTAGGGCAAATTTCCAACCTGCCCCACGGCGACCTGATCGTTACCGATGAAAACGTGGCAAAATATCATCTGCAAAAACTGCCGCACGTGCCTGCCATCATCCTCCCCCCCGGCGAGGAACATAAAAACCTGGAAACGGTTACCCGTTTATGGCAATCCTTTCTGCAACATGGGCTCGACCGCAGCAGCGCCGTCATCGCTCTCGGCGGCGGTGTGATCAGCGACCTGACCGGCTTTGCCGCCGCCACCTACATGCGCGGCATCCGTTGGATTGCCGCCCCAACGACCTTGCTCGCCATGGCGGATGCCTCACTCGGAGGAAAGACCGGCATTGACCTGCCCGAAGGGAAAAACCTCATCGGTTCTTTTCACCCGCCGAAACTTGTCCTTGCCGACCCCAGCCTTTTGCTCACCCTCAGCGACCGCGAACTGCGCTGCGGCATGGCGGAGGTGGTCAAGCACGGCGTCATCGCCGACCCTGACCTGTTCGAGTTATGTTCACGCGGCATGGATTGGGTGAAACAACACCTCGAAGAAATCGTCAAGCGCGCTATGGCGGTTAAAATTCGAATCATCGAACAGGACCCCTACGAAAAAGGGATTCGCGCCGCGCTCAACCTCGGTCACACGGTGGGGCATGCGGTGGAACTCGTCAGCAACTTTGAATTGCATCATGGCGAAGCGGTTGCGATTGGCATGGCAGTCGAGGCAAAATATGCCGAACGCATCGGTCTTGCCGAAAGAGGCCTGGCAAATACAATTGAAAAGACGCTCGCCGCGCTGGGTTTGCCGGTGGAAATTCCAAAGAATATGCCGCGCGAAGAAATCCTGCGCGCCATGCGAGTGGATAAGAAGAAGAGTGCGAGGGCGATCCGTTTTGCGCTGCCGGTGGAGATCGGCAGGGTGGAATTGGTCGCAGTGAGCGCATTGGAAGAAGTGATCAGTGATCAATGACCAGTGGAGTGGAGATGAAATTACTTGTGTTGCACGGACCCAATCTGAATTTACTCGGCACGCGCGAGCCGGAAGTGTATGGCGCGATGACGCTGGAGGAAATCAACCATCAACTGACCGCGCTGGGCAAAGAACTGGGCGCCGAAGTTCACTGCCTGCAATCGAACCATGAGGGCGCGTTGATTGACGCCCTGCACGAAGCCAGCCGCTGGGCGGATGGGGTGGTCTTCAACCCCGGCGGGTACACTCACACCTCCGTCGCCCTGCGCGATGCTGTCAGCGCCATTCAAATCCCGGTCGTGGAGGTGCATCTCTCCAACGTGTACGCGCGCGAGGAATTTCGGCATACGTCCCTGCTTTCGGCGGTGTGCCGGGGCAAGATTTCAGGCTTTGGGTGGAGGTCGTATCTGCTCGGGCTGCGCGCCCTGGTGGAAATATTGGGGGGAGGCTAAGGCGGGAGAGCGGCAGCAGGCTGAGGTGAGGAGGGAAGCGTAGGGAAAACGTTGGGTAAGCAGGCGCGGGGTGAGGGCGTCACAATGTATAATCGGCAAATCACGAAAACATTGCGCAGTCGGCGCTCTCTAGCGCCACATCCCCCTTTCGTGAAGTAGCGATGATTGAAAGACCTGAGGTGATGAGAGAGTCCTTTTTGGTAAGGCTTCGGCAGTGGCGTGCGCGTTTACGGGGGATCATTCCGTTTGCCTCGGCAGTGGCGGCGGCTTTGCTGGGGGTGATGTTGTATCGGCTTCTTTTCCCCTCTGACCTGTTGACCGTGCGCGAGGTGAATGAACTGGTTGCCAGCGCCATGGCTTCTGCCACGCCGCGCCCGCCGGATGCCACACGGGTGTATCAAATCATCCAGCCTTCCATTGTGTTCATTGAAGTGAAGTTCGAGAGCGTAGATGGCAGTCCCAGCGGCGGGTTGGGAACGGGGGTCATCATCAACGACAGCGCCGATATTGTGACGAGTTATCATGTGGTGCGTGACGCGCGCACCATTCAGGTGACGTTTGCCGATGGATTAGAAGCCGCTGCGTTTGTGCTTGCCGAAATGCCTGAACAAGACCTGGCGATTTTACGCGCGTTCAATTCACCCGATGTGGTGGTGCCGGCAGTGTTGGGCAACCCCGCCACAATGCGCGTGGGAGACGATGTGTTTGTGGTGGGAAATCCGTTTGGCTTGTATAGTTCGATGAGCGCGGGGGTCATTTCAGGCTTTGGGCGTTCTTTTCAGCCCATCGGCACAGATACAGTGCTGGAAGGTTTGATCCAGTTCGATGCGGCGGCAAACCCGGGTAGTTCGGGTGGTCCGCTGTTGGACCGCAACGGGCGGGTGATTGGTATTGTGACCGGCCTGGTCAACCCCGGCAGCGGGAATTTTTTCGTCGGTGTGGGCTTTGCTGTGCCAATCACCAGCGCCACTTCCGGCGGCAGAGGCAGCCCGCCTTATTGACCCGTGTAACTTACCTCAAGGAGACGACCTATGCTGCAAAAAAATTCCGAAAACCGTACGCCGATGGAGCAGGTGTTGTATGAAGTAAAAAAGGTCATCGTGGGGCAGGATCATATGTTGGAGATGATGATCGTTGCCCTGCTGGCGCGCGGACATATCCTGGTGGAAGGTGTGCCCGGCCTTGCCAAGACCATGGCAATCAAAACACTCGCCGAAGCCATCGGCGGCGAATTCAAACGCATCCAATTTACCCCCGATCTCGTCCCGGCCGACCTGATTGGAACACGCATCTACAACCAGAAAAACGGCAAATTCGAAACCTCCCTCGGGCCGGTCTTCACCAACCTGCTGCTGGCGGATGAAATCAACCGCGCCCCCGCCAAAGTGCAAAGCGCCCTGCTCGAAGTGATGCAGGAACGTCAGGTGACCATCGGGCGGGAAACCTTCAAGGTGCCAAACCCCTTCCTGGTGCTGGCAACGCAAAACCCCATCGAGACCGAAGGCACCTACGCCCTGCCCGAAGCGCAGGTGGACCGCTTTATGCTCAAGGTGCTGATCGGCTATCCCTCGCCCACCGAAGAGTTTGTCATTGTGGAGCGTATGACCGGCGCCTTGCAGGCGGTGCAGAAAATTCTCACCATCGAGCAGCTGCTCAAACTGCAAAAAGAAGCCGATAAGGTGTATGTGGACCCGGCGCTGATGGAATATGCCGTGCGCATGGTGACCGCCACGCGCAGCCCGCAGGAAGTGGGATTGCCCGACCTGCAGCGTTACATCCTGTTTGGCGCCAGCCCGCGCGCTTCCATCAACCTCATTCTCACCGCGCGCGCGCTTGCCTTTGTGCGCGGGCGAACCTATGCCCTGCCGCAGGACGTGCTGGACATGGCGCTGGATGTGATGCGCCACCGCCTCGTGCTGACCTACGAAGCGCTCTCCGATAACATCACCTCCGACGACCTCCTCCGCCGCATTCTGGACCGTATCCCCATCCCCGTGGTGCCTTTGCATGAACACGCCGACCTCCGCGCAAACGCCTGAGAAAATCCTGCTCCGTCTCGACTGGCACGTCATCCGCCGGCTGGATGGGCTGCTGCAAGGCGACTATCGTTCTCTGTTTTATGGCTTCGGCGTGGACTTTGCCGATTTGCGCGAGTATCAGCCCGGCGACGACATCCGCTACATTGATTGGAACGTCACCGCGCGCATGGATACTCCTTACGTCCGCCAATATCTTGAAGACCGCGAGATTACCGCCTGGTTCCTGCTCGATTTAAGTCCCTCTGTGGATTTTGGCACAGTGGGACTCCAAAAACGCACCATGCTCGTGGACTTCGTCTCGGTGCTGGCGCGGTTGATGACGCGCCACGGGAACCGCGTCGGGGCGATGATGTTTGGGAGCAGAATCCAGCATACGGTCCCGCCCAGAAGCGGCAAAGTGCAGGTATTGCGTCTGATCAACGATTTGCTCAAACAGCCGCGCCTGTCCCATGTCCCCCGTACCGATTTGCGCATCTTTTTCGAAGGCGCGCTGCATGCTATCAAACGCCGCTCGCTGTTGTTTGTACTCTCCGACTTCATGAGCGAGCCCGGCTGGGAACGCCCGCTGAATTTGCTGGGCGAAAAGCATGAAGTGGTTGCCATCCGCCTGCTCGACCCGCGCGAGAGGGAACTGCCACAGGCAGGCATGGTGGTGATGGAAGATTCCGAAACGGGCGAACAGTTGTTTGTGGATACACAGGATGCTGTTTTCCGCAGGCGCTTTTTTGAAGCCGTGCAGAAGTACGAAGAGGAATTAAGTGCAGCCTTCAAACGCGCCGGCGTGGATGTGATGACGCTTTCGACGGATGACGACCTGGTGCGGGCAATCCTGCGCTTTGCAAAGCGCCGTCAGCGCCGGAGGGTGTAACGGTATGACGTTTCTCTGGTCTTCCCTGCTGGGGTTGCTGGTGCTTTCGCCTGTGCTGGCGCTGGTGTACGCGGTTCTTCAGCGCCGGCGGCGGCAGCGCGCCCTCACATGGGGTTTCGATGCGATACACAGCGCCGGCGCACCTCTGCCGCCTGCTGGCGGCGTGCGGAGGCATATTCCCGCGATGCTGTTTTTGCTGGGGGTGACCGTGCTGCTCTTTTCGCTGGCGCGGCCGCAGGCAGTCGTCAGCCTGCCGCGCTATGAAGGAACGGTTATTCTCGTCTTCGATGTTTCGGGCAGTATGGTGGCGGAAGACATTGCGCCCAATCGCATGGAAGCCGCCAAAGCCATCGCGGCGGATTTCGTTAGAGACCAGCCCGCCAACGTGCGCATTGGCGTGGTTGCCTTCAGCGACGGCGGCTTGAATGTGCAAATGCCCGGCACCAACCGTGAAGGCACGCTGGCGACCATCGAGCGTCTCGTCCCGCGCCGCGGCACTTCGCTGGGCAACGGCTTGCTGGTGGCGCTCAACACCATTGCCGTAGATGCCGGCGACCCGCCCCTGGTCAACACCAGCAGTCTTTCCGCTGCCGACGATGCGCCGTCCGCGCCGCAGGGCTGGTATCCCTCGGCGGTCATTCTGCTCTTTAGCGACGGCGAAAACAACGACCCGCCCGATCCGCTCGTCATCACCGACCTAGCGGTGGACCTCGGCGTGCGGGTGTACACCATCGGCGTAGGCAGTGCCGAAGGCACCACCATTCGCGTCGAAGGCATGACTATCCACACTCAAATGAATGAAGCGCTGCTCTCAACCATTGCCCAAAACTCCGGCGGGCAATATTACTTTGCCGGTGACAATGCCGACTTGCGCCGCATCTATAACGACCTTCAACCTATCCTCTCCATCAAACCCGAAAAAATGGAGCTCACTTCTCTGCTTGCCGCGTTCAGCATGCTCCTCTTTCTTACCGGCGGCGCGCTTTCCATGTCCTGGTTTGGGAGGGTGATGGGGTGAAGTCGTCCGGTTTCGCGGCATTGGGCAAAGCCTCGAAATCGGTCAGGAGGCTGAACCGATGAGTTTTCTCTGGCCCTCTTTACTGGTTTCCCTGTTTGTCATTCCACTGGTAATTGCCGCCTATCTCCTCGCCCTGCGCCGGCGCAGGCGTTTCGTCGTGCGCTATTCCAGCCTTTCTCTCATCCGCGAAGCGGCGGCTCATCAAACCTGGTGGCGGCGGCACGTTCCCTTTGCGCTCTTTCTGCTGGCGCTTGCCTCGCTGCTCGTGGCTGCGGCGCGGCCGGTAGCCACCGTGCTGATTCCCTCCAACAAAGCCACCGTCATCCTTGCCATAGATGTCTCGCGCAGCATGTGCGCCACCGACATCCTCCCCAACCGTCTCGAAGCCGCCAAAGATGCCGCCCAGGCATTCATCCAAAGCCGCGCCGCCGGGCGGCAGATTGGCATTGTGGCGTTTGCCGGCTTTGCCGAACTCATTCAGCCTCCCACCACCGATGTGCAGATTCTTTCTGAAGCCATCGAAAACCTGACCACCGCCCGCCGTACCGCCATCGGAAGCGCCATCCTGCGCGCGATTGACGCCATTGCCGAAATAGACAGCCGCATCGCCCCCAGCGGAAACCTCTCCGCTTCTCCCTCGACCTCCGGCCCGTCTCCGTCCGAAATTTCTCCCTCGCCCCACATCATTGTCCTCCTCACCGACGGCGCCAGCAACGCCGGCCCCCCGCCCCTGACCGCTGCCGCACAAGCCGCCGCACGCGGTATCCGCGTCTATACCATCGGCTATGGCACCTTCAACAACACCTCGCGCATGGACTGCGGCGACGACTTCAACTCCGACCAGTTCTTCTTCGGCGGGAGCGGTTTCCAGTTCGAGCCGCAAACCGGCTCCCGCGATTTCCGCCTCCAAATTGACGAAACCACCCTCAAGCAAATTGCCGATCTGACCGGCGGTTCCTATTACTTCGCCTCCAGCGCCGGCGAACTCGAAAATGCCTTCCGCGATTTGCCCTCCTTCATCGTCACCACCCGCGAGGCCATCGAGATCGGCGTCTTCTTTAGCGCGCTGGCGTTGATTCTGATTCTGCTGGGCATGTACCTCTCTTTGCGCTGGCACCCGCTGGGATGATATGATTGAGGAATGTCCACACTCGCGCTTACCAACGAAAAATACAGGCAATTCCTGGCGGGCGTGCGCGCCGAACTTCCGCTTTTGGTGGGGGTCTTTCCTTTTGGCATGATTTACGGCGCGCTGGCGCTCAACGCCGGGCTCTCGCGCTCTGCCGCGCAGATGATGTCGTCCATCGTGTTTGCGGGGTCGTCGCAGTTTATCGCGGCGCAGTTGATTCACGAATCGGCGCCGGGGCTGGTCATTGTGCTGACGATTGCCATCGTCAACCTGCGGCACATGCTCTATTCCGCTTCGCTCGCCCCTTATCTGACTCATCTTTCGACGCGTTGGAAAACGCTGCTCGCCTACCTGCTCACCGACGAGGCATACGCTCCCTCCATCCTGCATTATGAACGCGACGGGGCTCAGCCTTTCAGCCATTGGTTCCTGCTGGGGGCGGGACTGGCGCTTTGGTCCACTTGGCAGGCAAGCACGGCGCTGGGCATCTTTCTGGGCGCCGCCATCCCCGATTCGTGGTCGCTCGATTTTGCCCTGCCGTTGACGTTTATCGCCATGGTGGTGCCGGCGCTGAAGGGGCGTCCGTATGTGGCGGCGGCTCTTTCTGCCGGGCTGGTGGCGCTGGCGGCGCATGCGCTGCCTTTCAAACTGGGTTTGATCCTTGCGGCTTTGGTTGGAATTACCGTGGGAACTTATCTGGAAAAGAAAGGCGAATAGCGCATGTCAGAAAATACGGAGTCAGCCAGCTAGCTGGCGAAAAGCGGGAGCAAGCTTCCGGAGTCCATGAGCGAATATGGAGTCAGCCAGCGTGCTGGCGAGGTACGGGAGCAAG
>JBBITE010000006.1:30828-72699 GCA_037440905.1 Anaerolineae bacterium | reverse complement strand
GTCCATGAGCGAATATGGAGTCAGCCAGCGTGCTGGCGAGGTACGGGAGCAAGCCACCTGAGTCGATAGATAAATGCTGGCGAAATACGGGAGCAAGCTCCCTGAGTCCATAGATAAATGCTGGCGAAATACGGGAGCAAGCTCCCTGAGTCCATAGATAAATGCTGGCGAAATACGGGAGCAAGCTCCCCGAGTCCATAGATAAATGCTGACGAAATACGGGAGCAAGCTCCCTCAGTCCATACCCTGAGTCCATAATTGAATTAGGTTGAGATGCGAATGAATATCTGGCTGGTGATGCTCTTTGGCGGTTTGATTACGTTTGGGATGAGGTTTTCGCTGATTTATCTGTTTGGCAGGTTTCAGGTCCCGCAGACGGTGCGGCGGGCGCTGCACTATGTCCCGCCGGCAGTGCTTTCTGCCATCATCTTTCCGGAGTTGTTTTTATCCGATGGGGCGCTGAATGTATCGCTTGCGAATTTCCGCCTGCTGGCTGGTCTGGTTGCCATCCTTACGGCATGGTTCAGCAAAAATACGCTGCTCACCATTCTGGCAGGGATGTGTGTGTTGTTTTTACTCCAGTATTGGTTGTGAGTTAGATGAAAATCGTGAAAATCTGATCGCCTTCTGCCTGCTGTGCGCTGATCAGCGCCTCGCGCCCTTTTTCGATCAGGGTTTCGATTTCAGTTGCGGCGGTGACACGCAGAGTGGCGGCGATGCCGGCGCGCAGGCGCAGGGGGAGGGGGGTGCCGTCGAGCAGGGAGATGTTGGCGTTTTGGATGCCTTTGAGGATGCGGGCGGCGATTTTTTCCGCATCCTGACCGATGACCCCCGGCAGCGGAATGAAGAAGCGGTTTTCACCCACCCGGCCGGTGCCGTCGTAGGGGCGGCTTTTTTCGCGGATGGTTTGGGCGATGAGGATGAGGGCGTCGCTGGCGGTGGTTTCGCCGTATTGAGCGGCAATTTCAGATAGGTTTTCCACTTCGATGGCAATCAGGCTCAGGGGCGCCTGCGCGCGGCGGGCGCGTTCGAGTTCTCCGCGTGAGAGGCTGAGGAAGGCTTTTTCGTTCAGGGTTTTGGTGAGCGGGTCGAACATGGCGGTTTGTTCGAGGGCGCCTCTGGCGCTGATGAGGTGATCCCTCAAGCCAAGCATGCGCAGCCCGATGTGAACGCGCGATTTCAATTCGAGCGGCGTGATGGGTTTGTGCAGATAATCGTCTGCGCCGCCGCGCGAGGGGGCAATATCGGTTTCCTGGAGTTTGGAAGCGATCAGCAGGACGTAGATGTAATGAGGAGGCTGGGCGGCGCGCAGACGCTGGATGAATTGTCTTTCGCCGGCGTCTGTCGTTTCGCGGTCCACGATGACGAAGCGCGCTTCACCCTCCTGCAGGAACTGCATGGCATCTTCGCTGCTGTCTGCCGGAAGGAGTTCGTGCCCGTTAGTTTCAAGCACCTGCTGGATGACGGAGCGTTCTATTTCATCGTTCGTCAGGACGAGAATTTTCATATCCGGCTCTCCAAGGGCGGCGGGGTGTGCAAAAAAGAGGAATGAGCAGAGGGTAGCCTGCTCTCGCTGCCCTGTGTGGTTTGATTATAGCGTATGCGCATTGAAGCAGAAAAAAACGAGCGGGACGTGTAGCGCCCGCTCGTGGTGTTACGGTTTCAGGTTTCCTTCCAGCCCCAATTCGGGGGCGATTTTACGCATGGCGGTAATCACGTTCCCTACGTGTTCCCAGAGTTCGATACCAAATTCCTGTGCGGCGCGTTCCATTTCGGGGCGGGAGGTGCCGGCGGCAAAGGCTTTGTCTTTCCATTTCTTTTTGACGGAGGCGGGTTCCAGGTCGTAGAGAGAACGGGAAGGGCGCACCAGGGCGACGGCGGTGATCAGCCCGGTGATTTCGTCACAGGCGGCGATGGCTTTGCGGACGAGCGTATCGCGCGGCATGTTCATGTGGTCGGCGTGGCTCAGAATGTCCTGAATGATGTCTTCGGGCACGCCGCGCGCACGCAGGATGGGCGCACCCTCCTGCGGGTGTTGTTCCAGCGTGGGGTGAATTTCCCAATCGAAATCGTGGAGCAAGCCGATTAATCCCCAGCGCTCTACGTCTTCGCCGAATTTTTCGGCGTAGAAACGCATGGCGGCTTCCACAGCGAGCATGTGGCGGATCAAGCCTTCGTTTTTGACGAATTCGCGGACGAGGGAGAGCGCTTCGTTGCGGGTCATAGGCACCTGTTGAAGATTAGAGTGAGGTGGAGGGTTCCAAACCGTATTGCGCCGCCAGATCATCGAGCAGCAGTTCGACTTCATCGAGGAAATGATCGAGCGCTTCCACGCGTTCGCTCATGCCTGCCACCAGCCCCAGTTGACCGCACGCCGAGCGCCACGGGCTGGCGGCTTCCGGCACGGCATCTACGGCAAGTGTCCAGGTTTGCAGGAGGCTCCACAGGGCAGCCTGCGGTTTTTTGCCGCTCAACATTGCTAGGATGGCTTTTTCGTAATAGTTCAGGCGCGCGGGGTGCAGGCGGGAATCGGCGCGGGTGTTTTTGGCGGCGGCTTCGAATGCCAGACGCCAATCGGGGAGCCAGGATTGGATGAGGGACGGTTCGAGGGCGGAGGCGCCCATCAGGGCGGTGAGCGCCGCATCCATGGCGGGACGTCCGGCCGTCGCTGCCCGTTCGGCAAATTCCAACATCAGACGCCTTTCCTGCAAAGGCGGGCCGGAGAGTTCGGCCACGGCGTTGACGGCGTGGTAGAGTGATTTCATGTATTTTGCCACGTCGGCGGGGGTGACCGAGCCGCTCACTTCCAGCAGGTCGCGCCAGATTTGCCGCCCGTGAGAGAGCAGTTCGCGCGAGCGGTGCAGGGCAGGGGCGGGGGCGTTGAATTCGGAGCCTGCCCGCAAACCAGCCTGAATGAATTCGAAGAATTTTTCGCGTTCGTAGAGCAGCAGGGGGTCGTACATTTCCCAGCCCAGCCAGGGGTCGAGGCGCAGTTCGCGCGGACGTTTGAATTCGGCTTTGGCGCGGTGACCGATGTCTATGTGGAAGTCGGGGGTGAGTTTGACGAATTCGCGGCGGTGGCGCGGTTCTTCGGCGTGGACGAAGATGATGTCTATGTCGGCGGTGCCGCCGAGGAGGGGGTCAATGCCCTCGTCGGCGAGAGCGCCGGTCAGGTAGGCGGCGATGATGTTTTTGTCGTTGTAGGCGCGTTCCTGGGCGGTCTCTTTGGCTATTCGGATAAGTGATTCGCGTGTGACTCGCATGGGCAGTTCCTTCGGGTCGAGCCGCGGGGGCGGAGGTCAGGCTGCGGGGAGGGGCAGGGTCGGTTGAAAGGGCGGCAGGTTCAGGCTTTGTCGGATGCGGTTTTCAATCAGTTTGAGATGTTCGGGGTTTTGGACGATGTTCAGGTTGTTGGTGTCTATGGTCAGGACGGGGGTGTGGTCGAAGGGTTTGGAGAAGAATTCTTCGTAGGCGAGGTTGAGTTGGTGGATGTAGGAGCGTTCCATCTGGCGTTCGTAGGGACGGTCGCGCAGGGCGATGCGCTGCATGAGGGTATCGGTGCTGGCTTGCAGGTACACGAGCAGGTCGGGCTTTTGGATTTTTTCAGCCAGGGCTTCGTGAACTTTGTAATACATGTCGAGTTCATCGCCTTTGAGGTTGATGCGGGCGAAGAGGGCGTCTTTGGCGAAGGTGTAATCGGCGATGAGGTTTCTGCCGCTGGCGAGGAGTTCGTTGACGGTGCGGCGCTGCTGATGGTAGCGGCTGAGCAGGAAGAAGATTTGGGTTTGAAAGGCGTAGCGTGCGCGGTCGCTGTAGAAGTCGGAGAGAAAGGGGTTTTCTTCAAAGACTTCGAGGAGGATTTCGGCGTCGAAAGCGGGTTGCAGCAGACGGGCGAGGGTGGTCTTTCCTACTCCGATCACCCCTTCAATGGCAACGTACATGGAGGTCGCTCCGGTGGATGGATTGGTTTAAGGATACCATAGTTGAAGTGACTATCGTTCCCCCGCTCGCTTTGGTGGCGGAAGAAGAAGCGGGGGAACGAGCAGGTTATTTTTTCTTTTTGGGTTTTGCCGCCGCAGATTTTTTGCCTTTGGCGGAGGTTTTGGCTTTGGTGGTTTTGCCGGCTGGTTTGGCGCGCCCGTTGCTTTTTTTCTGGTCGCGCACGAACTTTTCCAGCGTCCATGCGGTGTTGACGGAGAGGACTTCTTCGCCGGGTTTGACTTCCACCACCACATCGCCTTTGGCAGCAGCGCGTTTGCGTAGAGCGGCTGCATCGAGGCGGGTGGAGCGGGGTGCGCCCTTGCTGAGGTGGATGGTTGCCATGTGATTGGGTTTGTCGCTGGCGATGCCGGCGAGTTTGGTCTTGCCGCTCATTTCCCAGGCGATGACGCCTTTGCCGTAGCGTCCCTGGACGGGGAAGTCTTTTTCCGGCACGCGCTTGGCTTTGCCGTCGTTGGTGAGCAGGAAGATTTCGCCGGCGGCGGGGAGGATTTCCATGCCCACTACTTCGTCGTTCTCGTCCAATTTCATGCCGTTGACGCCTGCCGCAACGAGACCCATCGGGCGCACGTCGTCTTCCTTGAAGCGGATTGCCATGCCGCCGGCGGTGACGAGCAGAATGTGTTTGCTTTTGTTATCGGTCAGGCCGAGGGAGATGAGCCGGTCGCCTTCGTTGATTTTGACGAGGGTGAAGGTTTGGGCGGAGGGACCGGGCAGTTCGCTGATGAGGCTCTTTTTGATCATGCCGAAGCGTGTGCAGGTGATGACGCACGTCTCTTCGGGCAGGGCGGTTTTGCGGGCGGGCAGGGCAAAGACCGCAGCGAGCGCATCGGTCTCGCTCAAGGGCGTGACTTTGTAGAACAAGGAGCCTTGCGTTAACTTTTCGGCTTGCGGGATGACATGTACCGCCACAGCAGCGGCGCGTCCGCTTTTGGTGACGAAATAGACGGTATCGGTGGTGGAGGCTTTGACGAGCCAGCGCGGGGCGTCGTTGCCGGAGTGTTTCGGTTCTTTCTCGTCTGCCGTGCGCGAGACCAGTCCGTCGGCGGTCACGCCGATCCAGACCTGCTGCTGGGGGAGAATATCGGAGGCGGTGAGGGCTTTGGCGGCTTTTCCGCGTTTGGTCACATCCACAATTTGGGTGCGGCGGCGGTCGGCATACTGGGCTTTGACTTTGAGCAGTTCATCCGCCACCACGCCGCGCATCAACTTGGGCGATTTGAGGAGGGTGGTCAATTCTTTGATGAGCGCGGTCACTTCTTTGTATTCGGTTTCGATTTTTTTGCGCTCGAGGGCGGCCAGCCGGCGCAGCTGCATGTCGAGGATGGCGGTGGCTTGAATCTCGGTCAGTTTGTAGCGTTTCATCAGGCGGGAGCGGGCGGTGTCTACGTCGGGGGCGGAGCGGATGAGTTCGATGATTTCATCCAGATGTTTCAGCGCGACGAGGTATCCCTCGAGGATGTGCGCCCGCGCCTTTGCCTTTTCCAGGTCGAATTCGGCGCGTCGTTTGATGACCTCGAGGCGGTGTTCGATATAGACGCGCAGCGCCTGTTTGAGGGTGAGGGTGCGCGGTTCGCCATCTACCAGCGCCAGCAGGTTGATGCTGAAGGTGGTTTGCATGGGAGTGCGCTTGTAGAGTTCGCGCAGCACGGCGTCGGGGTCGGCGTTTTTGGTCAGTTCAAGGACGATACGCATGCCCTGGCGGTCCGATTCGTCGCGCAGGTCGGAAAGACCTTCCAGGTAGCCTTCGCGGGCGAGGTCGGCGATGCGCTCGATCAAACTGGACTTGTTGACGGTGTAGGGCAGTTCGGTGACGATGATGCGGTTTTTGCCGCGCTCCATTTCTTCGACGTGCGCTTTCGCCTGGACGGTGATGCGTCCGCGGCCGGAACCGTATGCCGCCTCGATGGGGTTCTCTTCTTTGTCGTCGAGCAGGATGATGCCGCCGGTGGGGAAATCCGGTCCCTGGACGAACTTCATCAGGGTTTCGACGTCAATGTCGTCGAGTTTTTCCCATTTTTCGAGCATGTAAACGATGGCGTCTATGATTTCGCCGAGGTTGTGTGGGGGGATGGAGGTTGCCATGCCTACGGCGATGCCTGTTGCGCCGTTGACCAGCAGGTTGGGGAGGGCGGCAGGCAGCACGCTCGGTTCGGTGAGCGTATCGTCGAAGTTGGGGACGAAGTCAACGGTGTTTTTGTTGAGGTCTGAGAGGAGGTCGAGTGCGGCGGGGGTGAGGCGCGCTTCGGTGTAGCGCATGGCGGCGGGCGGGTCGCCATCTACCGAGCCGAAGTTGCCCTGTCCATCCACGAGCAGGGTGCGCATGGAGAAATCCTGCGCCATGCGCGCCATGGCTTCATAGACGGCGGCGTCGCCGTGCGGGTGGTATTTACCGAGTACTTCGCCGACGATACGGGCGGATTTTTTATAAGGCGAATCGGCACGAATGCCCATATCATACATGGCGTAGAGGATGCGGCGCTGAACGGGTTTGAGTCCGTCGCGGGCATCGGGCAGGGCGCGCGCCACGATGACGCTCATAGCGTAATCGAGGTATGCCTGCTGCATTTCGCGGTCAATATCTATTTTTCGAACGAGACCAAGTTCCATGGATGCTCCCAAGGCTAACCACAAAGACACGGAGAACACAGAGGCTGCTTTTCTCGGTGTCTCCGTGGCTCAGCGGTGAATGTATGTTCTATGAACGGGGACAATCTTACGGGGAAAGGGGGAGAGCGTCAAGTGAGGCGCTGTGCTGATTATCCATCGTGCATAGGCAGCGTTCTCTCACGTTGTCGGGCAATCATCAGAGGCCTCTCTTGGCGGTGTAGGCGCGAATCGCCGTGAGGAGGATGATCAGGAGGGTGAACGGCACGTAGAAAGCAGCAAACGCTGTCAGGGCGGAGAGAAGCGGATGATTCGACGAGCGCAGGATCAGGTAGGCGGTGTAGAGCAGGTAGTAGGAGAAGAGCAGTCCTCCCTCGAAGCGTGAGACGCGGTTGTCAATATAGAAAATGGGCAGGGTGATCATGGCAACGAAGATCATCACAGGCAAATCGAAACGCAGGGCATTTTCGGCAATAGCGATGCCGCCCGGTGTGAATAACCCGGCAATGCCCAATACGCCCAGCAGGTTGTAAGTGTTGCTCCCTACGGCGTTGCCGACGGCAATGTCGCTTTCACCCTTGAGCGCGGCAATGACCGAGGTGGCTACTTCGGGCAGGGAGGTGCCGGCGGCGGCGATGGTCAAACCAATGACCAGCGGCGAAGCGCCAGCCGCCGCCAGGCGCGAGGCGCCCCGCACGAGCAGTTCCGCGCCGAGGATCAAGACGATCAAACCGCCGATGAAAAGCAGGATGGTGGACAGCATTTGAATTCTCCCGATACAGCCCGTTCTGTTTTGGGCTGCTGCGGGAGATATTGTATTCCCTTTTTAAACGGAATCGGGTAGAGGCTGCCTCTACCCGATGGTAGTTTCGCTTTTTTATGGCTTATACGTAATATGGTGCTTAAACAGGATTTTAATTCCTCACGGGAAAGCGTATTTGGCGTTCTCTAACGCCTAATTTGCGCAAGAGAGCGCAAAGTCGGCGGGGTTTTTCGTGATCCACTAAAATTTGCGAAAGTACAGTACCCGATTCTGCTTATGGCTTGAATTCGATGGTGCGCGTGACGCATGTGCCGTTTACGCCGTCTTCAGAGCATAAGGTGATGGCGGCGCGGAATTTATGTCCGCTGGGGTCGTAGTTGAAAAACGGCGAACTGACAATCCATTTTTCGCCGGAGGCAAGCGCCTTTTTCGTTTCCACCTGGCTGCAGCCGTTGCGGTTGGTGAAGAGGTTGTCATTCATGGAGAGGGTGATTTTGGCGTCTATATCCTGCACCGAGAGGGAGATGGATTGAAAGACGATGCCGCCGTTGTTTTGCAGTTTAATTTCCACCCACCAGCCGCTGCCGCTGCATGCCTCCAGGCCGGTATAGTCTGCCGCAAAGTCGGGGATGGGAGTCGGGGTGGGAGGCGGCGTGAAGACCGGCAGCGCCTGCGTGTTGCCGGAGAGGGCGGCGTATTCTCCCCACAACCAGCAGAATTGACCGGGCTTATCCGGGTTGGCTACGTACCAGTAATTGCCGAGGAGGTCGCGCCCGTACACCTCGGTCACTTCGCCCACCAGCAGAGCGCCCACTCGGTCATAGGCTTTGCCGGGACCGGTACGGCAGTTGGTGGCAACGGAGACGCTGATTTGCGGCACCGAGGGGGTGGCGGTGAACTCCGGCGTAGGCGAGGCGGTCGTGGTGGGAGAGGCTGTGGGCGGAGCAGGCGTGGAGGTGGGCGGCGGTTGGATGTTTGGCACGGCGCTTTGTGTTTGAATGACGGAAAGCGTTTGAGCAACCAGCGTGTTGATGAGTTCGGGGGAGGTGGTGGCAGGGATGCCGCTCGAGGTGCAAGCCGCCGAGATGATGAGCAGAATCAATCCAAAAACGTAAAAACGAGAGATGTTGAACATGTTGCTCCTTTTGCTTCTGGCTTTGCAGGGTTGCCAAACCCAGCCAACACGGCTTTGGGGTATTCCATACCCATTCTGGGTGCTTTCCGAGCCAGTATTGTATGGACGCAGCCGGCGCTGCTTGAGTTCCTCGGGTGCTGCGTTGAGGGCGTTTTTCGATGTTCCCCCAAGGGGCAGCAGGTTACGGCTTGAAGGTCAGTTCGCGGGTCAGGCAGGCGCCTTTGAGACCGGGTTCGGTGCAGGCGGTGATGGATGCGGTCAGGGTATGCCCGGTGGGGTTTGCTGCCAGCGGCGGCGAACTGATGGTGACCGCCGCGCCGGGGAGAAGGCTCTCTACATTAACGGGAGCATTGCATCCATCGCGCCGCGTGAAGTCGTTGGCTTCCATCTCTGCCGTGACGTTGGCGGTCGTATCTTTCATGCTCAGCGAGAAGGATTGGAACGCGGCAGGGCTGGAATTGGTCAGGCGAAAATTCACCCACCAGACGGTACAGGTGTCCACTTTTTGGTAGGCGACGGTGAAACTGCCGGCGGGCGGAGGTTCGGGGGAGAGGTATGCAATGTACAACGTATTGCCGGAGATGGTGGCATATTCACCCCACACCCAGCAATATTCGGGATTTTGATCCGGGTTGCGGATGTACCAGTATTCGCCTTTCGGTTCTCTCCCGACGATTTCGGCTGTTTCGCCTACGAGGAGTATGCCCACCCTCGGATAGAGTACGCCGGGTCCGCTGCGGCAGTTGGTATCTACCGAAACGCTGATGAGCGGAATCTCAGGGGTGGGGGTGAAGTCTGGAGTGGGGGTGAGGCTTGGCGGGGGCGTTGGGCTGGGAGGCAGGGAAGATGCGGTAAGCGTAGGCGCAGGAGGGTTGGTAAGGACGGCTTCGGTTTGGCGGGCTGCGACGGTTTGAACGATGGAGGTCGCCAGGGTATTCGGGTCTGTGGGGGAAGTGGGAGCGGGCAGTCCGCAGGCGAGAGAAGCAGCCAGCAGGAGGCTCAGGGCGGCGGGGAGAATGTGTTGCTTTCGCATACGGCTCCTTTTTTCTGGTTTTCATCATACCAAATTTTCAGCGCTGCCAGATGAGGTAGCCGCGCGAGAGCCATTTCCGTTGAAGCGCGATGCGGTAGCCTTTCGATGCGAGGCGTTCCGCTGCGGCACTGAACCAGTGCCGCAAACCGTAGGTCTTGGCGGCGGCGGTTTCGGCAGCAGCGCGCTTCCATGCTTGGAAGAAATCGTAGATGGGTTCGCCCGGCACAACGCGATGGATGAGGTTTTTGGGCAGGATGGTTTGGAATTCTGCCGGGTCGAATCCCAGGCGGAAGTTGGTGCTGAAGACCAGCGCTTCCATGTTCCAGGAACCTTCTGCGGTGCGGCGGGCGAGGTTTGCCGCCCACATCTGCCCGTAGGGTGTGGAAGTGCCTTCGATCATCAACCCACCGGGCAGGATGCCATGCGCCAGCGCTTCGTAGGCAGGGGCAAAATCGGTTTCTTCGTATTGGCGGAGGACGTTGAAGGCGCGGATCAGCCGCACGTGTTCGCCGGGCTGAAGCGGCAAGTTGAAACCGCCGAGGCGGAAGAAGGTTTGATGGTCGGCAAACGGCTGGGCGGCTTCCACGCGCTGGCGGTCTATTTCGACGCCGAGGATTTTCAGGTGAGGGTTGATGCGGCGAAAGCGCTGCGCCGATTCGAGGGTGGTGCGCGGATCGAAGCCGTAGCCCAGGTCAACGAACAAGGCGTCGCCGAACAGGTTATCGGTCCGCGTGAGAAGCGAGGGTTCGTAGAGCAGGATGAAGTTATCCACGCGGCGCAGGCGGTTGGAGGCGGTCTTTCCGCGGGTGGGTTGTCCAAGAATTTTTTGAGGGCGCGGCATCGCCGGAATTATAAACAAGGCTCCGGAAAAACGTTATGCGGGGCATAATGCACAACGTCCCGAAGGTTTATTTTTTGCAAACCTTCGGGACGTTGTGTAGAAAGGAGGTTGGTTTTAGTCGCCGGCTTCGGCATCGGCGAGCTGGGCTGCCTGGGCGTCATCGCCCGGCGGGGTTTTTTCGGCATGCCGGGCAAGGTGCGCACGGTTGAAGCCGGTGCCCGCTGGGATGAGTTTGCCGATGATGACGTTCTCTTTCAAGCCGATGAGCGGGTCGGTGGCGGCGGCGATGGCTGCGCCTGCCAGCACTTTGATGGTGTGCTGGAAGGACGAGGCCGAGAGGAACGAGTCGGTGCTGAGGGAGGCTTTGGTGACGCCCAGCAGCACTTCGGCGAACTTGGCGGGCTGTTTGCCTTCTGCCAGCAATTGTTCGTTGACTTTGCGGATTTCGAGGCGGTCTACCACATCGCCGGGCAAGTACTTCGAGTCGCCGGGGCGGGTGATTTGCACTTTGCTCATCATCTTGCGGATGATGGTTTCGAAGTGTTTGTCGTGAATGTTTTGACCCTGCGAGCGGTAGACTTTTTGCACTTCGGTCAGCAGGTACATCTGACAGGCTTCGCGTCCCTGAATTTTGAGCACGCGGTGAGGGTTGAGGGAACCTTCGGTGAGCGGCTGGCCGGCTTCGACGTGTTCGTTGTTCTTCACCAGCAGGCGGGAGGTGGTGGGAATTTCATAGGTAACGGATTCCTTGTGGTCGTAGGAGACAACCACCTTCCGTTCCTTTTTCTCCACACGCACGCGCCCGGCGTGTTGGGCAACGATCTTGGCTTCGCCCAGGGTTGCCAGCACATCCCCAGCCTTGACCTCCGCTTCGTCTTTGACTTCGATCTTCCACTCTTCGGGAATGGAGTATTCGTCGCTGACCAACTGGCTGTTTTCGATGATCACTTCGCGCAGGTCGGCATATTTTTCGGATTGGTCAATGCGCAGCGTGCCGCTGATTTCGGCGATGACGGCTTCGCCCTTCGGCTGTTTGCGCGCTTCGAAGAGTTCCTCCACGCGGGGGAGACCGGTGGTGATGTCGCCGCCGGCAGCCACACCGCCGGTGTGGAAGGTACGCAGGGTCAACTGGGTGCCGGGCTCGCCGATGGATTGCGCTGCCACGATACCGACCGCCGCGCCGAGTTCGACCATAGTGCCGCGCCCGAGGTCAATGCCGTAGCATTTGGCGCAGATGCCGTGCGTGAGTTCGCAGGTGAGCGGCGAACGCACTTTGACTTCTGCCACGCCCGAGGCGGAGATGCGGCGGGCGACTTCGTAGTTGATGATGTCGCCGGTTTCGGCGATGACTTCGCCGCTTTGCGGGTCTATCACGGGTTCAGCCAGAACGCGGCTGTACAGGCGGCTGGACATAGATTGCCCGGCCACGTCGTCGCGGCGACGGATCCAAATGCCATCGGTCGTGCCGCAGTCTTGCTCGTTGATGATGATGTCCTGAGCAATATCCACGAGACGGCGGGTGAGGTAACCGGCGTCTGCGGTGCGTAGAGCGGTATCTGCCAGACCTTTGCGCGCGCCGTGGGTGGAGATGAAGTATTCCTGGGCGGTGAGCCCCTCGCGGAAGTTCGAGCGGATGGGCATGGGGATGATGCGCCCGGACGGGTCTGCCATGAGACCGCGCATGCCCGCCAGCTGGGAGATGGTGGAGAAACCGCCTTTGGTTGCGCCGGAGGTTGCCATGGTGGAGAGGTTGCCGTCGGGGTCCATGTGTTTCTTGACGGCGTCTGCCACTTTGTCGGTGGTTTCCTGCCAGATTTCGATTTCGCGTTCGTTCTTTTCCTGCTCGGTGAGCAGACCGCGGCGGAAGTCACGCTGGACGATTTCGACTTGTTTGAGCGCCTCTTCGATGATGGTTTTGCGTTCGGGCGGGATGGAAATATCTGCCACCGCCAGGGTGGTGCCCGATTTCATGGCGTATTCGAAGCCGATGGCTTTGATTTTGTCGGCGACTTCGGTGGTTTTTTCCTGACCGCAGATTTCGTACACATCGGCAATCAGGTCTTTCACGCCGCCTTTGTCGAGGCGTTCGTTGACGAATTGCACCTCTTCGGGGAGGACGCGGTTGAAGATCACGCGCCCAACGGTCGTGTCAATGACGCGGGTTTGAGGTTCGGGGAGGCGGTTGCCCTGGTCGTCGTACCAGGTTTTGGTCAGCAGTTTGATTTCGGTGTGAATCTGCACCTGCCCGAGTTCGTATGCCATTTCCACTTCGTCCATGTTGGCGAAGGCGCGCCCGTCGCCTTTGTGGGCTGCCTTTTGCGACATGGTCAGGTAATACACGCCCAGCACCATGTCTTTGGACGGGGAGATGATGGGTTCGCCATCGGCAGGCTTGAGCAGGTTTTTGGAAGCGAGCATCAGTTGACGCGCTTCCTGCACGGCTTTTTGGGAGAGCGGCACATGCACAGCCATCTGGTCGCCGTCGAAGTCGGCGTTGAAGGCGGTGGTGACGAGCGGATGGAGTTGGATGGCCGAGCCTTCGATGAGGATCGGTTCGAAGGCCTGGATGCCCAAACGGTGCAGGGTGGGGGCGCGGTTGAGCAGAACGGGGCGTTCGCCGATGACGCTTTCGAGCGCTTCCCACACTTCGGGGCGGTTGCGTTCGATCAGGCGGCGGGCGCCTTTGACGTTGGCGGCGTAGCCGTTCTGTACCAGTTTGGCGATGACAAAGGGACGGTACAGTTCCAGCGCCATAGTCTTGGGCAGACCGCACTGGTTGAGTTTGAGCTGCGGACCGACGACGATAACGGAGCGGCCGGAGTAGTCCACGCGTTTGCCGAGCAGGTTGCGGCGGAAGCGTCCCTTTTTGCCTTTGAGCATGTCGCTCAGCGATTTGAGTTCGCGGCGTCCGCGGCGGCTGAGGGCTTTGCCGCGCTGGCTGTTGTCAATCAGGCTGTCCACCGCTTCTTGCAGCATGCGCTTCTCGTTGCGGATGATGACATCCGGCGCGCCGAGTTCGAGCAAGCGTTTGAGGCGGTTATTGCGGTTGATGACGCGGCGGTAGAGGTCGTTGAGGTCGGAGGTGGCGAAGCGCCCGCCGTCCAGTTGCACCATGGGGCGCAGGTCGGGCGGGATGACCGGCAGAATAGTGAGGATCATCCATTCGGGGCGGTTGCCGGAGCGGCGGAAGGCTTCCACCACTTTGAGGCGGGTGGTGGCTTTTTTACGCTTCTGTTTGGACTTGGTGGTTTTGACCTCATGCCAGAGTTCTTCTGCCAGTTTGTCGAGGTCGAGGCGTTCGAGGATGTCGTAGAAGGCTTCGGCGCCCATGTCGGCGCGGAAGACCTGCCCCCAGCGCTGCTTGAGTTCGCGGTAGCGGGTTTCGCTGAGGAAGGTGAAGGGGCGCAGTTCGAGCAGTTCGTCGCGCATGCGCGAAGACTGGTTGGAGGAAGCGGAGGTTTGTTCTTCCAGTTGGGAGCGCAGGGCTTCCATCTGCATATCGGCTTCCGCTTTGACGCGCCCGGCTTCCATTTTGAGTTCTTCGATTTCTTTGGCGCGCTGGTCTTTCAGTTCGTTTTCGAGCGCTTCCAGTTTGCTTTTGACGATTTTCTGTACCTGGGAAATGTGCTTGGCGGCAACTTTATCGCCGGCATCGAGGATTTTTTCGCCGGTCAGTTCGAAGACCACCGCTTTTTTGGCGGGTTCCCCCATCTGTGCCTGGAGCAGTTTTTCGAGTTTTTGCCCTTCTTTGATGACCGGGTCGAGTTTTTCGGCGATAACTTCATCGTAATTCTGCTCGAGAGCGGCGCGCTTTTGGTTGATTTCGGCGATGGTGTGATCGCGTTTGGTTTTGATTTCGGCGATTTTGGCGTTGATTTCTGCCGCCTGTTCGCGCTCGGAAACGGAGATTTCATCTTCAAGACGTTTGAGCGCTTTGGTGCGGGCTTCTTCATCTACGTAGGTGACGATGTACTGGGCAAAGTACAGCACACGGTCGAGGTTGCGGCGGGAAATATCCAGCAGCATGCCCAGGTAGGAGGGGATGCGGCGGGTGTACCAGATGTGAGCCACGGGGGTCGCCAGGGCGATATGCCCCATGCGTTCGCGCCGGACGGAGGAGCGGGTCACTTCGACGCCGCACTTATCACAAACGATGCCTTTATAGCGGGGGTTTTTGTATTTGCCGCAGTAACACTGCCAGTCTCTTTGAGGACCGAAAATGGCTTCACAGAACAAGCCATCCTTTTCGGGGCGCAGGCGGCGGTAGTTGATGGTTTCGGGTTTGAGCACCTCGCCGTATGACCATGACAAAATGGTCTGGGGTGATGCGAGGCTGATGCGGAGTGCGGTTAGTCCCTTGGTTTCCACAGGTTCCTCTCCTTAGAAAAAGTCTGTCAACAAAATCGGGACGGCGGGCGGGCGTCCTGTATAAGAGACAAACAAAGGCAAGCGCTTCGAGGGTTTCCCTCAAGCGCTTGCAATGTGTCGTCGTCTGATTTCATCTAGCGGTAAAATTATACGCGGAAAGAAGCCAATGTCAAGGCAAAAACGGAGTGATATTTTGATGCAGCAACCGCTAAACGAAATGTTGGAGATACTGGCTTGCCCGGAGACGGGTCAGCCGCTTGAACTTGTGCCGCGCCGTCAGGCGGAAGCGGATGCGGGAGCGCCGCTTGGACTGTTGCGCGCCTCTGATGAATGGTCTTTTGATTTGGATGCTCATTTTGGAGCGGTTACCCATGTGCTGCGCCGCCGCGATCATCAGGCGGCTTATGCTGTTGTGGATGGGATTCCGATTTTGATGGTGCCGGAGCAAATCGGTCCATATCACCGCCGCCGTTCTTTTGATTTGAAGGACGCGCGCTATGCGGAAGCCTACGAAGAGATGGAGCATTACAACCAGGCGGCGGATCATCAGGTGAGGGAGATAAATCGTTCGGATGCCTACTTGCATGTGGCGCGGGTGCAGCAGGCGACGGCGGCGGAGCGCGCTTCTTTCCCGGCTCCGCCTCAGGTCTGGCTGGATGCGGTGTACGACAGCGCCAGTCAGTGGGATGCCTATCACCATATCGCGCCGTTGAGCGGCAAGCGGGTGATGCAGTTGGGCGGGCAGGGCATTCATGCGGTTAAATTTCTGCTGGGCGGGGCGGAGCAGGCGTGGCTGGTTACGCCAATGCTGGCAGAAGCCCGTTTTGCCGTTGCGCTGGCGGCGGCTTTTGGGGTGGATGCCCGGCTGCGTTGTGTGGTATCCATTGCGGAGGAATTACCTCTGCGGGATGGCACCTTTGATGTGATTTATTCCGGCGGATGTGTGCATCACATGGTGACCTCCCTTGCCTTGCCGGAGGCGGCCCGCGTGCTGAAAGAGGGGGGGCGTTTCGCCGCCATTGAACCCTGGCGGGCGCCCTTCTATTCGCTAGGGACTCGCATCTTTGGCAAGCGTGAAGCAAATGTATATTGCCGCCCGCTCGACCGGCAGCGGGTGGCGCCGCTGGAAGATGCGTTTGGCTGGTCCCGCACGGTTCAGCATGGGACCTTTATGCGCTATTTTTTGATTGCGTTGAAAAAACTTGGGGTGAAGTTATCGTTGATGACGGTTTGGCGCTTGATTCGGCTGGATGATGCTCTTTCGAGCCTGGTGCCGGGCTTGCGCCGGCTGGGCAGCAGCATTGCATTGTTGGGGACGAAATCGGCAGCCGCACACCACATCCCCTCGCGTTTTGAGAAGACGGCGGCTTCAGGATAACAGACTTCTTGCAAAAGCCAGAAAGCCCTGCACATCCTTAAAGTTGGTCACCATGCCTACGGAAATCCGCACGGCGCCGCTGGATTTTCCGTCAATGCACAGACGGAAATCGTCAATGCTCAAACGGTCTTCGTGACCGGGCTGGGTGAAGCAGACATCCAGTTCGACGCGGGAGATGCCCAGCGCCACCTCGCCGGCGCCGGGGTTGCAAAAGCATCCCGTCCGCAGGGAAATGTTGACCTTGTTCGCCTGTTCTTCGATGAAGCGGTGGTCGAAGGCTTTATTCTCTCTATCGTAAAAGTTGACCGTGACCGCTCCGCCTCTGCCTTCCATGCGGGTCGGTCCATAGACTCGCACCAGCGGCACGCCGCTGCTATGTTTCATCTCGGTCAGGTTCTTCAGCAACCAGCCGGTCAGGCAGTGGACTCGTTCGCTGATGACATCGTAGCCGATGGATTCGATGTGTTTCAGCCCGATTTCGACGGCGGGAATGTTGAGATAGTCAAGCGTACCGTCTTCGAAGGCGGCGGCGCCCTCGGCAAGGTAGTATTTATCTCCCTGCACCGAGGCGACGGTGATCGTACCTCCCGCAAACCAGGGGCGGCGCAGTTTTGCCAGCGCCGCTTTGCGCGCCAGCAATGCGCCGATGCCCGTAGGATAGCCGAACATTTTATAGAAGGAGATGGGGACGAAATCGGGTTTGACGCGGCTCAGGTCGAGCGGGCTGGTGGGGACGAAGGCGGCGGCATCGAGCAGCACATCCCAGCCGTGCGCGTGTGCTTTTTCGATCCATTCGAGCGGATGTTTGACGGAAGAGAAGTTGGATTGGGCGGGGTAGGCAAAGAGGTTGTGTCCGCGCTTGGAGGGATGGGCAAGTTCACGGTCCAGATGCGATTCGTCCACGCGCATATCGGGCAGCGCCACCGGGATGTAGGTCACCTCGCCGCCGCGCGCATGGGCAAATTCGCGGATGCCGTTCACGGAATTGTGATTATCGAAGGTGAGCAGATACCGTCCGTTGGCAAACGGGTACGATTCGCCGATCAACTTTAAAGCGCCGCTGGCATTGGAGGTGAAGATGGCCACATATTCCTGCGGATCGGCATTGAAGAACTTGAGGATATATTCGCGCGTGTGTTCCACCAGTTGAGTGGCGGCTTGCGAGGTGGGGTTGCCGGAATGCGGGTTGCCGAAGACATGCTCGGCAAGCAGACGGTGATGGCGGCGTAACTGCGATTCGGCATACAAGCCGCCGCCTGTGTAATCGAGGTAGATGTGACTGCCCAGATCGAGACGCGCATATTCCACGGCGCGCAGGTCGTCAATGATGTGCGTGGTGGGATAGGTGGGAAACTCTCGCAGAAACGCTACAAAGTCCGGGTCGGTTTGGGTCATCTTTGCCTCCAGCGCAATTTAACCACAGAGTTTGCGGCGATACAAACGGCTATAATACTTCCCATGCCTGCAATCTGTATTGTGCCGCGAGCCGAAGGGTTGGCTGGCGTGGCTTCTTTCCGCCTCAAATTCGAAAATGGCTTGCGCGCCCGCAGGGTGGAGGTGACCTACGATCTCGCCTCGCCCGCAGACGCCGTTCTGGTTCTTGCCGGAACGCGGCATCTGCTCCCATTGTGGCGCGCGCGTTCACGCGGACAGCGAATCGTGCAGCGGCTGGATGGAATCAACTGGGTGCAGCGCGCCCGCTGGGCCGGGCTGCGCTACACCCTGCGCGCCCTCTACGGCAACTGGAATCTTGCCTTCATCCGTTCGCGCCTTGCAAACCATGTCATCTATCAGAGCCAATTCATCCGCCGCTGGTGGGAGGAGTGGTATCGTCCGGCGCGCGTTCCATCGTCGGTGATTCTCAACGGCGTGGATTTGACTCAATACACGCCTCACGGTTTGCATGAGCGCCCGTCCATGCACTACCGCATCCTGATTGTGGAAGGCAGCCTGGCGGGCGGCTTGAACGCCGGGCTGTTCCATGCCGTGGAACTGGCGCGGCTGCTCTCGCGTAAATTCAAAATTGAGTTGAGTGTTGCCGGGCAGGTGGATGCGCGTACGCAAGCCAGGTTGAAGCATCAAACTGACTTTCGCCTTCATTTCCTAGGCGCCGTGAAACGCGAGCAGATTCCCTGGCTGATGCGTTCCTCGCACCTGTTGTTTTCCGCCGAGGTCAATCCGCCCTGTCCCAATTCGGTCATTGAGGCGCTGGCTTGCGGGCTGCCCGTCATCGGGTTCGATACGGGTTCGCTTGCCGAACTGGTGCAGGGAGAGGCGGGACGCCTCGTCCCCTACGGCGCCAACCCCTGGAAGTTAGAAACGCCGCATATTCCAGCCCTGGCAGAAGCCGCCACACAAGTCTTGCAAGAGAATGAACGCTTCCGCCAGGCGGCACGCGCCCAAGCCGAGCGCCGCCTGGGGTTGGACCGCATGGTAGAGGAATACCTGAAGGTCTTATTTCCCTGAAATCCCCACACGAGGAAACCCCATGTCAAACGATGAAGTCATCCAATTCCTGAAAAAGCATTTGCAAGCCATCCAGGACAACGACGTGAAGACCTACCAGGAAACCACCGCCGCAGACCTGACGCTCTACGAATGGTGGGTCACGCCGCACCGCATTGACGGGCTGCCGTTTCACGAGTTTATGATGCAGTCGAACGCTGCGCGCGGGACGGTCTTTGGCGCGGAAGGAGAATCCCAAACCGCTTCGCGCTTCGACCTCTCCAACCTGCACATTCAACGCTATGGCGACACCGCCATCGCAAGTTACACCCTGCTCATCAGCAGTGCCACGCCTGAGGGAGTGAAGGTGGCTGCGCACAACGAAAGCCGGGTGATGGTGAAACTCGGTGGCGTTTGGAAAGTCGTTCACGTTCATAAATCGCCCGCCTGGCAGGCGCCGCACACTTCCGCATGAACCGTTTCCCCGGCAAACTGGCGCTCCAACAGCGCGTGCTTCCCAATTACCGTGCGCCTTTCTTCGACCTGCTCGCCTCCGCCTGCGAGGGCGGTATGAGTCTGTTCAGCGGCTTGCCGCGCCCGAACGAAGGTATCACCACCACCAACAGGCTGCAGCGGGCGCAATATACCCTGGGGCACAACCTGCACCTGTTCGACGGTAGTTTTTATCTCTATCATCAGCGGGGATTGCTGGATTGGCTGGAGTGGCAAAACCCCTCCGCCCTGATTATGGACGCTAATCCGCGCTGTCTTTCCACCTCCGCCGCTGTGCGCTGGATGCACGCCCGCGGCCGCCCGGTCCTTGGCTGGGGCTTGGGCGCGCCGCCTCTTGCCGGACCTCTGGCTGGAATCCGCCAAAGACGCCGCGCCTCCCTCCTGCGCCAATTCGATGCGCTGATTGCCTACAGCCGCCGCGGTGCGGAGGAATATGCCGCCCTCGGCTTCCCGCGTGACAGAATCTTCGTGGCATATAACGCCGTCTCGCCGGCGCCGGCTCATCCGCTGCCCTCCCGCCCGCCCGCCTTCCAAGATGTTCCGCTCATTCTCTTCGTGGGCAGGCTGCAGGCACGCAAGCGGGTGGATGACCTGCTGCGCGCCTGCGCGAGGATTCAACACGTGCGCCTGGTCATTGTGGGCGATGGACCGGAGCGTCCGCGTCTTGAAGCCCTGGCAGCGCAGGTCTTCCCGCGGGCTGAATTTGTGGGGGCAAAGCATGGGGGGGAGTTAAAGCCCTTTTTCGAGGCGGCAGACCTCTTTGTCCTGCCTGGAACCGGCGGGCTTGCCGTACACGAGGCGATGAGTTACGGGCTTCCCGTCATCGTGGCACAGGGAGACGGCACCCAGGATGATCTGGTCACTCCGCAAAACGGCTGGCAAATCCCGCCGGATGATTTCGAGGCGTTGGTTGCCGCCATCCAAAGCGCACTCGCCGACCCGGCGCGCTTGCGCCGCATGGGGGCAGAGGCGTATCGAACCGTGAGGGATGAAATCAATATCGAACGTATGGTACAGACGTTCGTTGCTGTGCTAAATTCGCTGACGTAACCCGTTAGGGTGTCTGTGTTGGCAGCGGCGGCGTGCGCTCCACGTTGACCCACATTTGCGCGCCGTCGGTTGAGATTTCGATCCAGCCGTTCTGGTCGGTGCGCAGGAAGGGGTAATCCTTCACCGTTTCGAGAACGTCGCTGTCGGGCAAGCCATTGGGGTCGGCGGCGGAGACGCTCAACACCACCAGCCCCGGATTGAGATTGACGATCCAATCTTCGGGATTGGAGGGGGCATAGCCTGCATCTGCCAGCAGCAGCACGCTCACACTGCCCAGGTTCTCGCCGTACCCCAATTCATCCAGCACATCGAAACTCATGCCCACTGGCAGCACCGCCCGAAAGTTTCGATACTCCAGCAGCAACACTGCCCCGCGCGGACCGCTCGTCAGGGCAGTGAGGGTGGCGTCCTCTCCCAGGTCGAGTACCTGACCGGGCTGCATTTCCGTTACCGGAATTCCCTGCAAAGCAAAATACTCGTTCAAAATGCCCGCTGTCACCGAAGCCTGCCGGTTGCCGCTCCACCACACAGCGCCCGGCGCATACCGTTCCAGCACCCGCGGCAGCGCGGCGACCTGCTGCTCTTCGGTGGAGGCAATCACCAGCCAATCCAGCCTTCGGTCGAAGAGCGAAATACGCCTGCCCAACTGATCAGCCAGACTGGTTGTGTTTTCCCCGCCGTTGATGAGAATGGTGCGCCCGCCGGGCGTTTGGATGAGAATGCCGTCTGCCGAGCCGGCCTCCAGAAAGGTAACATGCAGCAGACCGTCCGGCACCGTCCGCGCCGCGCGCCAGGTCAACAGCAGCGCGATCCCCAGCAGGACGATTCCGCTTCCGACTCCGACCGCGCCTGCCTTCTGCCCGAGGGAGCGAATCCACCCTCGAACGTTAGACCAGCCTGAAGCGCCCCCCTGAGCACAAAGCCACGTTGCCGAAAACAGCGCCGCATAAAACAGCATTACAAACCAGACCGAAAACTCCCCTAAAAAGATCGTTCCATGCGGCACACGGTCGAACAATTCCACAATGCGGATGGTGTACATGACAAAGGGCAGGGCAATCCACGCCGCAAATTGACCGAGCGGATACCACAAATGACCGAGCAGCACCGCCAGCCCTCCCAGCACCATCACCGCCGGTTGAGCCGGCAGGATGAACGGGTTGGCGATGAACGAAACGAGTGAAATGCGCTGAAAGTGATACGCCATGATGGGCAGGGTGGTCAGTTGGGCGGCGAGGGTGAGCAGCACATATTCGGAAAAGAGTTGCGCCGCTCTCTCGCCGGTGGAGGAGGGGAAAAATCTGGTGATGATTCTATTCGCAAATTCGGAAAACGGCTGTGCGTAGAGGATGAGTCCGAGCGTGGCAAAGAAAGAGAGTTGAAAGCCCACATCCCAAACATACAGCGGGTTGACGAGGCACATCAGAAACGCCACGGCCAGCAGCGTATTCAGGGCAATCTGCCTGCGCCCCAATTGCCTTGCCAGCAGCGCCAACGTTCCCATCATAGCGGCGCGCACCACTGCCGCATCGCCGCCCACCAGAACGGTATAGAGCGCAATGGCAACCACCGCCAGCGCCGCCCCTCTCCGCTTGCCCAGAATACGGCTGAAATAAGTGACGAAGATGCTCGCAATGATGCTGATGTTGAAGCCCGAAATAGCGATAATGTGCGCCGTGCCGGTGTTCTTGAAGGCTTGCTGCAGTTCTTTTGTCAGGCCCGTATCCACGCCGAGTAAAATGCCTGCCAGCAGAGAGGATTCCGGATCGGGGAAGAGGCGGTAGAGCAGGGTCAGCGAGCGCTGCTTGAAGGCAAACAACGCGCGCAGCAGCGGAGCGCCGTCCTGTTTGGGCAGGATCGTCACCTCGGCGGAGGACATGTACGAGTGGATGCCCTGCCGGGCGAGATAATCGCGGTAGGAGAAATCTTCGTTTTCGGGCGGCGTTTCCACCTTGCCGCGCAAACGCACCACCTGACCGTATTCGAAGGTCTGATTGACCGGGGCGCGTGCCAGCAACAAGCCTTCGACGGGAAGGTCGCCATCGCCGGTATCCACTCTTTGAACCCGGATGCGAAGGTTGGTGTAGGAGTCGCGGTAGTCGGGCGGCTCGCTGAGATAGCCGGTGACGAGAATCTCATACTGACGGTCGTTGTAAAAAGCGATGTGGGATGCGTCGAATTGAGGGACAGAAAGTTGGTAACGCGCCGCGCCGAGGAAAAGCACAGTGAACAACACAAAAGCGAACGGAGAGAGCAACCCGCCAAAAGCGAACCGTGAAAAGAAGCGGGTAAAGAGCGCAAGCAGCAGGCACAGCAGGGCAAAAATGCCCCACCCCCACAAAGGCAGGGAGAACAGCCTGCCCAGCACAATTCCGCCGAGGAAGAAAAGCGAAATCCACATCAGCGGAGGCTGAAAGGAGAGTTGTTCGCGCAGCGAGGGGGAGGAAGTCTCTGCCTGCATGGCTGGCGTGTATCATAGCATGGAATTGGGCTGGCAGGATACAATTACAGCGAAAGGCGCGCGCCATCTTCGTGAACAACATGACTCATTCCAAACCCATCCTAGTCAGCGGTGCGACAGGCTACGTTGGCGGGCGGCTCGTGCCGCGCCTCATCGAAGCCGGTTACCGGGTGCGCGTTTTAGTGCGCGACCCGGCGCGCCTGGCGGGGCGTCCCTGGCTGGGGAAAGTGGAAGTCGTGCAGGGCGACGCCCTCGAAGCCGACTCTCTTTCCAGAGCCCTGAGCGGCGTTTCCGCTGCCTATTACCTCATTCATGGGATGCAGGGCGGCAGGGTCAACGCAGAACGTGACCTGACCATGGCGCGCAATTTTGCCGCTGCCGCCCGCGAAGCGGGAATCGAACACATCATCTACCTCGGCGAACTGGTGGACCCCACCGCCGACCTCTCGCCTTATCTGCGCGCCCGGCATGAAAGCGGTCATATTCTGCGTTCCAGCGGGTTGGCGGTGACCGAGTTTCGCGCAGGCATGATCGTTGGCTCCGGTTCGGCGCTGTTTGAGATGATCCGTTATCTGGCTGAACGCGAACCGCTGCTGATTTGTCCGGCGTGGTTTTTCTCGCAGGCGCAGCCCATTGCCATCCGCGATGTGCTTGCCTATCTCATCGCCGCCCTCGAGACTCCGCAGGCGAAAGGCAGGCTGATTGAAATCGGCGGTCCCACCCGCCTGACGTATGCCGAGATGCTCCTCGAATATGCCAAAGAGCGCGGCCTCAAACGATCCCTCATCCGCACACCGTTCTACGCGCCGCGTCTTTCCGCCTATTGGGTGCACATGGTGACGCCCGTCCATTGGCGGCTGGTGTTGCCGTTGATCGAAGGGCTGCGCGCGCGGCTCATCGTCCGTGATGAAGCGGCGCGGCAGTTGTTCCCTCACATCCAGCCGATTGATTTTCGCACGGCGGTTCATCTGGCGCTGGGACGCATTCAGCGTGACAATGTCGAAACCAGTTGGGCCGATGCGCTCGTCACCACGGCGGGCGAAGTCAAGCCATACACGTTCACCGTCGAAGACGGCATGTTCATCGAGAGGCGGCAGATGCTGCTCGACCTTGCCTCCGAAACCGTTTTTCGTTCCTACATGGGCATTGGCGGCGCGCGCGGCTGGCTGTACATGGACTGGGCCTGGTCAATCCGCGGCTGGATGGATAAAGCAGTAGGCGGCGTGGGGCTTCGGCGCGGGCGCCGGCATCCCGATGAGGTTCGTCCCGGCGAAGCGCTCGATTTCTGGCGCGTCGAACAGGTGGAGCCGAATCGGCTTCTGCGTTTGCGCGCCGAAATGAAACTGCCCGGCAAAGCCTGGCTGGAGTTCCGCTCTGAACCGCAGGGCGAAAAGACGCTTTTCACCGTCACCGCTTATTTTGCGCCGCGCGGCTTGTTTGGTTTTCTTTATTGGTATGCCATGTGGCTTCCCCACCGCTTCATCTTTGACGGGTTGACCCGCCGCCTGGCTTCGAGGGCGCGCGTTCTCGCCCATTAACCTGCTTTCTGCTTTCCACACAAAAAGTAGAAAGTAGAAAGTGGAAAAATGGAAAGTAGAATCTTTGACTTCTCCCCTTATTCTCGTCACCGGCGCTACAGGATATATTGCCAGCCGTCTGATTCCGCGTCTGTTGGAGGCTGGCTATCGTGTCCGCGCCCTGGCTCGTGAACCGCATCGGCTCTACGGGCGGGCCTGGTTCGACCAAATCGAAGTCATCCACGCTGACGTCACTCGGCCCGAAAGCCTGCCGCGCGCACTCGCGGGAGTTCATACCGCCTATTACCTCGTCCACAACATGTCGCTGGGGCATGGCTACACCCGGCGCGAAATCGAAGGGGCGCGCAATTTTGCCCAAGCCGCCGAAGAGGCCGGCATCGAACACATCATCTACCTCGGCGGGCTGGCAGACCCCGAACAGCACATCGCGCCGCACATGCGTTCCCGCATCGAAACCGGTAAAATCTTGCGGCAGGGCAGCGTGCCGGTGACCGAGTTCCGTGCGGGTGTGATCGCCGGTTCGGGGAGCATTTCCTTTGAGATGATCCGTTTCATAACCGAGTTGTTTCCGCTGGTGCCGGGTCCTGCGTGGCTGAAGAACCAATCGCAGCCGATTGCCATCCAAAACGTCATAGATTACCTGCTGGCTGCGCTTACCAACCCCAACGGGCAGGGAGGCGTGTTCGAGATTGGCGGACCGCAAGTGCTTGCCTATGCCGATCTCATGCTGCGTTATGCCCGCGCCCGCGGACTCAAACGCCGCATGCTGCTTCTTCCCACTCTGCCGCTTTGGTTCATGGCGTTTGGTGTGGCGTTGATGACGCCGGTGCCGTATCCCATTGCCCATGCGCTCATTGGCGGCTTATCCGCCGACAGCATCGTCAAACACCCGCAGGCGCTGCAAGCCTTTCCGGAGGTCAAATTGATTGATTTCGACACCGCCGTCCGCGACGCGCTGAAGCAAACTCATCCCGACTTCATCGAACGGGTCTGGCTGGACGGCAAGCCCGGCGTCAAATCCCTCAAACATGAAGGCTGCTTCATCCTGCATGTGGATGCTCCCCCCTCGCAGACAGCCAAACGTTGCACTGCCTCCCTTGAAGCGGCGCGAGAAAACCGTATAACCCGCTTCGGTTCGCTCTGGCTCGAACGCGAGCGGGATTCCCAAACCCTGCTCTTTTCTCCGCGCGGCTTGCCGGGGTTTCTACATTGGTATTTGTTGTATCCATTTCGGCGGTTTCAGTTTTGGCGCTTTGAGAAACGCTCCAAAAATGCTGCGCCGTATTCGGGGTAATGAGGCTTAACAAATTATTTCGGTGATCTCGTCCGGAGTGGCTCGTCTCCAGGCAGCGAAGGAAAAGCCAAACCCGGGCTGCCTGCGCCACCCATCCGCTGGGGCTCAAGCCCCTGCTCAGGGCATGGAAATCCGCTCACCCTAAAGGGTGCTGCGCAAAGCGGATTCGGAGTCGGCTTCCAGCCGACTTGCATGGACTGAGGCGGGGAATTGATCCCCCCGCCGAAAATGGAAAAATACCGAATTATTTTTCCAAGTTTCATAACCCCGCCGGCTCGTGGTGATTGTCTGCCTCTTGCGCGCAGGGCGCACACGACGTCCTTGAACATCCCGCAAGCAAGGCGACTTGGATTTGACAATCCAAGCCAGCGTATTCAAGCCAGCGCCTGTTGCTCGTGCAGATCGTCAAACCCGCCCATCCTCCGATAAGCAAAGAGGGAAAGCAGGCTCCATGTCGGACGTGGTGCTGGAATACTCGCTGGTGAAAGGGTACAAGATCAATCTTGCGCTACGGGATTGTTCGATTCTTTTGTTAATCCGCAAAAGTCGCGGCTCACCCTAACGAAGTCAGCGAAGGCTGACTTCGTAATTGCTGGATGCGGTTTGAACCGCAAGCAATTAATCATCGCGTAACATCAGTTACTAAAATTGCGCCAGGGGATTGACTTTCCCCGTCCCGCGTCATACAATACCCCCACTCAAATAGAGACCAGTCAGCGGCGAAGTCCGGTGAGAGTCCGGCGCTGTCCCGCAACTGTGAAGGTAGTCAGATAGTCAAATGGTCAAATAGTCAGGTGGTCGAAAGGTCAAGCAGTAAAGGCTGTGCGATCAAAAGACTATAAGGCTAAAAGACCAACAGACTACCCAAGTCAGGTCGCCCGCCCTGGTCGGTTCAACCACTTCTCGCGGAAAGGAGGTGGAGAACAAGTCCAGCCCGGATTGACTCTCCCACCTCCCCAGCCCTGCGCTGGGGATTTTGATTCTGTACTGCCGATTTACTCGGCGCTGCGAAACCATAATAGGAGAAAAACGAATGCTACGCAAAACTCTAATGTTGACCCTGCTTCTCACCCTGCTCGCCGCGTGCGCGCCCGCCGTCCCTGCGACGGAAGCCGTCGAACCGCAGCCCCAGCCCGAGGTCCAGACCGAAGCGCCCGCCACTCAAGCGCCGGTAGCGGCGGCGCCCGAACACAATCTCACCGATGGCTGTGTCGCCGAAGGCAAATTCGATGCCTCGATTGATTACTTCCCCGAAAAAGTCACGCTGACCCATACCGAAGGCTTCAGCGTCGAATACTTCAACAACTACAAAGTGGTGACAGTGAAGACGCCCTACCCCGGCGCGGCAGAGTCTTTGCAATATGTGCTGGTGCAGTGCGGCACGCCTGCGCCTGAAGGGTTCCTGGACGAACAAATCATCGAAGTTCCCGTCCAAACGGTTGTGACCATGTCCACCAGTTACCTGCCGTTCCTCGATGAACTCGGCTTGCTCGACCGCCTGGTAGGGCTGGATGACGCAACCTACGTCAGCAATGCGGCTGTTTTGAAAATGGCGGAAGAGGGCAAACTTGCCATGCTCGGTTACGGTTCCGGCGTGAACGTGGAAAAAGCGCTCGAACTCAACCCCGATCTGATCATTACCTACAGTTCCGGCGCGCCGGAATATGACGCGCATCCGGTTTTGATCGAAGCCGGCTTGAAGACCGTCGTCAACGCCGAATGGCTCGATACCTCCCCGCTGGGACGCGCCGAATGGGGCAAATTCATCGCTGTCTTTTTCAACAAGGAAGCCGATGCCGAAGCGCTCTTTGCGGCAAAGGTGCAGGCTTATGAAGACCTCAAGGCGCTGGCGGCGGGCGTGACGGAGAAGCCCACCGTCTTTACTGCCTCGGCGTATCAGGGAACCTGGGCGGTGCCGGGCGGGAATAGTTTTGCCGCTGCCTTCCTCAAAGATGCGGGCGCAAATTACCTGTGGGCAGACGATACTTCCACCGGCAGCCTGCCGCTTGCGTTTGAAGCCGTGTTCGAAAAAGCCAAAGATGCCGATTACTGGCTGAACGTTGGGTTCTTTGCCTCGCTCGAGGACCTGCTTGCTGCCGATGCGCGTTACGCCGACTTTGCCGCCTACCAAAACAGCAACGTCTGGAATAACGATGCCCGCGTCTCTCCCAACGGCGGCAACGACTACTACGAAAGCGCCGTCGCTCACCCTGAAATCGTGCTGGCGGACCTCATCAAAATCTTCCACCCCGACCTGTTGCCCGATCATGAACTGGTCTATTACCGGCAGTTGAAGTAACATGTTTGGAAAGTAGAAAGTAGAAGGTTGAAGGTCGAGAGTCAAAGGTCGAAGGTTGAAGAACTGGCTCTTGACTTTCAGCCTTCGCCCACCGCCCGCTCACCGTTCCTGCTCACTGCTCACTGATACCTGATCCCCCCATGCCCACCCCTTTCCCCAAACTCGGATTACGCCCCTGGATCGTCGCCTTGTTAATTCTCATCCTTGCCCTGGCTTTCGTGCTCAGCCTCACGCTTGGATCGGTTCACATTCCGCCGGAGCAGGTGTTGCGGATTTTGACCGGCGGCGAACCCGACAAAGCCTCTTGGGCGGATGTCATCTTCAAGTTTCGTTTGCCTAAAGCCATCACTGCCATGCTCGTCGGTGCGGCGCTTTCCGTGGCGGGCTTGCAAATGCAAACCCTCTTCCGCAATCCCCTGGCAGACCCGTTCATTCTGGGCGTCAGTTCGGGCGCGAGTTTGGGGGTGGCATTGGTGGTGCTTGGCGCGGGGGCGGGCGGAGCCTCCGCGTTTATCACCGGCTTGAACGTCTTTGGAGATTTAAGCCTGGCGTTTGCCGCCAGTTTGGGAGCCGGAGCAGTGCTCGGCGCGGTGCTGATCGTTTCCCGCCGTGTGCAAAACACGCTTACGCTGCTCATCCTCGGTTTGATGTTTGGCTATCTCACCAATGCCGTCGTCAGCCTGTTGATTTACTTCAGCCAGCCGGAGCGGGTGCAGGCATTCAGCCTGTGGGCGGCGGGCAGTTTCGGCGGCGTGACGTGGAATCAGATGCGCGTGTTTTTCCCCGTCATTGCGGCAGGCTTGCTCGTCAGTTATGTGATGATCAAGCCGCTCAACGCCCTGCTGCTTGGCGATGACTACGCCCGCTCGCTGGGGCTGAACGTGCGCCGCGCCCGCTTCTGGATTATCCTGAGCGCCTCGCTGCTGGCGGGTGTTTCCACTGCCTTTTGCGGACCGATCTGGTTCGTGGGCGTCGCCGTGCCGCATGTGGCGCGGTCGCTGCTCAACACCGCCGACCATCGCGCCCTGCTGCCCGCCTCGCTGTTGATGGGCGCTTCCTTTGCCCTCGTTGCCGATGTCATCGCCCAATCGCCGGGCAGTCAATTCGTCCTGCCGCTCAATGTCGTCATGTCCCTCTTCGGCGTACCGATTATCCTTTGGATCATTTTGCGCCAAAAACAACTCCGCCAATCCTTCGCATCCTAATCTCCACTTTCCACTCGCCACTTTCCACTCTCACTGATCACTGTTCACTGATAACTCATAACTTCTCCCTCTCCATGCTCACCTCCACCTCCCTCGCCATCGGCTACCGTCATCCTATCGCTTCCGGGCTGAATCTGCACCTGCGCCCGGCCGAAATGGTCTGCCTCATCGGACCGAACGGCGCCGGCAAATCCACCCTGCTGCGGACGCTGGCGGGCATGCAGCCGCCGCTGGCCGGAACGGTCAAACTGGGCGAAGCGAACCTGCATACCCTGCCTCCCCTCGAACTTGCCAAAAAACTTGCCATCGTGCTGACCGGGCGCATCGAAGCGGGCAACCTCTCGGCGTATGCGCTGGTGACCCTCGGACGCCATCCCTACACCGACTGGCGCGGAACTTTAACCCCGCGCGACGAAGAAGCCGTGCAGCGCGCCATGCGGCTGACAGGCTCAGATGTGCTTGCCTCGCGCCCTATTCACGAATTGAGCGACGGCGAACGTCAGCGGGTGATGATTGCCCGCGCTTTGGCGCAGGAACCCCGAGTCCTCCTGCTCGATGAACCGACCGCCTTCCTTGACCTGCCCCGCCGCGTGGAACTCCTGCAATTGCTCAAACGCCTCTCCCGCGAGACCCGCTGCGCCATCCTGCTTTCCACCCACGACCTCGACCTCGCCCTGCGCATCGCCGACAAACTCTGGCTGCTTTCCTCGCACGGCGAAATGCACATCGGCATCCCCGAAGAACTTGCCCTCAACGGTTCGCTTGCCCGCATCTTCCACAGCGAAGGCATCGAGTTCGATCACGCCAGCGGCGCATTCAAAGTCCACCAGCCCGCTTGCGGACCGCTCAGCCTGCACGGCGAAAGGGATGGTGTGGCCACCGCCTGGACCTGGCGCGCCCTCGAACGCATCGGCTATCAAGTTCACAACAACGGCGTGCGTCAACCCGTCCATGTGGATGTGTTGGACGCGGCTCATTGGCATCTCGTCACCCCCAAAGGACAAAGCGAACATACCACCCTGGAATCCCTGCTCACTGCCCTCCAATCCTCCAACACCTGACACTTGAAACTTGACACTTTAAACTTGAAACTTGAAACTTGGAACTTGACACTTGGAACTTGACACTTGGAACTTGACACTTGGAACCTGACACCTGGAACTCTCCCATGAAACTCTACTGCGATCCCCTCCGCGATTACGTTCACCTCCCTCAAACACCGCGCCGCATCGTTTCCCTTGCCTCCGGTCTCACCGAAGCCCTCGTCCACATGGGATACAGCGACCTCATCGTCGGCGTCTCCGAATTCTGCCCGCGCTACACTCCGCAACTGCAAGCCCCCATCGTCGGCGACTACCTCAAAGTGGACGATGCCGCCCTGCTCCAGGTGCAGCCCGACCTCATCCTGCTCACCACAGGCATTCAAAAAAAACTTGCCTACAAACTTCACCAGCAAGGCTTGCCTGTGTATCTCTTGCCATTACCCAACAGCCTGCACGGTGTTTTGGAAAACGTCATCACTCTCGGCGCCCTGATAGATGACCTGCCTGCTGCCCGTTCCCTCGCCCACACCTGGAATCGCCTCTTTCTGGACCTCGAAGCGGATTCGCCCTCCCCCAAGCCGCGAGTCTACGCCGAACTCTGGTTTGGAAAACACGTCCGCATGGCAGGCGGGCTGACCTTCGTCCACGACCTCATCCAGGCTGCCGGCGGCGAAAACATCTTCGGCGGCCGGCGCACGGGCTACCTTGAACTGGATACAAAAGAAGTGGAACGCCTCCAGCCCGACATCTTCCTATGCTTTTCCGAACCCGAATATCCCGTTCAGGCTGTGGACTTACAACGCGAGCGCGGCTGGAACTTCCCCTTCATTCAAGCCGACGTTTCCCCCGAACACAACCTCATTCACGATGGACCTTCGATGATGCAAGCCGCTCAATGGCTGCATCGAAAATTGCGCGGTGGCGGAGTATCCGCGTGATTTGAGTTTCTGCCTAATTGGCGTTCTCTAACGCCGCAAAGAATTCTGCTGTGCCTCACGCTGCAACGTGGCATCTATACCGCAATACTCCACGACATATAAGAATGAAAATGCTTTGTTGCAATCATTCGTTTTTGCCGTCATTGCGAGATGCCGAAGGCATCGAAGCAATCCCCTCGCAGGCAGGGAGACTGCTTCCCTTCGACAGGCTCAGGGCAAGCGCTCCGCTCGCAGTGACAGACTCCGAAGGCGTTTGCAACAGAGCAAAATGAAAACCAAACTCCTCCTCTCCTGGTCCTCCGGTAAAGACAGCGCCTGGACATTGCACATCCTGCGTCGTCAGCCCGAGGTCGAAGTCGTCGGCTTGCTCACCACCTACAACGAAAGCAACAACCGTGTTGCCATGCACGGCGTCCGCATGGAGTTGGTGGAACAACAGGCAGGAGCGGCGGGCATCCCGCTTTGGGCTGTGCCGCTGCCCTTCCCCTGCTCGAATGAAGAATACGAAGCGCGCATGAAAGCCGTCATTGAACGCGCCCGCGCGGAGGGCGTGACTCAAATTGCCTTTGGCGACCTCTTCCTCGAAGACATCCGTGCCTACCGTGAGCGCATGATGGCAGGCACGGGGATTGAACCTATCTTTCCCATCTGGCTTACCCGGCAGGACACAAAAGCCCTGGCGCGGGAAATGCTGCACAGCAAACTCCGCGCGGCGCTTACAACGATTGACCCCTCACGGCTCGACCCTGCATTTGCCGGGCGGCTCTTTGACGAAGCCCTGCTCGCCGACCTCCCCGAAAGCGTTGACCCCTGCGGCGAAAACGGCGAGTTCCATACCTTCTGTTTCGACGCGCCTTGTTTCGCTTATCCCATCCCTGTTCGCATGGGCGAAACCGTCACGCGGGATGGTTTCATGTTTACCGACCTGCTTCCTCCTGAGGAAAGAAGTTGACAACTTGTCTGTTGCTCTTAAACACCATCCCAAAGGCTCGCGTGCAATCGCCTTCGGGATAGTTTACCTTCAATGAGCGATGCTCAAAATGTGGGGAAGTGTCCGCTGCGCTGCCTTATGACCATCTCCACGTGGTGCCATCTTTGCTGTCTTCGAGGATGACACCGAGCGCTTTGAGTTTGTCGCGGATCAAGTCGGAGAGCGCCCAGAGTTTTTGCTTGCGCACTTCGCTGCGCACTTCCACGAGCAGGTCAATGAACGGATCGGCGTCGCCGGTGCCGCGTTTTTCCTGCAGACGCAAGCCGAGTACGCCGGTCAGTTCGCGGAGGACGGCTTGGGCGGGTTTGAGTTGTTCGTCTGTTGCGCCGTCCGCCCGCGCGGTGTTGATGGCTTTGACCAGCTCGTAGAGGGCGGCAAGGGCGAGCGGGGTGTTGAAGTCGTCGTCCATGGCTTCGATGAAGGCTTGTTTGGTTGCCTGCGCCTGCGAGACAAGGGCAGAAGCGGCTTCAGCGGAGAGTCCGCTGGAGGAGGGCGAGGCAGGCCGCAGGGCGGTTTTGAGGCGCTCGAGGGATTTTTCTGCAGCGTCCTGTGTTTCGTCGCTGAAGATCAGCGGCGCGCGGTACGATCCCATCAGCACGAGCATCCGCATGACATCGGCATCGCGTTGTTTGAGAAAATCTTTGATGGAAACGATGTTGCCGAGCGACTTGGACATTTTTTCGCCGCCGAGTTGCAGCATGCCGTTGTGAACCCAGTAGCGGGCGAAGGGTTTGCCGGTGTAGGATTCGGTCTGGGCGATTTCGTTTTCGTGGTGGGGGAAGATGAGGTCGTTGCCGCCGCCGTGAATGTCAATTTGTTCGCCAAGTTCGGCGAGGTTCATGGCGGAGCATTCGATGTGCCAGCCGGGGCGTCCTTTGCCCCACGGGCTGTCCCACGAAATTTCACCGGGTTTGGCGGCTTTCCAGAGGGCAAAGTCCATCGGGTGGTCTTTGGCTTCGCCCACTTCGATGCGCGCGCCGGCTTGCATCTCTTCAAGTTTGCGCCCGGAGAGTTTGCCGTAGTCGTCGTCTTTGGAGACGCGAAAGTACACATCTCCGTTGGGCGCGGCGTAGGCGTATCCTTTTTCGATGAGACCTTGAATGAACTCGATGATAAGCCCCATCGTTTTGCTGACCTGCGGCGTGGAGGTGGGCGGCAGGACGTTGAGATTGCGCAGATCGTTGGCGTAGTCTTCGATGTAGCGCTGGGAGAGTTTGAGTGGGTCTTCGCCAAGCTGCCGGGCGCGGTTGATGATTTTGTCGTCCACGTCGGTATAGTTCATCACGTGTTTGACTTTGTAGCCGCGATATTCGAGGTAGCGGCGGATGATGTCGAACACCAGCGCCGACATGGCATGACCGACGTGCGCGTCGTTATAGACCGTCACGCCGCAGACGTACATTTTGACGTGACCCGGCTCGAGGGTCTGAAATTCTTCTTTTTTTCGGGTGAGGGTGTTGTAGAGGCGTATCATGGTTTTCGTCTTCTAGTCTGGTAGTCTCGTAGTCTGGTAGTCTCGTAGTCAGATAGTCTTGTGGTCGGATAGTCTCGTAGTCAGGTGGTCTCGTAGTCGGATGGTTTTGTGGTCGGGTGGTCTCGTAGTTGAGGGGTGGGGATGGTTTTCGCGCAAGCGATGATCAGACCAGCCACCGATGACGATGAGGTTACTTTCGTTTCTTCCCGTTTTCTTCTTCCACGCGGGCAAAGACCATCCGCCCGGCGGAAGTTTGCAGCACTTTGGTAACGACGACTTCTTTGTATTCGCCAATGTAATCCTTGCCGTTTTCCACTACCACCATCGTGCCGTCGTCCATGTAGCCCACGCCCTGACCGTATTCCTTGCCTTCCTGGAAGATGTTGAGGGTCATGTGTTCGCCGGGCAGAACCACCGATTTAACCGCGTTCGCAAGTTCGTTGATGTTTAGCACGGTCACGCCTTGCAGTTCGGCAACGCGGTTCAGGTTGTAGTCATTGGTCAGGATGGGACACTTTAACTGGCGGGCAAGGACAACCAGTTTATCGTCCACCTCGCGCACGCCTTCGGCGTTGATGTCGCTAATGCGCACCAGCACATTGGGTAGTTTTTGCAGTTCGGCAAGCACTTCCATGCCGCGGCGTCCGCGCTGACGGCGCAACCCGTCCGGCGAGTCGGCGATATATTGAAGTTCGTTCAGCACGAAGCGAGGGATGAGCAGCGTGCCGGGCAAAAAGCCCGTGCGGGCAATATCGGCAACGCGCCCGTCAATGATCACGCTTGTATCCAGCAGGATGATGCGGTTGAGATTGGTCCACGAAGAAGACGAACCGCTTTCGCCGCGTCCGCTCAGGGCGCTAATCAGCCCCAGCAGGTCCCCCTGCCGCATCACAAATAACGAAACACCCAGATAGGAAAAAGCAGCAACGCCCAAAAACGGCATAATCTGTCCCAGCGGGCTGGGAAGCAGCGAAAGCGGAAATGCCAGCAGAGCGGCGGTGAGCAGCCCCACAATCAACCCCGCCAGCCCCGCGAAGAGAGTCTCTGCCGAAAGACGCCCCAAACTGCGGCGGATGGCGCGCGCCGGGCGGGTGGTAAAGTACGGTATCAAAATGAACCCCGAAAGACCGCCCAGCAACGCAAAAACGCTCTGAAACAGAAAAATTTCACCGCTATCGGCTGGTCCCAAATAATTTGCTACTGCCGCCCCAAACGAAAACCCCCAAATGCTGAAAACAAACAACCCAATGAAACGAAAAATAAACTCGATCACACGAAAAGAATAACTGCTTTTCATGAATAACTCCTTTGTAAAGTGCAAAAAATGATGTCATCATCATAGCATGGCTGAAAAACCTAGTCAATTGCTCATGGAAACTCATATACTCTTGTTATAATCTTTCACATCTACGAAAGACGCTGCGCTTCTTCCCCCGCCCGGGGCGGATACACCTCTCCGGCCGACCCCACCCTCTCAAGCCTATGCTGACCGACACCCTCCACCGTCCCCTGCGCGACTTGCGCATATCCGTCACTGACCGCTGTAACTTCCGCTGCGTGTATTGCATGCCGCGGGAGGTCTTCGGCTCGAATTATGCCTTCCTGCCGCATGCGGAAATCCTTACCTTTGAGGAAATTACCCGCCTCGCGCGCCTCTTTGTTTCGCTGGGCGTCAAAAAAATCCGCCTGACAGGCGGCGAACCCCTCGTCCGCCGTGATTTGCCGCTGCTCGTCTCCATGCTGGCGCAAATCCCCAACCTCGACTTGACTATGACCACCAACGGTTCGCTCCTTGCCCGCCACGCTCAGGCGCTCAAAGATGCCGGGCTGAAACGGATTACCGTCAGCCTCGATTCACTCGACGATGCCGTTTTCAAAGCCATGAACGACGTGGATTTCCCGGTAGCCAAAGTGCTGGAAGGGATGGAAGCCGCCCAAAAGGCCGGGCTCGAACCGATCAAGGTCAACATGGTGGTCAAGCGCGGGTTGAACGAAACGAGCATCCTGCCGATGGCGCGCTTCTTCCGTGAGAAGGGTTATATTCTGCGCTTCATCGAGTATATGGATGTCGGCTCGACCAACGGCTGGCGCATGGATGATGTGGTCTCTGCCAGAGAGATTATTGAAACCATCAACGCCGAACTGCCGCTCGAACCGCTCGACCCCAACTACAAGGGCGAAGTAGCCGAACGCTGGCGTTACAAAGACGGAAGCGGTGAGATCGGCGTCATTGCCTCGGTCACCCAACCCTTCTGCCGCGACTGTAACCGCGCGCGCCTCTCTGCCGAAGGCAAACTCTACACCTGCCTGTTCGCCGCCAAAGGATATGATCTCAAAAGTCTGCTGCGCAGCGGCGCTACCGACGAAGAGATTCGGCAATACATCACCCATTTGTGGGGCAGGCGCAGCGACCGCTATTCCGAACTCCGCTCGGAGAACACAGCCGCCTTGCCCAAGGTGGAAATGTCGCACATTGGGGGGTGAGAGGCAATCTCTTCGAGGGGAAATCTCATCTGGTTGTGATGGCAGCATCTGATATGCTGGCTTGGATTGCCAAATCCAAGCATTCCTCAGCAGCGGGACGCTTGGAAACCTGCGCCTGCCTCTGCGTTGCAATATTCAGATGGTGTTTCAAAAGCCTGTTTGGTTGTGTGTACTCTGCCAGGAGGTTCTTGTTTTCGTGCGTTTGAGCGCCTCTCTGCTATAATCCCCGCTATGACCATCAAAGACCAACTTAACCAAGCCATGAAAGACGCCATGAAGAGCGGCGATGAAATCCGCAAACGCACGGTGCGGATGGCGCTCGCCGCCGTCAAACAGGCGGAGATTGACAAGCGCGCCGAACTCGACGACGCGGCCGTGATGGCGCTCCTGCAAAAAGAAGTCAAGAACCGCCGCGAGGCGCTGGAAGAGGCAAAAAAGGCAAACCGCACAGACCTCATCGCAGCCAACGAAGCCGAAATCGCCGTTCTGGAATCCTTTTTGCCCCAAGCCATGCCGCTCGAAGAACTGCGCGCCATCGTCCAGGCTGCCATTGCTGAGACCGGCGCCGCCTCGCCTGCCGATATGGGCAAGGTGATGAAAATCGTTATGGTAAAGGCGGCAGGGCGCGCTCCCAACGACCTTATCAGCCGAACCGTGCGCGAATTGCTCTCGCAATAGGATGACCCTCCCTCCGGCGCGGCATAAGTCAATACCGCCGCAACTTCGCACGCTTCAGATCGTTCTGCTCATCCTGGTGAGCATTATTTCCTATGGTGCGCTGGTTGCGCCAGCCTTGCTGGGCCCTGCTTCTCTTTCGTTGCAGGCAGGGGATGTTTCGCCTAGTGATTTTCAGGCGCCGCAAGACATCACCTACATCAGCGAGGTGCGCACCGAAGAAGCGCGCGCCGCCGCCGAAAATGCCGTTCTGCCCGTCTATGCCCCGCCGGACCCCTCCATTGCCCGCAAACAACTGGAACGTCTGCGCGCCGCCCTGCAATACATCAGCCTCGTGCGTGATGACCCCAACGCCTCCCCCGAACAAAAAGCTGCCGACATCAATTCCCTGACCGACATCACCCTCAAACCCCAAACCATCGAACAGATTCTTACCCTCTCTCCTGCCCGCTGGGATACCATCCAGCAGGAAGCGTTGAGCGTGCTGGAACAGGTCATGCGCCGCACCATCCGCGACACCGATCTGGACTCTGCTCGAAGGAGCCTTCCCTCGCTGGTGAGTTTGGCGTTCAACGAGGAGCAAGCCGCCCTGGTGGTGGAACTGGTTTCGGCGTTTGTCGTTCCCAACAGCATGTATTCGGCTGAATTGACCGAAGCCGCTAAACGGTCGGCGCGCGAAGCGGTGGAACCGGTGACCCAGAGTTACAAAGCCGGCGAAATCATCGTCTTGCGCGGGCAGGTGCTGCGCCCGGCGCAATTGGAGGCGCTGCAAAAACTCGGCTTGATTGAGCAGACCCGTCCCTGGCAGGCATATGCCGGCGCCGGCGCGCTGGTGGTGATGCTGGCGGTATTGATGGTGCTGTACTTCACGCGGCGGCGGCTGAACTTTCTCTCTGATGCGCGCAGCACGATGATTGTGGCGCTGACCTTCCTGACCTTTGTGGTTGCCGCGCGCCTTATCATCCCCGACCGCACCGTTCTGCCGTATGCCTATCCCCTGCCTGCCGTAGGCTTATTGATGACCACTCTCTTTGGGTTGGAGACGGGGGTCATCCTTTCGATTCTGCTTGCCCTGCTAGTGCCGTATGGCTTGCCCAACACGCTCGACCTGATGCCCTACTTCCTGTTTTCCTCGCTGACCGGCGTGCTGGTGCTGGGGCCGGCGCGCCGTGTGTGGACGTTCTTCCGCGCGGGCATGGGAATCGCCGCTGCCGGCATTATTATGCTGGCGGCTTTTCGTCTGCCGTTCACGGCGATGGACGGCGTTGCCATCTTTCAACTCACGGCAGCGGCATTGTTCAACGGGCTGGCATCCTCCAGCATTGCCCTGCTCCTGCAATACTTCCTGGCGCAAACGCTGGGTCTCACCACCGCGTTGCAGTTGATTGAAATTTCGCGGCCCGATTTTCCGCTGCTGCAATTCTTCCTGCGAAACGCGCCCGGCACCTACCAGCACAGCCTGCAGGTTGCCAACCTTGCCGAACAAGCCGCCGAACTGATCGGCGCCGATGCCCTGCTGACGCGCGTGGGCGCACTGTTCCACGATGTAGGCAAGGCGCTCAATCCCTCGTTCTTCATCGAAAACCAGCCCGCCGAAAATATTGACCCTCACGATGATATCCCCCCGGAAGAAAGCGCCGCCGCCATCATCGCCCACGTCACCGACGGCGTAGCCCTGGCGCGCAAATACCGCCTGCCGCGCCGCATGGACGACTTCATCCTCGAACATCATGGCACCATGATCACTCGCTACCAATACAATCAGGCGGTTCAGGCAGCCGGCGGCGATGCCTCCAAAGTGGACATCGAAAAATTCCGCTACCCCGGCCCGCGCCCGCAATCGCGCGAGACCGCCCTGCTCATGCTTGCCGACGGCACCGAAGCCCGCGCCCGTTCCCAGCGCCCTCAGGATGAAGAATCCATCCGCAAACTCGTCCTCTCCACCATCGAAACCGCCCAAAAACAAGGGCAATTGGACGATACCAAACTCACCCTGCGCGACCTGAGCATCATCACCGATGCCTTCGTCACTGTTCTCAAAGGCACCCATCATCCCCGCATTGCCTACCCCAAAGAAATGCCGGCGGGAGAAGATGTGGTGACCGTTCCCCACAAAACATGATTACCGTTCGAGCAAAAACCGCTTTCCCTGCTGCTCTCGTCCGCCGTGCCGCCCGCGCCGCGTTGGAGCATCAATCTGCTTTGCTGGAGGCAAACCTCACCATTGTCCTGACCGATGACGCCCAACTTCAACAACTTAACCGCGACTACATGGGCATAGACACGCCTACCGACGTCCTCTCTTTTCCCGCCTCCCCAACGGACGCTTCGGAAATTGACCCCGAAACGGGTTCGCCCTACCTGGGCGACATCCTCATCTCCCTGCCTTATGCCGCCCGCAGCGCGGCGCAAGCCGGTCACAGCCTCGAGGCAGAAGTGCAACTGCTGGTCGTGCATGGTGTGCTGCATCTGCTGGGACACGACCATGCCAAAGCCCGCCAAAAGGCGAAGATGTGGAAAGCGCAGGCGGAAATTCTCGAATCGTTGGGGTTGGGCGGCATCACGATCCGCGAAGCGTGAAAGAGAAAAAACTGTCGTGGCGCATTGCCCTTATCCCAAGCCATCCATCGAAGAATCATGACGCTCAAAGAATTCATTTCCTCCCGCATCCGCTCGTTCGGTCATGCCTTTCGCGGATGGGCGTATGTCCTCAAAACCCAGCATAATGCCTGGGTGCATGCCGTCATTGCCACGCTGGTGTTTCTCCTTGCCTTCTGGCTGAATCTGCCCCCCCGCGACTGGGCGGTGATCATCCTCACTGTGACGATGGTCTTTGCCGCGGAATTTGTCAACACCGCCATCGAAGCCGTGGTGGACCTGGCGAGCCCGGTGCATCACCCGCTGGCAAAAGTGGGCAAAGACGTAGGCGCGGCAGCCGTGCTGATTGCGGCGCTGGCGGCGGTGCTGATTGGCTTGCTCATCCTCGGTCCGCCATTGTGGGGACGGTTATCCTCACTGTTCACCGCTCACTGATCACTGATGACTTCGTACGAATCCCCGGAGGTCTTATGTCCTTATCGTTTCAATTTGGCACTGTCGGTTCACCCATTGGCACGCCCAAAAAGCCGGGCGGCTCGGTGGGCGCCATCGAATTCAGCAAATCCATCGGCTTGACGGCGCTGGAGTTGGGCTGGGTGCAGTCGGTGAGAGTGACCGAGGCGACCTGTGCGGCAATCAAAGAGAAGGCAGCCGAACAAGGCGTTGCGCTGAGCGTCCATGCGCCGTACTTTATCAACCTGAATGCCGATGAAGAAGAATGGCCCAAAAGCCGCAAGCGCTTGATGGACGCCGCGCACTACGGTCGCTTGGCCGGCGCCACAGATATTATCTTTCATCCCGGCTCGTATTTCGAGCGCCCGCCCGAAGAGGTGTTGAAGGTGGCCATTCCCCGCCTCAAGGAGTGCGTGAAGGAATTGCGCAAGGCAAAGAACCCGGTCACCCTGCGGCCGGAGACGATGGGCAAATCTGCCATGCTGGGGTCGCTGGAGGATACGCTGGCGATGAGCAAAGCCATCGAGGGAGTTCAGCCGTGCCTCGATTTTGCGCATCTGCACGCACGCCCCGGCGATGGGACGATGAACACGGCGCAGGAGTGGAAAAGGCTGCTCGAAGCGTATCAGGCGTCGTTGGGGAAAGAAGCGTTGAAGAGTCTGCATATTCACCTCTCGGGCATCGAGTACGGTCCGAAAGGGGAGAAGAATCATCTGCCGCTGCAGGAATCCGATTTGAAGTTGAAGGCGCTCTTTGAGGCGCTGCGCGACTTTGGCTGTGCAGGACGGATTTTGTGTGAAAGCCCCATTATGGAGGAAGACGCGCTCTTTATGAAGAAGACGTGGATGAAGGTGAGCGGGGAAAAGGAGTGAATCGCTTCAGCCCTTGACGTAGGACAGTTTCTCGCAAATCAGCCCATCCCTCACTTTGAAAATATCCACCCCGCGCACGTGACCGCTTGCGCCCGCCGCGTTCACCCAGGTATAGCGCCAGCGCATCACACAGCGGCTGTTGCCCAAGCCGAACGCTTCTTCGATTTCGATGTGCGCGTGCGGCGACTGGCGGAAGAAGTCCTGCCAGAATTGGGTGACTGCCTGCTTGCCGCTGTAGGTAGTGCCATCGGGGGCGGGATCGGTGTTTTCGAAGATGCAGTCATCGGTCATGAGCGCCATCATTCCCGCCACATCGTGACGGTTGAAGGCGTCATTGAAGTCCAGGACGACGCGCAGGGCGGTTTCGATCTTTTGCATGCGGATTGGGCTCATGGGAAACTCCTTTGGGGGAGGCTCTGTCTTGGCTCATCTGTGGAAACGCTATGGTTTCAACGCGTTTCGAACGGGCGCCTAAAAATTCATTCGAAGTTATACCAGTTATCAGGTCTTACTGCGCCGTGTTTCCCCCGTCCACCAGCAGAAGATGACCGGTCATAAACGAGGAGTCATCCGAGGCGAGGAACAGCACAGCGCGGGCGATTTCCTCTGGTTTGCCGAAGCGCCCCAGAGGGATGTAAGCGCTGGCATCTTTGATTGCCTGCTCCAAACTGACCGGGTCCGAATACTCGAAGTAGCCCTTCTCCAGCCAGCGGTCCACGAACGTGTCGCCGGGGCAAACGGCATTGACGCGGATGTTGTCGCGCGCAAAATCGAGCGCCATTGCTTTGGTCATCATCGCCACTGCGCCCTTGCTCGTCACATAAGGGAAGGCGTCTCTGCCCGCCACCACCGACCAATCCGAACCGTTATTCACAATCACGCCGCCGCCCTGCTTCTTCATGTGTGGAATGACTAGTTTGCACATACGCCAAACCGCCGTGACGTTGATTGCCAGCGTCTCATTCCAGACTTGCTCCGTTGTCGTTTCGGCTGTGCCGCCGGTCACGATGCCGGCATTGTTGAACAGGATGTCCACGCGGCCATATTCGGCGAGAGTCCGCTCGACGACGCGGGAACAATCGTCGGCTTGAGAATGATCCGCTTCAACGAATACGCATCGGACTCCCTTCTGCCGGATCTCCGCTTCGACGGTTTTCCCCAACGCTGCGCGTCGTCCCGTAATGACCAAATCTGCGCCTTCGTCGGCGAACAATAGCGCCGTCGCCTTCCCGATTCCCGATGTCGCTCCCGTAATGATCACCGCCTTACCTGTGAGTTTTCCCATCTCTTCCTCCTTGGAGTCAGGAAGCTTTGCTTCCTGATGTGCTTTGCTTCCTGATGTGCTTTGCTTCCTGATGTGCTTTGCTTCCGTGATTATGATATTATATTTGACATGACCAACAATCACCGTATC